>JBBSUG010000016.1:0-110192 GCA_038235165.1 Pyrinomonadales bacterium
ATAAAATCATCTGACAGCGCACTCGAAAGCAATGACTTTTGCCCGTTCGATAGCCTTTCTCCAATGCCGCCCGCTGTTCGGCGGTTAATTCGATAACTTTTGTTTTACCCATTTCAACAACAGTCTAACCTATTTCTGTTGAGGTGCTTACAAAGAAAAGAAAAGATATACATACAGCCAAAATCATACCTGGATTCCGATGGCTGGTTTGGCGATTGCGGGTTACGCCGTGATGGACGAATCAGATGAAGTAAAAGACTGGGTGAAACTGTCAAGGGCGGTTTTTGACCGGACGATTTTGACTTTCGGCACGGACGGTTATTTTTACGAGAGTTTCCATTATTACGGTTTTGCGTTTCGTTTGATGATTCGGTATTTCGACGCGCATTTGAGCGCGACGGGTGGAAATCTTTATTTGCCGATGAAAGATAAGTTTTCGGCAATGAAGTATTTTGCGATGCACTCGATCTTGCATGACCGCGAGAATATTTTTGATTTTGCCGACATCGGCGACGGTTCGCTGAATCGGATGAAAACGAGCAAACGCGAAAAACTTTACGGTGAATACGATATTTTGTATCGTTTTGCAGGAATTCATCAGGACGCGCAGGTGCAAACCGCCGCTGATTTTATTCGCAAAGAAACCGATTTAGGTACACGCGAACCGATGTGGGCTTTTATCAATCACGACCACAAACTAGAACCTGCACCGCTCTCTAAGATTCCGACAAAAATTCATTTTATAGGTAATGACACGGTTTTCGGTCGCACGGATTGGACAAAAAATGCGACGGCATTTGCGTTTCGCAGTGCGCCGCCCGAAGTTCATCACGCGGCAAAACTTGCGAATAAAAATCCTGATTGGCGCGAAAACACGGGACATGCGCACCCGGACGCGAACAGTTTTATTATTTTTGCAAACGGCAAATACCTGACGGGCGATTCCGGTTACGCGGGCGTTCCGCTGACTGAACATCACAACACGCTTTTAATCGTCGGCAAAGGACAGGCGAAAGAAGGCGAAGGACACGACGCATTTGCCGCAGTTCCATACGCGCGATTAAACAAAATACGCATCTCCGATGTGAAAATGAACGCAAACAGAGTTTCCATTACGGCGGATTTAACCGATGCTTACGAGCCGGAGGTCGGTGTGCAAAAATTTATCCGCCGTTTCGATTTTACCGCGCCGAATGAATTTGTCATCACCGACGACGTTAAAACAAATAAGCCGCAAATTATCACGGCGTTTCTCCACTCTGACGAGAAAATTGTTGAAAAATCAAAAAACAGTTTCGAGTTCGAGCCGAACGGAATGAGTTTGCTCGCGGAAATTATCGCGCCGAAAAAATTTAACGCGAAAATCGAGAAAAATATTCTAACTGCGCCCGGAAAACCCGGTTCGGTTGATAAGGGCGACCGCGAAGAGCGCAGTGTAAGGCTGGAAGTTTCAAATGACAAACCTGCGAAGGAGGTAAAATTTACGATTAGTTTGGAAATACACAAATGAACATAAATTTTAGAGATATTGTTTGAGCATCAGTTCGAGCTTATCGGCATCAATCGGCTTTTCCAAAAAGTCGTTGCAGCCGGCATCAATTGCCTGTTGATAAATATAGCGACCGGAAGCGGTGAACGCGATAATGGGGACTTTTGACGCTTCCTTAAACTCCCTGATGAGTTTTGTGGCAGAAATGCCGCTCACCACCGGAAGTGCCATATCCATTAAGATCAGGTCGGGAACTTGTTTTTTGACGCTTTCGACGGCACTCCAGCCGTCTTTTGCTTCGAGAACGTGATAGCCGAGTTCTTCAAGCAAATATCTGATAAAAAGTCTGGTGTCCTCGTAATCGTCAACTACGAGAATTGTCTTCAGTTTGTTGTTTTTCTCATTCATAAAATTTTCGTGCAAACTTGAAAAGTCAATTATGATGTCAAGCCGTAGGAATAAATCGAGTGAAAATAATTGAGGGTATTTCGTCCAGCAAATTAAGTTTTAATAAAATTGCGGCAAAAGTCAAAAAATGTTTGACTGATAACAGAGCCTCGGTGAATTCGGAAATTAAGATTTTTACCCGCAAAAATATGCAAATCCTGAAATTGTGAAGAATTTCTTTAATCGCGTTTGACAGAAAAAGTTTATCTAAGGTATTCTACTTGCTTCGTTGTCGGTTGAGAGCGAGATATTTGAAGAGTGATTTTTGTACTTGAAACTTTTTTAGTTTTTTTATGACATCCGCTTTTTGTGGTCTGTTCGTCTAGGGGTCTAGGACACCGCCCTTTCACGGCGGCGACACGGGTTCAAATCCCGTACAGACTACCATCTTTTTTTTGTTAATCCGCATCAGACTTATTAAACCAATTCGCTTGCCCTCTGGTAAGCGAATTTTTTGCTTTTGGAGAGAAATATGTTTAGAAAAATCTTTTATGCCTTTATTTTATTATCACTTACTTTTATCTCGACCAAGGCGCAGACGGCTGGCAGCAATGCGGATACGGTGATGATTCTCCCGTTTGAAAATGTCTCGAACAAAGCGGAGTTCAACTGGGTCGGCGAAAGTTTTGCCAATTCGCTGTCTGATTTACTGAAAGTTCCGGGTTTGAATATCGTTTCAAATCAGGAGCGGAAGATTATTCAGCAAAAACTGCGCGTCCCGCTGACGAGTTTGCCGAGTTTGGCAACTTCACTGAAACTAGCGCGGGAATCCAAAGCCTCAATTTTAATCGCCGGAAAATACAATATCGTTCCGGCACAGGGCGACATCGCGGCGACGGTCAGCGTGACGGCGAAAATTATTCGCGTTAATGAGGGCAGATTTTTGAGCGAGGAATTTCCCGACGGCAAACGGGTCGTTCGCGATATTATTCTGAACGACGCACTGGGAAATTTGCAAACCGTCGAAGGCCAGGTTGCTTATCAAGTGCTGTACCAGCGCGATAAAGCCCTGCCGTTCTCGCAAAATCAGTTTATCGAATCGGCAAATAAAGTTCCGGCGCGGGCTTTTGAAGCATATATCAAAGGGTTGCTGACACCGGATGCCGAAACGCAGACGCGCGAAAATTACTATAAAAATGCGATGCGTATCTTCGCCGAAGAAAAAGACGGCGCAGTTTACGCCGATGCCGCGCTGGAACTCGGTTATTTTTACTTGAATCAAAAGAAAAACAGCGATGCAGTCGAATATTTTTCGCGTGTTCCGCCGGAAAGTCCGCAGTATGCGGAATCGGCGTTTTATACCGGTTTGATTCAGTGGCAGCAAAACAATTACGAACAGGCACTCGCCGTTCTGCGCCCGCTGGCGGAAGATTTGAAATTGACGAGTGTTTATAACACCATCGGCGCAATCGCCGTGCAAGCCTCTATTGCGGAAAAGAAAAACAAAGGCAAATCCGACGAATTGCTGGCGGAAGGACTGGAGTTTTTGAAAAAAGCCTCAGACTCCGCGCCCGACGAAACAAATCCGCGTTTTAATTACGGTTTCGCATTGTTCTTAAACAATAATTACGCGGAATCCGCCAAGCAACTGCGTCCCGTTCTGGCAAACAATGCCCGCGACGGCGAAGCGTATTTTATTCTCGCTAAATCGTTGGAGAAAGCCGGAGATGCAGCGGCAGCTGATTTTGACAATCAGGCACGAAGGTTTTTGTCTGAAAATAATAAATACGCCAAACTCGAAAGCGATTGGAAGAATTCAAAAGTTGACGGTATCAATTTGCGAATCGTTCAGCCTCCGCGCAAAGATTTCGTCAGCGTCGTTTTAACTAAAAGACAATCCGCGCTGACGCAGACAACGCAGAGCGAAACCGAAACTTTGCTGACTCAAGCCCGCGAGCTTTACAAAACGGGCGGCGATGACGAAGCGATGGGTATTCTGCGGAAGGTTCTGGTCAGCGAACCGATGAGCGCGGAAGCCTATCTTTTGCTTGGCAATATCCATTTGCGGCGCGGCGATTTGGAACAAGCCGTGAGCAGCTTTAAAACCGCACTTTTCTGGGACAATCGTCTGGTCAACGCGCACGTCTCGCTTGGAAAAATCTATCTCGGAAAGGGTGATTGTTTGCAGGCGAAAAATTACACGGCTTCGGCACTGGTCATTGACGCGGAAAATCAGGACGCGACCGGCTTACAGCGACAGGTTGAACGGTGCGGTAAATAAGCGCGAAAACGAAGTAAAAACTAAAAATGCGAAATCAAAAAATCAAAGTTTCCAAAAAACAGCATCTTTGATCAATTGAATTTCTCCGGTTTCTAACATCTGAGAGTCCCGAAATTGCCGGATGTTCCAAATAGTGTAACTTTTATCCGAAATTCAAGAATTAAAAACGAGAATTTTGCATTTTTGAAAGGTTGGCTTTTAAGTAAGTATCTGATTAAAGTCCGATGTTTGTTGGACTTTTCATCGGGAGTATATGATTTTGAAGTTAGAATTAGACTTTGGCACGTAATATGCAATACGGAAGAGTGGCTAGCTTGTTAAACTTAACAAGACCCCGCCGCCAACTCTTCTTCGAGAGCAGTATGCCACTGCACTTGACCACCTTCCGAGCGTTCCTTCAGTTATCTTTCCTTTATGAGCCTGGTCGAAAAGATCAGGCTCTCCTACTTTTAAACCCAATTTACTCAATGTTTTAGCAAAAACGGGCAGTTTATTTGATTGGCAGTATAACAATCTGACGATAATAAGTAGTCGTTCACAATTAGACTCGACTATTATATTACCGACTAAGTATTGTATTAAAATGAGTTATGCTATCTGCGTCCAAAAACCTAACCGCAAATAGGTAAAAGTAATTGTGAACGACTACTTAGCTGAATCAATTTATTTTGACATCAAAAAACATCCTTTTACTTAAAATGACAAAAATCGTCATTTTCGTAGTGACAATTTTTGATTGTTTCAGTCATTATGACAGCTCACCTTGGCAGGAAATCCGCCAAACAGTATTTATTGGTTATGAGAGTGAGTCAAAAAGCAGATGGAGAGCGGGGACACACTCTCATCTCCGTCTTCGCTCACGCACAACTCTTCCGCTTCATTACTATCTTTTTAACTGCCCACCGACAAATGTTGCCTGTTGACTGGCAACCGATAACTGTTAAAATAAAGTTATGACGTTTTCCGCTGCCAAATCGAAGTTTCCTTCATTTGTAAATGTTCTTTTAGCTGTATTTTCCTCCATTCTTTTGACGTTCGCGTTTCCCAATTTCGATTTTTGGTTTCTCGCCTGGTTCGGGCTGATTCCGTTTTTTGTCGCTGTCGAGCGCGAAAAGGAATCCGTTTTCAAATCGTTTGCGTTGGGCTGGGTTTTCGGTGTTTGTTTCTTTTTAGGAACTTGTTGGTGGCTGACCTACGCGCTGATTCATTACGGCGGGATACCCTTTGTTATTTCGTATCTGCTGCTTTTTTTGGCGACGTTGGTTGTCGGCGTTTTCAGCGCAGTTTTCGCGGCTGTTTTCTCGGTATTTTTAAAACGCTTCGGGAATTACGGCTTTTTCGCCGCGCCTTTTTTGTGGACGGCGACAGAGTTTCTGCGCTTTAATTTGACGGGAAATAACTGGAACGCTCTCGGTTATTCGCAGGCGTTTCAGCCACATTTAATCGAACTGGCAAACGTGGGCGGCGTATATTTGATCGGTTCGATGATCGCGTTGGCGAATGTTTACATCATATTTCTATTCACTAATATATTTCTATTCACTAATATATTAATTCCCGCCAAAATTTCACCGCCTCAAAAGCGTAAAGATTGGATAATTTTAGCCGTGATAGTCACTTTGCTCACTTTGCTGATTCTGATATTCGAACCTATCGGTTCAAAGTCGTCTGAAAATACCGCTGTGAGTGCTGAAGTTATCGCCATTCAGCCGAACGTGCCGATGAGCGGTCTCGATAATTTCAAATGGGACAAATTGCGCGAACGGCATATTGAACTGGCAGAAAATGTTTTGAACGATAAACAGCGCATAACGAACAACGAACTGAGTAAAATCGTCATTTTCCCGGAATCTCCGATGAATTTTATGTATGACGACGACCGCGAACTGCAAAAAATTATCAGAGATTTCGCAGTCAGGAATGATGTTTCCGTGTTGTTTAACTCCGCGCAGCCGAATCTCAAAGGCACAAATTATTTCAATTCGGCGGTAATGGTCAATCGGAACGGTGAGAAAATCAGTCAGTATGATAAAATTCATCTCGTTCCGTTTGGTGAATACGTTCCGATGCCCGAACCGCTGGCGCAGTTTATGCCGACGCTGGTCGGTAATTTTCAATATGGCGAAAATTACGGTTTGATGCCGTTCGGCGACGCGAAAGGCGGCATAATGATTTGTTATGAATCGCATTTTGCCAGTCTTTCGCGTGAATTTGCCCAACGCGGCGCAGACGTTTTAATTGAAATGACAAACGACGGATATTTGGGCGATACGCCGGTTTTGCGGCAGCATTTGGCGAGCGCGGTATTTCGCGCCGTCGAAACGAACCGCCCGGTTTTGCGCGCGACGAATGTCGGAATTACGGCGTATATTAATGAACGCGGCGAAATTTCGGATACGGCAAAATCCTACACGGAAGACACGCGCGTCTGGCAAATTTCAAAATCGGACGGCAGCCTGACTGTTTATGTGAAATACGGCGAATGGTTCGCGTGGCTTTGTTCTATATTAAGTTTGGCTTTATTATCATTCAGTGTTTGGAAGAGAAGAGCAACCGAAACGTAAGATTTTCACGGCGGTTGTCGTGTTATTTTTGATTTACGGTTTCGGATATGCTTTGATCCGCCAAACTTGGCAGGAAACCAGAGAGATTGACGGGAAAGTTTATGTGGTTTTCCCGAACGACGAAATTTTTTACTATTTATATCGTCCATCTGAGCGTTTTAGACGAAAAAATAACGGAGATGAATTTTCACGTCGGACCACACGGATAAAATAATGGAATTAATTGATTTACAGACAAAATACGAAGAAATAAAAGAAAAAGTTACACAACTTGGGAGGTTTCTTTGACGCGCCGACTAAGCGTGCCAAAGTTGAAGTTTTAGAAAAACAGATTTCCGATTCCGACTTTTGGAACGATTCGGAAAAAGCGCAGAAAATTGTGCAGGAACGAAGCCGTCTCGGACGCGCTTTAGATGGTCAGGAAAAATTTGAAACTTCCGTTTCCGATGCCGAGGTGTTGTTTGAATTTGCCGAAACGGATGCAGATTCAGCCGCTGAATTGAATAATTTAATCGGCACATTGGAAGGCGAAGTTGACACAGCGATTACTGAAGCATTATTGTCCGGCGAAACGGACGCGAATAATGCGATTTGCTCAATTCAGTCGGGCGCGGGCGGTACTGACGCGCAGGATTGGGCGCAGATGTTGCTCAGAATGTATATGCGCTGGGCGGAACGAAAGGGATTTAAGGTTGAAGTTCTGGACGAACAGTCGGGCAGTGAAGCGGGCTTAAAGAGCGCGACTTTTCGCGTCGAAGGCGAATATGCCTACGGTTTGATGTCGGCGGAAGCGGGCGTTCACCGGCTCGTGCGAATTTCGCCGTTTAATTCCGGCGGAAGCCGCGAAACGTCGTTCGCCTCAATGTTCGTGTCGCCGGAGATTGACGAGGACATTGAAGTTGAAATCAACGATAAGGACTTGCGCGTTGACACCTATCGTTCAAGCGGCGCGGGCGGGCAGCACGTCAACGTCACCGATTCCGCCGTCAGAATTACGCATTTGCCGACGAATATCGTTGTAACGTGTCAGAATCAACGTTCGCAAATTCAGAATCGCGCGGTGGCGATGCAGGTTTTGCGCTCGAAATTATACGAAGTCGAACTCGAAAAAAGGCGCGGTGATGCCGCCGAACTCGAAGCGACCAAACAGGATATTTCATTCGGTTCGCAGATTCGCAATTACGTTTTGCACCCGTATCGCCTCGTCAAAGACACGCGAACGAAATTTGAAAGAAGCGATGTTGAAACCGTTTTAGACGGCGATATTGACGCATTTATCAAAGAGTTTTTATTGTTCAAAAAGGAAGTGGAGTAAAATTCCAGATTCCAGATTTCCAATTTGGAATTGGAAATCTGGAATCTGGAATCTGGAATCCGAAGAAATGGCAGCGGAATTAGACAAAAAATTGGATGTTTCGAGAACATACTCGAGGAGCAACGAAATTGTTGCCGTCATTTTGTCGGCGTTGACGGTTCTAATTTTTTTGAGTCTCGTCACATACAGCCCGGACGATTGGTCGCTGAACACCGCTTCGACGCAGAAAACTCATAATTGGGTCGGCGTATTCGGTTCGGTAATTGCTGATTTATTGTTTCAGATTATTGGTCTGACGGCTTATTTTCTGCCCGCTCTGCTCGGTTTGATGGCGTGGCGATTTTTCCGTTTCAGCGATCTGCACGTTTCAATCAGCCGTGTTCTCGGATACTCTCTTTTTATTATTTCCGTGTCGAGTTTAGCTGCGTTGGCAGGTTTTTACGGCGGCATTCTGGGCGCGTTCTGTTCAAGAAATTTGACCTGGCTGCTCGGAAATATCGGTTCGGGAATTTTATTGACGACTTTGTTGGCGGCTTCTCTATTGCTCATCACAAATCTTTCACTTGATGGATTTTTCGGAAATTTCAGTTTAGCCTGGGACAATTTTCGCGTTCATTTCGACGAATGGCAGAATAAACGGCGCGAACGAAATGCAGTCAATCAAACTATTGCCGCCGCCCGCGTTGATAAACGCAGTGAAGCCCGTAGCGAAAAAGCGAAACAGAAAACTCCGGTTAGTTTGCCGCTAGAGACCGCTTCGCCGCCAATCGAAAAAGAAAGCCTCAGCGGAATGCTTGCAAACATATTCAAGCGTTCGCCGTTGACTGCCGAAACTCTCACGGGGCCGGTTGCCGCGACATCAAAATCGAAGGAAAAAGCAAATACCGACGAGGTAAAAAGTTCCGGCGCAGCAGACGACGAACCGTCAGATAATTTCGTTCCGACCATCGGTGAAAAATCGAAATCTTCGGAAGATTTTCTCAATGATTTAGTTGGTGATGCGCCGCCGATTCCGATCACGCCGATCAAAGAAACAGGTGATTTGGATGCTGATTTGCTTGAGCCAAACGACGACTCTGCGCCTGCGCCGCCAAAACTCGTCAAAAGAACTGATTTTAACGATTATGTGCTGCCCGAATCGGAGTTTTTGACGGTTCAGCCGATGCGTATTGAACAAAAAGATGAAGAATTGCTCTCAATCGCGCAGGAGCTAACAGACAAAACCAAGGAATTTAACGTCACCGGGCGCGTGATGCACATTTGTCAGGGTCCGGTCGTGACGACTTACGAATTCAAACCCGATCCGGGCGTAAAATATTCGCGGGTAACGGGTTTGTCCGACGATTTATGTCTCGCGCTCAAATCCGAATCAATCCGTATCGAACGCATTCCGGGTAAAGCGTTTGTCGGCATCGAAGTTCCGAACCGTGAACGCGAAACGATATTTTTGCGCGAAGTGATCGAATCGAAAAAATTCCGCGACTCGAAATCACTGTTGACACTCGCTCTCGGAAAGACGATTGACGGACTGAATTACGTTGCCGATCTCGCCAAAATGCCGCATTTACTGATCGCGGGGGCGACCGGCGCGGGTAAATCGGTCG
The DNA here is from genome assembly GCA_038235165.1 of Pyrinomonadales bacterium. Taxonomy (GTDB): domain Bacteria; phylum Acidobacteriota; class Blastocatellia; order Pyrinomonadales; family Pyrinomonadaceae. The sequence continues at coordinate 9,641 of JBBSUG010000016.1, forward strand.
GTGTCAACACGCTCGTCGTTTCGATTTTATACAAAGCGAAACCCGACGAAGTAAAGTTTATAATGGTTGACCCGAAGCGTCTGGAATTAGGGTTGTATGCCGACATTCCGCATCTCGCCACGCCGATTATCACCGATCCGAAACGCGCTGCGATTTCCCTAAAATGGGCGGTTTCGGAAATGGAAAAACGCTACAAAGACCTTGCCGGCTGGGGCGTTCGCAACATTGACGGCTTCAATACGGAAGTCAAAAAACGCAGTGCCGAAGGCAAGTTGGACGACAACGGCGAACCCTACAAAACACTGCCGTATATTGTTATTATTATTGACGAACTTGCCGATTTGATGATGGTTTCCGGCAAGGAAGTCGAAGAATCAATCACGCGGTTGGCGCAGATGGCGCGTGCCGTCGGCATTCATCTCGTGCTGGCAACACAGCGACCGTCGGTTGATGTCATTACGGGTTTAATCAAAGCAAACTTTCCGGCACGCATTTCATTTCGCGTGTCCTCGAAAATTGACTCGCGGACGATTATTGACGGCAACGGTGCGGAAGGACTGCTCGGCAAAGGCGATATGCTTTTTCTGCCGCCCGCCACGTCACAAATCGTCCGCGTCCATGGGGCGTACGTGGACGAAAAAGAAATTGCTAGAATTGTCGAACACGTCAAAGCACAGGGTAACCCCGATTACGACGCGACGATCACCAAATCGGAAGAGGAATTGGACGATACGGGCGAACTTCCGGGCAGAAAAGATGTTTTGTTCGTTGATGCGCTCCGCACGGTGGTCACCTCAAAAAGCGCATCTACTTCACTTTTGCAGCGGCATCTGCGAATCGGCTACGGACGTGCCGCCGCGATTTTGGACGCGATGGTCAAAGAAGGCTATATAGGTGAGATGGACGGCAGCAAACGCGCCCGCCCGATTCTGCAAAAGGCTTACGACGATTTGCAGGAAGCCGAAGAAGGCAGAGAATTGTAAAGGTTAAAATGAAAACGACGAGTTTCCTTGTCTTCATTTTTATCACCAAGCCTTATAAACGGCGTGTTAAAAGTTTTCCACAGTTTTCCACAGGAAATGGTGGAAAAACCTGTGGAAAACTCACTTTCCGACAGCTTAAACCCCTATTTTCAAACGACTTTTAGCATTCTGCACACATCTTATGCAATATGTGTTACAAAAATATAAGTGTATTTATTGCAGCATTTACAGATATTTTGTTAATCTTATCCTTCTAACAATATTCTGTTTTTTGGCAGGATGCAGCGGACAAAAAGAAACTCAACAAGTTTTGTCAATTGACAATCAAATTCAAGTGAGTAAAGATGCGATAAATATCAATACGGCTTCCGTTGCCGAACTTGAACGATTGCCGCACGTCGGCGCAAAAACAGCGCGTGATATTATCGAATACCGTGAAAAATACGGCAAATTTCGTAAACCTGAACACCTGATGCTCGTGCGCCGCATCAGTGACGAGCGATTTCGTGAAATCCAAACTTTGATCAAAGTCAAATAATTTCGCGCTTCACAATGTTTTATATTTTCTTCACTCAATAGAATGCCCGAAAGTGACCTCAAACAAACAGCGACAAACTTCACGCCGTATCCGCTGCTGTGGTTGGCTGTTTGTTTTAGTTTTGGAATTTTACTTGCTTCCTTTGCTGCTCTCGATTGGAAAATTTACCTCATATTCTGCTTGGTTTTTTCTTTGCTGACGGTGATTTTTCTCGAAAGAAAAATAGCTTTGATTTTTCTTTTTACCGCATTTACGGCTCTCGGCAGCTTCATTTTTTATGTCGAAAATAATTCCGCCGCGCCTGATAGGTTAAAGATTCTTTACGACACCAAACAAATTATTTCCGGCGAGACTATTGAAGTTGAAGGCGTTTTGCTGAACAACCCCGAACTCACCGTTGACGGATTTTTTCTCGAAATGAAAACGGAAACTGCGTTTTATAAAAGTTCGACAGTCAATGTTTCGGGTGTCATCAGACTGTTTGCCCCGCTGACGAACGAGCAGATTTCCGGCGAATATGAAAAATTAAATTTGCGATACGGCTCAAAAATTCGCGTCGCCTGCAATTTGAAGAGGACGGACGGCTTTTTGAATCCGGGCGTTATTTCGCAAAAAGATATTCTCGACCAAAGAAACATTGATGCGGTCGGCATTATCAAAAGTCCGCTGCTCGTCGAAAAACTCGGTGGTGATAAGTCTTTCGCACCGCTCGCCTGGTTAGACGACCGCCGAGAAAATTTGATAATTAATTTTAAGGAGCATTTCAATGTTTCGACTTCCGGCATTTTAATCGCATCGCTGTTGGGCAATCGTAATTTTTTGAACAAACGAACGGCGGAAATTTTCCGCGAGGGCGGCACTTTTCATATTCTCGTCATTTCCGGTCTGCACATCACATTTATCGGCGGTCTGATCCTTCTTTTCATCAAATTTTTCACGCGAAACAAATTTTGGCAGTTTCTGACTGCCGCCGGATTTTTGTGGTCTTATGCGCTGGCGGTTGGTGCCAATGTGCCCGTTGTTCGCGCTTCGCTAATGTTCACGGTTTTGCTGTTTTCGCAAGTCATTTACCGGCGCGGAACGCTTCTTAACGCGCTCGGATTGTGCGCGATTATTTTGTTGATGTGGCGACCGAATGATCTTTTCGCACCGTCGTTTCAACTGACTTTCGTCAGCGTGACGGCGATTGTAGCAATGGCTTTTCCGCTGATCGAACATCTGCGCTCAATTGGAAACTGGTCACCGTCTGCTGAAAAACCTTTTCCGCCGGATGTTTCGCGGCGGCTCAGAAAGTTTTGTGAAATGCTTTACTGGCGCGAAATTGTATGGGAAAAGGAAGTTTCGCGTCAGATTTGGTCGGCGCATATTTTCAAATCGTCTTACTTCAAAATGCTCGAAAAAGCCGCCTTGCAAAATATTTTGCGCTACTTTTTTGAAGCGATTTTAATTTCGCTGGTCGCGCAGCTCTGGCTGCTGCCGCCGGTCATTATTTACTTTCACCGGGTGTCGTTTTTCGGTGTTCTGTTGAATTTATGGGTCGGTGTTTTTATTGCGATTGAAAGTTTTACTGCGATTTTTACAATTTTTCTCGCCGGAGTCAGCGATACTTTAGCCATCCCGTTTATCAAAATCACCGAACTTTTTAACTGGCTGCTGCTTTCCATACCCGGCTTTTTCGTCGAAAAAGACTGGGCATCAATGCGGCTGCCGAATTATTCGGGTGAGGTGAAACTGATCTATTTACTTTATTTCGCGCCGCTTCTGGCTTTTACGATATTACTTTATCAGTGGAAACCTTTCTCGCTAAGTCCAAACTCCAAACTCCAAAGTTCCAAGTTTTTCTCTCTCCGGGTTTCAGCAATTATATTTGTCGGTTTGCTGTTTTTGATAATTTTTCATCCGTTTAGTGCGCCGTCAGCGGACGGCAGACTTCATATTGATTTTCTTGATGTCGGGCAGGGAGATTCTTCACTGATTACGTTTCCGAACGGCGAAACCCTCCTCGTTGACGGCGGCGGAAAATTAAATTTTAAACGGACTTTCGTGCAGAACGAATTTGAAGATGAACCCGAACTTTTTGAACAGGACAAACAAAACATCGGCGAAACGGTGGTCTCCGCTTATCTTTGGGAAAAAGGTTACGACCGCATTGATTACATTTTGGCGACTCACTCTGATGCCGACCACATTCAAGGACTCCGCGACGTGGCGGCGAATTTTGCGGTGCAAGGCGCGATGTTTGGCAGAATGCCGCTTAAAAATGCAGAATTTGCCGCACTTTACACAATTTTGGAAAAACGCGAAGTGCCGCTTATCAAAATATCGCGCGGCGATATATTCGATTTTGGCGGCGCACAAATTGAAACGCTGTATCCTGAACAGGATGAAACCGCCGATGCCGAATCAGACAACAATCACAGCGTCGTATTGCGCCTGACTTACGGCGCGAGAAAGTTTTTGCTGACCGGCGATATCGAAAAGGAAACTGAAAGAGCATTGTTGAGTGCGCCGGAATCTTTGCGGAGTGACTTTGTCAAAGCCGCCCATCACGGCAGCCGCACATCTTCGACACAGGAATTTGTTGACGCGGTGCAGGCGCAGATAGTCGTCGTTCCGGTCGGCAGGGAATCACCCTTCGGACATCCGCACCCGGAAATTTTGGCGCGATGGGAAAAAGCAGGAGCGAAAATTTTTACGACCGGCGAACGCGGTACGATTTCAATCTCGACTGACGGAAAAGATTTGCAGTTGAACACCTTCCTGCATTAAATGGCGAGTTTAAAAAACGAAAACCCGAAAGGTTTGCAAATAAAACCTCCGAGCGTTCCTTGATGAATAAATACTGCCTACATTTTTACTATTTTTTCCTCGCGATGTCAAATAAATTCCGTTGCGCTCACAGTTTTGATTTTGAACGAAAGCGGCAAAAGAAAAAATTTATTATTCTTGATAAGATTGAAAACAGTCAACTATTTATCGTAAATTATTAGCCTATGAAATGTTTTTTGTGGATGTGCTTCTTTGCAATAACGGCAGTAATCTCAGCCGACGGTCAGATAAACAGGCGAAGTGATAGCGACGGACAGTCGTGGAACGACGTGCAGCTAACTGTGCCGATGACAAAACAGTTTGATTTTTTCCTGCAGGGAACGGGGTATTTTGGGAATAACGCAACGGAATTAAGCGACCGCCGAATTGCCGTCGGATTTGTTTATAAACCGGCGAAATCTTTTTCCGTCACGCCTTTTTATTGGAATATAAACGCGCGAAACTCTGCCGGAAAATTCCTAACGGAGCATCAGCTAAATTTGCGCGGTAACTATCGTTTCCCGTTTGTTTACAAAGGTTTCGGACTTTCGCACCGCAGTCAATACGAATACCGCATTCGCCAGCCGCAAAATTCCTGGCGTTATCGCGCGATGCTGACGGTTGATAAAAATATTCCGAAAAGATTCATCCCAAAAGCGAAGTTCTTCGTCGCTGACGAGATTTTTTATGATTCGATCATCAAAAAATTCAACCGCAATCGTTTGATGATCGGCATCAGCAAAACTTTGACGAAAAAAGTGTCGGCTGACATTTATTATATGAGGCAAAACGACGGCTACGCCCATCCGGGCGATTTAAATATTTTGGGAACAGCGGTGAAAATACATTTGTGAGACAGCCAAGAAAAATCGAAAGTAGTTTTCTTTTTTGTTTCCAGTCTGCCAAAATAACCTGAAAACATCAACAAAAGCACGTTTCAACTCTCGAATGGCATTTTTCATAAAAAGTGCCGGATGAGTTCTCCTTCGGTGTGAAACCCGGTTTTTGAAGCAAATTGTTGTAAGATATTGGCGGCATTGTCGGAAAGTATTTGCTAAAACTTCAAAACATTTAATTTAAACGCTCGCAGAAAACATTGTCGTATTCTGTCGGCAGATTAAATTTCAGACCTAAAAACTTAAAATCGTTGACTTTTCGGACAAAACTACTATTATTTAGAAAATCGTATTCAATTTTAGACTTCTAATCAATCTATGAAAATCATTTTGGCGGGCTTGATAGCTCTGTGTTTTGTTGTGTCGGCGGTGGCTCAAACCGGCGATGAAGGGAAGAACGAACTGAGCGTGTGGGGTGGTTTCTCGCCCGATTCGTCAACCGTGATAAAGGGAACCGGCAGAACGCCGGATGCCCGATTTGCGTTGGTCGCCCTGCGTTATGCGCGGCGGTTTAATAATAACAGCAAGGTCAATTTGAAATATACGCTCGATTTGATTCCGGCGGCGATTTTGTCAAATCCCGATTTGCGCGTTGTGCAGACGAATCCGAACACTTTTCGGATTGACAAAGTTCGCCGCACGTCTTATGCCTTCGGCATCGTCCCGGTCGGGTTACAGATAAATTTTCGACCGCGCAAAAAAGTTCAGCCGTTTATTGACGGCAGCGGCGGATTTATCTATTTTGATAAACGCATTCCGACCGACATCGGGACGAATTTTACCTTCACGGCGGATGTTGGCGCGGGTGTCGAATTCGTTCTGAAAAACAGTCGCTCAATCACGGTCGGTTATAAATATTATCATCTCTCGAACGGCAACCGGGGTGTTCAAAATCCGGGGATTGACAACAATTTATTCCATATCGGTTATACGTTTAAAAAGTTTTGAATGAAGCAGGCAGCCTTGCCTGTGCGTGTATGTAAAAAAAAACGCGCAGGCTAAGACTGCCTGCGCTCCGGTAAAAAATAAATCAAATTAATTGGATGATGAGTTTATTCTGATACCGCCGTTGGTCGTAATCACGCGAATCGGTGCGCCGCCGCCGTTGATCGTCGTGTTGATGCGGCGATTGCTGCTGCGGCTGCCGTCCGTTCTCTCTACGCTCAAACCGTTGATTTCGCTTCTGAAACCGCCGTTGACCGTGCCGGTTTCGATTCGAGCTGCATAATTATCCGACATCGTTAAACTAACGCCGCCGTTTTTCGTTTCAACGTCGAGACCGCTGCCTTTCCAACTGCTGCCCGATAATTTGACATTCACGCCGCCGTTGCTCGTGCGCCCTTTTACGTCGCCCGCCAAGTCGGTCAAACTGACCCCGCCGTTCGTCGTGTCAAAGTTAATTGCGCCTTCGACCGAACTGATCGAAATGCCGCCGTTGCGAGCTGTTAAATTAAGATTTGTACTGCGCGGCACGAGAATTTCGTAAGACACCGACCAGCTTTTATCGTCCGCCGCATTTTCCGCCTTGATGACGGAACCCGTTTCGATGCGGATGTTGCGGGCAATATTGCGGGCTTCTTCGTCGGAACCGCCCCAGGTTTGAACGCACGCCCGAACCAGCACGTCAGACCTGTTTTCACCCCTAATGCTGATGCCGCCGTTTTTTACTCCGTCAACATTTACCAAACCGCCCGCTGCCGCCGTCATTTCACGTTTTTCGCTGAACGACACTCTTTTATCCCACGAGCCGTTGTTTGAACAAAAGTCCCGAGTTTTCCAATCCTTTTCCGCTTTGTCCTGCGCGAAAACAACCATCCCCGACAAAAAACACATCACCGCTAAAATATAAAAGCAAGCACGAATATCTCTCAAATTTTTCATTTCCAAATTTCTCCCGTAGTAGTATTAAATTTCGCAAAAAATGCGATTTATACTATTCAAACACCGCCGGAATTTATTTTGTGACAGAAAATTTTGAAATTTTATGAGGGAAAAGGAATTTGAAAACGCCGTATTGCGTGTCATCCGATCAAATAACCGCTCCGCCTGTCTGCTGCTTTCAGCCGTTGATATTCGCTTTCCAGTTCGGCAAACGCACCGTTGTAATCAGCTAAAATATGTTTGATGTTAAAATCCGCAAATTGCTGATCGCCGGACGAAAAACCAGGTCGTTGCCGCGAAAAATAATTTAGTCCGCGCTGTCGCGCTGTTTGTTTTTCAGTGATTTCGTCGCTTACTTCTTTACATTTTTTCTGCGCCGAATCTATTTTTTTGAAAAACATATCCTGTCTTGGCAAAAGTACATCTATATAGCTGTTATTTTCATCGTATTCGTAACTGTCCTGTAGGTATTGAAGTTCCTGAAACAAATCTTCAATCGTTTCTTCGTCTTCGGCAACTGCGGGTTCAACAACGTCATTCAAAGTTTTGCGGTGATATAAAATTTCACTCTCTATCCGAATCAATTCGATTTCATCAGACTGCATTTTGCATAGATCAAGCTGTATTTCAACCGTCTCAAACAGCAGCTTGTCTGTCTCGTTGGTTTCAACATACTCAATTTTGTCCGCTTCGTCGTCTTCATAAACAGGGGCGAATAAATCTATTAATTCTCTGTTTTCTCGAGTTAAGAGCTGCATTTTGTAATCTACTTCATTTGCAATCGAACTGAGCGTGACCTGTTCAATTGTAGCTATATTCCGTCGTCTTCTGTCCCGGCGCGTTTTATATTCTTTCGAATTCATCATTAACATAGAAATTAGAACACTTATCAGCAACCCGAATGAAATGGCGAAGAACAAACTTGTGCGTGAGACCTCATCACCGGTTGTCAGCATAATAAAAACGACGGCTAACACGACTGCGGCAGTCGCGGTAAAAACAAATTTCATCGAAATCAACTGTGAAGTGTCTTCTTTTTCTTCGCCGAACAGCTTTGGATTAACAAAATCAACCTCACCGCAATCGAGACAAGACAACGCGTCAGGCTGGTTGTAAAATTCACAGCTTAAACATCTCATAGTGCTTGTATTCTAACGCGAAACCCGCTCTATTCGGTATTGAGGATTCACTGTTTTGCAATAATTTTTGCGCTAACTTTGTTTCGCGTCAAATGCGACATATAATGTGGTTATGCCGAAAACAGACTGGCTGCTTGCCGCGCCGATGTCCGCGACCAACCGCAAAGCGGAAACGCCGCTTTACCAATATCTCGTTCGCCTGATTCGGGGCGAAGATTTAACGACGAACGAATCTTCCGACTTTTTTCGAATTTTGACTGACCGTGATGCGAATCCGGAGCAGATTGCGGGCGCGTTGTCTGCTTTGACTGCCAAAGGGGAAACTTTTGAAGAACTGGCGGGAATGGCTCGCGTGATGCGCGAAAACGCGGTGAGAATTACCTCGCGCCAGAAAAATTTTATTGACCTTGCCGGGACGGGATTGAGTTCGACAAAAACTTTTAATGTTTCAACCGCTGCTGCATTTGTCGTCGCCGGCGCAGGTTTGACAGTCGCCAAACACGCCAGTCGTGCCGGAACGAGCGAAACGGGAAGTGCGGATGTGTTGGGGAAATTGGGTGTCAAGGTGGCGGGCGAACCGGAACTCGCGCAAACCTGTCTGAACGGGGCGGGCATTTGTTTTATGTTTGCGCCGAAATTTCACCCGCTGCTGCGGCGCGTCGGCGACGTGCGGCGCAGTCTCGGCATTCGCACCTGTTTGAATTTGCTGGGAGTTTTATCAAATCCGGCGGGCGCACCGAAGCAGCTTCTCGGCGTATGGCATCCGTCGCTGGTCGAACCGATGGCGCAGGCACTCGCGCTGCTCGGAACGGAAAAAGCGTGGGTCGTTCACGGCGCGGACGGTTTGGACGAAATAACGCTGACGGGCAAAACGCACATCGCCGAAGTTTCCGGCGGTCAGATTAGAACGTTTACCCTGTCGCCCGAAGATTTCGGATTACAGCGCGGCGAAATTAGACAGTTAAAAGCTGACACACCCGACCAAAGCGCGGCTATTATCAAAGATGTTCTCGCCAGCAAACGCCGCGACGAAGCGCGTTCGCTAATCGTTTTGAACGCCGCCGCCGCTCTCGTCATCGGCGGCATCGCTAAAGAACCGATCCACGCCGCCCGCCTCGCCGAACAAAGTATTGACAGCCACTCGGCGCAGGTCAAACTGGAAAGATTAATTCAAACGACAAATCGCTCAAAGAATTAAATAGTTAAAAGATACGTGGGCGGAGTTTTTACACTATTGTTTCTGGGCGATTCACGATGCACCTATGTATAGTCGGCTTTACGGAACAATTATCGAGACGCGAAATTTACTTTATGAAAAGAGCGTTTTTAAATCACATTCGCTCGGCGTTTCGGTGATAAGTGTCGGAAATATCACGGTCGGCGGCACGGGAAAAACTCCGCTCGTTGCATTTATCGCGGAAACTTTGGCTGAAAGCGGTGAGAAGGTTTGCATTATTTCGCGCGGTTACGGACGGGAAAATCCTAAAAAGCGCGTTCTCGTCTCTGACGGCGAAAGTATTTTGGCGAACGCAAAAAAGGCGGGTGACGAACCTTTTGAACTTGCCGTAAAACTGACGGGAAAAGCCGTTGTCATTGCTGACGCTGACCGCGTGGCGGCGGGGAAGTGGGCGCGTGATAAGTTCGGTGTCACGGCGTTTGTGCTTGACGATGCGTTTCAACATCGCAAAGTAAAACGCGATTTGAATATCGTTACGATTGACGCGACAAACCCGTTCGGCAGCGAAAAAATGCTGCCTTCGGGAATTTTGCGCGAACCGTTAAAAAATCTGAAACGCGCCGATGCAATTATCATCACAAGAGCGAATTTGATGGAAAACGTTCCAACCTTAAAACTTCAAATTCGACAATACAATTCAGATTGTCCGATTTTTGTGACGAAAAATAAAATTTCAAATTTAATAGATTTAAGAGAGTTTCACGCCAAGGCGCAAAGTTCGCCAAGTTCGGAAGAAAAACAAAGGGCAAAGGATACAGAACAGAGAACTTCGGCTTTAGCATTTTGCGCGTTGGGCAATCCAAATAATTTTTTCGCTCAGTTGAAACAAGAAAAGTTTAATTTAACGGCGACGCAAACATTTCCCGATCATCATTTTTATACAGCGGACAATGTTGAAAAAATTGAAAAAAAAGCGTGGGAAAGCAGCGCGAAAATTTTGCTGACGACTGCGAAGGATGCGGCTAAGTTGAAAGATTTGCAATTTGATCTGCCGTGTTTCGTCGTTGAAAGTGAAATGGTCTTCGATGACGAAACCGGATTTCATAATTTACTGAAAAATATATCGAAAGCCGACACGAGGTAAAGGATGAGTTCTCATCACTTTTGCCATTCGCCCTTATCTTTCGCTATTCCGTGCAGTCACCGACATCATTCCAATCGCAGACGAATAAATTAGGCGCAACTTCTTTGGTTTGCAGCCGGACGTTGCGCCAGACGACGGAACGAGCGTAGATATCTTTGGTCCAGCCGAGTTGTTTGCGGTTTTCCCAGACAAATTGATACGCTTCCTGTTCGTCCGCGCCTTTTAGGTGCTGCGCTTCGTGCAGCAAGATGGCGGCGCGTTCGGTGTCGTCGAGCGTATCGGTGAAGAACTCCGGGTAAACGGTCATTATCTCAATCGGGAAATTGGTCGCGGCATAAGCATTTTCAAATTTGGTCGAAGCGTTGAGCCAATTGTCGTTGGCGCGGAAATTGGTCAGACAGGTGAGCAGGAAAACTTCTCTCGAAAATCCTTTTTCGTCGAGAACTGCGATTGCCTTTTTGACGGATTGCTTTTCGTCGTAGCCGAGAGATTTTGAAGTAAGAATCAGCGAGAAATAAAAAGTGAGCAGCGTCAGCAAAACGACGGCGATACAGACGACCGTGCGGCGCAGAAATTTCGATTTTATCGGTGTTTTCGTTGTTCTGTCTTCGGATGAGGGAGCAGTTTCAGTCAGATCGGTACGACAGCGCACACAGTCTTTGGCGTGTGCAAAATTCACCGTTTGGCATTGCGGACATCTTTTTTTCATTTGTTTCGTGAATCGAGATTCTGGCGGGAAAGACCGTTATTTATAGAAAGTATTAAAACGATCTTGTTTCTGAATTTTATTTTTGCGGGGCGTGAAACTTAAAAAAGTTTTTTTGCATCAAACTCCCAAGTTGCCAAACATATTATAGAAGATTAAGATTTTCAATCAAGTCTTTTTATCAAATTGGAGTAAAAAATGAAACGTATCAACTCCGCAATTTTTTTAATTGCAGTTTTAATTTTGACGACTTTCGCAGTTTCCGCACAGGAAACCGAATCGAAGGTGGTTGACGAAGTGGTCGCGCAAGTCAACGAAGGTGTCATCACGCTGTCGCGGGTCAAACGTGAAATGACCGAAGTGGTTGACACCTCCGTGCAGGAAGGCAAAACCCGCGAACAGGCGCGAACCGAAGTCGAAGGCAAACAGGGCGAACTGATCGCCAGTCTTATTAACGAAGAACTTATCCTACAGAAAGGTAAAGAACTCGGCGTTGATGCAGATGTCGAATCGCAAATTAACGAATCGCTCGGCGAGATTATGAAACAGCAAGGTATTAAAACGCTGGATGCGCTCTATAAAGAAATGGAGAAAAACGGTGTTGACCCGCAGCAGTTCCGCGAAGTTCGGCGCAAGCAGTTCACCAGAGATTTGGTTTTGCAGAGAGAAGTTGATTCGAAATTATATTTCGGCTGGACACCGGCGCAGGTTAAAACTTATTACGACGCGCACAAAGCGCAGTTTACGAAACCGGAAACCATTACGATCAGCGAGATTTTTATGAGCTTTGCCGGACGTGACGAAGCGGCGGTCAGAGAAAAAGCCAAGCAAATCGTTGTGCAGGCGCGTAGCGGAACTGATTTCACCAAGTTGGCGATAGAAAATTCTGAACGTCCCGATGTAGCGACGACCAAGGGAAGAGTAGGAGTGGTCAATGCCAAAGAAATGGACGCAAGATTTGCCAAGCCTTTGGAAAATGTCAAAGTCGGCGGCGTAACCGACCCGATTGAGATCACCGAGGGAATGGAAATTCTGCGGGTTGATGACCGCTCCAAAGCAAGCAGCGAATCACTTTTCAATGAAGCCGACGTTCGGAAAACGATGACTTACGAAAAACTTCCCGATGAGCGAAGAAAGTTTATGGCGACTCTCCGCAACGGTGCCTATATCAAAATCAACGAAAAGTATCGTCCGATGGTTGCGCCGGTATTTATCGAAGAACAAAAAGCCGAAGTCAAGAAAAGCGAAAAGTAAGAAGTGTGTGACGGGCAACGAGTAAAATGAGTCGCCGCTCATCATTAAAAATATGCGTCTCGATCTTTTTCTAAAAGCCAGTCGTTTGATTTTGCGCCGCACACTGGCGCAAAAATTTTGCGATGCCGGACTGATAAAAGTGAATGACTTGACGGCGAAATCTTCGCGCGAAGTCAAGGCGAATGATGAAATTGAAATCAAGCGACACAATCGCCTCACGAAGGTAAAAATTCTCGAAATTCCCGCCAAGAAACAAGTTTCCCGGCAGGATGCCGACAAACTTTACGAAGTGGTTTCAGAAGAAATATTACAAGAAGAATCACCATTGGAAATAGATTTTATCAGCTGATAATTATTGGATATTCATTAAAATTTTATTTAGTTTGGAATTTGAAATCTGTAATTTGAAATTAGATATGCAGCGAAAAGTTTTCTGGATCAGTTTTTTTATCCTGGGTTTGTGCGCCGATATGATTCTGCCTTTAGTTTGGGCAATCGTTGCTACAATCCCTATTTTGTTTTTATGTTGGTGGATCGCTTATAAAAGCGATTGGTTCGACTAATCATTTTTTCACCGAGACCGGCGGAAGCAAAAATAATCCCAGTAAATAAAAGATGACGGCGAAAAATTGGATATAACCCGTTCCGGCGGCAAATCGCGGCAACTCGAACAAATACGTAAAAAATTCCTGTGTCGGATTTTCCAAAATGCCGCGCCACCAGCTTTCGCTAGTCGGGGCGGTCATATACGCCAAAATCAGATATTTGGTGACGAAGGCGAGTCCGAAAACGCTGCCTAAACTTTGCAGAAGTTTTTTGCCCTGAAATTCGACGAACAAATTGTTCCACAGAGTCCACAAGAAACAGAAAGCGAACATCCAGAAAGGCAAGCCTTTTTCCGGCAGAAGCGAGTTAAAAATCTGTGTCGAGGCGAAAAACAAAGTCAGCAAAAGCGTTCCGTTGGCGACGTTTTGCAGCGTTGAAAAACTTTCTGAAAACCAGCCTTCCAATTTCAATAAACCGGAACGAAAAAACAAAAAGAGCAAGATCACGGCAAAAATCAAACACACGAGCGGCGGTTTGAGAAAAATCAGTGCATTGTCAGCTGCATTCAAACGCAGCCCGCCGAGCAGTGCGGTCGTCAGGAAAATCAAAGGCAGAAAAATGTATTGCAGATGCTGTTTTTGGTTGTTAGCTGCCGGTTCTTTGTCTTTGGTTTTTACAATCAAGACCTGTTCTTCATTTCGCGGTGCGGCTTTGGACTGTTCATCATCAAAAAAAATATCACTTTCAATGCTCAAAATTTCCAGCAATTCGCCTTCGATCACCGGCAGATTTCCGGTTTCTTCAACCTCGGACTTCGGACTGTGGACTGTGGACATAATTTATTTTCTTTCGCGCAAAACTTTGAGCGGGTTAAAATCACTCGTCGTGACTTTTAATCCTTCTTCAAACTCGATTTTCAATTCGACCGGCGTTTTTATTTGCAGATTCGTATCGTCGCTTTTGAAATTTTTATTGAGCGCGATGACTTTATTGGCTTCTTCCAAACCCTGTTTGAAAAGTTCGTCGTCGTTATAAACTTTGCCAAAACCCTGTCGGTAAAAGCTGTACGCGATATAAAACTGTGTTTTCTCATCACGCCGTTCCGGGTCGGCGCGGCTGAAATAATCACGTGCGGCGACGAAGTTATCGGCTCGAAAGGCTTTTAATCCGTCGTCAAATTTTGCACGGTCAACTTCGTAAGTGTTGGTGATGATCTGCGTTTGGGTTGTGACATTTTCGATTGTCGCCTGCGCTTTAGCCGGAAGTTCGGTCAGGGATTTCGGCTCTGCCAAATAAATCCAAGCGATAAAAAGCGCGTAGATTCCCGAAAGTGCGATGCTCAATAATTGGATATGTTTCTCTTTCATTGCTATAATCTGCCGAGTAGAAGTTTGAAAGATGAGGTTGCCCCGATGTCAAAAAAATTCGCCGTGTTCTGCTTAGTATCGCTTTTTTGTATCGCGGGCTGCACGAATGCTCAAACATCTAATTCAAATTCTACCGCAAAACCGGAAAATACGCCCGAAAAAACCGAAAATACAACGCCGCCGGAAATTGAAAACATTCGGAACGTCGGAAAAGTCGTTCACGTCATTGTTGCATTGTGCGATAATGAACATCAGGGCATTGTGCCGGTTCCGGCTTTTTTGGGCAATGGCGCAGACCCGGCGAAAAATCTTTACTGGGGCGCGGCTTTCGGCGTAAAAACATTTTTTTCCAAATCGGCAAAATGGCAAAAACTCGCTGACATTCCGAATCCGAAGGAAAATGTTTTGGAGAGAATAGTTTTCAAGCACAAAACGCAGAACGTCTACCTCGTCGCTGATGCCTATCGCGGAAGTGAGATGAAGGCGGCGTTTGACGATTTTTTCGCGGCGGCGGCGGGTGCGAAACGGGAAAATGTGCAGGTTGATAATAAAACTTTGCAGATTTTGGGAAGCGCAAACCTCATTGCTTTTGTCGGGCATAACGGTTTGATGGACTTTAAGCTGGAAAATCAGCCGCCGAAAAAAGACGATGAAGATCGCGAAGCAATAATTTTGGCGTGTGCGAGCCGCAATTATTTTGCCGCGCCGCTGAAAAAGACTTCGGCACAACCGCTGCTCTGGACATCGAATCTGATGGCACCGGAAGCATACATTCTGCACGACGCGCTCGAAGGGTGGGTGAATGGCGAAACTGACGAACAGGTTCGCACTCGTGCGGCAAAGGCTTACAGTAAATATCAAAAGATCAGCGTCAAATCGGCGCAAAATCTTTTGGTGACAGGATGGTAATTACCTGTGATTTGATTACAGGTAAATTTGTGGAAATTTATTAGTTGGAGAATATTTATGAAAAAAATTTTAGGTTTATTGATTTTATCCTCAGCCTTTGCGCTGACGGGTATGGCGCAGGAAAAAATGGATATGATGGGGGCAGAAAAAAGCCCAACCGATGCGGATAAAGTAGCAACTTTTGATGCAAGTGGAATGATTAAGCGCGGTGCGCCGCTCGCTAAAGTCCAAAAAGTTTCGCTTGTAAAAGTGTTGAAAAACCCGGAAAAATATTCGGGGAAAACCGTCGCGGTCGAAGGTGTCATCGTGCGTTCCTGTAAAATGGAAGGCTGCTGGATGGAACTCGCGCCGTCAAAAGACGCACAATCGGTCCGTGTGAAATTCAAAGATCACGCCTTTTTTATTCCGCTCGAATCAGCAGGAATGAAAGCAAAAGCCGAAGGAACATTCAGCGTCAAAACTTTGAGCAAAGCGGAAGTTGACCATTTGATGAACGAAGACGGAGCAAAATTCAACAATATCAACAAAGACGGAACGGTCACGGAAATTGCGTTTGAAGCGAACGGAGTTGAACTGAGTAAATAACCCTCGTAAATTGCGGTTACTTACATAAACAGAAAAGGTGCGGAATGTTCACATTCCGCACCTTTTCTGTTTTATTATATTCGGTTTATTTAGAAGGAATTTTGATTTCGCGTCCTATCGGGAGAGCCGATGTGGTCAGCAGTCCGTTAAATTTAGCGAGTTCCGACAGCGACACGCCTTCACGCTCGGCAATTCTGGTTAATGAATCGCCCGCTTTGGCTTTGACGACACGCACGGTCGGTGCCTGTGCCGTGACATTTGAATTGTTCACCGGACGTGAATAAACGATGTTATTTACGTTGTTGCCTTTTTGCGGCACGAAAACTTTGCCGCGCGGCACAGGCATCTTCGGATTTGCCGCCATCAAATCTTCGACGCTGATGCCGGTGCGGTTTGAAACATTCTGCCAGCTTTCACCGATTGTGCTTTTGGTAACTGCCGCCGTGTTGCGGCTCGCTGCCGGAAGTCGTTTGAATAAAGCGACCACACCGTTTGCTTTACCGGCAGGAACGCGAACGATATACGGTTCGGGCGGCGACATATTCGTGCGAAGTTCGGGGTTCAGATAACGCAAATATTCGGTCGTCGTGTCCGAAGCCTGAGCCAAAAGTCCTAAATTGGTCGAAGCCGGAACGCGGATTTGGTCATACATTAATTGCGGCGCAGGGCGAATGTGTCCGAAACCGTACTGATTCGGACTGTTGGCAATTAAAATTGTCGCCAGAATATTCGGCACATAATTGCGGGTTTCCTGCGGCAGATAAGGGTAAGCTACCCAAAAATTGGAAACTCCGGCGCGTCTGATGGCACGGTCAACATTGCCTTCGCCGGAATTATATGCAGCCATCGCCAATTCCCAATTCCCGTCGTAACGGTTTGCCAGAAACTTCAAATATTTTGCTGAAGCGCGGGTTGCGCCTTCAAAACCGTTCCTTTCGTCAATATAAGCAGTGCGGCGAAGTCCGAAACGTACGCCTGTTCCCGGAATAAACTGCCACAACCCCGAAGCTGCCGCCCACGACAAAGCCCCCGGTTTCCACGCGCTCTCCACCTGTGCGAGCCACGCGACGTTTTCGGGAACTCCTTCTTCGCGGAAAATGCGCCGCGCCATTCGCATAAACATTCCCGAACGGTAAAGTCCGGTTTCCATCGTCCCGCGTCCGCGTCCTTTGTAATAATTGACGAACTGCTGCACCATCGCGTGCATTTGGAAGCTGAATCCGAGCGATTTGTTGGCGACCGCATAGACGGCAAGCTGATACTGCTGCTGCGCTTCGGGCGTGTCAACATTTACCTCATCCGGTGTTAACTCGATTTTTGATAAATCATCGAGCGGCGACGCTTCAAATTTTTGTTCGTTAAATCCAACCTGCGTTTGATCGGGTAGATTTCCGCCGGAAACTGCGGCAGTCAAATTCTCGCCGCCGATTGTAGCGGTCGGCTGAGTTTTAATTACTTTAGCGATGCTGTCGGCAGTTTCGTTTTTAATATCCCAACTACAGGTAGCGGAAAGACTGCGAACTTGCGGAAGCTGATCGTCGGACGGAAATTCGATGCGGTAAACCGTTTCGATTAACTGGTTATAGCATTCGCGCAGCTTTTGATTGCGCTGCACGTCAACGCCCGACATCAGGAAAACTTCGATGGATTTATCAAACTTATCACCCGCAATCGAGCGGCGGTTATCAACCAGTGCGGCTAAACCTTCTTTGAAAAGAATGCCTGATTTGCCGGTTAAATCATTGACTATTTTCTCTCCCTGCTGGACTTCCTGCGGTTTGGAATCGTTTCTGCCGCTCGAACTCGTGCTGGTAATTTGTCCAAAAGAAAAAGATGCGGAAACAAATATTAAAAATGCGCTTATGTTAAAAATTCTGAAGAGGCGTGTTTTCATTAAGTTCGTCTATACTCCTTGTATAAAATTTCGGGGTTAGGGCGAATCGCTAAAACGACCTAAATATAAATTATCGGCGTTAAATTTTAAACGCCGAGGGTTAGAAAAAGTTTCTTTAATTTGTCTTGAATTATTATAGTGACAAAAACGTCTTCAAAATATCATACGAAAAGTATGGTGTCAAAGAATAAAAATCAGACAAACCTCAACTACCACCTTTATTATGCTGTTTTCTTATAAAAGCTATCATATTTAGTTATGCTGCGATTTTGGCGGACACCTTTTTTGACTTTTCGACGGGCGATACGCTTTCGAGAAGTGCCTCGCGGAAAACTTCGCGCACGTTCTCTACAAATATAAATGTCAAATCGTTCAAAACTTCCTGAGATAAATCTTCCAGATCTCGTTTATTCGGTGCAGGCAGTATTACCGTTTTGATATGCGCCCGCCGCGCCGCCAGTAGTTTTTCTTTGACTCCGCCGACGGGAAGGACGTTGCCTCTTAATGTAATTTCGCCGGTCATCGCAAAGTCTTTTCTGATCGGACGCTGCGATAAAACCGACACAATCGCCGTCGCCATCGTAATTCCCGCGCTCGGTCCGTCTTTCGGAATCGCGCCTTCGGGCAGGTGAATGTGAATGTCATACTGGTCGAAAAAGTCCGGGTCAATGCCGAGTTCGTCGGCGCGTGCTTTGGCGAACGAAAACGCCGCCTGTGCCGATTCCTGCATCACTTCACCGAGTTGTCCGGTCAGTAAAAGTTTGCCCTTACCGCGCGTTTTGATCGCTTCGATAAATAAAATATCGCCGCCGACCGCCGTCCACGCCAAACCTGTGGCAATACCGATTTCGTCTTTTTTCAAGGCTTCTTCGGGGAAGATGCGCGGTGAACGCAGAAAATCAACGACATTGCTTTCGGTAATTCTGACCGGTTTGAATTCGTCTTCGAGTTCCGCCTTTTTCCGGGCGACTTTGCGGCACACCTTACCGATTTCGCGTTCGAGATGGCGCAGACCGGCTTCCTGCGTATATTGGCTGATAATCTGCATTAACGCTTTGCGGTCAAATTTGATGTCGCCTTTTTCGAGTCCGTTTTCTTCAATTTGTTTTGGCAGCAGATGACGTTTAGCGATTTCGAGTTTTTCTTCTTCCGTATAGCCCGATAATGAAATAATTTCCATTCTATCGCGCAACGCCGGTTGAATCGTGTCCAACACATTCGCCGTTGTCATAAACATTACGTTCGATAAATCGAAGGTTACGCCCAAATAATTGTCGCGGAACGTCGAATTTTGTTCGGGGTCGAGAACTTCGAGCAGTGCCGACGACGGATCGCCGCGAAAATCCGCACCGACTTTATCAATTTCGTCGAGCATAATCAGCGGATTGTTCGTTCCCGTTTGCTGAATCGCCTGCAAAATCCTTCCCGGCATTGCGCCGACATAAGTGCGGCGATGCCCGCGAATTTCGGCTTCGTCGTGCAAACCGCCGAGCGACAGACGGAAAAATTTGCGATTCAAAGCCCGCGCAATCGAGCGTCCGAGCGAAGTTTTTCCGACTCCCGGAGGTCCGACGAGACACAAAATCGAACCTTTCGGTTTTTCCTTTAATTTGCGAACCGCCAACGCTTCGATCATTCGTTCCTTGACTCTTTCTAAACCGTAATGGTCTTCATCCAAAATTTTCTCGGCTTTTTTCAAATTCAAGTTATCTTTAGAAGCATTCGACCACGGCAATTCGGTCATAATGTCGAGCCAATTCCGCAAAGTTGCCGTTTCCGCCGTGTCCGGGTGCATTCGCTCTAATTTTTTCAGTTGGCGCAACGCTTCTTCTTCGGCGTGCTGCGGCATTTTTACCTTGAGAATTTTGTCGCGGTACTGTTCGATTTCCTCGAAAAGTTCGTTGCCTTCGCCGAGTTCAGCTTGAATCGCTTTTAACTGTTGGCGCAAAAAGTATTCGCGCTGCGAGCGGTCAATTTCGCCCCGCGCCTGCGTATTAATTTCCTGCTGAACGGTCAGTACGTCAATTTCTTTGCTTAACAAATCATTGACGCGCCGCAAACGTTTGACCGGATCGGAAATATCTAAAACACTCTGCGCGTTTTCGACTTTTAATTCGAGATTTGACGCGGACAAATCGGCTAATCTGCCGGCTTCGTCCAAATTGGCGATGATCGCCAAAACTTCGGGCGAGATGTTTTTGCCCAGGTTTGAAGCGCGTTCCATCGAACCGCGCACATTGCGGACGAGAGCCTCGACTTCGAGCGAACCCGTCGGCGCGAGCGGTTCGGCGAGCGGCGTTAAATTCGCTTTGACGTAATCGCCGCCCGTCACAATCGAATCAACACGGGCGCGGGAAAGTCCCTGAATTAAAATACGAACTCGTCCGTCGGGCAGCTTCAACATCCGCATAATGACGGCGACCGTACCAACCGTGTACAAATCTTCCTGCGTCGGTTCTTCTTTATCAACGTCCTTCTGCGAAACAAGCAGAATCATTCGATTTTGCCCCAATGCTTCGTCAACGGCTTTGATTGAGCGGTCGCGCGAAACGAACAGCGGCACGATCATAAACGGGTAAATTACGATGTCGCGCAAAGGCAGAACGGGCAGCTGCGAAGGGATTTGGATTTGCGGGTCGCTCAAGTCGGTTTCATTTAATTTCTCAGAGAAATCTTCAATTTCTTCCATATATGTTTTATGTTAGGCAAAATCAGGTCGAATGTAAAAAGTTAAAAGGCGAGTTTAAACGATAAAAAGACAGACGTTTTTCGCGTTCTGTCTTTTTATCGTTTAAAAACAGCGATGAAACTAGCGATAATTTTTAGAACCGATCGCCGGAATTCGATAAATTACAGCCAGCGAATTTATATCGGCGCGAAGTCCGAGCCACGCAGCTTCGGTTTGATTGCCGTAATTGCGGCTTTTCATTATACGGTCAACAATCGTCGCCGCATTCAAAACTTTGATGGCATTTTCTCGGTTTTCACCGCCCGGATCGCTGAAATCAAATTCGCGCGACAACTCGTCCGCCGCGTGTTCCAAATTTCGGGCGCGGTCGGTATAATTGTTTTCAGCGCGGCTCCCGTTCAAACGGCTGTCGTCTAAAGTTTCGTCAAAACGTTTGGTAAAAGCATCAGTTCCTTCTTCGATTTTTTTGATTACATCTTTAATTTGCCGTTCTGAATAAACGGGCGCACGCGAGTTTCTTTGACGCGGATTTCTTTGAACAGAACCGGCATTTCCGCGCGGAAGGGGGCGATAAGAACTTGATCCGACGTTCGGTACGCGGTAAATTCTCGCCAGCGAATTGATGTCGGCGCGAAGTGAGACCCATAAATTCTCGGTTTGTCTGCCGAAATTACGTCTTCTCATAATGCGGTCAACATCGGTCGCCGCGTTAACGACGCTTCGCACGTTCGGTGTGTTTTCCGCGTAAGAATCGCTGCGATTAAATTCGCGCCGCAATTCGTCCGTTTGATTCTCCAAATTCTTGGTAAGATCGGTGTAATTGTCTTCGACACGGCTTCCGTTGAGTCGGCTGTCATCGAGCGATTCATCAAAAACCTTGGTAAATCGGTCAGCTTTTTCCTCGATTCTTCTCAAAATTTGTTCAATTTGTCCTTTGGAATACGAAACCGTTCGCGTTCTGCGTCTCTGCGCGAAATTTGTGTCGGTCAATATTAAAATCGCCAGAAACGCCGACAAAATCGTCAATGAACCGTAAAATTTTCTTCTCATTTTATCTCCTTATTTTTTGCAATTTAAGTGAAGCGGTTTGCTCGAAGATTCGGGGAGATTTTCAGTGCTTCGCTATATCTGACGCAAAATAATGCCAAAAGGTTGAGTTTCAAATAGATCGGGAAAACGATTTATTACTTTTGCATTGTCGGGAAATCAAAATTTGAAGGATTTTTGTTATACTAGCGATTAAAACTAAAAAAGGTTGAGGAGATGTAAAATGGCTTTATTTTCAAACGACAAATTCAAATGCGCCCGCTGCGGCGAAAAAACGGAACCGATTGGCTACGCGCCGCTGCCGACCGAACTCGCACAGAGAGTCGGCGAAGAATGCTGCCAAAATTGCTGGAAAGAGTGGCTCGAAAAGCAAAAGCAACTGATTAATCATTTCGGTTTGGACGTTTCAAATTCTGATTCGCACCAATTTTTGTTCGACCAGATGAAGTTGTTCTTTTTTGAGGAAGGAATCCAACTCGACACGATTGACGAATCAAAAGAGGGAACAATTCAATGGTGAGTCGGTATTATTAAAGTATGAAGTTAAAGTTTATTTTGAGTTTGGTTTTAATCACAGTTTGTGCAGGTTCGCTGTTTTCACAGAAAATGAATTATTTTGGCGAAAAACAAAGAGTTCGTGCGCCTGAATTTACGGGCGGAATCGGCTGGCTAAACACCGATAAACCGCTTTCGATGGCAGGTTTAAAGGGGAAAATCGTCCTGCTCGACTTCTGGACTTACGGCTGCATCAACTGTATTCATATTATTCCCAAAATCAAAGAACTCGAAACAAAATACGGTAATCAGCTTGTCGTCATCGGCGTTCATTCGGCAAAGTTCGACAACGAAAAAGACACGGAAAACATCCGCAAAATCATCGTCCGCTACGGTGTCGAACACCCGGTCATCAATGACGCAAATTTCAAAATCTGGGACGCTTACGCGATACGCGCGTGGCCTGGTTTAGTGCTGGTTGACCCGGACGGCTACATTATCGGCAGATGGTTTGGCGAGGGGCAGTTCGAAACAATTGAAAATCAAATTCAACAGGCAGTTACCGATTTTCGCAAAAAAGGAAACTTAAATGAACAGCCGCTGAAATTTGCGCTCGAAAAAGCGAAAGTCGGCGATTTGCCGCTGGCATACCCGGGCAAAGTTTTGGCTGACGAGAAATCGAAACGCCTGTTTATCAGTGATTCCAACCACAACCGCATCGTCGTGACGGACTTCGACGGCAAATTAATCGAAACCATCGGCAATGGCGCGGCGGCGGCGAGAGACGGCGATTTTGCGGCGGCGAGTTTTAACCGTCTGCAGGGTCTTGCCCTTGACGACGGTAAACTTTATGTTGCCGACACGGAAAATAATTTGATCCGCCGTGTTGATTTGAAAACTAAAAAGGTTGAAACAATCGGCGGAACGGGAAACCTCGATGATTTCAACGGCGCGGGCGGTATTGCCGCTAAAACTGCGATCAGTTCGCCGTGGGCTTTGGCTCTCGTCGGCAAAAAACTGTATGTCGCAATGGCGGGTTCGCACCAGATTTGGCTGATGGATTTGGAGAAAAATACGCTCGAACCCTACGCCGGGACGCAGGCAGAGGCGCGGCACGACGGTAAAATCAGCGTAGCCGCTTTTGCACAGCCTTCGGGAATCGTTTCCGACGGCAAAAATCTGTTTGTCGCCGACAGCGAATCTAATGTGATCCGCGAGATAAATTTTCAGAAAGAGACGGTTGAAACATTAGTCGGCGGCGATTTGTTCGATTTCGGCGATGTTGACGGGGAAGGTGACGACGTGCGTTTGCAGCATCCGCTGGGAATAACGATGTACGGCGGAAAACTTTTGATCGCCGACACTTATAACCACAAAATCAAACTGCTCGACCCGGATAAAAAGACGGTTTCGACATTTCTCGGCACGGGGAAATCGGGACAGATGGGCGGCAAATCGCCGACCTTTTACGAACCCGGCGGTTTGAGCGCAGCGGACGGGAAACTTTACATCGCCGACACGAACAATCACGCGATTCGCGTCGTTGATTTGAAAACGAAGGAAGTTTCCACGCTGAAAATTGCCGGTTTAACGCCGCCGGTCAAAGACAGTGCCGAAACTGATGCTTCTTCGCCGAACGCAAAGGAAACAAAGCTCAAAACGCAGAATGTTTCGATGAATTCGGCAAATTCGCTGGTTTTTAATTTGAATCTCCCGGATGGCTATCATTTGAACCCGAACGCGCCGCAACGGTATGAAATTTCAACGGAAAGTGGGGGAAATGTGAAAATCGCCAGCCCGAAAGAAAAATTTAGCAAACTTCCGCTAGTGGTACCTTTTCAAACCGACAAAGCCGGTGCCGCTTCATTGAAAGCAAAGCTGACAGTATTTTTCTGCCGCGAAGACAACACCGGCACTTGCCGCATCAAAACGCTCGTCTGGAATATTCCGGTTAATGTGACGGCGGCAAAAAAAGAAGCTTCCAAAATTGAAATTTCCGCGAATGTCGAGTAATTTGCTTGTTAAAACTACCATCAAATGTAAAAACCAAATAAGTATTTGAGCCATACCACTTCGGAAAGTTTACAAAATCGCCGCACCTGATCGGCGTTTTTTTGCGTCTAAATTCGATTGTTCTATGCAAAATCCGACTTTGAGAGTTGAAATCAAGACGGGCAAAGATGAAAATGAAAAAGACGAAATCGTCTTTTGACAGAACAATCGCTCTCGATTTCCTCGCTTGTCCACGGCAAAACTTTCCTGACAGAAGTATTTGCCGATGCTGACGGTAAATTAATTTGAAGAGCGAAACTGCCGTTCAAATATTTCCGGTGAAATTAAATGAGCGAACAAGGGGAAGTGGGAAATATAATACCGCCAAAATATTTATCGTGATGAAATCATTAGTTATTTTGATAATTTTATTCAGCTGCAATTGCATTTGGGCGCAGACTCAGGAACTCGAATCAAAAAACTCCGCCCGTCAACAGCTTAATAAAGTTGCCGAGTCAACCGGAAATAACCGGATAAAAGACCCCGAAACTTTAACGGACAACATTTCCGATGAAGATTTCAGAAAACTTTACAAACCGAACTTCTTTGCCGGAAAACATAACCGAGACAGGCAGAATTTGACACTTCTGAAAGCCGCAAACGAGCTGGCTGTCAACATAATTGAACCCGCTGAAATAAATCATAACGATCCGCCAACGAAAAATGATTTTGAGAAGATCAACCTTCTCGAAAGAAAATTTGACAATCCCGCTAGTCTCAGTGAAGAAAGATTTCACTGGAAACCGGCTCTGATTCAGTCGGGAATATTTCTCGGCATTCAGCACGGTGTCAGATTATTTCAAAAAAGAACCCACAGCGAATTGGGCGGACCGTTTTTCGCTGACTGGAAACGTTCGGTCAAAAATCTGCGCGGCTGGGCTGACGGCGACATTTTTTTTATCAATTACGTCGCTCATCCTTTGCAGGGCGCGGCGACGGGAAGAATTTTTGTCAACAACAGCGACAAATCAAAAAAGCTGGAATTCGGCAAGTCGAAAGATTACTGGACGAGTCGGATGAAGACGATGGCTTGGTCGGCAGTTTGGAGTACGCAGTTTGAAATCGGTCTGATCAGCGAAGCCACTATCGGCAACGTCGGCATTCACGATAACGTCGGGAAAAGCCGAATGGCGTGGGTTGATTTGATAATGACCCCGACTGCCGGAACCGGCGTTTTGATCGGGGAAGATATTATTGATAAGTATATTTTGAAAAACTGGCTGGAAAAAACAACGACGAGCCGGACAAAAATTAAAATGTATCGCGCACTCTTTAATCCAATTGCCAGTTTTGTAAATATTCTGGGCGGGAAAAAACCCTGGACGCGATACAATCGCTAACGGATTTACACGACAAATTACTACCGGTTTTAATTAATTTTCCAAAATATCGGAACTAATATCATCGCGGCGATGAAAACGACGACGGTTAAAATCGTGCCGACTTTGACGAAATCCATAAACTTATAACGTCCGGGCGTGTAGATCAAAACACACGCCGGCTCCAGCGGTGTGATGAATGAAAACGACGCGGCATAGGTGATGGCGACGGCGAAAGTGCGCGGATTCAAACCGAGTGCGAGCGCGGTTTTGACGGCGACGGGCAGCACGACGAGCGCGGCGGCTTGGTTCGACATCGGCTGGGTCAGCACGACGGTTAATACGAAAAATCCGCCGAGAACGGCAATTGCGCCGAACTGCTCGAAATTATTTTTGATTACTTCGGCGAGATAAATATCGGTATGGGTTTTCTCCATCGCTATGCCGAAACTCATCATACAGGCGATCAAAACCAGCAGCCGAAAATCAATCAGCGAATAAAGTTCCGAATGGCGGACGGTTTTGGTCGCCAGCAACAGCAAAACGCCTAAAAGAACGGCAATGGCGAGCGGAACTTCAACTGCGCCGCTGGTAACTACCTTAACTAGCGAAAGAGCAAGGAAAAGCCCGAAAGCAGCAATCGCCCATCGTCGTTTTTCCGTTCGCATACTGCTGGCGGAAACGTCTTCCAAAAGCATCAATTCGCGTTCGACGACAAACGGTTCGATCAAGCTGCGATTGCCCTGAACCAATAAAACATCGCCGAACTTCAAACGCACGTCGCTGATTTTGTCCAGAAATTTTTCGCCGTGCCGGTTGATTGCCAGAACGGTCAAATCATAAATTTGGCGAAAATTGACGGTTTTCAAATTCTGCCCGACAAGCCGCGAATCGCGCATTATCATCACTTCAAAAAGTTCGATCTCGTCGCTTTCCAGAGCGCGGTCGTTGAGTTCAAAATCGGCTTTGATTTCCAGTCCGGCTTCCGCTTTGACATTCAAAATATTGGCAAGTTTTCCTTCGACAATCAGTAAATCGCCTTCGTTGACGCGCTCGTTCGGACTCGGCGCAATGCGCTGTTCTTTGCCGCGAATAATGCCGAGAACATTAAGGTCGAGTTCGACGTTTATATCCGCTTCACCAAGTGTTTTGCCGATCAACTGCGAACCCGGCAAAACCAGAACTTCGGAAACATATTCACGAATCGAATACTGTTCAGTCAAAGATTCCTCGCCGCCGCGATTCGGCAGCAGTTTGATGCCGACGAACAGCATATAAACCATACCGACGGCAACCGTGACGATACCGACCGGCGTGAGTTCAAACATCGAATACGGCTCCATTCCGTAACGCTGCATCGCGCCGCTGACGGCGAGATTGGTCGAAGTTCCGATCAATGTGCAGCTACCGCCCAGAATTGCTCCGAACGCGAGCGGCATCAAAAGTTTTGACGGCGAAATTCTCGCCCGATTTGCCAAACCCAAAACGACCGGAACGAACATCGCCGTCGTCGTCGTGTTTTTTAAAACAGACGCGGAAACCGCTGCGACGACCATTATCAAAGCCGTCAGCAAGAACTCGTTGTCGCCGGCAATGCGGTATAACCTGCGTCCGATCAAATCAACTAAACCCGTTTTGATGAGTCCGCCGGTCAGCACGAAAAGTCCGGCAATCGTAATGATTACGCTGTCGCCGAAACCGGACACGCCTTCGTTGACGGTCAAAACGCCGCTCATAACCAGCCCGATGACCAAAATAATTCCGACAACATCAACGGGCAGTTTCTCCGTGCCGAACAGCACGAGAGCAACCAGGAGCGAAACCAATGTAATAGCAATTTCCGGTGTCATTGCCGAAATGATACAAAAAAAACCGGCATTTGGGAAGAAAAAAAATCACTTTCTCCACGTCTTTTTTCGGGAAATCTGTAAAATGCTTGTTCGGCAAAGAACTTACAGCTGAAACCTCTTGCCGGCGCATCACAACTTTTGAATAATTGCATTTAGATTGAAAAAAATGATTGTGGTATGATTACAGATCATTTTTTTATATTATTAATATGAGCCAAGAAAATTGTATTTTTTGTCAGATAGTTACGGGAGAACCCCCGTCGGAATTTGTTTACGAAGACGACGTTTGCGTCGCTTTTAATGATGCCGATCCGCAGTCGCCGACCCATATTCTGGTCGTTCCGCGCGAACACATCGCGTCGCTGGACAAGGCGCGGAACAAGCATCAGGAAACGCTCGGCTACCTGCTTTTGGTGGCGGCGGAAATCGCCCGTGAAAATGGTTTTGCCGAGGACGGTTACCGGGTTGTTATCAACACCAACGCCGATGGCGGACAAACCGTTTTTCACCTGCACGTTCACCTGCTTGCCGGTCGTCCGTTTGCTTTTCCTCCGGGGTAAAATTAATAGGGGATTAAAAATATTTTTTAATAAATCAACAATGAGAAAAATTTTAATTTGTATAATTTTAACGACATTTGCATTTTTATCGCTCAGCTGCACCAGTGAAGCGACGAACAGGAATAATGTAAATCAGACGAACAGTGTCACTCAGACAAATATGACACCGGCGGCGACACCGGCAGCGGAAGCAATTCAGGAAAATGTTAATGTAAAACCGGCGGAAACCCCGCTGCCGGAATTTACAAATGCTGAGACGGCATTTGCCGAGGGAAATAAACTCTTCGATGCGAGCGAAAATGAAAAAGCGGTCGAGGCATATAAACAAGCCGTCAAACTGAATCCTGATTTCGCCGAAGCGTATTTCAAACTCGGTATCGCCTATTCACTTCTCGAAAAGGAACAGGAGGCATCGGAAAACCCGGACGCGACACCGACACCAAAGCCGTCAAAAAAAGCCAAAAAAGACGCTCCGCCACCGACCAAAGCCAACAAATCGTTTGAAAATGCGGTTAAAGCATACAAAAAGATTTTGACGAAAAATCCGAAGGACGATGCGGCACATTTCAATTTGGGACGTTCTTACAACAAACTGAACGACGATAAAGAAGCGCAAAAATCGCTGAGTCAAGCCGTTAAATTAAAGCCGGACGACAGTCAGTATCAAACCGAACTGGGCGCGATT
The DNA here is from genome assembly GCA_038235165.1 of Pyrinomonadales bacterium. GTDB lineage: Bacteria > Acidobacteriota > Blastocatellia > Pyrinomonadales > Pyrinomonadaceae. The sequence continues at coordinate 38,165 of JBBSUG010000016.1, forward strand.
TTAATAAAACTCGCGCAGTATGACGAAGCCGTCGCCGCTTTGAAAAAAGCCATCAAGCTCGACGAAGGCAATTTGCAAGCTGAAGAAATGCTCGAAGATGCGGAAGCCGGGAAAAAGCGCGTTGACTACGGAGCCAACAAAATCGTCAAAAGCAAACAATAATTCCAAACTCCAGATTCCAGATTCCAAATTAAAAGAATCTGGAATCTAAAATAGATGTGGTACTGGACGAAAATCTTATTCTTCATTTTAGTCGGCGCGGTTATCGTGTGGCTCGGTTATGAATTTTTGGCATTTCCGAACATCTCAAAACTCCGCACGGAAAATCCGACGACTACTTCTTTGATTGAGTACCGAATTTCCGAAGCCGCCGCCAAAAACACCGAACCGAAAAAATTTATGGTTTGGATGCCGATTGAGCAAATCTCGCCGAGTCTCGCCAAAGCTGTTTTAGCGGGCGAAGACGCAAATTTTTTCACGCATCACGGTTTTGATTGGGACGCGATCAATAACGCTTGGGAAGAGGCGAAAAGGGAAGGCGAAAAGGAAGCCAAGCAGGAAGGCGATTTTGACGAAAACGACTGGATTCCGCCGATGCCGAGTTTTAAACGCGGCGCATCAACCGTTTCGCAGCAGCTGACGAAAAATCTTTATTTATCGGAAGAACGCTCGTTTTTCCGTAAGGGGCGTGAAGCCTTAATTACATATTTTCTCGAACGCGAACTGAACAAAAAACGCATTCTCGAAATTTATTTGAACGTCATCGAATGGGGTGACGGCGTGTACGGTGCGGAAGCCGCCTCGCGTTATTATTTCAAAAAGTCCGCGTCGAATCTCACACCGCCGGAAGCCGCTTTTCTTGCCGCGATGATTCCTTCGCCGCTCAACGTTTTCAATCCGCAGAAAAATCGAAAGCGCGTCGTCCGCCGCCAAAAAGTCATTATGCGCGGAATGAACTCAATTAAACTGGCTTATTGAAGATTCCAGATTCCAAATTCCAAATTGAAGAAAAAAAAATCGTGAAAAATTTTAGCTTCTAAATGAAAAATAAATTTGGAATCTGGAATTTGGAATTTCCTATCGCTGCGAAAGTTCCGGCGGCAATTGTTTGTCAATCGCGGGGCGCGTCGGCAAATCGGCAACTTCCCACATCGTCAGAAAAATCGTCCGCGCAATTTTCTGCATTTTGTCATAATCAATTTTCTGTGGTTCGTCGCCCGGTTGGTGATAATCTTCGTGAACGCCGTCGAACCAGAAGACAATCGGAATGCCGTTGAGCGCGTAGTTGAAATGATCCGAACGGAAAAAGAAGCGGTTCGTGTCTTTCGGGTCGTCATATTTCAAACCGTAATTTAATTTCAAATACGAATCGTTGACTGATTTGGTGATGTCGCCGAGTTTTGAACTCATCATCTGCGAACCGATCACGAAAACTTCGTTCTCGCCGGACAGATTGTTGTTCTTCGGATTTTTATCATCCGGTTTGCGGCTGCGCCCGATCATATCAATGTTTAGCTGCGTGACGACTTTTTTGATGTCAACAGTCGGATATTTATTGAAATATTCACTGCCCCACAACCCTTTTTCCTCGCCGCAGTGCCAGACCAGCAAAATCGAGCGTCTCGGTTTTTGCGGCGCATTTTTCAACGCTTCGGCAATCGCCAAAACCGATACAGTTCCCGAACCGTCGTCGTCGGCACCGTTCCAAATTTTATCCGCGCCCGGTGCGTTTTCGTTCATTCCGACGTGGTCGTAATGTGCGCCGATCGCTACCATTTCGCTTTTAAGCTGCGGGTCGCCGCCTTCCCATAATGCAACGACGTTTTGCGTTTCAACTTTGTCCTGTTTGACTGCCGCCCTAAATTCGACGCTTTTCGCCGTATCCAATGCAAAGGCGGCGGTCGAACTTTTCGCCGGTTCGCCGCTGATTCGATACGGGGCATTTTTCGCTTCCGTGATCATCATATCGCCGACTTTTTGAGAAACAACAATTGTCGGCAGAGATGTTTCGCTGCGGAATTTTTCGACAAACGGACGCGGCGCGGCAGGAGGTTTCGCCAACCTTTCCCAGTTTTTCTGCGTGTCGTTTGAGGCGACGATGATTACGCCGACCGCGCCTTTTTGTTTGGCGTAGGTCATCGGGTCAATCCAGTCTTCGCCGCGCTTGCCGGTAAAATCGGCTTGCGTAATGCCGTTCGGAAGCGGCACGGGGAAAAATCTGTTTGATGCGCCGTCGCTGTATAGAACAATGGTTTTTCCTTTAACATCAACATTTTGCAGTGCGTCAACGCCTTTGGTTTTGAAATACCAGCCGCTGCCGCCGTAAACCACCGGCGCGGAAAGCGCACTTTCCGAACTGCCGCTGACTCTGTAAAAATCTTCACCGTAATTAAATTTTTGCCCGCCGACCGTCAAACCGGAGTTTTCCGCATCTGGTGATTCGCGCACGAGCGCGATTTTTTGATAATAAGTGCCGTCGTCGCCCGCCGGTTTGAAACCCCAGCGCGACAGCATCGTGCCGATAAATTTCGCGGTCAAATCGAGTCCGCGCGAAGGCGTGTCGCGTCCTTCCATTTCGTCGGAAGCAACGAAATAAAGATAATCTTTAAGCTGCGCCGCCGTGATATCTTCCGCCGCTTTTCTGGCGGGCGAACCGGCTTTCGCCGCCGTTTGCGCCGCCGCGAAAGACGGGAAAATAAATGCCAGTGTTAAAAATAACGCAAGTATATTTTTCGTAGTTGAATGTTTTTTCATTTTTAATCTGTAACTGATTATGTCTAATGTAATGCCGCTCGTGTAATTTTGATGCAAAAATTGTCTCGCAGCCGGTGGATTTAATTTTGTATCCGGCGGCAGGTTTGCCATTAAAATTAAATTGTTTTGCGGCAATTTCAAGCAGTATGCCGATTTAATATTGTGCGGTTTTTACGGCTGGCGACTGAAATTTGTTTCAGGAACGACGGCGATAACCGCAATTTTCTTGGAATCGGCGAGTTTAATCATCTCCTCGCGGTTGAAAATAAGTGTTTTCCCGGCGGTCAGGGAAAGACAGGTCGCGCCCGCCCGAATCATCGTTTCAATCGTCGGCACTCCGACGACCGGCACGTCGAAACGCATATCCTGATTTGGTTTGGCAACTTTGACGACCGTTAGTTTTCCCTTCACCAATTCTCCGGCGCGTTTGATTACCGCGTCAGTCCCTTCCATCGCTTCGATGGCGACACACGCTTTGGCGCGGACGACGATTGTTTGTCCGAGGTCGAGCCGCGCGATTTCATTCGCCACTATCAAACCGTATTCGATATTGCCGCGTTCGGTTTCGTCCGGTTTGCGTTTCGATAAAACGCCTTCCTGCGCTAGATTGTCCTGAATAAAATAAGTCGAATCAATCAATTCGATGCCGTCTTTAGCGAGTTCGGCGGCGATTCCGCCGATTAACGAATCGGTATTTCGTTTGGGCAGGTTATAAAGCATTTTCGCCATTCGCCAATCGGGAAACGCGCCGGAAAATATTTGAATGTGCTTGACCTGTCCCGCCATTATCACCTGCTGAACGCCTTCGCTTTTGAAAAACGAAATCATCTTGCCGAGCTGACCGATGCCGACCCACAAAACCTTGTCGGCGACCTCTTCAATGCGCCGGTCGGTTTCTTCTTTAATCGCCGCGACAACCAGCGGCGTGCCTCGTTTTTTCGCGCCTTGGACGACCAGAAATGGAAATTCGCCGTTCCCGGCAATCAAACCGAATTTCATAAAATTTAGAGAACGCGGAAGTCTCGTCTGCCAAATGGAGCGCGGAAGTCTCGTCCGCCAAATGGAGCGCGGAAGTCTCGTCCGCCAACCAGCGAAGCGATGTTGCCGGCGTTCGCATTGAAGCATCATTCTGGTAATTGGAGATGCAACGACTCGCTACGCTGTCGTTGGCGGACGAGACTTCCGCGCTCCGACTCCGGTTGTTACTTGTTTTTCTTCCTGCCGAAAGTCGCCCGCAAACCGGTCGAAAAAAGAAAGTCGTTTTTCTTGGCGTTGGCGACCGGGCGGCTGTTAAATCAGTCGCCGACGGTTACTTGAAAACTGAGCCAATCGTTCAAACCGGCGATCACCGAAGCACCTAACAGTGAACGAATTTTGCCGAATTCGGTGATGCTCGGATAAAATTTAAAAACCTGCTCCAAACTGATGCGGTCGTCACCGAAACACCCAAATTTGAATTGGTCGCCTGAATAATGTTGGCGCGAACGGTAATTTTATCTTTGCGTGTTTCGCGGTTCGCCCGCGCACCCGCCGCCAGCGATTTTGTGCTGGAGTTGCCCGAAGTCAAACTAAAACCGAGATCAGCCGACCCGCGCCACAGATCAAGCAAACCCGGATTTCGCAGGCGTTCTTCTTCGGCTTCAAATTTCGCCTGTTCTTCATTAGAACGGACGACTTCGACATTTTCTTTGGCAATTTCGATTATTCCCGCGTCTTGCGTCGCCACTTCGATTCTGCTGTCTTCTGTTTCGACGATTCCTTTGATCAACTGTCCGTCGGCGAGTTTGATATTGAGCGCGTCGTCAGACACTAATTTTCAACCGCCGACCACAAAATTTTCACTTCACCGGCGGCTTCCGTTTTAATAACAATCGAATCGCCGTCTTTTTTAACGATTTTCCCGGTCAGCCGGTCGCCGTTTTTCAGCGTAATCTGATTGGCGAAAATTGCCGGACAATTCAGTAAAATTAAAACGCAAATTAAGCTGAACGATATGAATTTTGACGATGTTTTCTTCGTATGTTGGATGTGCAAAGCGTGAGTTGGGATTTTGATACATCTCACAACTCTACATTTTGAGCGTTCTGAGTTCAAACTTCAGTTTGATTGTTCGCCGCGCTTCGCTGGCGGACAGACACGCTAAAGCGTGAACTCAGAACTTTCACAAAATACTTAATAATTTAAAAATTGCTCTAATAAATGTACAATTTTGGGCGATTAAACCAGACGGCATCTTATCAAAATTGCCATCTTTTCTTCGTTTCAATTCGCAAATCTTTGCGGTCAACCGCGATTCTGATCGTTTTTTGAAAATATTCCGTGTCGGTTCCCTGCGGGTAGAACCCGATTAAATACTGTTTTTTCAATTCTTCGGCGATGCTTTGAAAAGCATCTTTCAAATCCGCCGCGTCTTTTTCATAAAATCTGCCCGTCGTTTCGTTGGCGAGAAATTCCAGCATCTCCATCGGCAGCGGCTTTCTTTTGTTGTTTTCCGCTCTCTGCATCGCCTCGGCGTAAAATTTCGTTCGGAAAACAATCGGGTAAAATAATGTATCAGCTTTTTGCAGAGTTTCCAGCGTTTGCTGCGTCGAAATGTCGCGCCGGATGACCATTCCGTCGCTGAGGACGATGACGGCTTTTCTGCCTTTGAACGAATTAAAATGACTGCTGACCATTTGAATAATCGCTGCGTTCATATCCGAGCCGGCTTGATCGGCGATGCGCGTCCGGTTGACGGCTTCTGCTAACGTTTTTTTGTTGGAAGTCAGATCGCTCAAAAACAAAGTTCGGTAATCGAAACTGACGATCATCGCTTTGTCTTCCGGGCGGAGAACTTTGACAAACTCGCGGGCGGCTTTCTGAATTTTGCCCAGAACCTCGCGCGTGCTGCCGCTCGTGTCAATCAAAATCGCCACGTTCATCGGCGATTCTTCGTTGAAAAAATATTCGATATTTTGTTTGACACCGTTTTCGACGATTGAAAAATCTTCCTTTTTCAGCCCCGAAACATTGCGCCCCATTTTGTCCTTGACGACGAGCGGCATCGTCAGCAAAAAAGTGTCAACTTTGATTGGCGGTTCTTCAACCGTTTCCTGCGCGAAAGCAACGGTTGACAAGAGAATTAAAGACAGCGTTGATAACAATAATTTTCTTTTCATTTGATTTTACTTCCTGATTCAACTGTGTCGGTAGTCCGACTGTTGAGGAGGGCTTTGTTCATTAAGTCACCAGCCCTTCTTGACAGTCGGGCTGCTGAAACATATTACACGGATGAAGCCGTTACTTTGAACAATTTTATCACGCTTTCGGATGCGCCCGATCATAAACTTCGATTAATTTTTCCATCGAAACGTGCGTATAAATCTGCGTTGTTGAAAGCCGCGCGTGTCCGAGCAGTTCCTGAATGTCGCGCAAATCCGCGCCGGAATCTAATAAATGCGTGGCGAACGAATGACGCAGCGAATGGGGCGAAATGTCGTGAATATCAGCGGTTTGTTTGATGTATTTATCAACCATTCGCCCGACCGAACGGGTCGTAATGCGCGTTCCCTGGTAGTTGAGAAAAACCACCTGCTCGTCGCGCATCGCGGGCGGACAATTATTGAGAAACGTCGGGCGCGTTTCGTTCAAATAATACATCAGCGAATGCAGCGCGGGTTCGCCGAACGGCAGAATCCGCTGTTTTTTGCGTTTGCCGGTGACGCGCACCAGTTTTTCACGGAAATCAACATCTTTTAAATTCAAATTGACCAATTCACCGACGCGCATTCCGGTCGCGTATAAAAACTCTAGAATCGCGCGGTCGCGCTTTCCCAAATCCGTCTCCAAATCCGGCGATTCGATAAAGCGCACTGCATCTTCCATCGAAAGATGATTCGGCAGTTTGCGCTCGACTTTCGGCGTGGCGACGAGTTTCGCCGGATTTGTTTCCTGAATTCCTTCGCGCACCAAAAATTGAAAAAACGTCCGCAGCGACGCGAGCTTTCGCGCAATCGAAGTTTTCTTTTTGTTGTCGGCGTGCAGACTCGCCATCCATTCGCGGATCGTCAGATGGTCAATGTCTTTGACCGGAATCTGCTTGCGCGTCCCGTCAACCTGTGCCGGAGCAATATGTTCGTGAAACTGTCCTAAATCGCTCGAGTAATTCCGCAGAGTATGGGGGCTGACATTTCGTTCGTAGCGCAGATGTTCGAGAAATTGTTTCAGATATTCTTCAAGCATAATTTCTAAATTTCGTAGATCGCGTAAATCTGTAAGATGCGTAAATCGTAAACCGTCAATCGTCAATAGTCAAAAATATGCAGCTGATTGAAATTATTTATCATTACATTCGTAATTCGTAAATGTCATTTGTTATACTTCACATATAGCGGCGGCATTTGCCGGAATGTTGAATTACAAGGAGAAAAATTTATGTTAACTGATAAATCGAACAAATCTTCAGTCCAAAATTTGCGCGTTTATGCGATAGTTTTTATTTTCGCGCTTTTGATTTGCGGAAGCGGTGCGACGCTCGTTCTTGCCCAGACCAATATGAATGTCGCCAAAATCGGCGACGCAAAAATTTCTCCCGAACAACTTTCCGCTTCGTTCGCCGAAATTGCCAAACAGGTCGAACCCGCCGTCGTCAATATTGACACGAAAGGGAAAATTCCCGAAATCACGCTCAAAAACGACAAACCTTCGTCGAATGAAGCCAACGATATTATGGAATTTTTCCGCCGTCAACTGCCGCGCCGCCCGTCGTATGCGGTCGGAAGCGGCTTTATCGTTGACAAAAGCGGTTACATTATGACGAATCTGCACGTCGTTGACGACGCTTCGCGGATCACTGTCCGCTTACAGTCAGGCGCGGAATATCAGGCGAAAATCGTCGGCGCGGACGAACCGACCGATCTGGCGATTTTGAAAATCGAAGCGGGACGCGATCTGCCGTTTATCAAGCTCGGCAACTCGGAACAGGCGCGGGTCGGCGATTGGGTTCTCGCCATCGGTTCGCCGTTCGGTTTGGCGCAAACCGTGACGGCGGGAATTATTTCGCAAACCAAACGTGAAACGCCGCAAGCCAGTCTGTTCCAAAAGTTTATTCAAACCGACGCGGCGATTAATCGCGGAAATTCCGGCGGTCCGCTCGTCAGTATGAACGGGGAAGTGATCGGCATTAATTCGCAGATTGCCACCTTGACCGGCGATTATAACGGCATCGGTTTCGCATTGCCATCAAATGAAGCGGCGAATGTTTACCAACAAATCGTGCAAAGCGGAAAGGTTCGGCGCGGCTATTTGGGTGTTTATCTCGACTCGGTCAAAGCGGAATTCGCCAAAGTTTACGGTCTCGGCGAAGTGCGCGGCGCAATCGTCACCAGCGTCAGCGACAAACAGAGTGCCGCCGCCGCCGCCGGTTTGCAGTCGGGCGATATAATTTTAGAATACGATGGCGAAAAAATTTCCGATGCGCCGGACTTAATTCAAAGAGTTGCTTCGACCACGCCCGACAGAGAAATCAATCTGGTGTTTTTGCGCGAGGTTGGAGATCGGCTCGAACGCAAAACGACTTTGATAAAACCTGCCGAACGTCCGTCAAACAGCAAAATTTTCGATAACGAAACGCCGGTCAAATTATCAGTTGATGGGCAGAAAAAACCGGCTGAACCGTTCGGACTGACCCTGACGGAATTAACCCCGCAGATCGCCGCCGTTTATAAAATACAGGGCGAAAAGGGTTTAATTATCAAAAATATCAACCCGGCGAGTTACATCGCCGATGTCAAAAATTCAACCGGCACGGATTCCGCCCTCAGCGAAGGCGATGTAATCCAGCGCATCAACCGCGTCCCGGCAGCTAATCTGAAATCATTCAGCGATGTCGCCGCCAAACTAAGAACGGGCGATGCCGTCGTGCTGCATATTCTCAGCTACAGTCCCGGAACGAAAACGACTCAACTGAGAATTGTGCAGTTTACGGTTCAATAAGCACGTCAATCTTTATTAATTTCATAATCATAAATCGTAAATCGTGATAAGAGAATTTTTCTTTTTGCGGTTTACGATTTACTATTTACGCATTATGGCAAAAGCAAAAGAAACAAAAACACAAGCAAAAACAACTAAAAATAAAGTCGAAAAATATCACAACTACATCGGCGGCGAATGGGTAAAATCAGCGTCGGGCGAATATTTCGACAATGTAAATCCGGCGGACGCGACGGACATCATCGGGCGTTTTCCAAAATCAACGGCGGAAGATGTTGACAAAGCAGTCGAAGCGGCGAAAAATGCGGCGACGAAATGGCGCAGAACGCCCGCGCCTAAACGTGCGGAAATTCTTTTCAAGCTCGGCGAGATTTTGCGCGATAACAAAGAGCAGTTCACACGCGAAATGACACGCGAAATGGGCAAAGTTTTAAAGGAAGCAGGCGGCGACGTGCAGGAAGCGATTGACTGCACGTATTACGCGGCGGGCGAAGGTCGCCGACTTCACGGTTACACGACACCGGCGGAAATGCCGAACAAATACGCGATGTGTGAACGGCAGCCGGTCGGACTTTGCGGTCTGATTACGCCGTTTAATTTCCCGATGGCGATTCCTTCGTGGAAATTGATTCCGGCTTTAGTATGCGGAAATACAGTCGTGATGAAATCGGGCGAAGACGTGCCGCTTTCGACAATAAATCTCGTCAAAGCGTGCGAAAAAGCTGGAATTCCGAAAGGCGTGATAAACGTCGTCAACGGTTTTTCCGAACCCGGCGAAGCGTTGGTTGCTCACGACGACGTGCGCTTAATTTCTTTCACGGGTTCAACCGACACGGGACGCATCATCGCCGAACAATGTGCGCGAGATAATAAGTTGGTTTCGTTAGAAATGGGCGGCAAAAATGCGATTATCGTGATGGACGATGCCGACATTGACAACGCCGTCGAAGGTTCGTTGTGGGGCGCGTTCGGAACTTCGGGGCAACGCTGCACGGCTTCTTCGCGGCTTGTCGTTCACAAAAAAGTTTACAAAAAATTCTGCGAAAAACTCGTTGAAAAAGTCAAACAATTGAAAGTCGGCAACGGTCTTGACGCGAAAACCGAAGTCGGTCCGGTTATTAACCAAGCGGCGATGGACAAGATTTTAAATTACATCGAAATCGGTCGCAAAGAAGATAAAGCAACACTCGCTTGCGGCGGAAACGCTTTGACAAAAGGCGATTACAAAAACGGTTATTTCATCGAACCGACCGTTTTCACCGATGTTCAGCCCGGAATGAGAATCGAACAGGAAGAAATCTTCGGTCCCGTCACCGACGTTATCCCGTTCTCGACGCTCGACGAAGCCATCGAAATTGTCAACGGCGTAAAATACGGCTTGTCGTCGGCGATCTACACGCAAGATGTCAACCAAGCATTTTACGCAACACAGGAACTATACACCGGAATCGTTTATGTCAATTCGGCAACCATCGGCGCGGAAGTCCACTTGCCGTTCGGCGGCACAAAAGGCACGGGCAACGGACACCGCGAAGCCGGAACGCAGGTTCTCGACATTTTCAGCGAATGGAAATCAATCTACGTTGATTATTCGGGCAAACTGCAAAAGGCGCAGATTGATTTGGTTGAAATTTAATCAATGGAAATCTTCGTTTCAAAATCGAAGGTTATAAAAGTGATTTTGTTTGGAACGATAAAGACTTTCGCCGCGCTGTTTGTTGCGGTGAAAGTCTTTTACATTTTTTTCCTGGCGAACCGGAGCGTTTTAAATTCCCCTTTTGATTTTCAATTTGTTCTGATCATCGCGGGGTCAATCGCAGTCAGCAGTATCTTTATCTTCGGCATTATCACGATAATTATATTTTCTAGATTGTACGCTTCCGAACTGCAATTGATCATCAACACAAAAGGCACCAAAGAAAAAAGACTCGTCTTCGGGCTAATTGAATGAAATAAAATCGGTCACATCGTTCAAATTGAAAGCATAAGCTCCTAATGGTTGAAACTCGAACTCAACACGCCGGAGAAATATTATTGCCGATTGACAAAGTTTTTATTATCTTTGCGCCGAGCGAATGGTCAGCAACGAGAGAATAATTTGCGAATTTTATTTGCCGATTTAGACACGCCGATTAATCGAGTTTTCGATTTTATCGAAGAAAATGTCAGCAAACTGCTCCTGCTACAAGACATTGCTCCTAGTCCTTAAAGTAAAATTTACAAAACCGTTGGCAATTTTCAGTGAACCCATCAACCAAACTGTTGGAGATGTTTCATTACTTTGATCAATTGATTCAATATTTTGGCATACTTGTTGCTCTGACAAACTCACATCCGGTGGAAGCATACGGAAATCATACACAAGATTCAGTTTGAAACTTCGATTCAGAAGTTAAGTTATAAAACCCATAAATATAAGTAAGGAGAAAATAAATAAATATGAACAATTCAACAGAACGCAAACCCTTAATCACAGGAATGTTCGCAGACAGAGAAAGTGCCGAAAGAGCTTATCAATCAGTTGCCAGCCGCGGTTACGGCAATGATGACACAAATGTCATTATGTCGGACGACACACGCAGCAAGTATTACCCCGCCGGTTCAGAGCATACTTCGGCTCTGGCTGATAAAACATTGGAAGATGCAGGCGCAGGTGCGGCCATCGGTGGAACATTAGGTGCGATTATCGCCGGCGTTGCCGCTATCGGAACCAGCGTTTTAATTCCGGGATTGGGCTTGCTCGTCGCCGGACCGTTAGCAGCCGGACTTGTTGGCGCAGGCGCGGGCGGTTTGACGGGCGGTTTGATCGGCGCATTGGTCGGACACGGCGTTCCCGACGAACACGCGGCGGAATATGAAGAAGGAATTAAAAACGGCGGCGTGTTTATGGGTGTTCATCCGCGCAATGAAGAAGACGCAAGTTATTTCCATAACGAATTTAATACACACGGCAAAAGCGTTCACGCGGTCGGAACCGGAGCGGGCGCAGTCGGCGGTGCGGTGACTGGTGCGGCAATCGGTTCGGTTGTTCCGGTTGTCGGAACTGCAATCGGCGGTGTGGTCGGCGGAATTGTCGGCGGCGCGGCTGGACACAATGCAGCTGAAGCGGTCAATCCTGAGCCTGGTGACAACCGTGACGGCGACCATACAGTCGGAACCGGCACGGGCGCAGTCGGCGGTGCAATTACCGGCGCAGCAATCGGTTCGGTTGTTCCGGTTGTCGGCACAGCGGTCGGCGGTGTGGTCGGCGCAGTCGGCGGTGCGGTTGCCGGACACGAAGTTGCCGAGGGAGTGAACCCGGAAGATGATAAATTAGTCGAAAATCAGTAAACAGATGTTTCATCTAATTTTTGAATAAAGCGAAAAGGGGAATCTCAAATGAGGTTCCCCTTTTCTACTTGAACTTTCTGGTGATCTCAGGTTGTATCAATTTTATAATTGATTCTTCTGTCAGACACGATCCAGCATCAGTGCGATTGAAACGTGTAAGATACGGGAAACCCGATAACTGACAAGCGTAAAAGCAACAGCCGGAATGTGAATCAGCGGAGCAGGTACGACAATTATAACTTCAAGATTGTTTGAATATCGAACAGTAAGTAATTATCGACAGGGAAAGTGCTGATGGAAAAAAATCGCACCGGATTGATTAAATGAAACGAAATCTGGTAAGTTGTGCAAGTAAAAAGCAAATATGCTCGGTCGTTAAAACTCGAAATTGATACGCCGGAGAAATATCAATTTCTTTTGCGCCGGACGAACGGGCGGAGAGAAAGCAACATTTTGCAAATTAGTCTTGCTGATTTAGATACGCCCATCAATGCAACGTGACAGTTTATTAAAGAAAATATTATCGAAATAGAGGCGGCAAAGGGAATGGCTTTGGTGCTGTAAAAATTATGTCCGAAAATACAAACGAAACCGGAATCTTGAAAATATCCGAAACAGCCGAACGAAATATAAATGCCGTCGCTGCCAAACTGCATCTTGAAATTTCGGGTGAAAACTTTATTTACGGCAATGCTGCGCTGGAAAAATCCGGCGAGGTTAAATCGCTGGTCGTTGATTTGAAACAAGCCGGTATCGGTGGTGAAAATGTCTCGGTCAAAGATGTGATGCTGGAGACCGAAACAGGATTTTTTAATAAATCTTCAAAAGGGAATTACAAAATCGTCGTGCGTGTCGAGGACTTGGCGTTGATGCCGAACGCACTTGGCGCAATTGCAACGCAGAAAAATTGTCGGCTCGTGCGGACGGAATGGATTTTCGACGAAGACGAGGCGCGGCTCGAATTAGCGCGGGAGGCTTTGGTCAAAGCCAAACGCAAAGCCGACGCGATGACAGAAGCGGTCGGCTATGAGATTAGCGGAATCAAGTCTTGCTTCGATGTTTATCAGGAACTGCCAAAACCCGTACCTTTTTCCGAAGATTCTTCGATGGAGCGAGCGAAGAGACAGATGGCGACGGCAGAGATCGGAACGCAGTTTCAAAATGAAAATAAAGTTTCGACGCAAGTTTTCGTTGAATTTATTATTGCCAAAAAAGTATAAAGAAACTTGTCGGCGAAAACTGTATTTATGATTTACTTATGCCGAAACGTAATTCTGCCTTTGGTTAAATCGTAAGGCGACATTTCGACATCAACGCGGTCGCCGATCAAAACGCGAATCCGGTTGCGGCGCATTCTGCCGGAAATCTGAGCCATCACAATATGTTCGGTATCGTGAACCTGCACCTTAAAACTGGCATCGCGCTGTTTATCAATGACGATTCCGCCAATTTCTACTAATTCTTCTTTCATATAATTTTTTTCTCCGGTGTCGCTCAATAGCGACACTCAACTTTTCACGCAATTTTGCGGAATTTCCAAAAAGAAGTATCAAACCGATTTATGCTTCGGAGAAAAAAACTGAGTTCTGACGAAGGATCGGTTTCGATGTCTCAAAATTCAAGAGCGACTTCTTTAACTAAAAATAAACCTGCTCTCAAACTAATCTAAAAAAACCGTCTTTTGACGAGCGCGTCATAAACTTGACGCTTTAAAAGAGAAGGACTTAACCCTTATATGATACCTTATTTCGGCAGATAGTTGCAAAGTGGATTGACCTGCTGTTGAAATCAAGATTTAATCTTTGCGCGGTTTTAGTTTTCCCGTTTGATAATCATCAGCGTAATGTCGTCGTGCTGCGGAGCGGTTTGGACGAAATCGTCAATTGCTTCAAAGACTTTGCCGACGATGGTTAAAAGAATACTGGTTGTTGCTCTGGAACAATATGAGCGAAGCTAGGCAAACAAATACTTTGCTATATTCAAATATCAACACAAATATTTATTTCTAACCCTGAAAAAACCCAATAGAATTGCGGTAAATAAATGTGCAAATTGCTTGATAAGATGTTAGACTTCAAAGCGGTTTTCCGAATCTCATATGCAAAATGAATACACTTACATTGACTTATTCGCCGGGTGCGGTGGATTATCTCTGGGTTTACATAATGCCGGGTGGAAAGGTCTTTTTGCCATTGAGAAAGCCGAAGATGCCTTCAAAACCTTAAAGCACAATCTTATTGAAAAACACAACCACTTTGCTTGGAATGATTGGTTACCGAAAAAAGAACTCGACATCACAAAAGTAGTTGGCGAATACAGGAGCCAATTAAAATCAATGCGAGGCAGCGTGGATATGGTGACAGGCGGACCACCTTGCCAAGGTTTTTCTATTGCCGGTCGGCGTAATGAAAGCGACGAACGCAATAAACTTGTCAGGTTTTATATCTATTTTATTAAACTTGTCCAGCCAAAAATAATTTTCTTCGAGAACGTCAAGGGTTTTACGCTTGGATTCAAAAAGAATGGAGAAAAGGGAAAAGTTTACTCCGATTTTGTAATTGATAAATTAAATAAAGCCGGTTATCACGTCCACGGTGAGTTAATTAATTTTGCTGATTACGGCATTCCCCAGAAACGAACGAGATTTATCTTGGTTGGAATTAGGAAAGACATTCCAAACTCAAGCGAGGAGTTAGCCAAAGAATTTTTCTCCAAATTAAAAGCAAACAAAACGAATTTTCTCGAAAGCAAAAATCTGCCTGTTACTTTAAATCTTGAAGACGCGATTTCAGATTTACTTAGAACACACGGGACTGGGCAATCGCCGGACACAAAGAGTTTTCAAGCAGGAAAATATTCGGATACAACAAATCCTTATCAAGTTTTGATGCGCCAAGGTATAAACCAAGAAATTGCTGACAGCCATCGTTTTGTAAATCATAGTGATAAACTAATAGAGCGATTGACCTATATCTTGAAGAATGCAGAAGGAAACAAGGATATTGGCAGTAAAATGAAAGAGGAACTACAAGTGAAAACACAGGCACTTGTTCTCTTGAAAAAAGATACTCCGTGTAAAACACTAACAGCGCATCCCGACGATTTAGTTCATTATTGCGAACCAAGGATTTTAACCGTCCGTGAATACGCTAGAATCCAGAGTTTCCCCGACAGTTTTGAATTCAGGGGAAAATATACCACCGGCGGTTTGCGCCGGAGAGTTGAAGTTCCTCGATATACTCAAGTTGGAAATGCAATTCCACCTCTTTTCGGTGAACAAAGTGGGTTGGTAATCAAACAAATACTCAATGGACAGTAGCAAAAAAAATCCCAAATTCCATTTTAGAACGAATGTTGAATTAAAAAGCATTCTAGGCAAAGACCTTATCAATAACGATAACATTGCCGTATTAGAGCTTATCAAAAATTCCCTTGACGCAGGCTCACCAAAAGTTGATGTATATTTCAAACAGATAAAATTAAACGAAGATCAGAAAAAAATATATGATTCGGATAAACTTTTCAAGATAGTAATACAAGATTACGGTCAGGGAATGGACGAAGACGATATTGTAAATAAATGGTTGAATATCGCTTATTCTGAAAAGAAAAGAATTACCGGCAAAGTTTTAGCAGGCGCAAAAGGAATAGGAAGGCTTTCTTGTGACAGGTTGGGTGAATATCTTGATATTTATTCTAAAAAGAAAGATAAACCAGTCGTTCATTTAAGAATTGATTGGAAGAAATTTGAATTTGACGAAAAAAAAGTTGATACAAAGGATATTGAAATACAACACATAGGGGTTGATGTAGAAGAGTTATCCGGTGAAGATTTTGAAAAAACAGGTCATTCTTTGCCTCAAACTGGAACTATCGTTGAAATCAGCAAGCTAAGAGCTACTTGGGATGAAGATAAATTACAGAAACTCCGGCACTATTTGGAAAGATTATTAAATCCAAATCAAACTTTTGGCAGGGCAAAATTCTCTATATTTCTTCACGCCCCTGGATTTGGCAAAGATGTTAATGGCGAAATAAGAAACCAAATCTTTGAAAATCTGGATTTTACAACTACTGTTATCGAATCATTCATTTCACAGGATGGAACTGAGATAACCACAAATTTGAGAGACAAAGGTAAAGATGTTCTCACTATTATTGAAAAGAATTCTTATACATTTCTGAAAGATATAAAAATTGTAATTTATTTTCTAAATACATACTCAAAAATATATTTTGCAAAACAAACAGGAATCAGGGCAGTGGACTACGGCTCGATTTTTCTTTTCAAGAATGGATTTAGAATAAGTCCTTATGGTGATGAAGGAAATGACTGGCTTGGTTTGGAGATAAGAAAGGGGCAAGGAAGAACAAGATATTTTGGGACGCGAGACTTAGTAGGAAGAATTGAAATAAATGATAGTGAAGGGATTTTCAAAGAAGTTTCCAGCAGGGAGGGACTCGTAGAAAATGAAATTTTTAATCAGCTAACAAATGATAAAAACGGCTTCTTCTTTGAAAACCTGAAAAGGCTTGAGAAATATGTTGTGGATGGGCTTGATTGGGATAGAGTTCCAGAATCTGTTTTACAAAAAGTCAGAACCCATGATAGAGAATTTCAAGATCAACTATCAAAAGAAACTGAAGAGTATTTGGTTACTCAAGATACAAAAAATAAAACAATCCTAAACAGTTTAACTTCAATAATTCGAACCAATCCGAGGTCCATAATTGATCTTGATATAAATTCAAAATTAATAACTGGTTTAATCAAAGATGAGCAAGACAAAGCCAATAAGGTTATTAAAGAATTTGAAAAATACGGCGAATCGAAACTAAATTCAAAAACTTTCAAGGTTTTATTGGATGTAAAACAAAAAGTTCTAAAACGGGGAAAAGAGGAAGCCGAGAAAAAAGCAAAAGAAGCGGAAGAAGCAAAAAACAAGGCACAAGAAGAAACTCAAAAAGCAAGGGAAGATTTACAACAACAAGTCAGCCAAAATCTCTTTTATAAATCAAGAATCAATATTGATGTAAAGGAATTAATGTTATTTCACCACGATATAGGCATATCAGCCGGAACGATTGATAATTATTTGACGGTAATAAGTTCAAAGTTAAAAAAGGGAAAAATTATAAGTAGTGAAGATTTAGAAAAATATATAAAAAAGATAAGCCTTGAAGTAAATAAAATTAACACGATGGTTAATTTTTCCACGAAGGCAAATTTTAATGATGCCTCAAAAAAAATAGAGGGAAATATTGTAGAGTTCATAAAAGAATACATCGAGAACGTAATTAGCGATGCAATCAAAACAGTTGACCATAAAAATTTAGACATTAAAATTCATAACCCATCGAAAATTGAATTTGAAATAGCTTTTATACCTATGGAAATAATGATTGTCGTGGACAATCTTGTTAAAAATTCTTCCAAGGCTAGTGCGACCGGAATTGATATTTCGTTTGAAGCAACAAACAAAAATCAACTTGAAATAAAACTCATAGATAACGGAAACGGGATTCTGGGCAAAAACACCAAGAAAATTTTTGATTTTGCATTTACAACAACAGATGGCTCAGGATTAGGGCTGTATCATGTCAAGGAAATCATAGAAAAAATGAAAGGAGGAATTGAAATTAACAACCATTCACAAAAAGGTGTTGAAATCAAAATTTTATTCTCAAAATGAATATTCCATACACATTCAAAATATACTGGTTCGAGAACGAGGATGATTGGTTAGAATCAACCAAAGAAAGACTTATTGAACAATTTGAAGATTCAAATATTGAACTCGAAATAATTCCTTACAAGACTTTGCAAGATGTGGATAAAATTGACTCTGAAACGGAAATTGACCTGATGTTAATGGATTATCATTTAGGTGATGTCAAAGGCAACGATTTGATAATTGCCCTGAGAGATAAAAATGTTTTGTGCAACATAATTTTTTATTCGCAAGACCCTGATTTTGCCACTAGCTTACAAGAAGCAGAAGGTGTTTTTACAACAGCTAGAGCAAATATAGGTAGTGAACTGACTAAAAGCGTAAATGATTGCGACATCATTACAGGAAATGTTTCCAATATGAGAGGTAAATTCATTACCGGTGCTGTTGATCTTGAAGAAAAAATGAATGAAGTATTATGTAATTTTTTAGAATCTGCCAAGGGAGATTTTTTAAAAGAACATATTGTTCAAACAGAATTTTTTAATACAATGGCTAAGAAAAAAGTAATTAGTAAAATTGCCGATTTTTTGTTAGAAAATCTAAAAAATAATTTAGAGAAGCTAAAAATTCTTGAAGAATCAGAGGGGCTAAAAATTCTTGAAGAACTTGAAGAAAAAGAAACATTGAATCGTGAAATAGCTAAACTTAACAAGACGAAAAGTGTTTTTAAAAAATATGATGATGAAATCATTCATGTCAGAAATACGCTCGCGCATTCAAAGCACTATGTCAGTGATAATAATGAAACTATATTTATTAATAAAGCTAAAAATGAAACATATATAATTGATGAAAAGTGGATTAGAGATAAGTTAGCACATTTAACGAAACACTCAATTAATCTAGATAGGCTCAAAGGTTTTATTTAACTGCTTTATGCGTTCCCAGAAAAATAAATATGAAATCTCATCTGAATTAAAAGAAAAAACCAGTTGGTTTCGTCGAAGATTAAGAACTTGGTTTAAAACAAATCACCGCAATTTTCCTTGGCGGGAAATAACCCGTACGCCTTACGAGGTTTTGATTGCCGAGATTATGCTCAGGCGAACAAAAGCAGGAACTGTTGCACAGTTTTATCCCGCATTTCTAAAAAAATATCCTGACTTTGCTCATCTTGCCAAAGCAAATACAAAAAGTGTGCAAAAGCTGATAAAACCGCTTGGACTATGGCGGCAAAAAGCACCTGTTTTTCTGGCAGTAGCAAAATCTGTTTCAGAAAATAAAGGTCAATTGCCATCAACGCGAGAAGAATTGGAAAGTTTGAGCCATATCGGGCAATACATTTCAAGCGTGATATTAACGACTTTTCACGGCAACGCTGAACCATTTATTGATGTAAATACAGCGCGTGTTGTGGACAGATTTTTCGGTCCGAGAAAATTAGTTGATATTCGATACGACCCTTACTTGAAAGCTGTGTCAAAAGAAATTGTTAAAAATAAGCGCGAAAGTTTGCAATTAAACTGGGCAATATTAGACTTTGCGGCACTTGTTTGTAAAGCAATTAAACCTTTGTGTTCCAAATGTCCTATGGAAAGCCAATGTTTATACGCCCAAAAATTGGAAAGTATAGATTAGATTGCATAGATGCAAATTTACATTCTTTCAATCATTATTCTATACAATTTCAGGAATATGTTCAGCTTTCCCGTTTGATAATCATCAGCGTAATGTCGTCGTGCTGTGGCGCGGTTTGGGCGAAATTGTCAATCGCTTCAAAGACTTTGCCGACGATGTTTTCGGAAGATTGGTCGAGAACCGGGCGCAGGCATTTTACAAATCTTTCGTCGCCCCATTCCGTTTCTTCGATGTCGTACGCTTCGGTTACGCCATCTGAATAGAGCGCGAGCAGATCGCCGGAATTTAATTCGATGTGTTTTTCTTCGTAGCCTTTGCCGAGCATTTCGAGCATATCGCCGTCCATCATTCCGAGCGGCAATCCGGTCGAATCGAATTTTTCGACTTCGCCGTCGGCACGCAAAAGCAGACAGTCGCCGTGACCGGCACTGACGTAAACGGTTTTGCCGGAGTCGGGGAAAACTTCAAACAAAATCGCGGTGATGAATTTATTCGACGGCGTGGTCGCGTAAAGCAGTTTGTTGGTCAACGTCGCGAGTTCAACCAGCGTCGGTACGCGACCGAGCAGCGCACGCATCGTCGCCTGCATATTGCTCATCAAAAGCGACGCGGGCAAGCCTTTACCGGAAACGTCGGCGACGCACAAAAGATATGATTTTTCTCCCGTGCCGCCGATTCTTTCAATCGGCAAAACGTCGTAATAATCGCCGCCGCACTGCAAAGCCGGACGATTTTTCGCGGCGATGTCGTAACCCGTAATCTTTGGCAGAAATTCGGGAAAAAGTCCTTCCTGAATGCTCGCGGCAAGCTCTAATTCCTGCTCCATTTTTTTGCGCTCGATGGTTTCCAGCACATACCACGAATTTTCAAACGCGACTCCGGCTTGCGCGACAAGTCCCGCACCAAATTCCAAATCGCCTTTGGTGTAAGGTTTTTTGCCGAGCCGCGAGCCGAGCGCGAGAATGCCTTTGGTCGAAGCAGACGAATTGAGCGGGAAAACAATCTCGGCTTTGTTTGATAAGAGAATTTTTTTAAACTCGCCGTCGGGTAATTCGCTGACCCGTGCGGCTTCGGGCAGTTCGACGATCTGTTCGGCGATTTCGTTAATCGGCGGCAGTGCAATTCCTTTGTTTCGGACGACGGGTTGGTGGTTTTCCTTTTGAACAAACAGCGCGTATTTGCCGACCGCCCAGCGTCCGGTCAGCGTTAAAATCAAAAGCTGCGCGACTTCCGCTGCGTCGAGTGTCGAGGTCAAACCCTTCACCAAATCCAAAAGGGCGCGAAGTTCCTGAATTTTTTCGTTGAGGCGGAAATTAAATTTTTCGGTTTTTTCGTGCGCCTGCGCGTTGGCGATGGAACTCGCCGCCAGACCTAAAAGCGCATTGAGGGATTCGATTTCTTCGCTTGAAATTTCGCCAATCGGCGGTTTACCCAAACCGAGAAAGCCAATCGGATTTTCCGCATCGCCAACCGGATAAATCGAAATAATTCCGTTTTCGCGTACAAGTTTTTCGTCGAAATCATCGCCCGCCTTGAAATTTTTCAAACCGCGAAGCTGCGCGATTTTCATCTTTCCGTCGGTCGCAACGGCAATCAACCCGCGCCCGACGAGTGTTCTGCCCATCACGGTTCGCAGAAGATGTTTGAGCAGACTGTCGAGATCGAGCGAAGAATTAAGTAGCTGCGCCGATTCGAGCAGCGATTCAAGCCGGGTGGCATCAAGTGTTTTAGCTGACATAAATTATTATTTTAGCCACGAACAAACACGAAAAAGACACGAAAAAATTAAAGGAAAAATAAAAGCACAAATTTTTTATTTTTCTTTTTTTAATTTCGTGAAATTTCGTGTTTGTTCGTGGTTAATCCTTCTTCAAACGCTTGCTCATATGCAGCGCGTTCTTTTTGCCGGGTTCGATTTCGTAGCGCACTTCGTCCATCAGGGTTTTCATCAAGCGCATTCCGAGACCGCCGGTTTTGCGTTTATTAATTAATTGTTCGAGTTCTTCTTGGTTAACCGACGCGGGATCAAAGCCTTTGCCGGTGTCTTCGATGTCAATCGAAAATTCGTTTTCATCGAGTCTGGCGCGAACAATAACTTCTTTGCTGACATCCTGACCGTAGGCGTGTTCGATGACGTTGGCGCACGCTTCATCAACGGCGAGTTCGAGTCTGCCGACTTCTTTTTCGTCGAAACCGGCTTGCTTTGCCGCGCTCGAGACGAATTCGCGGATCAGCGCGAGATTTTCCGTTGAAGACGGCACTTGCAGCGTAAATTTTTTGTCAACTGTTTCCATTAGTATGCGTCCTCCCAATTCGTCACTTCACTAAATTTTTCTTTAGCTGACGCGACATCCGGGCAAAAATGAAACAATGATTCGAAACCGAGAATCTCAAACGGCTGTTTCACTTTTTCGCTTAAACCGCAGATTTTGATGTCGCCGTCCGCTTCGCGCACTTCCTCGACAAAGCCCATAAAAACGCCCAACCCGGCGGACGAAATATAAGATAGTTTTTCGCAGTCAACAACGATATTGTTTTGCCCGTCGTCAATCACCTTTTGCACAGCTTCTTCAAATTGCGGCGCGGTGTGCGCGTCAACCGCGCCGTCTAATTTAATGACGGCGAAATCGTCTTCCGTCGCGGATGAAATAGAAAATGGATTCGGCATAAAAAGTTTGTTCTCCTCGAAAAGTTGTAATTATAATTATTGTGCGAATATTGCGGCGAAAATACAAATTCGCAACCGCATTTGTATTGACTTTTCAACTTCGGCGGCTTTGTCTAAACCAATCATTTCGCCGATTGAATCAAACATTTGCAGTTAGCCGCACATTAAAAATGTTTGCATCAAAGCATAAAAGTTTTGTATAATCAAAGAATGCACTCGAATGTCTTAAAAAATCGCCCGACCAAAAGAACGACGGTTACTTTAGAAGCCGATGTCGCGGACTTTATTCAGAAAACTCTCAGCCAAAACAAAGGACTCAAGGAAAAGCAGCTCATTAACAAATTGATCCGCTCCGGCATCAAAAACGAACTCGGTCAAGCGGTCGTTAAATTCAAAATAAAAAGCTTTAAATCCGAACTTTCTCCCGCAATATCAGCGGGCAATCTGGAACAAATGCTCGACGAAATTTAACTCTCGACAAATTAAAATATCGTTTCAAACTTATGGATTACCTGCTCGACAGCAATATTTTGATTTACGCCCAAATGAATGCGGTGCCGGAGCATAGAATCGTTTCAAAATGGCTCGAAGCCGCCGTTTCTGATCAAAATAATACGCTGCACATTTGCGAAACGAGCATTTTGTCCTTCCTGAGAATCGCCACCAACGAAAAAGTTTTCCAGCCGGTTTTGCCGTCGAAAGACGCGCAAAACTTTATCGAATCGTTTCTAAATTATCCTAACGTCAATTTGCTGTGCGCCTCACTGAATCATTTCACGGAAGTAACAAAATTAATGGACAAATTGAATTTGCGGGGAAATTCGGTAATGGACGTGCATCTGGCGGTTTTGGCTTTGAACCTCGGCGCGACGCTTGCCACACGCGACAAAGATTTCACCAAAATTCCCTATCTAAAAACCTTCAATCCGCATGCGGCTTAAATCCGAGATTTTACAATGCCGCTAAAATATTGCCTCCTAACCTGTTTTAACTTTCATCACGACAAATGTCACATCGTCGTCCGCCGGTCGCGTTCCAGACCATTGTTCGCTGATTTCGACAAAACGGTCAATGATTTCCTGCGGCGAATTTATACCGGTTTTCATTAAAACTTCGGCGGCTTTATCAAAGCCGAGCATTTCATTGTCAGGATTAAACATTTCGGGAAAACCGTCGCTCATCAACACGACGACATCACCTTTGCCGAGCGAGATTTCGCTCTCCTGATATTTGGTTTTTGCAATACTTCCCAAAGGCATCGCGCGAAGGCTAATCTCTTCGACAATTTGACTTTCAGCACGATAAATCAAAACCGACGGCATTCCGGCAACGCACAAAGTCATCGCGCCGTCCTTAATTTTCAGCATCGCCATCGCCATAAAAAGTCCGCGCAAATTCATCTTTTTTAACGCGCCGCTCGTTTGGCTGAGAATCTGCGGAATATCTTTTTGGTCGGCGAAGGCGTTAAATAAACTCTTCGTGGCGGTAACAATCGTCCCCGCTTTTAAACCGTGTCCCGTCGCATCGCCGACGGCAATCGTCAGCGTTCCGTCCTTGCCAACGTGAAAATCGTAATAATCGCCGCCGACTTCGGTTGCCGGTTTCATATACGCCGCAATTTCCAACCCTTCGATCTGCGGCAATTTTTTCGGCAGCATCGAAAGCTGCAATTGTCTGGCTTCTTCCAATTCCTGTGCGCGGCGTTCGTTTTCGGCTTCGACGATGAGCATTCGGGATTTTTCCTTCTCGTGTTCGATTTCGCGTTCCGAGAAAGATTCGACCTCGATTATTTTTTCTTCGAGATTTTGATTGACACGCGCAAAATTTCTTGCGAGATAGATTGAAACGGCAATCGGAATCGCCAAATTAAGAGCGATGATTTCTACAATTTCAAAAATTCCCGTCCAACGTAAAATTTCCAATGCGTTAGTCACCAGCATAAAAACGCCGAGCGTAAAAAAACATAATCCAATGACAATAATCCACGCACCTTTTTTTCCGTGCCGCAGAGCCGAAAACATAATCCGCAATCCGCCGCCGACGGTCAGCAAAATAAATCCGACAACCAAATATAAAGTCAGATAATCCCGCGAATAAATAGCTGTGACAATAATTAAAACCAATAAGTAAGCGCATAAAAACCAAAAAAACTTTGAAAATTTTTCGGCAAAAGCGACGTATAAAAATGATAACAGAGCCAGAAAAGCCGACGAATAAGAAACGGCAAAGAGAATAAAAATCAGCGTGGAAACGACGGCGGATTGCTGACTGTTATTGGAAATGCTCGAAAGCGCGTTGCCGCTCGCCAGCAGAAAAGCGAAAGTGCTGTAATAAAGATTCGCCCGTTCTTGTCGGTAGAATATGAAAAGCCAAAAATGCAGAAACGCAAAAGCGAACAAAATTCCGCTGAAAAGTTTGTATTGATTGGCATCAAGTTGGCGCGAAACATAGGAGTTTTGCGCCGCATAGCTTGACTGCAAATATATGAAAATTCCCGGAGAAAATTTCCCGTGAGCGAGCCACGCGCCCACGCCGCCCGACAAATCCCGCGCTGCCCGAAAGGAATAACGAATGGCAAGCGTATGTGTGTCGGCTTTGGAAAAAACGAGCGGGACGGGAATGCCCTGCGGGTTAAATTCCGTGTCGTCATTTTCCCTCATTTCGCCGAATTTTTTGAGGAGTTTGCCGTCGAGATAAATTTCCGACGCGCCTTGGTGCCAGATTGTCAGACTTATCGGCTGACCGACGAGCGATTCGTCAATGTTCAACTTTGTGCGAAACCAAGCGATTCCGTTCCAATTTTGCCACGAATTGTTAAAATTCAGATTTGCCGGACTTAGAGATTGCCAGTCGGAATCATCGAATGCGGGATTTGACCAATCCGAATTGTCTCCCGCGTGATATTTCCAGAATTCTTTTGCCAAGGTGAAGGATTGTCCATTTTCCAAATCTTCACCCGACAAAGAAAATCCGTTTTCATTTTGGGCAAAAGCCGAAATCGAAAATAGAAGCAAGATAGCGATAACAATTATTTTTCCGCTGAGTTTCATAAGCTGTTTCGGCAAAGTATTATTATTCCCTAATTTTTATCACGACAAAAGTTACATCGTCATCCTGCGGACGTGCGCCTCCCCAATCTTCGCCGACTTTGACAAAACGGTTGATAATTTCCTGCGGCGAATTGAGCGCGGTTTGTGCAAAAACTCGTTTTGCTTCTTCAAATTCCAGCATTTCGTTTTGTTCATTAAACATTTCGGGGAAACCGTCGCTCATCAGCAAAATTACATCGCCGGGAAATAATCTTATATTTTGCTGTCGGTATTTCAAATTTGAAAGACCGCCGAGCGGCATTGCACGAATCGCAATTTCTTCAATTGTCTGACTTTCAGCGTGATAAATCAGAACCGACGGCATTCCGGCAATGCTCAAATCCATTTCGCCGTCCTTTATTTTGAGCATTGCCATCGCCATAAAAAGTCCGCGCAAATTCATCGCTTTTAACGACCGCGACATTCGGTTTAATGTGTCGGGAATATCAGGCGCGTCCGCCAAACTGTTGAATAAACTTTTTGTCGCCGTCACAACCGTTCCGGCTTTGAGTCCGTGTCCCGTCGCGTCGCCGACGGCAACGGTTAATGTGTCATCATCGCCGACGTGAAAATCGTAATAATCGCCGCCGACTTCGGTTGCGGGTTTCATATACGCGGCGATTTCTATGTTTGCAATATTCGGTAACTTTTTTGGAAGCATCGAAAGCTGCAATTGACGCGCTTCTTCGAGTTCTTGAGCGCGGCGTTCGTTTTCAGCGTGGAGTTCAGCCGAACGGCGTTCCTGCTCGATCTTCTCTGCGGAAAGTGTTTCGACTTGCGCGAGTTGAGTCTTCAAATTTCGATTAGTGCGAGCGACACTGCGGGCGAGAAAGATGGAAACGGCAATCGGAACGGCTAAAATCAACGCAACTTCGCCGAGCGCAAAGCCCCATTCCGGCAAATCAAATAGAGAAAGTTGATTGACCAGAGTTGAAAACATTCCGACGGCGAAAATCTGCACGCCGGTCAGCAAAATCCACGCATCATCGCGCTTGAAGCGCAGAGCTTTGGCGACGAGAAAAATGCTGTATGAGAATGAGAGAAAAATTGCGATGTTTGACAAAATGCGAAAATTTCCGAGATTGTTGAGATAAATCGCATTTAAGGTCACGGCAATCAACCACATTCCGCCAAGAATCCAAAATATTCTGCCGAGCGTCGCCTCGAAAGCGATTCGCAGAAACGCCAGCAGCGAAACGAACATCGCGGCAAACATCAGGGCGGAAATAACCCGCAAAACCGAATTTGACATCGTGCCTTGATGACCGGCAAATATTAAGTTGCCGCAGAGGATAGTGACAGCAAGAGCCAGCGCGTAGAAACTGTAAAACAGATTGGCGCGGTCGGCGCGGTAAAATATGTAGAGCAGAAAATGCAGAAACGCCAGCCCGACCAAAATGCCGATGAAGAAAAATCCCATTCGCATAGACGCTCTGTTGGCATATTCAAGCATCGTCGCCGAAGCGTCGGCAAGTTTCACGGTAGCCGAAAATTTCGGATAAATTCCGCCATTCGTCAGCCAACGCATCTTCCCGCTGTTTTTGTCGGCGAAGACGGAATTTGAAAACCGCACGGCTAAAAGGTGTTCGCCCACCGAATCGAAACGAAACAAAACGGGCAAGCCATTCGGGTTAAATTCAAACTCGTCCGTTTCCATGATCATACCGAATTTAGCGATTAGCTTGCCGTCAAGATAAATTTCCGACGCGCCTGTTTGATATGCGGCGAGCGCGAAATATTTATCGGCAATGCTTTCTTCAACTTTAAAGTGCAGACGAAACCAGCCGCGCCCGTTCCATTCGGATTGTTCAAGAAATTCGGGTTTAATGGCGGATTCTCCTAATATTTCCCAAGAAGAATCATCGAATTGCGGATTCGCCCAATTTAAATCGTCGCCTGATTTGTATTTCCATTCGGCTTTGGACAGTCCCACACTTTCGCCGTTTTGCAAAGCATCTGCTGTTAAAATAAAAACTTCATTATTTTGAGCATAAATGTTTGACAAACAAACAATAAACAACACGCCGAAGAATCTAGTGGTAATAAGTAATTTGTCTGCCAAAGATTGGATTATTTTTAATAGTAAACTCATACTTTGAATTATAAAAACACTTGAAATTTGTTGAAAAAAGTCGACTTTGATTATAATTTATCTCGGAGAGAAATGGTTTATCGTATTCAAAAACTGACTTGAATACAAGAAATAAGCATTAAATCTTGCGGTATGCGACATTTTAGTCAGTTCATTTTGTTAAAACGAAAAACTATCGAAATCCAATTTGTTTTCTGAATTCAAATATCTGACAAATCGAGCATTTGTGTTAAAATTACCAAATAAATTAAACTGTTGTCTTGTTTTATTTGAAAATAACGACGTAAAATCTCAAAACACAGTTTTTTCTTATTAAAATATAATTTTGGAGAATGTATAAATGAAAATCGGATTACCGAAGGAAATAAAAGATAACGAGTATCGTGTCGGATTAACTCCGGCTGGAGTGCAGGCATTAAAGGATGCGGGACACGATTTGTATGTGCAAAAGACGGCGGGCGAAGGTTCGGGGTTTGCGGATGAACAATATGTCAACGCAGGCGCGAAAATGCTGGAGTCGGCGGACGAAGTTTGGCAGACGGGTGATATGATCGTCAAAGTTAAAGAGCCGGTCGCGCCCGAGTATCCGCGAATGCGTGAAAATCAACTGCTTTTCACATATTTGCATCTTGCGCCGGAGTTGGAATTAACCAAACAGCTGCTCGAGCGCAAAGTAACCGGCGTGGCGTATGAAACGATCACCGATAAAAAAGGAACTCTGCCGCTGTTGACCCCGATGTCGGAAGTCGCCGGCAGAATGGCGGTGCAGGTCGGCGCGACCCATCTCGAAAAAATGAACGGCGGACGCGGTATCTTACTGGGCGGCGTTCCAGGCGTTCCGGCGGCGAGCGTCGTTATTCTCGGCGGCGGCGTAGTCGGCACGGAAGCGGCAAAAATGGCGGTCGGTTTGGGGGCGCACGTCACGATTATTGACATCAATTTGGAAAGACTGCGCCAATTAGACGACATCTTTTTGTCGAAAGTGCAGACACTCGCCTCAAGTCGCTACGCCATTCAGGAAGCGATTTCGCACGCTGATCTCGTCATCGGCGGCGTGTTGGTCGTCGGCGCGGCGGCACCGAAGCTCGTCACGCGTGATATGTTGAAACTCATTCCGAACGGCGCGGTTTTGGTTGACGTGGCGGTAGATCAGGGCGGCTGTTTTGAAACAACCCACGCGACGACGCATTCAAACCCGACGTTTTACGAAGAAGGTGTGCTGCATTACTGCGTCGCCAATATGCCGGGAGCGGTGCCGCGCACTTCGACGTTTGCACTGACCAACGCGACGCTGCCCTACGCGCTTGCGCTCGCCAACAAAGGTTTTGAACAGGCGATCAAGGACGACAAAGGTTTAGCCGAGGGTGTCAACACCTACGCCGGAAAATTGACTTATGAAGCGGTGGCGACTTCGCAAAATTTGGAATACACCCCGCTCGACAGTTTGATTGACGGATTAGCAGCTAGAGCCAGTAATTAAAGTGTAATTCTGGGCAGAAGCCTGAGACGTGAGTAAAGGAAACTGCCGCATTATTGAGAAATTATGCCCGCGAAAATAAAGATTTTGACTTCGGTTTACATTCTTATTCTCGCGGGCATAATTTTTTTAGCCGGTTCTCGCGGGACGAATTATTTTACATTCGTCGGCAAAATTCCGTTCGGCGATAAAATCGGTCATTTTCTGTTGATGGGAATATTTGCCTTCTTGCTCAATTTAGCGTTGAACGCGAAAACGGTCAGGCTCAGTTTTTTCAGATATTTGGCGGGTAGTTTAATCGTTTTCGGGTTGGTGACAATTGAAGAATTTTCACAAATGTTCGTCAGCGGACGCACGTTTGAAGTGAACGATTTGCTTTTCGATTACGCGGGAATTTTTATTTTCGGTGAGTTAGCCCGTTTTATCTGCGGCAGAAAAGTTAATCCGTAGCTTTTCCGCCCAGCAAACGGACGAGCGTTTTGGTGATTTCCGTCGCCATATTTTCTTTTTTCAGCAAATAAGCATCAGCCGCACAGCCATCTTTTTCGGTAGAGTTATCCTGCTTGAGTCCGCTTAATATGATAAACGGGACGTGATTGTCGTCGGCGTTTTGGCGCATCATCCGGCACAAATCGTAGCCGGTCATTCCGGGCATCACGGCATCGGCAATCACCGCGTCAATCTCGTTTTCGAGCGTCGCCTTCAGTGCCGCCAAACCGTCTTCGGCGGTAATCACTTCGTACTGCGCTTTCGTTAAAATGATTTCGACGAAACGCCGCATCGAATCGTCGTCTTCCGCCAGCAAAATCTTCTTTTTCGAGCTTTTCAATTGACTTTCCAAAGGCATCTATTTCCTCCGATTAAAAATTAACCCGATTATCTGCGGGCTGACAGAATCTTTTAGAGTATAATGTTTTGATAGATTGTTACAGTGTGAAACAACAGCTTAGATAAGTTACCAACCTTTTGTCAATTTAACTATACTAACTTGTTTTATAAATGTAATTAACAACTTTTTAACGAAAATCGCGGGAAAAATTTCCCTGATTTTTATAATACTTATTTTACTGGGATTTATTCCCGATTAGACCTTAAATGTACGAATTTGCAGTGACACCGGCGATTACGCAGTTGAGACGACCCGGCGTTTCAATATCAGAAGTGGTTCCGCTTTCGCTGGCGGACGAATTGGAACTGGCGGCGGGCGATCGGATCGTTCGCGTCAACGGGCGGCAGGTGCGCGATTATCTCGATTTTCGCTTTCAGACGGCGGGCGAAACCGAGATGACACTGCTCGTCAAAAAGGCGAACGGTGAGAGTTGGGAAATAGAACTCGACCGCGAAGAAGGCGAAGATTTCGGTTTGGAATTCGAACAAATCGTGCCGCGCCAGTGCGCCAACGAATGCCTTTTCTGCTTTTGCAAGGGCAACCCGGACGACGCGCGACCGTCGCTTTTTGTCCGCGACGAAGATATTCGCCTGTCGTTTCTCTACGGCAATTACACGACTTTGAGTTCGATCACCGACGACGAAATGAAGCGAATCGTCGAACAGCGTCTGTCGCCGCAGTATGTTTCGGTTCACGCGACCGACCTTAAAACCCGCGCTTATCTGCTCGGCGTTGACGAAAAACGCGCCGACATTTTCGGCAAGCTGAACACGCTGCTCGATAACGGCATCGAAATCCACGCGCAGGTCGTTCTCTGTCCCGAAATCAACGACGGCAAACAACTTGAGAAAACTCTCCGTGATTTGGCTTCACATTATCCGAAAGTCGTTTCAACGGCGGTCGTGCCGGTTGCATTGACGCGCTATAACAAAGATAAAAGGTTAACCCGTGTTACGCCGGAATTCTGCCGCCGGACGATTGCGGAAGTCGAAAAACTGCAAAAAGAATTTCGCCAAACGCTCGGTGTCACCTTCGCCTTTCTCGGCGACGAAATTTATATCAAAGGCGGCGTGCCGATTCCTTCGCGGCGGCATTACGGCAACTATCCGCAAATCGAAGACGGCGTGGGAATGATTCGTTCGTTTTTGAATTCATTCGACAAACTGCTCAAACGGGTTCAAAGTTCAGGGTTCAAGGTTTCAGGTTCAAAGTTTCAGGTTCAAGATTTTTCGTCCAAAAATGCCACTGATGAGCGGACGCACGAATTAGCGATCACGCCGAAAACAAGCATTCAGCACTCAGCACTCAACATTCCTAACTCATTAAACGGCACGATTCTGACGGGGGAGATGTTCGCGCCAATTTTGCGTGAACAAATCGAAAAGTTGAATGCGCTGATCGGTTCACAATTGAAAGTGATCGCCGTTCCGAACACTTATTTTGGCGGCGACGTTTCAGTGGCGGGACTTTTGACCGGGCAGGATTACGTCGCCGTCAAAGATAAAATCGTCGGCGATTTCGTCGTCATTCCGAAACACACGATCAAATCAGATGAGCCGATTTTGCTCGACGGGATGCAGTTTGACGATTTGAAAGCGCAGTTCGACGTACCGATTTACGATATGGATGTCGAAGAGTTGATAAATTCAGTAATGTCGTCCTCCTGACTTAAAAAAAGCACCGCAGTCATTCCGACTGCGGTGCTTTTTTTTGTTCAACCATTTGGAGCATTACGCTGACAATATGGTCGGCAGGCAAAATCAAACCGCAACTTGAAAAATACACTAAAGCCTTGTAGCAGCAAGGCTTTTTCATTTGTCAAAGGGCGGTGAAATTAAATGGCACGGACTTTGCTTTGTAATGATTGAAAGGCAGCGGCGATCAATCTGAATTTTACGTCCTGTCACGAAAAATTTTGACTTTAAGGAGAAACTTATATGAATCGTTTTAGAAATTTAATTGCTGTTTTCGCTTTTTCTCTCCTGATTTTAGGCTTACCGGCAATCGCTTCCGCGCAGTGGCGCAATGATCGGAACAACCGCAATGATCGCAACAACGGCAATGGTGACTACAATCGCAATGATGATTACAATCGCAACGGCAGTTACAATCGTAATCTAAATTCGACCATCAAAAATTTGAAAAACCGGAGCAAAGATTTTGCGCGTCAGCTTGACCGCGAACTCGACCGCAGCCGTTACGACGACAAACGGCGTGAAGATAATCTGAATCAATTGGCAAAGAGCTTTAAAGATGCGGCGGACGATCTTGATGACAAATATGACAACAACCGGGATTACAACCGCAGTCAGAATGATGTCAATCGCGTTCTGTCATTGGGAAACCAACTCGACCGTGGTCTTTCACGCGCTCGTTTGAGTAATAACCTCGACCGGGATTGGAACAATATTCGTCAAGATTTGCAGACATTGGCGAGTGCCTATAATTACGACAACCGAGATAATCGCAACAATCGCAACAACCGCAACAACCGTAATTCGCGCAACAATAACAACGACTGGTGGAGAAATCTGCCGTTCCCGAACTAAAACCGAGTTTTAATTTTAGTAAAAGAGAGAGCTTGAATTGATGTCAATTCAAGCTCTCTCTTTCTCTGAAGCAAAAAACTGTGCGCCGGCAAAGGCGAACGCTGATAAATTTTAAGTTGAAAAAGATTCAATTTTTTAACTCAAAAGTATGTAAAGTAATCGGCAGCCCCGAAGCGTCGTCGAATTCGATGCCTGCCGTCACGCCGATTCGTGCAATCTCCTCGCCGGGTTTGTCCGCGTCGTTGTAAATTGCAAACATCGCGCCGAGCGCATACACACTGCCGCTGCCGTTAGCGTAAAACTTAGAAAATTCCTGCACGAAACGATACGAACTTAATCCGAAAATACCGTGCGGGTTGGCGATTAAAATGTCGCCGCGAAATGTTTCAAAATCTTCCTCATCGTCCGGGCGCAGAAAATAAGTTTCCTTTAACTCTTTATGCAGATTAAGACCGAACCGAAAAATATCGGCGGTGTTTCCAAACGACACTTTTTTCTTCGTTCGCGCCAAAAAATCCTCGACGGCAATCGCCAGACTCGCCGAACCAGAAATGCCGAGATAACTTTCCCGATACTTAAAAATCTTTTCGCTGTTGACAATATATTCCGCCGATTCTTTCGTGTTCCCGAAAGTCGTCAGCGTGTCGGCGGCAATCGTCACCAAATTATCCTTTTTTACGACCACAATGGTTGACATAAATTATCTGTGTGCCTGAAAAACATCTTGTTTGAACGAAGCCAGCCATTCGTCCCAATCGGCAAGTGCCATCTCGACCTGAACGCCGTGCCGTTCGCGTTTATTGCGATACTTTTTGCGAATTTCGAGCGGCGGTTCCGACAGCAGACCGAATGTAATGTTGACCGGCTGAAAGTTTTTCGTCTCGACATTGGAAACATAACGGCATAACGCGCCGATTGCCGAAGTGTACGGCGCAGTAATCAAGTCTTCGCCGCGTAACATACGTGCTGCATTTAGTCCGGCAAGCCAGCCCGTGCCGACCGATTCGACGTAGCCTTCGACACCCGTAATCTGTCCGGCGAAAAACAATTTCGACGATTGGCGCGTCTGCAAAGTTTTACGCAGAATCTGCGGCGAATTGATAAAAGTGTTGCGGTGAATCTGTCCGAACTGCAAAAAATCGGCGTTCTCCAAACCGGGAATCAATTTTAAGACCCGTTCCTGTTCGCCGTACTTCAAGTGATTTTGAAACCCGACGAGCGAAAAAGCATCCGCCATCAAATCTTCCTGGCGCAGCTGCACCGCCGCGTAAGGTTCGCGCCCGGTTGACGGAACGGGCAGACCGACCGGTTTCATACAGGCGAACCGCAGCGTGTCCACGCCGCGCCGCGCCGTCTCTTCAATCGGCAGACACGCCTCGAACCATTTCGTGTCCTCAAATCTTTTTAACGGCACGCTTTTCGCCTCAACAAGTGCGTTGTAAAAACGCTCGTATTGCTCGCGGTCAAACGGGCAATTAACATAATCGTCGCCGCCCTTGCCGTATCGCGCGGCTTTGAAAGCGACCGACATATCAATCGAATCCGCCGCGACAATCGGCGCAATCGCATCGTAAAAATAAAGTTGGTCGTCGCCCGTAAACCGCATTATCTCCGCCGTCAGTGCTTCCGAAGTAAGCGGTCCGGTGGCGATAATCGTGATTTCGTCGGGCGGAATCGTTTTTATTTCCTCACGAATTAATTCGATCTGCGGATGCGCTTCGATTTCCCGCGTCACATATTCGGAAAACTTCGCCCGGTCAACCGCGAGAGCCGCGCCCGCCGGAACTTTTGCCGCCGCCGCCGCCCGCATCGCCAGCGATTTCCCGCGCCGCAATTCTTCTTTCAAAAGATACGGCGCAGAGCCGACTTCATCGGTTTTCAGCGAATTCGAGCAAACTATTTCCGCCAGATTTTCTGTCCGGTGCGCCGGTGTTTGTTGAACAGGACGCATTTCGTAAAGTTTCACTTTCGCGCCCGCTTCCGCCGCCTGCCACGCCGCTTCGATTCCGGCGAGTCCGCCGCCGATTACATTTATTTCATTCATTTTTTTATGATAACTCTTTAATTTCATTAGCGACATTTGCCCGCGCTGCTGCTTCAAATCTCCCCCGCATTTTGTCAGTCAAATAAATAAATTCGCGCCCTAAAAAGTTCGCCAAGATATGCGCCCGCGAGCGGCGGTACAAAGACCACGGCACGAATGAATATTCGCGCCGAATCGCCTGTTTGTAATTATGATAAATTTCCGGTTTCGCTCCGAGAATGCCCAAATCCAGATCAAGAAAAAGTTTCCCGTCAAAATCCAAACCGGCGGCATCGTGTTTATGCGTTGCCAAAATCACTCGCTCGATTTTCTCAATCACGTCGCGCGGAAAATTTAATTCGCCCAAACATTCCGCCGCGAGTTTTGCACTTTCCGATTCATTATTTTGTTTCTTCGGCTGATAAATAACGTCGTGAAACCAAATCGCTAGCCGTAAACTTTCATTGTCGGTAATTTTATCATTGAATTTTTCAGCCGCTGTCAGCAAATTCTCGATGTGGCTCAAATTGTGATAAAACCTTTCTTTTTCGCAGTATTTATCAATTATCACA
Organism: Pyrinomonadales bacterium; assembly: GCA_038235165.1. GTDB lineage: Bacteria > Acidobacteriota > Blastocatellia > Pyrinomonadales > Pyrinomonadaceae. Next base: position 72,894 of record JBBSUG010000016.1, read on the forward strand.
TCCACAAATTGACTAACTCGCGCATCATTTGCGGCAAATTTACTGAGTGATTTTTTTAAATTCACCCTTAAATTTGCCGCTACCGATTCATCAAAAAGGAAATTTTTTTGATTGTTTTTATCTTCACCCATCACAAAAAATTTACAAAGAAACGCCGGAAATTACAATTTGCCGGACAAAACTTTTTCCGAATGCTTGACAGAAAGGTTTTCAAAAACTATATTTTGTAATTCGGCAACCGATTTTTTGCCATCCTAGCTCAGCTGATAGAGCATTCGATTCGTAATCGAAAGGTCGTGGGTTTGAATCCCATGGATGGCTCCATTATTTTCAATAAGTTACGGGTATTTCGAGTGATTCGAGATACCCGTTTTACCTTAAAAAACCCTAATAAAACCCTACACGCTTCAAAAACCCTGAAATTTTCCGCCGATTGATATTTTATATTCAGGTATGGAACGACTTTTTACAATTGAGGAAACGGCGGATTTACTGCGAGTTTCTCGGCAAACGATTTACCGGCTTCGTGATGGCGGAAAACTCGAATTTTATCAAGCGGGTCGTAGCGTCAAGATTTCGCAAGCGTCAATCGAAAAATATCTCAAGGCGATAACAAAAAAATCTACCGCCAAAGGATTCGAGTATTTTTCGATGAAACAATTTCCAACCGACGGCGATGATGTTGAATTTGATAAACAGATGTTCGCACTCTATTAAGTGCTAATGACAACCAAAGGAAAAGCCCGCATTTCGATTGTGCGGGCTTTTTCGTGTTCGGTCGGCGGTTCGGTGTCGAGCTAGACCGTCGCTTGATGTTTCGCCTGTGTGCAATGAAGTTCCAAAATACTGGCTGAATGCCAACAAACGAGACCTTTTGACGCTCCGATACATTCGCAGGAAACGACTTTTTCGCCTCGCTCATTGCGCTTACACTCGACCGTGTAGAAGTTACCTTTTGAACCTTGCACAGCGTATAGACCGAATTGAATCATTCGGACAATTGGTTTAATCGTTTTGGCTTTGTTGGCGGCTTTTTCTAACTGACTTAAATTTTCTAAAATATACATTGTGTTTTTCACTCCAGATTTTTTATTCGGCTTTTTCTTTGCCGTTAATAATAAAAACTCCGAATCAGATATATTTTCCATTAAATAGTGCGTTGAAAAGAAGTATTTATGAAAAACTTTTCTGTAAATACTTCGCTATTCAGTGTATAATTTATTTATGGACAATTTGACTACAAAACAGGCGGCGAAAAAATTAAATAAAAGTGTTCGTTGGATTCAAACACTAATTAAAGACGGTCGGCTAAAGGCTGAAAAGTTTGGGCGTGATTATCTGATTAGTGAATCGGATTTGCAGAATATCGAAAAACGCAAGCAGGGCAGACCAACCAAACTGACAAGTGTGTTAGAAGGTTATATTTGGGACATTGAAGGCAAAGATTTATGTCGCCGCTCAATGCGAAACCGTAATTTTTTGACTCGTGGTTTTAATATTCTTGTCAAAGACGGAATCGAAAAATATAAATTTCTTTATGACGATTCAAAAGAATTTAAAAGACTGGGAAACACTTATTTTAAAAAGACGATTCTTGGTGAACTCGGCAGAATCAAAGACAAAGATATTTTACTTGACTCGGCGCGGCAAATTTGCGAATTGAAGCCGAAAACGGCAAAAGCTGTCATTTGGCTTCGTAAGATTCGGACGGAATATGGAAGTTTTGACGAGATTTATAAACCGTTGCCGGACGGCAAATTTGAAATTTATAGAAACGATAACGAATAATTACAGAAAACTTTTCCGTAATTAGTTCGCTCATTTTTGTCAGAACTTAGTCAAACCCTAATGTCGTTAAAGTCAAGTATTTATTATACTTAAAAGATTTTTGATTTGATAGTCCAACAATGTCGAGTGTAGAATGAAGTGTCGCCGCTAATACTGGAGCGCATTAGCGGCGAAATTTAGAATGACCAAAAAGCAATTGATTCTTGTTGACACTGGAACATTAGCTTTCTTTACTATTAACAATGAAAAGTATAATTTTTTCTTATGGAAATGTCAATTTTTCCTTATCGCAAAACGCTCTGATTGATACTATCCGTTTTCGTGAATTCCGCCGCTACGCCTCTGCTTCACTCGTCAAACCCTACGGTTATTATCAAGGCGTAAATCGCATCTATAAGAATTTTGAATTAAATGATACGAACGTATCAGTTGATGGGTATCAGCCGACGACCATCAACAGTTACCGGGCGTTTTTTGATGTCGAAACGTCCATTGCCAAGTATTTATTTTCTGGTGACAACTCAAAAGGATATAAATACGGGTCGGAGTATCTTAAAAACTATCACTGGAATTTTAACCTTCTGCAAGGTGGCATCCGTGCGAACACAGGGATTGGGCTGAGTGTTTTTCGCTCAGGCATATCACGCATCCATTTCGATATAAATTTCGATTGCGGCACACCGAGGAACGCCGAAAAATTGCGAGATTTTCTTTTCGATGCTGGAACAATTCCGCATCTGCCGAACAAGTATCCTTATGAAAATACACGATACTGGAATTGTCGGTCATACATTTTAGACGATGATGATAAACGCAAAACCGACAACGACGGGTTGCTTGTTCAGCCGAACAGGACTTTTGCACTTTACACCAAAGGTAGATACCTACACGGCGAAACTCGATATAACAATTCGGCATCGGTGCGTGGCTTGATTAAGTCCAAATTCGGTAAATCGCTGATACTGGAAAATAATTTCAAGTCTTTTTCACAATTAGAAAATATGAACAAAATCTTATGGCGTGATTTAATTCATTTATTCGCTGAATCAGATAGAGAACGGATTCTTGAAGCATATAAATAAAAAGTCCTTCCTTATGAATAGTTAATGTCAGCGAATTCATATTCTCTATAACTGCTCAGACCACCGTATCTATTGACCGATATGCAAATCACCATCCGCAACTGTTCGTGAATCATACATAAATTAAAAATTGTCTGGACAAAATTAAGAAAATTAACCCCACCCGCCACGAAAGGTTTTCATTGGAAATTCGGTATTGAGTAATCCTGACCTGCGTCTGAACTAAAATTTCAGCCAAAATAAATGGGGGGATTAAAATATATTGTATTAACTCGATAAAATATGTTGTTAAACAAGTTTAATCAGCATTTTACATATTTTATAGGTAAGATTTCTCTGTTAATGACATACAGGTAATATGTAAATCTTAATTTATAGCCTTCTGTAATATGTCCGGGATGTCATCGGGTCGCTTGGAAACTGCCGGGTCGGAGTGCCAACGACCGAATCCGCCGTGTTGATTGACGGCTCGAATCCATTCCCGCATCGCTTCTCGCTTCACCTTATCTTTCTGGTCTTCTTCGCCTTTGGTTTCGATGACGAGTATTTCATCGTTGGACATCTTGGCTAAAAAATCGGGGCGATATTTATGCTCGCCGCCGTTGAAGATGTAGCGGATTTCAAAGCTCAGATGGTCATTCTTAACCCAAGCGGCAACGTGCGGGCTTCGGTCGAGATGTAGAGCGGTCGTGCTTTCCCAACGACTATCGCAGACGCAGAAATTGATGTGTGACTTCCTCGTGTGAACAAACGGCTTGCTCGTGTCCCAAGCCTTCATATCCCCGGTCGAAATAATCGGTTTATTCGTGTCAACTACGAGTTCATACGATTCGACGTTTTCTTGTTGAATGAACGGCACGAGATGATTGACGATGGTTGCGGCGTTGAGTCTGACCAAGACCCTTTTTCTTTTTTCTTCCAGTCCGAACATCGGCGGCGAAATTTGCAGTTTGTCGGAGATGATAAATTTTTCGACCACCGGCACGAGTTGACTGAACAGCGAGTTAAAATCGCCCTTCCAATCCGGTTTAATCTGCCGATAAATATCGAGTGTTGCCCGGAAGATACTGCTTTGGAGTCTCACTTGAGCGTAGAGCGTTTCTAAATCAATTTCCGATAATCGAGATACATCGTGTTTGCCTTCGATGACCGGAGCGAGTTCGGCAAGCTCTCGTGTGTCGTAGGCATTCAGGGTCAAAGTCTCGACTTTATTCAAATCGAGTTTCAATATCGGCTTGAATTTATTTTCGATTCGCAGAACATTCGGGAATCGAATTTCAAACTCTGCTTTTTCCGTCAAAGGCTGGATGCGCTGCTTCGGAGCGGAAACTTTAACTTCCGAGTCTCTTGGCGATTCGTGCGGCATAAATGCGAACGGAACGCCGAAGATGTTGACGTATTCGGGCGAAAACATTCCGTTTTCCTCGATGTCATAAGATGTGCGGCGAAGACCACGACCGACGACTTGTTCGCAGAGCAGTTGGCTTGAGAACGCCCGCAAACCCATAATGTGCGTCACGGTTTTGGCATCCCAACCTTCGGTCAACATTCCGACCGAGATGACGTGCTGGATTTGTTCGCCGGGTTCGCCAACCCTGCCGATTGTATCAACCGTCTGCCGGAGCAGTTGCGCCTGTTCCTTTTTGGTGAGCTTGCGGGTCGCTGGTTCGTCATCCGAGTCTTCTACTGTCTTCGTTTCGGCTGTGTTGACTTCTTCGGCGAATGCTTCGGCAGATTCCAGCACTTTCGAGTCAATATGCAGAGTTTTATCGGAGTTGCACAATTCGGGAATCAGAATGTTTGAATGGTCAAAAGCATATTTAATCCGGGCGGCTGTTTCCGTCTGATTGGCAACCGAAATCATTACGGGCGGTATTTCGATTCCGCCATCCCGCCAGACTTGCGCCGTTTCTCGCCAGTCTTTGCCGAGTAGAGCATAAGCGTTTTCAACGAGCGGCGGTAATGCTTCGCTCGGTTCTGCACCTTTTCTGTTAAGTGACGGCTTAACATCCGGGTCGTTGTATATGTGATAAAACTTCGATTTGTAATCGCTGCCAAGTTGCCCATCGTCTCGGATAACGACACGAGGCGTTTTGACCAAACCGGATTCGATGGCTTCGGTTAGACCAAAATCTGAAACAATCCAGCCGAAAAGATTCTCCGAGTCCGAAGTTCTCCCGGTCGGCGTGAATGGAGTAGCCGAAAAATCATACACGGCTTGGATGCCACGAGCCTGATTCAATCGGTCGAGTCCGCCAATCCAAATCGTCGCTTCTTCGGCATCTTGCTTTTCGTCACGTTTTAATTTCGTGCCTGCCGGGATGCGCCAAGCGTGGTGCGCTTCGTCGTTGATAACCAAAAAGTTTTTCGAGTTCGCCAATTCGCCCAAAACTTCACGAGCGTAGGCTTCATCGGATTTTGCGCCCCGTTTATCAACCGACCGTCTTTTCTTGATTTTGTCGTCGGAATCCCAAGCCAGAGCGTGCCAGTTGCGGACGATGACCTTTGCTTGCCGGAGTTGTTCCCGCATTCCGAGCGGAACGATATTAAATGCGTCGTAGTAGTTTTCCTCGCCTGCTGGAATAAGAACACTCAGACGGCTTCTAACGGTCAAATTCGGGGCAACTATCAGAAAATCTTTGGCGAAACCTTTGCGGTTAGTCGTGTTGATTTTATTCAATGACTGCCAAGCGATAAGCATCGCCATCACAATCGTTTTTCCCGTCCCGGTCGCCATCTTTGAACAAATGCGCTGGAGTTCTCCGCCGTCACTCGGAATATCAATTCCTACTTTTTCAGCGTCGGGAGCTTCGGCAATCCAAATCAAAGTTTCGATGGCTTCTAGTTGGCAGAAGAACAACCGATTTGTTCGTGCTTCGGTGTCGCGCCAATGTCCTAACAGTTGTTTCGTGACACTGGAAACTCCGGCATAGCCGTTTTCACGCCATTCTTTGACCCGTCCACGAATTTGATTGACGAGCGGAATTTGAACGAACACGCCGGGGTCATTGACCAGTTTTTTCGTTGTCGAAGCGACGGTATAACCTGACGGTCGTCTGCCTTCGGCAAGTTCAAACGCCATCCGATTATGGTTATATTCCCAATGCTTCGTCGGCTCGTCGTATGGAGCGTTTATGATGAGATGGTCAATTCCTGACATAATATTTACGATTAGACTAATTACTCAATATCAATTAACTTCAAACTTTCAATTCCCCGGTCGTCAACGATTTTGACGGCGACTTTTTTGTATTTACCCGGAACGAACGGCAACGATATATTTCCTCGATATGCTTCGATTAATTCTTCGTTGATTTCTGATTTCAGATTTTTTGCCAGTTTCGACCAGCCTTCTTTGTCGCCGGACATCGGGAAGAAGACTTGTGCCGGGAAGATGCTTCTGCCGTCGAAATCGCAGTCGAGCATCCAGACGGCGATGCGGTTTGTGCCGCCGGATTCGATTGTGCCTTCTTTGACGTTGTAATAATCAAAACCGAGGACTTCGACCGTGTATTGTTTCTCAAACCCTGTTGAAAGTCCGACATTGTTCAGCCGGACATCGGGTTGACCGATGAGCCAGAAACTTTCGTTGCTCGACCGATTCTTTTTCAAATCGTCGGTCAGCAAATCGGCGTTCATCTGCGCTTTTAACAGCGTCACGCCCTGCCAATTTGTTTGTTCGATGTTGTTGACCGCCACCGGGTCAAACTGGAAGGCGGCAAAGATGACGAATTTCGGTTTCGGAAATAATTTGTTGGCTTCCATCAGTGCCAACTCGACTTGCGTTGGCGGCATCGGTTCGTGTTCCGGTGAAAATGAAATGACCGCTCGTGATGCTTCGCTTCCGTCTTCGGTCATCAATTCTGCGTCGGCGTGTAGAAATCGAGTTCCGGCAATCGGCTCGACACGAGAAAACATCATTTTTACGCCGCCCGTTCCTCGAATGCCGGTTCGCAGTAGTTCGCTTCGCCATTCGTCTTGACGCAAAGTTTCGCCGGAACGTGCGATTGACGAATCGGCGGGCATCTGTTCGACATCTGACGCATCGTTCAACGATTGAACGACCGGAGCGGGAACGGCTTCGACCGTGAATGGCGATGTTACTCGCACACGGTCTTTATCCGGCAAAGGTTGGTCATAGACTGTTTCAGTCGCTGGCGGCTCATTGTTGGCAATTGATTTCAAACTAACGTGCGGAATGATTTTGTATTTGAATCCGCTCGACACACCTTCTTCCGATTTAGCAAGTTGGTAATAGTCAAAGGATGCAGTCATCAAGCGTTGTTTCGTCAATGTCAGAGCGACACGAGACGTATCACAAGTTATCCATCGTCTTCCCCATTGTTCGGCAACAATAGCGGTTGTGCCGCTTCCGCAAGTGATGTCTAAAACTAAATCGCTTGGGTCGGTAGTCATTAAAAGGCAACGCTGAATAAATTTCTTAGCAGTTTCGACAACATATAATCGTGATTCAGCCGCAGGTTGGTCTGCCCAAGAATTGTCGTATTTGGTTGCGGGAAAGTCATTATAATACTGCTTGAAATACGGACTTCCACCGAGTAAAAACAGTCTATTTTTTGCAATCAACTGTTTCATTCCGTCTTGAGTCGTCACCCAACTTTTGCCGCCGAATGGTTTGCAAACTGTTCCGTTGAGTTCAAAATCATAAATGCAACTTGGTGTAAAACCCGACGAGGTAAGTTTGTAGCGACGAAAAATTCCATCGAAATTCGGTAACAACTTAAACTCTTTGTCTGATATTTTTCTGTATCCAAGAGCTTCACTTTTGTCGTCAATAAAACGCCATTCCGAATCCTCGGAAATATCTCTGTTCTTAAACAAAGGTCGAAACTTGAACTTATCAATATCTTTGCTATACCAAACAATGTAGTCATAAACTTGCGCCAAACCTTTTTGACCAAGTGCGCTTGTTGATTTGAAATTTATTTGAGCGCAAAAATTCTTTACGCCAAAAACCTCGTCCATCAAATTTCTAACCAAATGCACATTTTCATCGGAAATTTGCACAAAGATTGAACCGCTCTCCGCCAGCATTTCTCTCGCCAGCAGCAGACGGTCACGCAAATATGTCAGATACGAATGGATGCCGAGTTCCCAAGTGTCACGGAACGCCTTCAATGTCTCCGGCTCGCTCGTCAAATCGTCATCTTTGCCGTCTTTAACATCACGTTTATTGACGAACGGCTGAAAGTTCGAGCCATATTTGATGCCGTATGGGGGGTCGAAATAGACCATCTGAACGCTCCCCGCCATTCCTTCTTTAACCAGCAGCGAGTTCATCACCAGCAACGAATCCCCGGCAATCAAACGATTCGACCAATTATGCCGATGCTTGTAAAATTCGACTTCTTTGAAAAACGGCAGATTCGCTTGGTCGGTCTGGAACAGCGACGGCTGAAAGTTCGATTCTTCTTCCGGTTTGCGCCGAACGGCTTCGATAATCGAGCGTGGGTCAATCCGCTCGTGAACGTGGAGCGAGACCGTCGGAATCTCAAAACTCGTATGCTCCGCCTTCCCCGACCATTGAAGCGATGGGTCAAGATGCGGGTCATACTCATACTTTTGCTTCCCGCCGCCTTTATCGGTCTCCGGTGTCACCAATCCAATCGGCGGATTATTTGTCCGGTCTTTGTCGGCGTGCGTATATTGTTCTATCGGTTTGGTCGTGGTCGCAGAAGTTCGTCGTGCCATATTTTTGTAAGTTCTTAAAGTGCGAAATAGTATTCTTTAATCTTTGTCGCCATCAACTTTCTTCGTAAAATTAGAAATTCTGGGTAATCGGCAATGGTCATATCCATTATTTCAGCCGGGACGCAATTTGCCCTCAAGTTTTCCAACATATCATCGCTTGATGAAATTCCGCTCACCAATCGATTGCCGTCCGCAATTTGAGTGTTTATCAATTCAAAATAATCTTTTGGCGGCTTATTTCCGACTTTTATATTTATCTCAGACTGCATATAGACATAGTTGGCAATCTGATTATATTTTCCTCGGTCGAGACCGTTCTTACTCAGATAATCTTTCGGAAAAAGATGATGAATATCGCCTCTTAATGAAATCAAATCGCTTACCGATACGTCTTTTGACAAAAAACCTTTATCGTTGGCTTTGACCTGCGAAGCCAAGAAAACGTGAAAATACGGACTACTGACGACCGATGTATCGAGACCTTGAGGCAATGCGGCATTCCAAAAAGCGTCCGACAATTCGCCTTCTTCTTTTTCTTTTAGTATTTCTTCAAACGGTCGTCCGGCTATCTGTTTTATGTCGAAGTCAAGGTAAGATTCGGCTGAACCGGAATACCTTCCGGTTAAAATCGAAAACACCAGCCATCGTTTGACGTAAGACTCGATGACAACGGAATTGACCCCGAATTCCTTTAATTTGAGATAAATGATGTAGGCGAAGTTCAAAGCGTTCTGTGAGCGAATGAGCTTCGGCGAGATGAACCCCGCAGATTTTACAATCATTAAGAACCGCTTAAAATTCGTTTCATTGATGAAGTTTTCAACGCCTTTTTTCAAAGTTGCAAATGATTGTTCGGCAATCGAGTCTTCAAAGGTTCGTGTCTCGAAATTTCTGCCGGAAAGTAAGCTGACCAAATCCGATAGCTTTCCTCGGTTAAACTGCGACGTGAATGCGACCCGAACCAAATCCGTATAATGCGGGTCGTAGATGTCTTCGCTTTCAGATTTTAGCCACTGCATCTTTTGGAAAAAATCACTGGCGGCGAACTGCGGGTCATTGTCCACAATATGCTTATGAAACTCCGGTGCGATTGCTAAGTGACAAAAGTAATCTATCGCCTTCCGAAGCACATTACCTTGATACTCTGTGTTGGCGGCAATTTTGCTCATTGCAAAGTCTGCCTGACTCAGAACTACGCCTTTGGAGTTAATGCGGATAAAAATTTCGGTGACGGTCTCAATGTCCAAATCGTGCGCCAGTTCGATAATACCGATTTGTTTCTTCGTGATATTGATTAAATTGGTGAACGCTTTTTCAACCGTGTCTTCGTCGGCTTCCGGGTTCGCTTCCAAATAATGCCGAACTAATTTCAAAATCCCGACGCTCCCGGTCATCGCTTCCGAGATGTCCGGCAACCACACTTTATCTTTCAATATCGCCGGGTTTTGGACTTCAAATTTTTCCGTTAGAGGATTGAAGGCAATTTTGATTTTTATGCGCTGGTAATTCTTATTAATTACATACTCGCCGAGGATAGCGGCGGTCAAAGCCGTGACTCGCTGTTGACCGTCAATCAAAATCTTTTTGCCCTCGCTCAGACTGCCGTCCTTCAAACGGATATTCGGGTTTCGCCAAGCAATGACGTATCCAACCGGATAACCTTGATAAAGACTGTCGAGCAAGTCCCGGACTTTCGAGCTATCCCAAACAAACGGTCTTTGGATTTCAGGAATGGCGACTTCGCCCGACTTTACCCACGCCAGAAGCGTTTCGATTAATTGCTGGTTTACCGAGTATTTTTGCATAAGGTTTATTACTAAAAAATGCCCAAAACTTCCCATTTTCCTTCCCACTCGGTCAATCTTTTTTCATTAATCGAATGATGGTCGGATTCATCGTTTTCGGCTCGCCTGCCGCCGTATCTAGCGAGATATTCCTCGTGTGCCGTATAAATATCGTTTCGCATCCACGAATCCGGGACAATCCAAAATCGCGGCGGAGTTTTGTAATCGTTCAAATTCACAAAGACCCAAAATAATGTTTCGTCTTCCGGCTTCGGCAGATTATCTATTGCCTTCGCTTCGCTTATATTTGAATGCCAATTGGTCTTGCCTCGCTTCGTCTTCACCCGGATTTGGATGGTGCGGTTGTCGCCTGACTTTGACACTTTCAGGAAGGTTCTTCGCTTATCAACAATAGCTTCTGCGTCCGCTCCACGCATTTTTAATTCAGCCATCACACAATTTATTCCATCGCTGGCAACTTGCTGATTACTCGGTTTCGTGGAAGTCAGTTCTTTGTTATTCATATTTTTTGAAATATGCCAGATTGAATAAATTGATTTTTACTTGATTTTGCCGCAGGTGAAGAATGCTTTAAGTCACCGTTACCACTTCTTATTCCGATTGCATAACATCGAGTGAGTTATTTGAACCGAGTAAGGCTTAGACGTATTTATATTAGACGAAAATCAATATCAGGTAAAATAATAATCCTCGATTTCGCAGGTTTTAGAGGTTTGATAATATGCCGATGATTTCAAGTAGTAGCCGCCAGCCGACCACGCCGACCAGTAAAGCGAGAATAATGCTCGTGCATCCGCAACCTGAACCTGACGCGGAACTGTTTCGCGGTATTTCTGAATTGATTTCTCGCTCCCGTTGAGATTCGTATTCGGTTTGAACGACCCCAAGATTTATTTCGTCTTCATAGTCCATTTGCTCTTGTCGAGATGCGTCTTAACATCAAAAGGACAGTCATCTTTAATGCACAGATGACCGTCCAGATGTTTTTACATTCCATCGAATGCTTTGATTAAATCGTGTGTTTCCGGTCGCAAGTATCGGTCAAAAACATCGGTTTTATGTCCGGTAACTTTCCGCACCGCATCACGGTTGACGTTATTCTCGAAAATCATTCGGGTCGCAAACGAAGCCCGCAAATCGTGAAATCTTAAATCCTTGATTCCGGCGATTCTTTTAGCCGTAGCCCAACTTCTCTTAAAGTCGCCGATATTATTAAATTTGAAGTCGCCGACATCGGCAAAGATTCGGGCATCGTCGGTTTTCGCCCGTTTCTTTAATTCTTTAAGTATCGGCAATAATTCCGACAATATCGGCACATCTCGCATCGTTTCCGTTTTGGTTAATTCAAACGGCAAAACCATCAAACCGCCGTCAAGGTCAACCAAGTTCCAAGTCATTTCCAAAAGTTCGCCTCGCCGCATTCCAGTATTGACCGCAAACAAAATCACGGGTTTTAAGTGTTGGCGGTGTCTGCCGTTTTTGACCGTATCACACGCCGCAAGTAAGGCATCCTGTTCGATTCGTGATAAAACTCTTGTGCGTTGTGTCTCGACATTTGAATTAAAAAGTTGGTCGCCATCGGCAAATGGCAAACGAACAATTAATTTTTGTTGTTTTGCTTTTTCAAGAATGGTTGATAGCAGAGATAACTCTCTGCGAATCGTCGCCGGTTTCCGTTTTTTTGGTTGCGGTTTGCCGTCCTTCAAGATTTGTTCGCCCGTCATTTCATCACGCAAATAAATAATATCGCCTTTTGTATTTAACATCGGGTCTTTAAGCCGACGTGCTTTGTATCGCTCCAAAGAGTGATAATCTATCTCTTTAATCCGCATTTCGCCGAAAAACGATTGCAGAGCTTTTAGTTGCGATTTAACGGGCTGTAAAGATTTTCTGCCGGAAACGATTGCGCCGTTGTCGGCTCTGACGGCTTCGGTAAAGTATTCGTCACTATACCAATCGGAAAATTCCTGAAACGTCTGTTTTGACGAAAACGCCTTTTTGCCGACTTTCTTAAATTCGTCTCGCTGTTCATCCGTCCATTGGTCGGCGGCTGTTTTGTTTTCGCTGACGTGGCATCTCTCACGCTGCTTTCCGGTTTCATCGGTGTATCTGAATCGGGCAACCCAAACCTTTGACCCGTCTTTGCGAGTTACTTGTCTCGCTTTTCCTTCATTCTTTTTTGGCATATTTTTATTTAATTTATTCGTTTTAACCCGATGTTTATTGAGAGTTTCCAGTATCAAAAAAACCCTAAAAAAACCCTAAACAACCCAAATAAAACCCTATTCGATGCGTTTTTCGGGTTACATCGTGTTACATTGTGTTACTCTAATTTTCAATAAAACCTTGACAATTAAGGGCTTATTAAAAGAAAGTGCTAATCGGCGGGTGCTTCCAAAAATTAGGGGTATTGATTCGTAATCGAAAGGTCGTGGGTTTGAATCCCATGGATGGCTCCACCTTTTTTAACAACTTGCAGGTCAAAAGGCATCAAAATAGATGCCTTTTTGTTTTGTGAACCCTGAATTTTATCCTTTAATTTATTTGTCAGCCGCCGGATTTTTCCATTCGATGATGGCGGCTTTGCCCAAACTTTCCGGGTCGTCGGGCAGATAATCGGAAACGACAGCGATAACGCGGAAATCCTGTTCGAGTTGAAATGAGAGAGTCGGGTCTTTTATTTTTCCGCGAATCACTTGATTGACGTAATCTCTGGCGGAGATTTTGTCGGCGAAACTGTGATAATTTACCAATCGCGCACCGGCGCGGATTCGCAGTAAACCTAAATCACTAACCAATTTGCGCCGCGCTTCGTATAATTTTTTCCCGATTCCCCGGCGGCGAATGTGCGGTGAAACCATCACTTCCGCGCCGTAGAGTGTGCGTCCGTTTTTCGCGTCGTGGTTGGTGAACATTCCGCTGTGCGTGAAATCTTCCCAGTTTTCTTCGATTTCATAATCTTCCCAGAAAACGATCAAACTCGCCGACATTCCGACGACTTTTTCGGTGTCGTTTTCGATGGCGACAAATTGACCGGCGGGAAAAACCGCGAGATGCGAGGCAAGTTCTGTTTTTGTCCACGCGGACGTTTTTTTGTAAATTTCTTTAGATAATTCGATTATCTGCGGAAAATCTTTAACCTGCGTTTGTCTGACAATAATTTTCATCACTGGTAAAACCTTTAGAGTGAAACGATTTCCACCCGCGAGACGAGTTCGGCGGTGTGTTTGCTGTCGTTGAGCGGCAGAACCGTGCCGTTTGAACGTGCTTCGTTGATGGTTTTGAGGTTTAGTTCGCCGATGACCATCATTTCCTGATTAAAATTTCCCTCGGCTAAAATGCCGTCGCGTGAAAATGCGAAATCCGACGGCGTTAAAATAGAAGCCTGCCCGTAATTGAGCGAAACCGCCGGAACCTGCGGCAAGGAACCGACCGTCGAAGAACAAACGACGTAAATTTGATTTTCGATGGCGCGGGCGTGGGCGCAGTATCTGACGCGCAGAAATCCCTGCCGGTCGTCGGTGCAGCTCGGCACGATTAAAATATTCGCGTCGCGTCGCGCCGCCTCTCGCGTGATTTCGGGAAATTCGACATCGTAACAAATCGCAATCGCCACGCGCCCGAAATCAGTCTCGAAAACCTTGACCGAAGAATGCGCCGCGACATCCCATTCTTCGCGCTCGAACCGCGTCAAATGCAGTTTGCCCTGCGTTCCGATGCCGCCGTTCGGGCTGAACATAAAACTCTTATTATACAGCGCGTCGCTCCCGTTTTCGATGGACGGAATCGTCCCGCCGACGATGTAAATGCTGTTGTCTTTGGCGAGTTTCTGAAACATCTCGACATAGCGCGATTCCTGTTTGGCTAAATCCCGAATCTGGCTGGCAATCGGACGTTTGATGTCGCCCAGCGTTAGAAGCTGCACCGTAAAATATTCGGGGAAAACCAGCAAATGACATTTGTAATCGGCGGCGGTTTCAACCAGCGCGGCGACTTGTTCGTGAAACTGCTCGAAAGACTGCACCGGGCGAATAAAATATTGCAGCGACGCGACTCTGATGCGTTCTAAATTGCTCATAATGATAAAATTCCAAATTCCAGATTGAAGAAAACGCGGATAGGTTGATGTTTTATTATTGTGTTTTCCCGGTCAAATTAGTATTACTTTATAATTTATCAGGCTTTGAAGCAATCCGACGTTAATCAAGCTGGCGGCGAAATTCATTGTAATCATTGATTAATTCGGCATTGTCCTCATCAAAAACCTGGTCATCCCGAAATATATTGACGGCTTTTATTAAATGATTTAAGCCCTCTTTTCGATTGCCTTGCATCAGTAAGGTAATTCCCAAATTTCCGTTTGCCCGTGCCAGATCAATTTTCGATTCGGCGTAATTCGTATCGGTTTCGAGAATCTGTTCACTCAAATTAATGGCGCGATTAAACTGCTCTTCCGCCTCTGCCATACGTTTACGGCGAATCAATAATTTGCCGTAAAGAACGTGGGTTGCCGCCGAATTGCGCTGATAACCGAAATCTTTCGGACTTTGCGCCGCCGAATTTTCGATGATTATCAACGCTGTTTGAAAATGTTCAGAAGCTGTTTTTAGGTCGCCGTTTTTCTCAAGCGTTTCTGCCAAACGCCGATTAATCACAAACAGAAAATAAACTACGCTCGTGTCGTTCGGCGTTTTGATGCGGGTAGTTTCATATTCGGTCAGAAGAGACTGCAAAGTGTTAATCGCCGCTTTATAATCCTGCGCCATCGTCTGCACGACGGCGATTCTGATTTGCAGAATATCCTCTGCTTCTTTGAGCGACGCGGCGGCGGGATTGATCTTTTTGATCGCGTCAATCACTGCCGACTCTTTTCGGTTTAATTGTCCGGCGTTTTCGGCATCACCCTTTAGAATGTAAATAACGGATGTTTCCTGGTAAGCACCCGCTAAATTGGCGAGATGGTTTTCGTCGGCGGGTTCCTTTTCGTTAATTTGTTCGAGCAGCGAAATGCCCGCTTGGTCGAGTTCGAGCGCACCGGCAAGCGAACCGCGAACTTTGGTAATATCACCGAGGGCGAGATCGCCCAACGCCGTCTGTTCCCGATATCGCGTATCGGTCGGGGCGGCAACAGCCAGATTTTGATAGATGCCGAGACCTTTTCGAAGCGTTAAATCTTTTTCCGCGAGCAGCATATCGGGCAGCCGCGCCGAATCAAAATAAGCCTGCGCGAGTTCGTCCTGCAATGCCGGATTATCGCTGGATTCCGCCGCCAGCGCGTCTAACTGTTCGACGGCGCGGCGCATCAATATTCGGCGAGCGGGCAGACTGCCGGGAAGATTTTGAATCGCGCCGTGAATTTCCTGCGTAAACGAATCGGACATTTTTCGCAGATTCTCAAACCGCCGCTCGGCGATTTCGCGTTCGTTTTGCGCTTCCCGCGCCTGCCACAGCGTGGCGGCGATGCCGATCACCATCGTGACGGCAAACAGAACTGAAACCGTCGCGGCGAGGCGGTTGCGTTTGAGAAATTTGCCGGCGCGGTAGGAAAACGTATCTTTCCGCGCCGCGACCGGCAAACCGGCGAGATACCGCCGCACATCTTCGGAAAATTTTTCGACTGAACCGTATCGCCGCGCCCTCTCTTCGCGCAGAGCCATCTCCAGAATATTCTGCAAATCAGCGTTAAGATTTTGGATTTTGGATTTTGGATTTTGGATTGAAGAAGCCTTTTGAACGTCCCGTTTTGAAATCTGCCCGTCACTCTGATTTTGAACCCGAAAACTTGAACCTTGAACCTTGAACTGTTTGCCGTTTGTTCCGAGCATTTCCGACAGAATCAAACCGAGCGAATAAATGTCGCTCGTTGTGTCAACCGAATCGCCGCGTATTTGTTCGGGCGAGGCATACGCCGGGGTCAAAACGCGCTGGTGAGTTTGTGTTTCGGCGGCGGTCGAATCGAGCAGTTTAGCGATGCCGAAGTCAAGTAGTTTCGGCGTTCCGTCAGCGGTGACGAGAATATTCGACGGTTTCAAATCACGATGCACGATGAGCTTTTGATGAGCAAAAATCAACGCTTCGCACACTTTGCGGAACAGCATTAATTTCTCTTTTTCGGCGAGATTCGCGTTACGGCAAAACTCGTCAATCGGCACGCCTTCGACATACTCCATCACGAAAAACGGAGTGTCGTCGTTCGTCGTGCCGCCGTCGAGCAGGCGGGCGATGAACGGATGATTGAGCGCGGCGAGAATTTCGCGTTCACGCCGAAATCTTTCGAGAATCGCTTCCGAATCCATTCCGCGTTTGATTAGTTTGAGCGCGACCTGTTGCTGAAAATCTTCCCGCGTCGCCAAATAAACAATGCCCATTCCGCCGCGCCCGATTTCGCGTTCGAGACGATACTTTTCAACCGTTTCCCCGATATGTTGATCGCCGCGTTTGATTGAATCACGGATGGTGGCGGCGGAAACCTTATTGAGAAATTCCCCGGCTTCCGCCTGTGCTGTGAGCAGCGATTCGACTTCATCGATTAAATATTGCTCCGCACCGGTACGGCTGAGAAAATCAGCCCGCTGTTCCTGCGCGAGATCGAGCGCGGCGGCGAACATGCTTTTGATTTTTTCGTAATCAGCGGCGTTTGGCGGAAGCATAATTGGTTTGTGGTTTTCAGTTTCAACAACCTGCCATAAAAAGTAATCTTGAATTGTTCTTGAATCAAACCAAAAATTAAAAACCAAAGACTTACTTTTTCAGCGCGCGGTACAGCCAACTTCGTGCCATTTCCCAATCGCGTTTGACGGTTGCCGGTGAAATGTTTAGCACTTCGGCGATTTCTTCTATCGTCATTCCGCCGAAGAATTTTAGTTCGACTATTTCGGCTTGTCTTTTATCAATCGCGGCAAATTGTTCGAGTGCTTCGTGCAGTTCGATTATTTCGATATCCTGCGTCTGGAAAAAATTGATCGCCTCGTCGAGCGCGATGGTCGTTTTTTTGCCGCCGCGTTTATCCGCGTTGCGTTCGACGGCGTGATTGACCAAAATCTGCCGCATCGAACGCGCCGCCGCACCGAAAAAATGCGCCCGGTTCTGCCACGAAATTTCGCTGCCTCCGACCAACCGCAAATATGATTCGTGAACGAGTGCGGTCGGCTGCAAAGTATGATTCGAGCGGAATTCTCTCTGGAACAGCGCGGCAGCGATTGTTCGCAGATCGTCGTAAACAATCACAAAAAGTTCTTCGCGCGACGCTTCGTTTCCCTGATGCAAAAGTTCGGTGATTTCCTTCGATTGAGACATTTTTTTTGGTGGTTACGGGCATTCTATGACTTTTTACCGCCGCCGGAAAAAAATGAGCCTTTCTGCCGATGAATTTTGCATATATCAGTAAGCGATTACTTTTATAAAGTCAAAAGCTAATCCGAGCGGTCGGACAAAATTACGTTCAATTAAAGCGTGCAGCGGAGTGCGATTTTTAATTTGTGCCGGTCACAAGCAAATTAGGGACTGTATTTCGTTTCCCGGCGACCTGAATTTAATTTTGTCCGACCAATTATAAGAAAAATTACAAAGAACAAATTTTTCAAAGAAAATCGTGCCGGTTGATTATAGAAAATTTGCGCGTCCGGCGCAATCATTTTTTAGCAATGAATTTTGCAGTTCAAAATTTTCACTGATTATCGGGAGAATCAAATATGTTTAATTTTAACACTATTCAAATTAATTGCCGGCGAAATTTTCGCGTCGCGCTCATTTTAGTCCTGGTTTCGCTGATTTCCGCGCAAAAATTTGCGGCGCAGGATATTTTCGCACCTGAAAAAACGGACATACTGAACCGCTCCGTTCTCAGCGATTCAACGATTATAAAAGACACACCGACTTTCGACAGGCTAATTGATAAAGCACAAAAAGAAGGCAGAGTTCGCGTGATTGTCGGTGTGAATGCCAAATTTACTCCTGAAGGAAATTTGAGAGAAACGGAAGCCGTCAACATTCAGCGCGACTCTATCAATTTGGCGCAAAATCGGTTGCTGGTCAGCCTCGAACAATTTCCGGTTGATAATATTAAACAATTTGATTTCATCCCGTTTATGGCATTTGAGACAGACGCGGCGGCTCTCGAATTTATGAAAAGTTCGCCCGACGTAACGTTTATTCAGGAAGACACGCTGATGAAACCAACGTTGTCCGAAAGCACCAAGCAAATCGGAGCAGATGTTTCGTGGAACGCCGGACTGACCGGCAGCGGCTACACCGTCGCCATTCTCGATACGGGCGTTGATAAATTTCACTCTTTTTTGAGCGGGAAAGTTGTCTCGGAGGCGTGTTATTCATCATACGGTACAGACTTCTCTACGGGAGACAATTTCAACAGTTTGTGTCCGAGCGGCGTGACTTCGTCAACCGCATCCGGTTCCGGTGTCAACTGTTCCACTTCTCTCGCCGAATGTGATCACGGCACTCACGTCGCCGGTATTGCCGCCGGAAAATCTAATATTACGGGCTTTAACGGTATTGCTAAGGACAGCAATATTATTGCCGTTCAGGTTTTCTCGAACAATACCACTAAAAACAAAATAGCATCTTTTACATCAGATATAATCTTAGGTTTACAGCGTGTTTATGCTCTGCGAAGTTCATACAATATCGCCGCCGTTAATATGAGTATCGGCAGCGGCGGCACCACGGCAAACTGTGATGCGGCGCAATCAGCGACGAAAGCCGCGATTGACAATTTGCGTTCGGTCAACATTGCCACTGTCATTGCTTCCGGTAACGAATATTATATTGATGGAATAGACTCTCCGGCGTGTATTTCATCGGCGATCAGCGTCGGTTCGGTTAGAGACGGTGGCAGTGATGTGACGACGGGTGCGGTTGATACAGTTTCCGATTTTTCCAACAGCGCATCGTTTCTCACGCTGCTCGCTCCGGGTGAAACAATTCGATCGTCCGTTCCGGGCGGCGGTTACGCCAACAAAGACGGAACTTCGATGGCGACACCGCACGTCGCCGGAGCGTGGGCGATAATGAAGCAGAGTATGGGTTCGGGCGCGACGGTGCAGCAAGTTCTCGACCGATTGAATAGCACTGGCGTTTCGATTACCGATTCGCGCAACGGCATCACGAAAAAACGAATTAAAGTTGACACGGCGATTTACGTTGGCGGCAATCCTTCGCTCTCAAGCTACAACGCAAACTGGGGCGGCAATGGCGGCAACGGCAGTTTCAACTTAAACATTAATTCGGGCTGGGGCTGGAACGCTCTCAGCCGCGATTCGTGGATTACTACTTCGAGCGGCGGGACGGGCAGCGGAACGATTACTTATACGGTCGCGGCAAATAACAGCACCAGCCCGCGCACCGGAACAATCACCGTTGCCGGACAGACTTTTACCGTCACACAAAGCGGAGTTTCGTGTACTCCATCGCTATCTTCATCGGGTACTAGCATTGGCGGCGGCGGCGGAAGCGGCAGTTTTAATGTAAATCTGCCCGCAGTCTGCACTTGGACTGCCAGTAGCAACAGCGCGTGGCTTCCTATTAGCAGCAACGGTGTCAGCACACTTTCCTACACTGTTGCTCCGAACAGCACGGGCAGCACTCGTACCGGCATAATTACTGTAACTACGCCGTCATCGGGAAGCGTGACTTACACAGTTACACAATCCGCTTGTTCTTCATCGTTGAGCAGCACGACTGCAAACTGGGGCAGTGGCGGCGGTTCGACATCTATTAATGTTACGATGTCGTCGGGCTGCACTTGG
The DNA here is from genome assembly GCA_038235165.1 of Pyrinomonadales bacterium. Lineage (GTDB taxonomy): Bacteria > Acidobacteriota > Blastocatellia > Pyrinomonadales > Pyrinomonadaceae. The sequence continues at coordinate 93,045 of JBBSUG010000016.1, forward strand.
AATACAGCGAGCAGCGATACAAGCTGGCTGACGGTCACTTCCGGTTCGAACGGAACGGGCAACGGGCAGTTTATTTACGCTGTTGCCGCCAACCCGAACGCGACTTCCCGCACGGCGACAATCACGGTAACAGGCGGTTCGACGTTCACCGTCACACAGGACGGCGTTTCGTGCGCTTCGTCTCTGTCATCTTACAACGCTAACCCAAACAGCAATGGCGGAGTCAACAGTTTCACGGTCACCAGATCGGCGGCGTGTCCGAGCTGGAGCGCAATTCCCACGGTTACTTGGATAACGGTCACTTCCGGCGGCGGAACTACCGGAAACGGACAGGTGGTTTATTCGGTCGCCGAAAACACGAGTACGAGTTCGCGCACCGGAACGATTTCCGTTTCCGGCGGTTCGACGTTCACCGTCACGCAGGACGGCGTTTCGTGTAACTCGTATTTGAACAGCAACAGCGCGTCGCCGAGCAACGCGGGCGGAAACTTTAGCTTCGGTGTCACGCGACCGGCGGCGTGTCCGAGTTGGACGGCGATCAGCACCGCCACCTGGATAACGGTAACATCAGGTGGCAGTGGAACTTCCGGCAATGGAACGGTTAATTATTCGGTTGCCGAAAATACAAGCACAAGTTCGCGCACCGGCACGATCTCTGTTTCCGGTGGTTCGGTTTTTACTGTTGCCCAAGCGGCGGGAAATCAGGCTTGCACCCCCGCGTCGAGCAATCTGGCAGCGTGGTATAAAGGCGAAAACAACGCAAATGATTCAGCAGGATTCAACAACGGAACGGCGCAAAACGGCGCAGCCTTTGCCGCCGGGCGAGTCGGGCAAAGCTTGTTGCTGGATGGCGTGGACGATCATGTCAGCGTGCCGCACAACAGCAATCTGGACATCACCGGCGCGATAACGATTGAAGCGTGGATTTATCCGACGACAAGCAACGGAAGAATCGTTTCCAAACAAACAGTCTCCGGCAGCAGTACCAATTACATTCTCGAATTATTGTCCGGCAAACTTGTTTTTTACAGCTATGACGCAGCGACCCCTCAATACAATACACTTAATTCCACAGTAAATATTCCACTTAATCAGTGGAGTCACGTTGCTATGACGATCAGCAATTCGAGCTTTTCGTTTTACGTCAACGGCAGCTCCGAAAGTTTTTCGGTTAATTTCACCAATCGAGCCGCCACGGACGGACCGTTGTATATCGGAACGACCAAAAATAACGCCGTTCCAAACGGAACAACTTACTTCAGCGGAAAAATTGACGAACTAAGTCTTTACAATCGCGCATTAACGGCGGGGGAAATTCAATCCATTTACAACGCGGGCGGCGCGGGCAAATGCTCGGTCACGCAATGCTCTTACTCAATCACCCCGACGAGCGCGAACATCGCGGCGGCAGGCGGCAGCACTGCTACCAGCGTCACCGCTCCGAACGGCTGCGCTTGGACGGCATCGAGCAACGCGGCGTGGATTTCTATAACTTCCGGCAGCAGCGTCAGTGGCAATGGAACAGTGAATTTGTCCGTCTCGGCAAACACCTCGACGAGCCAACGAACTGGAACGGTCACAGTCGCCGGTCAAACCTTCACCGTTACACAAGACGGGCAGGCAAATTGTAACTACTCGATTTCGCCGATGTCTCAGAGTGTTAGCGCAGACCAAAGCAACATCAACGTCAGCGTAACTGCGCCCGCCGAATGCGCTTGGACGACGACAAATAATCTCGCTTGGGTATATGTACCTCCCGGCGCGAGCGGCAGTGGAAACGGAACGGTCAACCTGATCGTATCGCAAAACTCATCTACCGGCAGTCGGAGCGGAACGGTGATTATCGCCGGACAGAATTTCAACATCACGCAGCAAGGCGCGACCGGCTGCAACTATTCAATAACCCCGACCAGCTACTCAATTGATCAAATCGGCGGTTACGGTTATTTCGAAATGACTGCACCGAGCAATTGTTCATGGAGCGCGGTCAGCGACGTCCCGTGGCTGACTTTTGTTTTGTACCCGTCATCGAGTTCGGGCAACGGATACCTTTATTACAGCATTTCGCAGAACTACGGAGCGCAACGCGTCGGCACTGTGACGATTGCCGGATTGACGCATAAGGTCACGCAAGCCGCTCAGTCGTTTGAGGCGGATGTACAAAACAGACCGAACGGTGACGGTTACGTTGATTCCGACGACATCCAGCAGATTCGCCGCTTTATTCTCGGATTGGATATAGTCACTCCCGGCAGCGAATTTCAACGCGCCGATTGCTCACCGCGTTCGGCGGGCGGCGACGGCTACATTGACTCCGACGATGTGCAGCAGGCGCGGCGATTTTCGCTCGGCTTGGATAGTCTTCAACTGACGAGCGGTCCGACCGCGCCGCCGATTGCGCCGCCGGTTTCATCGGTTGCAAAAGGCGCGTTGTCACCAATCATCGGTAAGTCAATTGTTCGCACAGCAGACGGAGTTGAGGCGGCACCGGCGGCATTCCGCATTGACGCGCAGAATACCAGTGCCGGGGCGACTTTGGTCGTGCCGATTCGCGTGGATACGGTCGGCAACGAGGCGGGTTACACTTTCTCCATCGCTTTTAACTCGTCTTTGCTGACCAATCCGCAGGTAGTCATTGGTGACAGCGGCGGTGATGTTCTCTTTAACGCCAACAATCCTGGTCAGATTGGTTTCTCGGTGACGACTTTTACGGGTGGAACTATTGCCGCCGGAAACAACAAAACGCTCGTCACCGTCACCTTTACGGTGGCGGCAAATGCTCCGGCGAGTATGCCAATGATCATCTTTACCGATCAACCGGCACGACGGAAAGCATCGCCGGTTGACCCGAACTTCCCGATCACGCAGCCGACCTACACGAATGGGACGATCACCATCGGAGGAGCGACGGCGGCAGGTGCGACTATCAGCGGACGTGCCTTGACCGCAGCCGGCAGAGGAATCGCTAATGTGCAAATAAAGTTGACCGATGCGAGCGGAAATGTGAGAACGGCGGCGACGTCGAGTTTCGGTTACTACCGTTTTGACAATGCGGCGACCAGCGAAACATACATTATCGAAGCGAAAGCCAAACGCTACAAATTCCGACAGCCGATACAGGTGAGAAACGTCAGCGGCGATATTGATAGCGTTGATTTCACCGGCGATTGATATTTAAGCCAAATATCGGGCGGAACAAACATTCTATTCTGCCTGATATTTCGGCTCTATTGTTGTTAAAGTCCAAGAGTTAGTATGATAGATTAAATAGTCAATCAAATTTCAATTTCACAACTGAAATTTTACGATTTTTATTATGTCAGAATTAAACGATTTATATCAGGAAGTCATTTTAGACCACAACAAAAACCCGCGCAATTTCCGCGAGATCGAAAGCGCGACACAGACGGCGGACGGACACAATCCGCTGTGCGGCGACGCGCTGAAGATTTATCTCGAAATGGACGACGAAAAGGTCAAAGATGTCGCTTTTCTCGGTTCCGGGTGCGCGATTTCAAAAGCGTCGGCGAGTATGATGACGCAGACCGTCAAGGGCAAAACACGCGAGGAAGCCGAACGGCTGTTTGATGAATTTCACCGGATGGTGACGGGCGATCTCGACACCGAAACGGACGAAAATGCGCTCGGCAAACTGAAAATTTTCTCCGGTGTGCTGGAGTTTCCGGCGCGAGTCAAATGTGCGAGTTTGAGCTGGCACACGCTCCACGCCGCGCTCAACGGTGAAGAAGAAATTTCCACTGAATAATCAAGGGGGCGCGGAAGTCTCGTCCGCCAACGCAGCGCAGCGACCGTTGAGCCGTTCATAATTATTACAACGAACTGTCACGCAAAAACCGTATCTTATCAGCACTTTGACACGCGGACAAAGATGCGCTCTACTCCGTGCGGGCTTCTGCGTAAAAAATTAACTCTAAATTGTCCGCGTGTCAAAGCGTTAGCACGATACGATTTTTGCGTGACAGTTCGTTGTAATCCGTTAGAAACGTCGGCAACATCGCTTTGCTCGTTGGCGGACGAGCCGTCCGCGCTCCATTCTAAATAAATTTGTCATAAAATACTGCGGCGCGGTGTTTTCTTTTTGTAACACAAAAAAATAATTATAGTTGAGGAATTTTTTCGATGACAAAAAGATGGCTTAATGTAACATTTTCAATTTTCAGTTTGACGGTTATCGTGCTGGTTTTCGGCAAATATGTGATCGTCGCGCAAACTGCGGTGAGCGGCGATTGGACGGCGAAAACAAGTGCGGAAAAAAGCGATAAGCTACATCTTACTTTTGAACGCCGGAGCGCAAAAGTCGGCACCAACCGGATGGGGCAGAGTTACGGATTCGCCGATTTGCCGGGGCTGTCTCGTGAGCAAACGCTCGTTGACGGTGCGGTCAAATTCAGTTTGGTGCGCGAAGCCGGGAATATTGACTGCGAAGGAAATTTTAACAACGGTAAGGGCGCGGGGACGTTTCGTTTTACACCGAATCCGCAATTTTTTGCGACGATGAAATCGCGCGGTTTCGATTTCGAAAAAAGCGGCTCGAAAAATGATGACGATGACGACAATAAAGTTTTCGCCGCCGCGACTTTAAATATCACGACGGCTTTTGCCGACGATTTGCTTTCCGCAAATTTCGGAAAACTCGACGTTGACGATCTTTTCAAAGCGCGAATTTTCAATGTCACGTCGCAGTTTGCGCGTGAAATGAAGGGAAGCGGTTTTAATGATCTCGGAATGGAAGAACTCGTCAAAGCGCGAATTTTTAAGATTGATGCCGATTACGTTCGGCAAATCAGCCGGATGGGTTTCAATAACGAACCGTTTGAAAGTCTCGTCAAAATGAAGATTTTTAAAATCACGCCGGAATTTATCAGCGAAGTAAAAAACAGCGGTTTGAGTAACCTCTCCGTCGAACAACTCGTGAAGATGAAAATTTTCAAAATTGACGGCGATTTCATCCGCAGCAATCCGAATTCAAACGTCGAAAATTTGGTGAGAAAACGCATCGGCGTTGGTGGGAAGTGAAAAGGTTGAAAGGGGAAAAGTTTAACGGCTCAAGGGCGAGAAAGTCGCTTGTAAATAGACAACTAACCTTTTTCCCTTTTAAACCTTTTCACCTTTTCACTTTACTTTTCTAGTCAAACTGTCTTTTGAATTCTTCAAAAGATTCGCGGAACAGATTAAATTCGTTTCGCAGATTTTCCAGTTCGCGTTCGAGATTCTCGACTCTTTCGGGATCGGCGTGTTTGCCGGTGGCGGCGTTTTCTTTGGCGTATAAAGCAATATCAATATCGCCACAGAGCAGATGGGCGAAACGGGCTTCTTTTTGTGCGGGCAGACGCTCTAATTTGACGATCAGCGGGTCTTCGCGCCGCGCCAGATTCTCCAGCGTTTCATTGACATCATTTAAATCGGTAAATTCGTACAGACGGCTCGTCCGGTCGCGCAGTTCGCCCAGAGTTTGTGCGCCGCGCAGCATTAAAACGCATAAAACAGCAGTTTCCGACGGTTCGAGTTCCAGCACATCGGGCAGAATGTGTTTGTATTTCGGCACGCGGGACGTGCTGCCGTAAAAAACGTAAACGATGTTTTTGTCGCGCAAAACTTCCAACGCTTTGCCGACCATATCTTCATCGTAAACGACGACCGGATCGCGGTTCGATTTTTGATTACAGGCGGCAAGCAGCGCGTTCATTGTCAGCGGATAATATTCCGGCGTGGTCATTTGTTTCTCAATCAACGCGGCGACAATCCGCGCTTCAATTTCAGTTAGTTTTTCATTCATAGCTTTTTTTCGTCAATTGCAAAGACCTTTGTTTGATGTGGGGACGAATATTGTTCGATTAACGATTGATGTTCAAAGAACAGCTTAATACATTTTCGTCTTGATGTTGAGTGCTTTATAATTGATCTGTGAAAATGTTGGCGGCGCGTCAGCCGGAAGAAATTGAATTTGCTTACGAAAAGTTGGCGGCGGCGGCGGAAATCGGCTGCGATACGGAAACTTCGTCGCTGTCGGCACAGTACGGGAAACTTTTCTCCGTCCAGTTTTCCGACGGCGATTTGAACGTGCTGATTCCGGTCAGCGAAGGTGTTGCTCTCGGAAAATTCGCCGACCTGCTGGCAAATCCCGCCATTATCAAAATATTTCACAACGCTAAATTTGATCTCGATTTTTTACGGACGAACGGTTATCCGGTAGAAAATTTTTACTGCACGATGATTGCCGAAAAGGTTTTGACGAAAGGCGCGGATCAATCGGTTTCTCTCGCCGAAACGCTTTATCGCTACTTTGCCGTTGATCTTGATAAATCACAGCGCAGTAAGTTCAACCGGCACTGGAACGGCGTGTGGACGGACGAATTGGTTGATTATGCACTAAGCGATGTCGTTTATCTGCCGCGTTTAAGACGTGAACAACTGATGTGGCTCGACCGTCTCGGTTTGCGCGATGATTTTGAAAGACAAATGAACAGGGCGTTCGTAAGTCGTTGAATTGGAGCGCGGAATTCTCGTCCGCCTCAACGCCGGCGAAAGCGAGGCGTTGAGTTCGTTTTTCTCTGTTAAATTTATAGAAACGCAAGAATCGTGAGAAGTTGAAAGCGTTTCTAAACGTGAAATTTACTGATCGTAAGAATCGTGAGAAGTTGAATGCGTTCTGTCGTATCAAATTTGTGGACGACATTTCAACGCCTCGCTTCGCTGGCGTTGGCGGACGGGACTTCCGCGCTCCAATATGAAAAATCCGCGTCTCATCATTAAAAAGAAAGAACGACTTTTGCAGATTTACGACGGCGATGAACTCGTCAAAATTTATCCGGCGGCGTTCGGATTTGCGCCAAACGGCGACAAAGAAATTGAAGGCGACGGCAAAACTCCCGAAGGTGAATTTTATATTTTCACGAAAAACGCGGACAGCAAATTTTATCTTTCGTTGGGGTTGAGTTACCCGAACATCGAATCAGCGCGGCGTGGTTTGCAGCAGGGAATTATCAGCCGCGAAGAATACGATGCGATTGCCGCCGCAATTGCCGAAAAACGGATGCCGCCGCAAAAAACAAAACTCGGCGGCGAAATTTACATTCACGGCGGCGGCGCATCGTCAGATTGGACGGCGGGCTGCGTCGCGCTCGATGATGAGAAGATGAAAGAAATTTTCAATTTTGTCCCGGTTGGAACAATCGTTGAAATTTTGCCGTAAATTTCACACTGCATTTTGACTTAACGAAAAATAATTTGCATTGAACCCTCGAAAAAAAGTAAAATTTCAAAATACGAAACGTAAAATCTTGGAAATAATAAAGAAAAATATTTTCCATTGAAAAGATTTGACCGAAAAACGGCAAAGCAAACAGATTGGCAAGAGGTAAAAAAGTGAAATCAATCGAACACATCGGAGATCATTTGGAGCGCGGCGATGCCGAATATGTCCAATTTCTCAAACTTCAGGAAGTTCTGGAAAGAAAAAGATTGATTGGAATTGTTATTCGATTGAATGTCGCAATGTTCTCAATTCTTTGCGCTGTGTATGCTATTTATATGCAGTTTTAGGAATTGAGTCAGTTATTAAAACAGAAGCGACGATGGAAAACTACAAAACTACTGATTGCTCAATCTATTCACGAAACAAAAAAATTGCTGTTGCTATTGCGGTGGCAATGCTTGTTATCACTTCTCCCACAGCTCTAATTTTTGGAGAAAAGAGTTCGACATACCTAATTGTTTATTATGTGACTGCGATCATCACAAATGTTCTCGTTTTTGTTTGGTGTTTTTACGATGCTCTGGAAAGAAATCAACCTTTAGAAAAAATCTGGCGGTTCTTAATTATCATTTTCGGCATCTTTGCGCTTTTGGCTTACTTATTTAAAACTCGCGGATTTATACAAGGAATAAAGGCAATCGGAATTTGCCTGCTGATTTTTTTGCTGGCAAGCATTGGTTCGGGCGTGATCCTGGCAATGGTGAGTTTAATTATCGGAGAGAAGTAGATTTTAGCTGAAAAATATCGAAAACCGGCAGATCGCTCGACAGGTGAAAGATTTTCGAGGAAAAAATATGCACAAATTAAAATTAGCGATCCGATTATTTTCGGTAATAATACTGGCTCTCGGATTGTTTGCTCACAAGTCACCGGCAGCACCGACAGCACCGGCAGCTTTGCGCGTGGATAACCAAAATACCAGTGCTGGTTCAACCTTGGTTGTTCCGATTCGTGTGGATACGGTCGGCAATGAAACGGGCTACGGTTTCAGCATTGCTTTCGATTCAACCAAACTGACGAACCCGAGCGTGGTGATTGGCAATGTCGGCGGCGACGTTCTCTTTAACGCCAATAATCCCGGTCAAGTCGGCATCTCTGTTCTGAGGTTTTCAAGTGGTCCGATTGAGGAAGGCGGACCAATTCAGGAAGGCAACAATCTAATACTCGTGACTGTTACCTTTACAGTGGCAACGAACGCGCCAGCGGGAACGACAAACATCATATTCACTGATACACCGGCGCGACGAAAGGCAACAGGACCCGATCCGAACTTCCCGATCACACAGCCAACTTACACGGGCGGCACAATCACGATTGGAGCACCGACAGCGGCTAATGTTTCCATCGGCGGGCGCGTGACAACGGAAGGTGGGCGCGGCATTTCCAACGTCCGTTTGTCGCTGATTGATTCACAAGGCAATGTCAGAACAGCGACATCTACGGCGTTCGGTTATTATCGTTTCAATGATGTCGAAGCCGGACAAACTTATATTGTCGGCGCGATAAGTAAACGCTACACGTTTAGCCAGCCGTCGCAGGCACTAAATGTCACTGATGATATGGTGGAGATTAATTTCACCGGAATCAGTACTTTCAAATAAGTTCGGCAGCAAATGAAAGCCGGGTAGAGATTAATAAAAAGACATTTTAATATTAATCGTTCCGGTATATTTCCCAAAATAAATAAGCCGCCGGTTCTGACAAACCAACGGCTTCGATCTTTGACAATTTAATTTAATAATCTAAAGCAAAAGCAGTCTAGCCAATTTCAACTTGCATTATCAAATCAATGTAGCCGATAATGTATTTATGACACGCTGTTACCGGATGGTATAAAGTTTCAAAATAGGTTTGAAAACGATTGTATATCACGGCGTAACACTAAGTAACAAAACATATTATGCCATATTCAGAGTTAATGATACACGGAATGCGTCAGGAGTTGGCGCAGCTTGGAATTGAAGAAACGAAAACACCGGAAGCGGTCAAAGAAGCGGTCGAAAATGCCGACGGAACGGTGATGGTCATCGTCAATTCGGTTTGCGGATGTGCGGCGGGCGGTGTTCGTCCGGGCATTGCGATGGCTTTGCAGAATGAAGTCAAACCGAGTAAGACAATTACGGTTTTCGCCGGTGCGGATATTGACGCGACCGACGTGGCGCGCAATTATTTTACGGGTTACTCGCCCTCGTCACCGGCAATCGGGTTGCTGAAAGACGGTAAACTGGTGCAGATGTTTGAACGCCGCGATCTCGAAGGTCGTCACCCGCAGCAAATCGCGCAGGCGTTGGTTTCCGCTTTCAACGAAACGTGCGAAAAAACAGAAGCCGCCAATAACTAAAAATCACCCGAGATAAAATAAAAGCATCCGGCTCAATTTGACGGATGCTTTTATGCTTTAAAAATCTTTGCTTTTGTCGCCGGTAAACTTGTAATATAGAAGTGGAGTTTCCCTAAAACTTTCAAAAAAGTATTTATAATGCCAATCGAACAAAGACAATTTATCAGATTTTCGCTGGATATTCGCGCCGTTCGGCAGACAAAATACGGAGAAATGACCGAAACAGTCATCAACCAGATAAGTCTCGGCGGCTGTTTGGCGGAAGGCGACGACAATGTTCACGTCGGCGATGAGTTTCGGCTTTTGCTGCAATTGCCTAATAAAAACCATCTGCCGCTGCTGTGCAAAGCCCTTTATCGTTTTGCCGACAACGGCATCGGCGCGAAATTTATTAATGTTACGCGCTTTGAACAGGAATTAATTATCAAAGTCATCGCCGAAAATCTGGAACAGCAAGGTTTACCGCTACAGGTTGACCCGTTCGCCAACCCTAAAACATTCAACAAAAACGCCGGTAAAACGGTTTCCGACAGTCTTTCACGCAGAGAAAACATTCTCGAAAATATTTTATCTCACAGTGAACAAAACTAATTTGGCATCGCCTTTTTTGCGCCTTGCTGTTCCATAATTTTCATAAATGAACCCGAACGTAAACTTTTCGCGCTCAAGCCGGTCAAATCTAAAATCTCCGCTTCTTCCAATGCCCCGCAGTTTAACGCCCGCGTAAAAAAATTCAAAAGTCCCTGTGCGCTCGCCGCGTCGTCAAATGTGTTGCCCGTCAAATTTGCCTGCGTCGCCTTTTCGATAAAACTTTTCAGCCGCGCCGCTTGCACATCTTTCGACTCTAAAAAAAACGAATAAACGGCGGCGTAACGGGCGACCAACTGCGCCGGGTGTAAATCCCAGCTTTGGTAAAATCCGTTGATTTGCGAATTGGTGACGTTTTTGAAATGTTTGCGCCACGCTTTGTGAATGTTAAAATTATTTTCCTTCAACTGTGCTTCCGTTAGGTTGTCGCCTTTGTGAACGGGAACCGGCATTTCGGTCGTCACTGAATCCGCCAGCCTAATTCCCATCGGCGCAAGTGTGATCTGCATCATTTGCCGCGCAAAATTGCAGACTTCGTGATTGAGATGCTGGTGAATACCCGAAATCCCGAAACTCGCCGTGTAATCGTAAGCTCCGAAATGCGCCGAAGTGACACGCCCGTTTCCGGCTTCGACCAGTGAACGCAATGCAATAATGCCGTTTTCATTGACAATTGACTGCGGCGTTTCAATCATTATCTCGATTTTTATCGCGCCGGTTTCAAGATTATTTTGTTTTTCAAACTCATCTAAAAGTTCGACGAGTATTTCGACTTCTTCGCGCCGCGTTATTTTTGGCAGTGTGACCGCAAAATTAACGGGAAGTTTGCCGCCCGTTTTTTCAAGTAGATTGGTCAAAAATAAATCGAGCGTCCGAACGGCGCGGCGGAAGGTTTCCGGCGCGAATGCTTTGATGCGAAATCCGCAGAACGGCGTAATTGTGCGGTCATTGTAACTTTTCGCCAACTCGTTTGATGCTGAAATCGCGTGAGAATCTTCTTCCGCATCGGGGCGAAAACCGTAGCCGTCTTCAAAATCAATCCGAAAATCTTCGACGGGTTCGCCGCGCAATTTTTCGATAGTTTTTTGGTAAATCGTCCACGCGAACCACGCCGCGAAATTTTCCGATTTGACCCGCGCTTCATTCGCCGTCAATTCTGATTCCAGATTTTCCACCGCATCGTCATAAATCGGCAAAGTTTCCGCACCGGGCAGCCACATTGCCCGCGCAAATTCAGCGAAATTCGGCGCGTATTTTTTGAGCGATTGCAAAGCAATACTGCCGAGTTTCTGCGGCGTGTCGTGTTTGAACAGATTTGCGCCGCCGTAAACGACGTGAACGGGGGTGCGAAAAGATGAAGGATGAAGGATGAAGGATGAGCCGGAACAGTCGAGCTTGGCGTAAAGTTCGTCGAGGCTTTCGGCGGAAAAAGTTTGCTTCATAGCGCGAAATTCTACCACTTTGCAGATAAATAAAAAAGGTTGGGAAGCGAAACTTCTCAACCTTTCAAATTAACCTTTAATATCGAAATTTATTCGGTTTTCGGCACATTCTGCGGCGGGCGAATTCCGGTGTATTGCGCCGACGCGATTTTCCACACACCTTTTTCTTGACGGCAGACATACGTCGCCCGAATGCTGCGCGGCGGCAGTGGTTTTCCTTCGCTGACAATCGTCAAATTTAGCTTCGTAATGACGACGGCGAACTTGTCGTAAACGCGAATCGAAAAATCGGTCGTTTCCGTCGTCGCCGACATTTTATCGGCGGGCGGTTTGAGTTCGGGTTTGTAAAATCCGAGAACTTTATCGCGCACGTCAAATTCACCGAGCGGCGAAATTTCGATGTAATCCGCCGTCAAAATTTTATCGAGCGCGGTTGGACTAAAATTCGTCTGCGCGTCGGTCATCTGTTTGACCAGCGATTTTAAAGCCGCATCGTCTTTCGATTGAGCGAAAACGGAAACGCCCGACAACAGCAGAATAAAAATAAAAACTTTCAATTTCATAAATATAATTTCTCCGTAAATTAAAATAGAACGAAAGTTTTTACGCTTCAAACAACTTTTAGTTTCGCCTCATTTACCAGCCCCAAGTTCCCGCGCCGCCTTTGAACGGTCCGACAATATCTTTCGTGATCCAGCTCCCGTAAAAATCGCCTTCCTGCGCTTCGACGAGTTCGTCGTCAACATAACAGGCATCCATTTTTGACGGGTAAAACGCGAGATAATTTTTAATTTCCGCAAAACTTTTTGTCGGCTGCGGATAAAACCAAGCCGCATTTTCGACGGTTTGATCGCCGACCCGCAAACCATAATATCCGGCGCGACCTTTCCATTCGCAAAAACTCGAATTCGCGCCTGCGGTCAAAAATTCCATCCGCACATCTTCCGGCGGAAAATAATAAACCGGCGGATGAGAAGTCTCCAAAACGCGAAATGCACTATTGGTTTCAGCAATAATTTCGCCGTTGAAAACGATTTTGAGCGTTTTATTCGTCCGCTCTAATTTCGGCGGGCGCGGGTAATCCCAGACTGATTCTTGTCCGGCTTTTGGTTCAATTCTTTTCATTTTGCTTTTTTAACCTTTCAACGTATCCATTAGCAACTTTCTGCGGTGCGCCCTGCAATACGAATTTGTCTTTTTGCCATTTGTAATAAGCAATTTCAATGATGCTCGGACAGCATTCGGCATCGTTTGCGGTTTGCCGATACGACTCGATAATCAACTCGCCGTAAGCGGCAAACGCAGTTGCAAAATGGGTATTAACGCCGTCACCGAATGTAAAACTCTCTAATAGTTTCGGCTGGTTATTTTCGATGGCAAAAATATAGAGCGTTTCATAAGTTGCATTAGTGTCGGCGGTTGTAACACTGACAAATGCTTCTGCGCCGTCATCTTCCGTCACATTAAAGTATGAAATATTGTGCAGCGATAATTTTTCGTCTTTCTCGCGTTCAAAAATTCCGTTCTTCAAAGTAAACGATTCTTCTTCGCTGATGGCATTTTTCGTTGCGGGAAAAGTAAAATTTTGAAAATCAACTTGGCGAATCGAAGAATATTTCGTGCCGCTCATTTTCGTTTCGGCATTATCGGCAAACTGTTTTTCGTTGATTTCTTCCACTTTTGAAGAAATGGTTTGACAGCCGCAAACGAAAGAAAATACGGCTAGAAAAATGACTGTAAATTTCATAAACATTTCCTCTCCATAATCAAAAAAGTGTTCAACGCCTCTTCTAAATGCTGCACGTCGCCACGCATTCACAAAATCTAATTTAAACCTTTTTTGTTCAATTCCCCAAAATTATACGAAGAATAAAAATATGTGCCGTCTAACTATAACAAATCAAAAAGTCTCAAAATATTTTACTTTTCAAGTTCGGCAACTTAAAATATAAAAATAAATTTACCAACGTACCATTACAAGGAGGGCAAAATAATTAATTTAACGATTGCTAAAAAAATGCTGCACGGCACATTCGCCGTGTTTATCTTCGGAATCCTGACCGGCATCAGCGGTCAGGTCAGAGTTTCGCCGACACCTAACCCGAATCCGAAATTCAAAATTTTAATGCCGACCACGAAATTTGACGAAAAGGCTGCCGCCGAAGCGTTGAAACCGGGAACTTCAAAAATTAAAGGGGAAGTTTGCTCGGTTTCCAACGGAACTTTTTATTCGGGAGCCGACACCGGCGTTTCACTTTATCCGCTGACCCCGTATCTCGAAGAATTCCTGAAGTTGAGAGACGATAAAGAGGATAAAAACACCTCCGTTCGAATTTCCGAAGAAGTTTATAAAATGCGGATAGACACGAAAACGAATAATAAGGGCGAGTTTCAGTTCGTTGATATGAAACCCGGCAGATACTACGTCATCACGCTCAACGCATACACCGCATACACCAGCGGCACGGTGCGAACGGGAACGGTTTTGTCGGGCGTTTACAGTGCCGGAATTTACGAAAACCGCACATACGCCTCGGACAAAAAGAAATTGATTGACAAGATCGCCGAGATCAAAGGCGAAAATCAAACTGAGAAAATACTCCTGAAATCCGGTTTCGGCGGATTAATGAACGCCGGAAGCTGTAAACGTCGCTCGTTGTTTTAGAAATCAACGTCTGCTGTGCAAAATTGCCTAAACCGTAAAAATGCTCCGCGTCAAGTTGTCGAAAACTCGACGCGACAGGTTAAAGGTGGAAATGTATTTGAACGGCGATGTTTTGGATTTTCTAAATGAATGTTCCGATGAATTCTACGAAACGCAAATCAATTCCGAATTGCGTGGTTTGATAAAAAGCGAAAAGCAGAACGAGGTCGTTTAAATTCAACGCATAATTTTGAGCGATAATGAATTTTTGCGCGAATTGAAGGATAAATTCAGAGCGGCATAATTTATTGCTGATAATCCCAGACCAATTACTGTCCGGCTTTTGATTCGATTCTTTTTATAAATTTGAATTATCCAGTTGAGTAAATAATTGAAGCGATTTTTGCATCAGGTTGTTTTAATTTTTCTTGTTCAGATTCAAGTTCGGCTTGTTGTTTTTCTCTGAACTCGTTGGTGATTTCGTGCAATATTTCCATATCTCGCTCACGTTTATCATTGTCATCGGCATAAATCCCGCGCCAAGGGATTATAGGATTGCCCAAAACGAAAACATACGGAAGATTTGTTGCATTCAACTTATTTCGATACCAACAATTTAATTCATAAAAAGGAATTAAGAAACCGACACTGACTAAACTTTCTTCAAAGATTTCACGTCTTTCGCCTTGAACATTTACAGTATCAAAAATAGCTTGATAAGAAGCTTTCAAAGCATCAAAGTGAATTTGTGACACTTTTATCATCGTATCTTTATCGAAACCTTGTAACGCTCTTGTATTAATAACCAAATCAAAGAATTCATTCTTATATGTTTGACGAAAATCTTGAATTTCAGCTTTCAGCGAACCGGATTTATCAATTTCTAATTTAACTTTCTCGTCAATTAAATTCTGAATTCTTTCATCGTCAGAATTTTGAAAAGCAATTGCTGTCGGCGAAATATCGGTTGCATAAACTTTAAAACCTCTCTGTGACAACGCTTTTGGTAAAAGCGAAATACCACAACCTGCAACCCAAATGTTTTCTACCTTATTTTTCTTTAAGTTGTTGGTTACGCCTTCAATGCTATCCAAGGAAATACTTCCAATCCAAAAACATTCGTCAACAAATTTTCCATTCGGATAAAGCGACGCGAAATGATTTTCCCATTCTTCGTGATTATTCCAATCGGTAGGTTTTTCAATTTTCATTTTATTTAGCTCCTAAAACAATTCGTCCAACGCTTCTTCCAAATTCTTCACGCCGACAACGCGCATTCCCAAAAGTTTCTCTAAGCCTTTTTTATTCGACGCGGGCAGAATCAACTTCTTAAAACCTAATGTCTGCGCTTCTCGCGCTCTCGTTTCAGCTTGCAGAACGCCGCGCACTTCGCCGGTTAAACCGACTTCGCCGAAAACTGCGGTGTCGGGCGGGATTTGTAAATTGCGGAAACTCGAAGCGATTGCCGCAATGACACCTAAATCAGCCGCCGGTTCGTCAATTTCCAAACCGCCCGCGACGTTGATGAAAACATCGTCGTTGGCGAGTTGAAAACCGACGCGCTTTTCTAAAACGGCGATTAAAAGGGAAGTGCGGTTGTAGTCGAAACCCTGCGCCATTCGTCTGCCTGTGCCGAATTTTGTTCCCGTGACGAGTGCCTGAACTTCGACGAGCATCGGGCGTGTGCCTTCCATACAAACTGTCACGACCGAACCGCTTGCGCCTTCCGGTCGCTCCTGCAAAAAGACTTCGGACGGATTGCCGACAGCGACTAATCCCGCGCCGGTCATCTCGAAAATGCCGATCTCGTTTGCCGCGCCGAAACGATTTTTCGTGGCGCGGATAATGCGGTGATTGTGGTGACGGTCGCCTTCAAAATACAAAACCGTATCAACGATGTGTTCGAGTGCCTTTGGTCCGGCAATCGAACCTTCTTTGGTGACGTGACCGATCAAAAAAACCGGTGTGCCGGTTGATTTGGCAAAAACCATAAACTGTCCGGCGACTTCTCTGACCTGCGAAACCGATCCCGGCGCGGATTCGATTTTCTCGCTGAAAACGGTCTGAATCGAATCAATAATAATCGCGTCGGGCTGTAATTTTTCGATTTCTCCTAAAATATTTTCGAGATTCGTTTCCGGCAGTAAAAACAAATTTGCAGCATTGATACCCAATCTTTCGCCGCGCATTTTAATTTGCCGCTCGCTTTCTTCGCCGGACACATACAAAATTTTCGTGCTGTTTTTGCTTAACTTATCGGCGACTTGAATGATAAGTGTACTTTTCCCGATTCCCGGTGCGCCGCCGATTAAAACCAATGAACCGGCGACGATGCCGCCGCCCAGCACGCGGTCAAATTCTTCAATCCCGCTCGAAGTTCGTGCGTCATCCTGCGATTCGATGTCGGCGTAGGAAATTGGTTTGACTTCGCGGTAAGAATTAGTCGAAAGTCGTGCGCTGCCTGATGTGGAAGTTTTACCGACTGCTTGCGCCGTCGGGCGAAATTTCTCCTCGACAAAACTATTAAATTCGCCGCAGTCTGGACATCTGCCGTGCCATTTGCGCTGTTGTCCGCCGCAGTTCGAGCAGACGTAAATCGTTGCCGGTTGTTTAGCCATAAAATTTATTTGAAAGGGAAGTCAGCCGATTATTTTGCATTCAACTGACTAACTGAGACGGTTAAGTTTTTCAGGACATAAAACTCTCGCTGCTCCTTGTATTTTTAATTTCCAACTCATTTTCAAATTGAATCGGGCTTTTGTAACCCAAACTTGAATGTAATCGCGTTCGATTGTAATAGCCTTCGATGTAACCGAAGACCTCCGAGCGGGCATCTTCAACCGATTCAAAGATGCCG
>JBBSUG010000017.1:0-94006 GCA_038235165.1 Pyrinomonadales bacterium
GAGTTTTTTCAACTGGCTCAACGAAAAGACCGAATATCAAAACGCCTCAAAAGTCAGATCAGAGAAAGGCTTGTTAGTGCATTGCTACGGCAAACTCGCATTTGCTTGTCTGCTTCTCTGTTTCTACTCTTGATTGGCATATTATTGTAACAAAGTAAGGTTAAAGAAGATAATGAGCCGCAAATCAAAGGAACGAAAGGTAATTTGCAGTTGAGAGATGACAACTGGACAGATTTGGACGGCGACGGACAAATTGATTTGGTAAAGTTTCACGACACGCCTTGCAACAATGAAAAAGATACCTGCACTTGGATTTTTCGGCTGGTTAATGGCAAATGGAAAGAAATTGATTATATTTTTCCGCAATAATTAATTGCGATCAAGAGATATTATTAATCCGAGCGATGGTCATAATAATTATTTACAAGTAAGTCTTTCGGGAAGCAAATATCAAATTATTCAATCAAAAAAACTTTGCATTTTTTCAGTAAAAGCATTAAATTATGATTTGTTTCTAATTCTCTTCGAATTGTCAAAAAAAAATGCGGATTTCTCGCATTTAATCGTGAAATAGGCGGGCGGCAAAGCAACCAAATTTTGGAGGTGGCACATCATAGACAGCAACGATTTACTAAATTCCGACAATATTTTAGGATCTAATATGGATTTAACCTCAATAGCGATTGAGCGCGACGGCGTTTTTCAAGCCGGGGAAGGCGCGGAAGTCTCTATGTTTCAGGCAGTTCCGACCGCCGAAACGGAAATTGTCAAAGCAGACGCGCCGGATTTTCAGTTGACCAAACTTTCGGCGGCGGGCAATATTGCCGCGTTTGAATTGCTTTACGAGCGTTATCATCGGCGCACTTACAGTCTGTGTCTGCGAATGACGAACAATCAGACCGAAGCCGAAGATTTGACGCAGGAAGTTTTCATCCAGCTTTTTCGCAAAGCGGGGAGTTTTCGCGGCGATTCGGCATTTTCGACGTGGCTGCATCGTTTGACGGTCAATCAGGTGCTGATGCACTTTCGGCGGCGCAGCGTGAAAAACGAGAAAACTTCGCAGGACGGCGAAATGCCGGAACAAGTCGTTCCGGGAACGGAAAACCAATCAAAAATGCCGGTTCTCGACCGCATCGCTCTAACGAGAGCAATCGGCGAACTGCCGCCGGGTTACAAAAGCGTCTTCACGCTGCACGACATCGAAGGTTACGAACACGAAGAAGTCGCGCGTCTGCTCGGCATTTCGGTCGGCACTTCAAAATCTCAGCTTCATAAAGCGCGGCTCAAACTGCGCGGGTTGCTCGTCAAACAAAACGAAGCATAGCTCAAAAAAACCTAATTAATATTTATAAAGGCAACTTAAAAGTTTGGGCGGCAATCTATTAGGTTGAAGTCAACAATTTGGCGGATAATTTTACAAAAAATAATTTTTCAACTTTAACACAAAAAGACCAATGAACTGCGAACAATACCAGGAATTGATTAGTGCATTTTTGGACAATGACCTTGATGGGGCAACTTTCAAAAATGTACAATCGCATCTCGCCGTGTGCGCCGAATGCGCCAAAGTCTGTGAAGACTGCGCGATGATTCTTGATTTTTGTTCCGAAGATTTGCTCGAAGAAATATCGCTGCCGCCCAATTCAAAGGCTCTTTGGTGCCGCATTAACAACATCATCGAAACCGAAATCAAGCCGGAAATCGTTCAGGAAACGATTAAAGCGGAAGAAAACAGAAGCCGGCTGTCAAAAATTTGGAATAATAGCTGGCAGTTTTCGATGTCACAGGTTTTGACTTCGATTTTGGGCATTGCGCTGGTTAGTTCCCTGCTCACCATCGTCGGATTTAAGAATTATTCGGCGGCGGACGATCAGGCAAACGCTTCACCATCAGTGTTTGAAAGGGTTCTGAGCAAAGTTGGTTTAGCTGAAACGGCGCGGGAAAAACGCGAAAGGCATTTGAAGGAACAGCAGGCAACAGTCGAATATTGGAACAAGCGGGTTGAAGCGCGAAGGGTTAATTGGGACGCTCATCTGCGCGAAGCGTTTGATCGCAATTTGAATGAGATCAATCAGGTGGTTATTGGCTACGATAAAATTTTGAAGGAAAATCCGCAAGACTCTATATCGGGCGAAATGCTCGACTCGGCAATGACTGAAAAAGTCGAACTTCTGCGGGAATTTTCCGAACTGTAAACAGATTTCCAAAGATGAATTTATATCTAAGAGAATTATTCACTTTTTTTAATGACAAGAAAACTACGATTGTATTGTTAAGCGTAGTTTTTTTCTTTGTGTCTGCTGCGCCGCAGATTATTTTCTCACAGAAGAAGTTCTCGAAAACTTACCCGGCGAGTAAAAACGTCCAATTACGTTTAACCAACCGTACCGGAACGGTGACGGTGGTTGGTTGGAACAGAGCGGAAGTAAAAATCGTCGCCGAAATGGAGACCTCCGATACCAGCATCGAACCGCAGAATCTGAGCGGGACGATTTCCATTAATCTCGTCAAGGACAACCAAGGTAAAAATAAAGTCGGCTATGTAAATTTTTTGATTAATGTTCCATACGATTCGATGGTCAACATCGAAACCGTGATGGGAAATTTGAACGTCAGTAATATTCGCGGCGCACTCGTTCGCGCTCATATTACGACGGAAGGCGATATAACTCTGACCGATATTTTTTCATCGTCGGTTTCGGCGGAAAATCTGATCGGCGATATTCTGTTCGACGGTGAAGTTCAATCCGGCGGAACCTACCGGTTCACTTCAACACGCGGCAACATCAATCTGCGTGTTCCTTTCAATTCTTCTTTCAATTTTGTCGCCACCGCGCCTTCGACCCGCAATATTTCGCTCGGTTCATTTAATAATCCGAGTATGAATTTCGGCGACGGGCGGCGCGTATTCGGCAAAGTCGGCGGCGGCAGCGCGACACTGACCGTCACCAATCAGCGCGGCAGCATTTCGTTCATCAGCCGGTAACAGTCGCAATGCGAACAGCTTTGACCGCGCGGCATTTTTATTTATCTCAGAAGTTCTAATATGAAAAGACTCAGCGTTCATCTGTGCTTATCGGCATTTTTTTGTTTTGTGATATTGGCACCAGCTTCGTTCGGGCAAACGAAACAACTGCTCAAACGGACAACATATAAAACCGACACGATTGATTTCGGCGTTGGCGGCACGGTTTCGATTGTCGGTGCGCCGAACGGTTCGATTATGATTGAAGGCTGGCAGAAAAACGAAGTCGAAATTTCGGCGGAGATCGAAGTGCAAGCCGAAAATGAAAGCGATTTGGCGCAGCTCGCCCAAGTCAGCAGTTACGTTTTAGACGAAGATTTCGGACATATTCGCATTTCGAGTGTCGGTGTTTACGATAAAAAATATATCAAAAGCATCGCCAAAAAATTCCCGAAAAATTTATTGGAAATGTCGCTCAAAATTGACTATAAAATCAAAGTCCCGTCATTTTGCGATTTGGAAATTGACGGCGGACACGGCGATTTGAATTTGTCGAACGTCGAAGGCGCAATGCGAATTAAAGTTCTCGAAACAAACGCCAAACTAAATTTACTCGGCGGCACGATCGTCGCCACCTTCGGCGCGGGCAGTGTCGAAGTCAACATTCCGAGCCGCAGTTGGCGCGGGCGCAATGTTGACATCCAACTGGCAACGGGAACGATGAACATTAACTTTCCGCCGAATTTGAGCGCGTTTGTGGACGCGAAAGTTTTGCGAACCGGGCAGATCGAGAACTCCTACGAAATGTTAAAACCGCGCGACCGCACCAAATTTACCAACCAATCAATCATCGCCAAATCCGGCAGCGGCGGCGCACAATTATCTTTTACGGTCGGTGACGGAACGCTTAAAATTCAAAATTTAGAATACAAAGCCAAAACTCAATCTGCACCTTGAACCTTGAACTTGAAACTTTGAACCTGAAACCTGAAACCTTGAATTGTTTGTAAGGAAAGTGATAAATTATTTCTTTTTATCACTTTCCTTTTCTATTTACAGAAGAAAATTTATGACTATCAAATCAGATTTATGGATTCGCCGAATGGCTGACGAACAGCAAATGATCGAGCCGTTTCTGCCCGAACTCGTCAAAGAAACGAACGGCAAACGAATAATTTCCGCCGGCGCGTCGAGTTACGGTTACGATATGCGTCTCGCGGACGACGGTTTTCGCGTTTTTTCGCCGATTCGGGGGTTTGAGATTGACCCGAAAAAATTTGACGAAGATTCGCTGATTGAACCGCCGCTCAAAACAGCCGAAGACGGAGCGCAATACTACCTGCTTCCGCCGCATCACTACGGGCTTGGCGTGACGGTTGAAACATTCAAAATGCCGCGCAATGTGACCGGCATTGCGGTCGGAAAATCTACCTATGCCCGCGCCGGACTAATGGTTAATACGACCCCGCTCGAAGCCGGTTGGACAGGGAGATTAGTCGTCGAAATCGGTAACCTGGCAAATCTGCCGCTCCGCGTTTACGTCAACGAAGGCATTGGGCAAATCCTATTTTTTGAATCCGACGAAAACTGCGCTGTTTCATACCAGGATCGCGGCGGCAAGTATCAGGGACAAACCGGACTGACGTATGCCAAAGTTTAGTTCTTAAACTGACGGCAAATTTAAAAGCACTCTGTGTCTGCGTTAGATTTTGAGTGCTTTTTTGTTTCACTTGAAACTTGACGATTTTGAAATTTAACCTTAATTCAAAAATCATTTTTTTAATTCTATCCACAATTTTGGGCGGCTTGTTTTTTCTCGTCCCGGCAACAGCGCAGGATGGACTTCCGAAACAAGAGGCAGCGGATGATGCGCCGTCAGCACAGAATTTTCACCAATGGGGCGCAGTCAGTCTTTTTCACGGTTTGCCGTCGGATAAAATCCGTGCCATTACGCAGAGCGGTGATGGGGTATTGTGGTTCGGAACCGATAACGGTCTGGCGAAATATGACGGGCGGCGTGTGCAGGCGGTTAATTTGCCGGGTTTGAATGCCGAGAAAATTCTCGCTCTCAAAACCGACCGTAGCGGAACGCTCTGGGTCGGCACGGACGCAGGTGCCGCGCGATTGATAAGCGGACAGATTTATCCGATTGAAGAAACACGCGGGAAATCAATTGTCGCCGTCACCGAAGCCGACAACGGTCGAATTGTTTTGGCGTGCGACGACGGGCAGATTTTTGAATTTTTCCAGGATGCAGAGAACAAAAACACGGTCAGAACCGTTCTACCGCAACCGTTGTTTAGCGGGAGCGATGAAAAATCTTCAAAACTGACAAGTCTGGCGGTGAAAGGCGGCAAGTTTGTTATTTCCACATTGGGACACGGTTTAATTACGGTCGAAAACGGCGAAGCGCACGAACTTTTCAGCCGTCCGCGTCCGTATTTCGTCAATGTTCTACAGAAAGATTTCAACGGTGATTTGTGGTTTGGGGCGCAGGTCAGAAGAGATGACGGCGGGCTTTATTTTGCCAAAGACATTTTGCAGCCCGAAAAAATCGCCGATGAAACCGGCACGATTGCTGCGCTCGCTTTCGGTACGGAAAACGATTTGTGGGTCGGCACGTCCGAACGCGGAGCGTATCATTTTCGCGGCACGACGCGGCTCGAACATTTCACGTTTGAAAACACGGCGGGCGGGCTGCGCTCGAACAATATTTTCACGGTTTTCGTTGACCGCGAAAACGTCGTCTGGTTCGGCACCGACCGCGGTGTTTGCCGCTACGATGCTTCGAGTCCGTTCGATCAAAACATTTCCGACGATAAAAACAGTAAATTTATCCGCACACTTTACCAAACCAAAGACGGCAGACTTTTCGCCGGAACAAATCGCGGGTTGTTCGTCTTTGAGAACGACATCTGGCAAACAGTTCAAAATTTCGAGCGCAAACCAATTTATGCGATGGCGGAAAATGCGGCGGGAAATTTGCTGATCGGCACCAGAGACGGACTTTACGATTTAGACGGAAAACAATTCGTGACCGAAGACGTTCACGCCGTCTGTAATTTTCGGGGCAAAACATATCTCGCGCTGTTCGGGCGCGGAATCGCTCAAATCGCGGGCGAAAACCGGACATTGATTTTCTCGAACGAACTGCCGACTGCGCTATACGCTGACAATGAAAAACTTTGGATCGGAACGGCAAACGATGGGGTTTTCACGTTTGACGGTAAAGCGGCGGGCGCGGAAAAACCGCTCGAAAATCTGCGCGGCGCGGCAATTTGGGATATTGACGGCAACCGTGAAAACGGTTTGTGGTTCGCTACCGAACGCGGACTTTTTCTGCTCAAAAACGGTGAACTCAGCGTCGTCACGACCGGAGCAACGCGCGATGTTTTCGTTGGCAAAAACGGCGACGTGTGGGGCGCAAGCGTCGGAGGCGGTCTTTTGCATCTCAAATTTGACACGCAATTCGGCTGGATTTCGTCCAATATCAGCGTCGAACAGGGTTTGCCGTCGCAAACCGTTTTTGCGCTGTTGCCGGTTGACGACGGAAATCTGCTGATCGGCACCAATCGCGGCACGGCGCGTTATGCACCGGGTGCCGATGCGCCGTTGATTATTCCGACGCGCATTCTGAGCCAGCGTCTGCACAACGCCGACGAACTTCGCGCGGGGATTAATCTCGCTTTCCCGCAAAACACTTTAACGGTTGAAGTTGCCGCGCTGAGCAGCCGCACTTTCCCCGAACAGTTTCAATATGCTTTCACGCTCAAAAACGGTAAAAATGATATTATCGAGAAAAAACTTTCACGCGATTCACAGTTTTTGATGGACAACTTGCCGCCGGACGTTTACACAGTCGAGATTCGCGCCTTTGACAAAGATTTGACTGAATCCGCCCCGTTCAATTTTCAATTTTCAGTCGGTAAAGCTCCGTTTCCGTGGACTTCGACCGCGCTCGCAGTGTTGCTCGCCATCGCTCTCATCGCACTTGTTTGGGCGATTATCGAACGCCGCCGAATTACCAAAAAGAACCGCGAACTCGCCGCCGCGCGTTTCGATTTAGCCAACGAAGCCGAACGTGAACGCCGCCGCATCGCCCGCGATCTGCACGATCAGACGCTCGCCGATCTGCGAAATTTGATGATGATGTCCGACGAACTTCCGGCACCTGAAACGACTGATGAAAAGCCGAATTTCCGCACGGAAATCGAAGCCGTCTCAAACGAAATCCGCCGCATCTGCGAAGATCTAAGCCCGTCGGTTTTGGAAAACGTCGGGTTGACTGCCGCGCTCGAATTTCTTTTGAGTCATACGTTTACACAGACCGATAAAAAATTCGCTTATAAATTTAACTGCGAAGAAGGTTTGGAAGAACGGCTCGATTTGCCGCCGAACGCGCAGATGCAGATTTACCGCATCGCGCAGGAAGTTTTAAACAACATCGCGCGACATTCGGGCGCAGAACTCGTCGAAATGAAAATCACCGCTTCGGCGGAAGATGATTTCAACTTAAAAATCGAGAACGACGGGCGCGATTTCGACGCGGACAAAGCCAAAAAAGGTCGCGGACTCTCCAACATCAAATCCCGCGCCAACTTAATCGAAGCCGAAGTATCTTGGCAAAAACTCGACGGGAGAATTATATTTTCACTTGTTAAAGCCGTTAATCGTAAATCGTAAATCGTTCCTACAATTTGGAACCTAAAATCTGAAATCTGGAATTTCTTCTGTGGTTTTCCACACCAACTAAACCGTAACAACCTAAAAACACGCCGTCGTTCATCACGTTTTAACCAAAATAGTAATAAAAGATAATCGAACACGATGCGATTATCTTTAAACAAAAATATTTTACGGAAAATCATTTACGGCACGCTCGCAATTTTAATTGTCGTGTTTGCCGCCGGGATTATCCGCGTCAAAAATTCTGCCAGCAGCGAACTCGAAAAAGTTCGCTCCCGCCCGGAAAGTCACCTGCCTTTTGAACGGACTAACCTCATTCCTCACTCTAAAAATTACATTCAAATTTGGCAGAACACGGGTGACACGCGGGATTTTGTCAGATTTCAAGACACATATTACGCCGCGACGGGCGGCGGACTCGCGCAATTTTCACCTGACGGAAATACAATCAAACATTTTACGGTTTTAGACGGTTTGAGCGAAAGCGATTTGACGACGCTCATCGTTTACAACGCCAAACTTTTCATCGGCACACGAACACAGGGATTACTTGTTTTCGACGGTGTAAATTTTGAAAGTTACAAATTTACAGACCGCGACGTTCAGGCGATCACGGCGTTTTTGATTGACGACAGCAAACTTTTAATCGGCACATTTGCCGGCGGATTAATCGAATTCGACGGCAAAAATTTTACCGAAATTAAACCGGAGGATAAAACATTATTTGCCGTCAATTGTTTAATCAAAGACAATTCGCGGCTTTTCGTCGGAACATTCGATGATGGGTTGTGGGTTTTGGAAAGCGGCGTTTGGCGACACTTCACAACCGCTGACGGTTTGCCGTCAAACCGCGTAGTCGGCGTGGTCAGAAGCGGCGAAAATATGTTCATCGCCACCGATTTCGGATTGGTTCAAGCCGTCAATTTGAACACGCCGAAACCTTTTCGTTCAATCACGACTCTGCCGACACTTTCGAGCGTTGCCAAGCACGATGACCAAATTTTTATCACCAAAGCGAATGGCGAAATTTTCACGCTCGATGAAAAATTGACGGTTATCGAAGCGGCAAAAAATAAAGAATTTTCTGAAGCGCATTTGACGAATGTTGACGAAAATCTTTTTTTGCTTTCCAAACGAGGAATTTTTCAGGTGAACGGTGCCGCTCTCAAACAATTCGGCAAGTCCGAAAACAATTCACTAACGGATAATTTTATTTCCGCGCTGGCATTCGACGCAAACGGCAATCTATGGGCGGGAACTTTTCAGCGCGGCATTGACGTTTTGACGAAAGACGGCAAAAAGCTGAAACATCTGGAATCGGAAACCGTCCGCGAAATCAACTTTCTGCAAGCTCAAGATGGTGAAATTTTCGCCGCCGCATCAAGCGGTCTGATACATTTCAAAAACGATTATTCGGGCGAAAATTTAACCAAAACCGATGGTTTACCGAGCAATTCGGTCATTCATTTCGCCGATGCTGATTTTCGCGCGATTGCGACGAGCAAAGGGTTGACGTTCAGTGAAAACGGCAAACTGCGAACTCTTTCCACTGTGCAGGGCTTGCCGAGCAACAGCGTTTACACGACGCTTTTTACAGGCAAAACGCTTTACGTCGGGACACTCAACGGCTTGGTGGAAATTCAAGATAACAAAGTCGTCCGCGTCTATAAAGATTCAAATTCAAACTTAAAACAAAACTGGGTGACGGCACTGTGTTCAGCGAATGAGCGTCTGTTTATCGGCACTTACGGCGGCGGAATGTTTGAACTAACTGCTTCCGGCGAAATTCATTATTTTGCCGAAATCGGCAAATTCGTCGTCAACCCGAACGCGATCTACAGCGACGGTGCGCGGGTTTTCATCGGAACTCTGGAAGGCGTGAAAATTTTAGATTTGAACACGCAAAAGTGGAGTACTTTGACGAAATTTTTGCCGTCAAAAGTCGTGATGAACATCAGCGGCGACAGCGAAAACATCTATTTCGGGACGACCAACGGCATTGCCCGAATGAAGAAAACTTATTTTGAGAACGGAGAAAACAAATGAAAATCGTCGTTATGATAGCAATTATTTTGTGGATCTTTTTGTTCGGATTCACCTACGTTCAAAGATATTCAGTGCAAAGCACCAGAAGCGAAAACGTGAATATGCCGAAGCCCTCCGGTCTTTATTGGGCGACACCTTCCGAACCGGTCTACAAAGCGGATACCGTCACACCGGAAATTGCAGATACGAACATTTCGGCTGATGAGACTGAAGAACCGTTTGAAGAACCCGAAATCCCGAAATATAAGGTTGAAATGTTGATGGATTCGCAGTATTACGAGGAAGAAGTTGACAGCAAAGACGGCACACATCGCGGATGGATGGGACTTTACCGCAAGAAAGACAAATATTTTCTAATGCCGACCAAAGCCGTGCGCCACGCTTTGCACGACAGTGATGATTCAAAAGAAAAAACGGGTCGTGAAGTTACTTCAAACGTCAAACTGCCGTCCGTTTTCCTGCTGCGAAACGCCAAAATGCTGCGTCAGGGCGAAGTAAAAACTGTTTTTTACGGCAACGAAACTAAATCGGAAGGCATTGATCGAAAATATCGTCGAAATTTTAAGTTCAACAGTTTAAAATACACGCTTTTTATCAAAGATTCGGGCGGTGAAGACGGCGAGTATTTGACCGGCAAATCGAAAATGGTTATTAGCGACGGAAAAACCGAACAGGTAATTTTCGATCCGCAAGGCTGCAATGATTGTTCGTGGAATTTATGCTGGGTCGGCGATTTGGACGGCGACGGAAAACTGGATTTTATGCTCAATTTGAGTTCGCATTACAACTCGACCTGTCACACGCTTTTTCTTTCGTCGCAGGCGAAAAAAGGACAAGTTGTGGGCGATATTGCCGAAGTTTGCCAAATGGGATGTTAAAAGAAAATACAATGAAACAGACGACAAAGGTTTGCACGGCTTTAATTTTCACCCTCGCGTTCGCGTGGCAGACGGCGGCGCAGTCCGGCGTTTTGATTCCGACGTCGGAAGGCAAACCGAACCCGAAAGTGCTTTCCCTGCAACTGATGAATGTTGATGTTTTGATTGACAATCAACACGCGCGAATCAAAATTATCCAGATTTTCGACAATCACACGGCGGAGATTATGGAAGGAAAATATCTGTTTGCACTGCCGCCGGCGAGTTCGATTTTCGACTTTGCCGTGTGGGATAACGATACGCGCATTCCGGGCGTGATGATGGAAAAACGCCGCGCCAATGAAATTTACAGCCAGATCAAACAGACGCGGATTGATCCCGGTTTATTGCAGCAGGACGACGAACACGAAGGCAGTTCGGCGTTTTCAGCGAAGATTTTCCCGATTGACGGCTACGGCTCGAAACGCCTCGAAATGGAATACACGGAAGTTTTGCCGGTTGAAAGTTTGAATTCGCATTTTATATTTCCGCTCAAGCCGTCGTTTGGAGAGGTGCAAACAGTCAGCGAATTTAACCTGCACATTCGCGTCGTCAACGATTTTCCGATTTTCACGACGACTTATTACGATTATCCGCTCCAAATTAAGGCGGCGGACGCAAATAATTTTGAGGGCGAATATCACGCCGAAAATATCGAACTGAAAAGCGATTTCGCGTTCGATTATCAAATCAACACGCCGGAAAGTT
Source organism: Pyrinomonadales bacterium (assembly GCA_038235165.1). Lineage (GTDB taxonomy): Bacteria > Acidobacteriota > Blastocatellia > Pyrinomonadales > Pyrinomonadaceae. Next base: position 11,323 of record JBBSUG010000017.1, read on the forward strand.
CGCTTTCGTTTATCGCTTATCGCGCTCCCGAACAGATTTCGGCTTATGATTTGCGCGACCCGCAACTGGCGGCGGCAAACCCGGACGGTTATTTTCAGGCGCAGGCGATTTTTAATCAGCCGACGGCGAACGAAAAACCGCCGCGCCGCATCATTTTGTTGCTCGACACTTCCCTTTCGATGTATGGCGACCGGCTCGCCCGCGCCGTTGAAGCCGCCGATTATTTTCTGCACGATTTGACTGAAAAAGACGAATTCAGTTTGATTTTATTCAGCGACGAAACCGCTTCATTTTCAGAAACACCGCTCACCGCGACGACTGAGAACGTCGAAAACGCAATGCAGTTTGTCAGGAATTCGACGTTCGGCGGCGGCACGAATTTGAAAAAAGCACTGCAAACGGCAATTGACCAGTCAAAAATTTTCTCAATCGGCGAACGCGATATTATCTTGATTTCCGATGCCAATCCAACGCTGGAGACGACCAATATCAATGCAATTTCCGGTTTATTTGACGAAAAAGCAGAAGGCGAAAACGTCGTCAAATTTTTCGCTTTTGCGCTTGGAAATGACGCGAACAAATCGTTGCTGGAGCAATTGACCGACAAAACAAAAGGTTATTTTGAACAGGCGCGGGAAACCGAAGACATCGCGCTCACGCTCAAGATATTTTTAAGTAAAATTGGCGCGGAAAACATTGGGAATTTACGGCTTACGTCTTCACAGCCCGACAATTTTTATCAGGTTTATCCGAGCGGTGAAGACAGTTTTAACGGTTCGAGTTTCTCATTTGTCGGGCGTTACAAAAAGGCGCAGCAGCAAACCCTCATTAATTTGACGGCGCAATCCGGCGGAGATGCGATCAATCTCGCGCGTGAAGTCGCGCTGCCGGAATTTGACGATTCGCACCCGCATCTGCCGCGCGTGTGGGCGCGGGCGCGGGTTGACGCGCTTTTGCAGGCGATGAATGTTGACGGCGAACGCGAAGATTACATCGCGGAAATTATTCGCCTGTCGGAAAAATATAAATTCGTCACGCCTTATACGGCATTTATCGCCGCGCCGCGTGCGCTGCTCCGTCCGCGCCTGATTCAACCGGGCGACCCGGTGATTCGCGTGAAAACAGACGAATCAGTCAAGGAAGTTTTCGCCGTGCTGCCGTTCGGCGAAACAGTGCCGCTCAAATTTTTGGAAAAAGAAGGCGTATGGGAAACGAGATTTCTCGCCCCCGCGTGGATGCCCGACGGTGTTTATCGCTGTCGTCTGCTGTTGACCGATAAAAATAATAACGGTTATCAGGAAGAAAAAACCTTCGTCGTGGACAGCCACGCGCCGAAAGTGAAAATTAATTTACCCGCTCAAAGTTTTAAAGCGGGCGATGAAATCACGCTAAAAGTTTCCGCCGACAGCGACACGGCGCGACTCGTCGCCAAATTTTACGGCGTGAAACCCGTACAGCTTTTTTGGTCGGATGCGGAAAAAGCCAACGTAGGGAAACTGAATGTGCCGGGAAATCTGACCGCCGGAAAATATGTATTGACGGTGACGGCGGAAGATTTCGCGCACAATCAAACGAGTGAAGAAATGAATGTTGAGGTTTTTTAAGAGCGAGCAAGTCTCGTCCGTTGGAGCGCGGACGGCTCGTCCGACAACGAGCAAAGCGATGTTGCCAGCATTGTCAGTGTATTTTTTATGGATGAACGTATTCAACGCCTCGCTTCGCTGGCGCTGAAGCGGACGAGACTTCCGCGCTCCGTCTGGAAATCTTTTATGAAAAATCGAAAGTTTAGAAAACTGAATGTGCTTAAAATACTACTTGCCGTTGCTTTTACCGGCGCGATAATCTTTTGTTTCCCGTTTTTCGAGAAGGTGCAAGCCGAAAACACGGATGCAAAAGTTAAAACGGAACGAGAGACGGCGATTGAAAACGCGCTTTACACGCGGGCAGAGTTTTTCGGCGCACAGGCGTTGGTGCCGTTCCCGACTGAAAAGGCGCGGGGCAATTTGATGGGGATTTCACAAAAATATCCGAACGACGCGGAGATCTACCGGAAACTTGCGAAATTAGATGAAAAGCTCGAAAAATTCGACACGGCGGAGGTGGAGTTAAATAATTTTGTCGAACTGCAAAAAGATAATCTCAATGCGCTGGAAAATCTCGCTGCGTTTTACGAACGTCGCGCTTCATTTAAAAAGGAAGCCGCAGTTTTGGAGAGAATACTGGCGATTACGCCGCAAAACCAACGCGCAGCGGTTTTCTCACGGCTGGTCGAATTCGCACAGATTCACGAACTCGGCAAATATCTCGCGCCGGATTTTTATCAAAAAATCGCTGCCGACAATCCGGCGATTTTCCCGATCATCGAACAATTGATTGATAAACTTTCCACAGAAAAAAACTACGCCGATGCCTTGAAAATACTGCGCGGATATAAAGACGGTTTTCCCAAAAGGCGAAATTCATTGCTCAAAAAAGAAGTCGACATTTTGCTGGCGATGAATAATAAAGCCGAAGCCGAACAGGTTTATCAAACGGCGTTCGACCCGTTTTGGTCGGATGAAGAAACGGAAAATTATTATTCGTTTCTCAAAGAGCAAGATCGTTTTCGCACTTACGGCGGCGAGTTGAAAGAACAATTCAAAGGCAACAACGCCGATTTTGATACGGCGATTCGGCTGATTAAATTTCGCGGGCGCGACGGCGTTTCTGACAACGATTCGGCGGCGGCAGTAATTTTGCAGGTGGAAAAAGCGCGAAGTGCGAAGAACATCGCTTGGCAGCCGGAAGAAATCGTCACGGCGGCGCGGGTTTTACTCGCTGACGGCGAAAGCGATACGGCTTCGCGGTTTCTTTACACGCTGCATCTGCAAAACGCGCTCGCGCCGAAAAGCGCGTTGCGGGGGAAAATTTTGTATCAGCTTTTTGAGTTGCTTTCCGACTCCGGCGAACAGCGTATCTCGTTGACCAGAGGTGATTTGCGGTTTTACGAAGATGTCGGCAAAAGCGATTTACATCCGGGAATTACGAGCGGCATTTTGTCGCTGATTTTCTCCGACACCGAACCGCGCCAGGAACTTGCCACGAAGGAAACGACGGCGACCAATTTTTTCAACCGCGCCGCCGCTTACCGCATTTTTCTGGCTTACAAGGAAGAATTTCCAACTTCGCCGGAACTCGCGCAGATGTATCTCGACATCGTGCGTCTTTATACGGCGACGAACCAGACCGACATCGCCGCCAAAACGCTTGCCGAGTTTGAGGGACGATACGAAAAAGCAAGCGATTATCCGCCGGTCGCGCTGAAATTAGCCGACGCTTTTGCCGCCGCCGAACAGCCGGAAAAAGAACGCAAAATTTATCAGCAGATTCTGGATTATCTCGGTAAACAGGGAAAATCACTCGCGCCGAAATCTGCAATAATAGAGGGTGAAACGGATTCCGATGATCCTGACGCTGCGCCGCCCGTTCCAAAAGAAACACCGAAACTTTCCAATGAAGGCATTGAAATTCCGGGCGAACAGAAAAAAGACGACAATTACTATTACGATCACTACTATGAAAATCCGAATGCGTTGCGCGATTATCTGGGCGATGACGACAACAAAGTTTCTTATTCCGATATTTTGAAACGACTCGTCGAAGCACTTTCCAAAGACAAAAAAACGGATGAAATTCTCGCACTTTATTCAAATGAAATCGCCAAATACCCAAATGAGCAAGGGCTTTATGAAGAGAGATTAACGTGGCTCGAACAGGCGAATTTAGTTGATGAGCAGTTAAAAGTTTACAAAACTGCACTCGACCGTTTCAAGACACAGGATTGGCAAGACAAATTGGCGCGTTGGTTTTTGCGGCGCGACCGAAAACAGGATTTTGCCGAATTTTCGCAAGGTTTGATTGATAAATTAAATGACGACGACACGCAAAATTATCTCGCTCAATTTGTTGACCAGAACATCAGCGGCAACGATTTTGACGAACAGCTTTATGTCAAACTTTACACGACGGCGCACGAGCGTTTTCCGCATAACATCAATTTTGTCACCGGTTTATTGGGTTTTTACGAATCACACAAACGCGAAAAAGATTGGCGCAATCTCTCCGCCGAATACTATTTTGAATCGAAATCGGTACGCGATATTTTTGTTAAAAATCTCGCCGAGAAAGATGAACTGCGAAATTATTTGAATCAGGCGCGGGAAAAATGCTGTGCCGATGGAAACTCAATGGACAATTTGCCGTACGCGCTTTTCCGGGCGGACGCGGCGGCGCATCTCGCCAATTTTGAAGAAGCGGTTGACACTTACACGAAGCTCAACGAACTTTACCCGCACACTGACGAATTTCAAGAACGGCTGCTCAATTTCAAACGCTCGTTCGGTCAGCGCAATCGCGGAAGTTTGGCGGAAGCGGCGAACATCGCCTACGCGCAAGCCGAATTTACGCTTTCCGACGCGGCTTATCGAACGCGCAGCGGCGAACTTCAAGCCGAACTCGGCAATTACGATATTGCGCGAAACGAATGGGAAAAACTGATTCCGGCGGCTCCCGGCGACGCGGAAACTTATCTGGATACGGCGACGGTTTACTGGGATTATTTTCAATATAACGACGCGCTTCGCACGATCAAAACTCTGCGCGAAAAGATGAACGACGACACGCTGTACGCTTTTCAAACCGCCGCGATTTTGGAAACACAGCACAAATTGCCTGCCGCTGTCGGCGAATACGTCAAGGCACTCGGCGCGGATGAGGACGAAAATTATTCGCAGACGAACGGCGCGAAAAATCAATTGATAAAAATTGCCGGACGACGCGAGGGTAAGCTGCAATTGATAAATGCGGCTTTTCAAACCGAACGTGGGCGGCGCGTAAATGATGAAAATCTGGTTTTGGCATACACAAATTTTTTGCAGGAAGCAGACCAAACAGAGCAGGCTGAAACGATTCTCAAAAAAGAAATTTCGCGCAGTGTAAATAAAGAATTTTTAGAATCAGCGCGTGAATTTTTCTCAGCGAATGACAATCAAACCGGCGTGCAAACCGCACTGCGCCAATTGGGAAAAACGACGGCGAATCCGCGCACCGCGATTTCTTACCGATTGCAGCTTGCCGATTCATTTTTGGGCGAAGACCGGCGCGTTGAGGCGAAAAAGATCGTCGCCGAACTGCTCGCCAAATTCCCGACTAATTACGACGTGTTGAGCGAAAGTGCCGATATTTACTGGCGTATCAATTCACGCGACGAGGCGATTTGTGTTTTGCAGACGGGTATCAATCGCGGCAAAGGGAAATTTCAATATATTTTTTCTCGGAAACTCGCGGCGAAATTGGTTTTGCAAAATCGGCTCGATTCCGCCGCAAATATTTTGCTGAAACTGCACAATGAAGATGGCGGCGACACCGCTGTTTTCCGCGAATTGGTAAATGTTTACGTCACTCAAAATAAGGCGGGCGCACTCAAAAAAGTTTTCGGCGAAACGCTTTCCGCACTCAAAAATCAGGACACCGACCGCCGCGAATTAAACGCGCAGGTCGCCGAATTCAGAACGCAGATGATTGACGCTTTTACGCGGCTCAAAGACTACCCGGCAGCGGTCGAACAGCACATCGAAATCATTAACCGCCGCCCGGAGGACGAGGAAAATATCGGAAACGCCATCAATTACGTCAAACGCTACGGCGGCGGCGATGTTTTGCTCGCTTGTTATCAGAAAACGGCGGCGGAAGCGTATAAAAATTATCGGTGGAATGTAATTTTGGCGCGGATTTACGAAGCGAATAACGATTTGGAAACCGCCGTCAAAAATTACAAAACGGCGATTGATAATCAGCCGGAAATGCCGGAACTGTACCTCGCCGTCGCCGACATCGAAACGCGCCGCACCAATTATGATGCCGCACTGGAAAACATCAACAAAGTGTTGGAATTGACTAACGACAGCCCGACGTATATCAAACAAAAAATCGCAATTTTAGACAAAGCCGGACGCGCTGAAGAAGCGGCGGCGGAACGCGCCAGACTGCCCGTCAGAGAAAGACCGAAACAAATCGTTTCCGATCAAGTTCAGCAAGCGCAGAATCAGCAGACAGTCGAGCAAATTCCGGCGGCAGTAACGTATCGGGAAACATTTGACAAACTGCTCGAAAAACCGCTCGCACACGATTTGACGGCGGCGGAGGTTTCCAGCTATGTGGAATCCGTGCGAACGGAGGAAAATCTCGACGTGATCGCTGGTAAACTGTGGACACTGCGCGATAAATTCGTCGCTGAAGCCGACGGCAATAATGTGATCAACGCCGCAAAAGCGCGAAATCAACGGCAGACTTTAGACGGCGCAATGCCGGAAGCAGTTGGAAAAATCGCTAAAGCCACGGCGACAAGCGATGTTAATGCGACTTTACAAAAAGATTTGAGCAGCCGGATTGATGAGGTTTTCAAAGAAACAGACCGCAACACGACGCTTTCGCTCATTCAAAATATCGCACACCAAGCAGGTTTCGGCGCACTGGAAGAAACTATTCTCATTCGGCAAAAAGATAAAGCGTTTGGCAATACGGACGATTTTCATCCTGCCCTGCGCCGTCTGCTGAATTTTTACGGTGAACGTGGAATGTTTCAAAAAATCGCGGAAGTTTTGGACGCGGAACGAAGCCGCGACAAATACCCGGCGAATCTCGATTATCCGCGTCTGCTCGCCGAAAATGCGCGGTTGATCGGCGACAAGGACAAAGAATTAGCCGCACTGCGCGAAAGTTATCAATCGGCAACCGGCAAAATCACCACCGAAACAAATGATTTGACGGCGCGTTACCTGAAATCTCTTTATCAAAACAACCGCACCGAACTCGTTAATTTGACAAAAAAATACTCGCCGTATCAATTGCAACTGATCAACTTTTTGCTGGCGAAAAGCGAACGCGAACTGGCGCACGAAGCGATTTCAAATGCCGGTCAGCCGCAAAGTTGGAAACTGGCGCGAAATGCCGAAACGAGTCTTGCGCTGCGCGAATATTCAGACAAAGACGAATGTTATTTTTGCGATGCGTTGCGGCTCGCCCCGATTGGCGAATACATCGCGCAGCGACCCGACAAAAAGAATGAATTAGTCGGTGACGATTGGTTTCGGCTCGTCGGCGAATACGGCGAATGGCTGTATTTCGCGCCGAACGACGAGATGAAAACTGACGCGCAGAAATTTACCCCGGCGATGATCGAAAATCGCCCGAACAGCGCAGACGAACAAGCCCGACTCGGCGCGTTTTATCTCGCCCAAAAGGACACGAAAAATGCGTTTGAATATTTGAGAGTGGCAGTGGAAATGAAGCCGGGAGACAAAAATATCAAAGCAAATCTCGGCGCGGTCTATTTTCAAACAGGCGAGCCGGAAAAAGCGAGGGAAATGTGGGCAGGGATCATCGCGGGCGAAAACACGAGCATCGAAGACGGCGAACTTTATTTGCAAACATTGCGTGAATACGGTTTAGCAGCGGAAGCGCGTGAAAAATTATTTTCGCTGGTCGTGAAAAACTTGAAGGAAAACGATCCGGGAAAAGAAAATTATTACGATGGCAAAAAACCGGAACTGCCCGAAAACTTCAAAAACTTAATTCGTCAATTAGCTGAATCGCTTGATTCGGGTGCGGCGCAGGCGGCATATCTTCAAAAATTCACTGTTGCCATCCCAACCAGCATTTTACTGCCTCAAATGATTATTAATGAATCACTGATTGCGGAGGATAATCGTGCCTTATTTTACGAAATGTTGATTGCACGGCACTCTATTTCGAGTAGTTCAGATTACAACTATGAGGCGGTTTTGGAGAAAACATACAACACGGAAACCGCCGAAGAAATTTACGACATCGAAAACAATTATAAACATTCGCAGCCGGAATACGAACGCATCAACTGGCAGAAAAAATATCTCGATTTTTTGCTCGCCAGAAGCGAAAATGATGAGGCGCAAAAGCTGATTGCTGACATCGAAAGCGAGTTAAATCGTCACTATTCGCGCCCCGAGTGGCTGCGGCTGGCTCGAATGAAGGTGCAAATCCGGCAGGGAGATTTGGCGAAAACGCAGGACGCGGCAAAGAGCTTTATCGGTATCGAACCGAAAGCCGACGTACCAACGGTGAAGCCGCCGAGCATCGAGCGTTTGAATGACTTTTTGCAAATACTGCGCGATGAACAACACGACACCGAAGCCGGAACTTTGTTGCAGGCTTTCTATGCGCGACAGCTTGCGCTCGAACAATATGAGACGGCGAATTTTATCGGTTTGGCGCAAATATATTTTGAGCGCGACGATGCGGAAAACGCACTCCAGATGTTGCAATTGTTGAATGAAGCGGCTGACGAAAACACGAAACCGGAAGCGTTCGGGAAAATCGCTGCGCTGCCAATAATTAAACTCTATGAAGCTGATAGAGCGAAACTCGAAGAGACAAAAACTGTTGATTCGCTCAATAAAAATGAGGCTTTGCGGCGTTCCGCCGAAATCTGCGAACAAGCCGTGCGGATAGATGAAGCAATTACGTTTCGGCGCAACCTTCTCGAATCTGCGCCCGATGATGCAAACAATAAAATTGAACTGGCGAAACTTTATGCCCGCGACAATCAACCGGAAACCGTCAGGCTGTTGGCGGATGTAATTAACAACCGCAATGCGGAGACGAATTCGCGGTGGCGGGCGGTTTGGATTTCGCGGGAAATTGTTGAGGATAAAGCGGATTTGCTGAATGCGGCTGTTTCTGCTGACGGCGAATTGCGAAATGCGCTGGAGATTTTAGTCAACGATCAAATCGAAATAAAAGTCGAAAGTCCGGGTTCGCAATTTTGGTTCTTTATCGGTTTGCTCGCCGTAGAATATCGCCAAAATAATTACGCGATGGCGGCGTTTCAAAATTCTTTGATCGCCGACAACGAGGCGTTCAATCCGTTTGATGAAGAAGATGCAGTGCAGCAATTGATACGTTTGAATATTACTAAAAACCAGCCGAATGCGGCGATTTATCTGGCTAATGCGAACAAAGCCGCGAAATCTGACGAACTGCTGAATTTGCTGTCCGAAACTGCCGAAAAAATCGGCGAATTTCAGCGGGCAATTGATTTTGAAAAAGCAAGATCAAAGGATGTTGACGAGGACAAAATTGCGCGTCTGACAAACTTAGATAAAGAGAAATTACAAAAAGCGACCGATTTTGCGGTGGACTTAAAAAACGTAACGCAGTCGTCCCGACTGCCGTCTTGAGTGCGTCCCGCACTCAAGTGTTCTTCACCGGGTAAGTTTTTTGTTGTTGGTAATTCTTGCAAATGCGGGACGCATCTGCGACGGCAGTCGGGACGACTGCGGTACTTTGACTTATGAAATTAAAATTAATCGTCATTTTATTTATTTTCAGCGCGATTTTGCTGGTTTATTCGCAAAGCACAGATAAACCGTTGGCGCAGGCGGCAGACTTTCCGCGCGGGGCGTTGATTTATGTGCAGGTGGCTGATTTGCCGACTTTTATCAAACAGTTGAACGAATCGAAACTCAAACAGGACTATCTCGAAAGCGAAAATTATGCCGAATTTACCAACCGGCATCTGGCGTTGAAACTCGCGTCGCGCTGGGATGAATTTAATGTCGGGAGCGGATTTTCGATGGATTTGAACACTCTCGCCGGTGTTTCCGAAACACGCGCCGCCGTTGCGGTTTACGACATCGGGCGGCTCGACGCGGTTTTTGTCGCGCCGGTCAATGACGAGATATTTGCGGCTTCGCAATTTTTCCAAAATCAAGCTCATTTTCAATCAAACGAACTCGAAGACGGCACGGTTTTTTACAGCGCGGAAGTTCCCGCTGATCGCGGCAGACAAAAACAAAAACTCGTTTTCGCTAATTTTCACGGGCGTTTCATTCTGGCAACGAGCGAAAAGTTATTATTACAAACTATGGCGAACGTCAACGGTACCGCGTCGAAAAACAGTTTGGCGGACGAACCCGCGTTTAAGAGTTTGAGTGAAAAAGTCACGCCGCACGCCGCGACCGTTTGGCTCGATCAGGTGAAGCTCAACGATGATTATTATTTCAAACATTACTGGCTGTCGGGAAATCTAGAAGATTTGAAAAAGTTTCGCGCCGGAATGTTCGATTTTGAAATGAACGAAAACCAATGGACGGAAAGCCGCGAATTTTTATTGACGGAAACAGCGGCGGCTAACGGCGGGCAAATAACAGCGCGGGACGCAGACATTTTGAGCGCGATGCTGCCGGAAAATATGCCGTTTTATAAAATGCAGACGATCGCTGATAAACCTGAGCAGTTGATTAATTCAATCGAAAACACCCTTTACGACCGTTTTGAACAAAAGCGGGAAACGCAGGGGAAATCGTGGAGCTGGCAGGATTATAGCTATGCAGATTATTACTCGTCCGGTTCTGATGAGCGGAACGATTATTCGTATTTAGACGACGATTACGACGAAAAGATTGACGACGCGGAAGATGCCGGAGTCAACGAAAACACGAATACGGCACCGGAAATCAATGCGGAAAAACAGTTTAGAAATAATTTACAAGCCGCGCTCGCGCCGACGAATCCGAGCGTTGCGCTGACGGCGGCGATTCCGCAAACGCTGCCCGCGCCGCTGTTCGCCGAATTTAGAAACGTGACGATCTCAACGCTTCGTGCGCCGAATAATTTGAACCGTGAAATTTTGGAAACGGCACTCGCCGCCAAGCTGAAAAACCAATTAACGGTTGCCGATACCAATACGAAATTGAACTGGGAGACGAAACGCGAAAATAATAAAGAATGGCGCGAATTGAATTTGCCAATGCTCGGCTGGGGAATTTCGTATAGTATGCAAGGCGATAAACTGATTTTTTCGAACAGCGCGGAGATGCTCAAAGATGTCATTTTCAGCGACAAAAAAGTAACGGAAACACAACTTGAATCCCGGTTTGACGATTTGACGGTTATTCGCTTGGACGATAAGGAACACAGTTTCGACGAAGTAATGAACGGTCTTGCCGCCGAAAACTCCAAAGATATTACAAACGATTTTTTCGCCGGAAATATCAACAGTCTGCTCGGTGTCGCGTCAAAGGTCAGCCGCATCGAGATCAGCCGCAGTTCATCCAGTAATTATCTGCACGAAGAGTTGAATTTTATTTTGTCAACGGAGAAATAAAAGCGGAGCGCGGACGGCTCGTCCGCTGCAACGCCAGCGCAGCGAGGCGGTGCAAGCGTTCATCTACTTAAAATTCCATTGACAACGCATTCAACATCGCTATCGCTCGTTGGCGGACGAGCCGTCCGCGCTCCATCTGCGCGGCGGCTCACCTGCCATTTATCTATTTAATTATTCACCATAATCGTATCGAGCAGTTTTTTCGCGTCCGGTATTTCGGTAATCGCTTTTAACACCTGCGGGTCGGTTTCGATTAAAACCTGCTGACCGGCTTCGGTTGAATTATTGGCGGTGGCGAGTTCATCGCGCAGCCGCGATTTGGCGTAATCAATCTCACTGTTGATGTTTGCCGCCGTCAAACCGTCATTTTTGTCTTTGACGGTGTAAGCGCGGAAAGCGTCGAACAATTTGTCATTGATCTGAAAATCTTCCGGCTGGACGGTCGGTTTGTAATTTTGTTTGTCAACTTTGAAATTTTCAAAACCCTTAATTTGTCCGGCGACCAACTGGCGAACGAAGAAAAATGCTGCTTCGCCGAGACGACCACGCACCGGCGTAAAGGCGAGAGCGGAAACTTTGACATCAGGTTCGATGCCGCGTCCACCGTAGAAAACTCTGCCGCCCGCAGTCGTCACCGGACTTCCCGCCGGTTTCGGTTTCGTGACGGTCGGTGTGGTACCATTTTCATCCGCTGCTTCGTCGGAATGGTGCGTGTAGTAATCGTAAATCGAACCGTTTGAATAATCTCTTTGCAGCGAACGACCATACGGCGTATAGTAGCGCGCCGTCGTCAGCGTCAATCCGGTGCCGTAATTGAGCGGGAAAACGCGCTGCACCAAACCTTTGCCGAAGCTGTCGCTGCCGATAATCAGTCCGCGCCCGTAATCTTGAATTGCACCCGCGACGATTTCCGAAGCCGAAGCAGAATTGCCGTTGATCATCACGACCAGCGGAAAATTTTGCGTGTTATTGCCGACCGTATCCAGTTCCTGCGACTGCGCGGTGCGCGAACGCCCTTTAACCGAAACGACGGTTTTGCCGCGCGGAATAAAGCGGCTGACGACTTCGATTGCCTGCGGCAGCAGTCCGCCCGGATTGCCGCGCAAGTCAAGCACCAAACTCTGCATTCCCTGTTTTTTCAAATCGGCAATTGCCTGGTCCAATTCGTCAGCACTGGTTTCCTGAAATCCGCCGGTGAAACCGACGTAGCCCACGCCGTCTTTGAGCATAAAATAATTACGAATCGAAGGCAGCGGAACACCGCCGCGCACAATGGTAAAATCAAGCGGTTTTTCAGCTCCGGCGCGTTCGATTTTGACGTTGACCGGCGTTCCGCGTGTTCCGCGCACATTTTTGGAAACTTCGGCACTCGTATAATCCTTCGCATCTTTGCCCTCAATTTCGATAAACCGGTCGCCATAGTGCAAACCGGCTTTATCGGCGGGTGTGTTCGGAATAATTGATTGAATATAAACCCCGTCGCGGTGCTGCAAAATGGAAACGCCGATGCCGTAAAACTGCGAAGACTGATCTTCATACAATTTGCGAAATTCGTCGCGGGTAAAAAAAGACGAATGCGGGTCGAGCGTGAACAACATTCCCTGCACCGAGCTTTCCGTGACTTTTTCGTGGTCAATCGGTCCGATATAATTATTGTCAATTACTTCGAGTGCCTGACGATAATCGCCGACGATTTTCTCCGGTGTCAGCGAAGTGTCTGCCGAAGTCGTCTGCGGCAGTCTGCCGAAGATTCCGCCGAACACCGCGCCGACGACGATCAATAAAATAGCAATTATTCCCAACTTTCTACTCATTATTTATTCTCCAAACCGTTTAAAACTATATCATATATTGGTTAACGAAAGTCAGCTCGCGGTTGGCAATATTTGCAATAACGGCAAAATCAGCGATTGTGGATTTACAAAATACAGGCTGACAATTTACTATTAATTTTTCACTTAATGCACACAAATCTTTCCATTATTATTCCGGCGTATAACGAGCAGACGAGAGTCGGCGATTCAATTCGCCAGGTTCTCGAATATATCGAAAAAGAAAAGTCGGCGGCGGAATTAATCGTCGTGGATGACGGTTCACAGGACGCAACGGCTGAAGTTGCCGAGAAAATATGCGCTGAATTTCCCGCCGTTTCAACAAAAGTTATCCGTTACGAAGAAAATCGCGGCAAGGGTTACGCGATTAAAACCGGCTTACTTGCTTCGGTCGGCGACATCGCGCTGTTCAGCGATGCCGATCTTTCAACACCGATTTCGGAACTGCCGAAACTCGTCGAACCGATTCGCCGCGACGAATTTGATCTCACATTCGGCTCACGCGCCTTAGACAGAAATTTGATCGGCATCCGGCAGCCGTGGCGGCGCGAACAGGGCGGAAAAGTTTTTAATTTAATTGTCAGAGTTTTCACCGGACTTCCCTTTTGGGATACGCAGTGCGGTTTCAAAGCGTTTAATATGAAGAAATTTCGCCCGCTGTTAAGTTTAATGACGATAGACCGGTTCGGCTTCGATGTCGAATTTCTCTACGTCGCCAAATATCACGGGTTACGATTAAAGGAAATTCCGGTGCGTTGGGATCACTGCGAAGGCACGACCGTCAGCGTTTTCCGCGACAGTCAGCGAATGTTCAACGAAGTTCGCCAAATCCGCCGCAATGCCAAACGCGGCGTTTATGATGAAAAGTAGTATAATCAAAAAATCGGGGAGCTAATTTTATGCAGACAATTTATCGAATAAACGCCGACGAACTGGACGAAAAACTTTTGAACAGCATCAAAGCCCAATTCAAAAACAAGGAGATCGAAATCGTCGTTTTTGAACGTGACGAAACTGAATATTTGCTGCGTTCACCGGCAAATCGAAACCATCTTCTGCGAACCGTTCGGGATATTGAGGAAAATAAAAATATCGTCGTGCCGGATCAGGAGCAGTTTCAGTGAGAACAATCGCTTTTCATCAGGCAGCATTTGAAAAATACAACGAATGGGCGAAATCCGACCGTAAATTATTTGACCGTCTGTATCGTTTAATTATTGAAACGGCAAAAAATCCGTTCGACGGCATCGGAAAACCCGAACTGCTAAAAGCAAACTTAAAAGGTTACTGGTCGCGGCGCATCAATGACGAAAACACCGGCTGGTTTATAAAGTGACCGATGAACAAATTATTGTCGCCGCCTGTAAATATCACTATTAAAATGACAGCTAAATTAAACGTCAACATAGATCACGTCGCCACCGTCCGCGAAGCGCGTAAAACTATCGAACCGAGTATTATTGCCGCCGCCGTCATCTGCGAACAGGCGGGCGCGGACGGCATCACCGTTCATCTGCGGCAGGATCGGCGGCATATTCAAGACTGGGACATCGAACTTCTCAGTTCCGTCGTCACGACGTATTTAAATGTCGAAATGGCGGCGACCGACGAAATGACGAATATTGCTCTTAAAACAAAACCCGACGCGGTTTCGCTGGTTCCCGAAAGTCCGAACGAAATCACGACCGAGGGCGGTTTGAATATCGCTGCTAATTTTGACAATATTCAAAACGCCGTCAAAAACCTGCGCGACGCGGGAATTTTCGCCAGCGTTTTTGTTGACCCCGACCGCGAGCAGATCGAAGCCGCGCACAACGCCGGGGCGCAGCAAATCGAACTCTGCACCGCCGAATATGCCGAACTGACGTTGGGCGCAAAATCGTCACACGGCGAAGGCGCACTCCGCGCCGCGCAGGAAATAAAACGCATAGACGACGCGGCGGCATTTGCCGGACAGTTCGGGTTAATCGTCGCCGCCGGACACGGTTTGACCTACCGCAACATTCGCGCCCTCGCACAAATCGCCGAAATTACCGAATTCAACATCGGACACAGCATCATTTCCCGCGCCGTTTTCGTCGGTTTGAGCCAAGCCGTCAGAGAGATGATTGATGCGATTCGCTGAATCGTCAGGTGTAAATCGTTTATAGAAAGTAATTCAGGCTGATCACAAAATCCAATTAAAAAAATCATTTGTGTTATTGACATTGTACCCTTGTGGTGGTAGTGTTTCTACAAATCGACGACATAATTACCGACATCATCGGTAATCGCATTGTTACACAATGCACAAATTAAGGGGAAAACATACTTCGTCTTGGAAGAATAATTTGGGGAAATTACTCTTCGTTTTCGAGCAAGTAAATAATGGCTTAACGAAAGATTATTTATAGTCTTTTTCATTAATCGTCAGCGGAACTTTAAATTTTTCCCTTGACACTCGAAACTTATAATATGTCCTCGATTCAACTTATCTCAAGGATAAGGTTTTTCAAAGCCGTCTATTCGCACGTTTGCGATAGCACGGTTTTTCTTGCTTTAAAAGAAAGCAATATTAAAATTACAACATCGGTGAACCGCAAAAAGTCCGGTCGGTAATTGACGTTACCAACCGGACTGCCGGTACACCACAGGAAACGAAATGTTTCGCATAATGCTTACCCGTACAGTCTGCATTTTACTTCATTTCGTTTCCTAAAACAACCGTCAAAGATAATGCAAATTGTGAAAACAGTTCTATTTTCACAATTTAAAGGCTGTTTCAAAAGTCTGAAAATTTGGCTGAATTTATCTTTAAATTGTAACTGTCGTGTTCAGGTAAATCCGTTCAAGATTTGAAAACCCCTGCACTGAAAACGCAGTAATTTGTTCATTAATCAAAATAAAATTTAGGAGACCTTTAAATATGTCCAGACCAATTACACCCAAATCGTTGTCAATACGGCGATTGAATGTCGGTCAGTTTAGTTTTCAAAAACTAAAAAAACAATTTTTCGCCGTTAGCTGTCTGCTAACGCTTTTCGCTGTTTTGAGCGTCAATATTCCGGCTCAAAAACTCAACCAATCAACTTATACCTCAACGGCTTCATCGCAAACCGTTTTTATCGGCGGTATATTAGACTTCTTCAATTTTCTCGACTTTAGTTCGATATTCGGAAAACAAGAAGTGGAGCGCCGGTTGCCTTCGGCAAGTCCTGCGCTGGAAAGTGATGTGGACCCTACCCGCTATGTTTCCGAACCTCCGACAGTTGCGCTGGCATCATCTTGCTCAAGCACGGGTGTTACCATCAATATTTCACCGGCACCATTTCCCGCCACTCCGATTCAAACGGCAATCAATAACGCCAATCCCGCTGGCGGCGATAAAATTAAACTTGCAGCGGGAACATATACGGAGCAGATCGTCGTTAATAAATGCGTAACGATAGAAGGAAGCGGACAAGGAACTACGTTTATTAAATCGCCTGATCCGCTTGCGGCAAGTACAGTTTCAGGAGTTACTTGGCGTTCTATCGTCGAGGTTCGCAGTAATTCGTATGTTACGATGACGGATTTGACGGTTACAGGTCCTCTTCCTTTCACAACACAGGTTTACGGCGTTTTTGTTGGGGAAAGTGCAACTCTGAAAATGAAAGATGCCAAAGTTACGGCAATTCATAAAACGAGCGGCATTGACGGGGCGCAGAATGGTACTGCGGTTCTCGCGGGAAGCGTCGGTGCAAACCAAATCGGTGCGATTGATTTTGATAATGTCACGATTGATGATTATCAGAAGAATGGAGTTATCGTTACACGCAGCGGTTCAAATGCAATAATTGCAAACAGCACAGTGTCGGGTATCGGACCAACTTCCATAATTGCACAAAACGGTATTCAAATCGGAAAAGATACGACTGCCGCGTTGACAGGCAATACAGTTAGCGGACATCAATACACTCCGTTAACCGTCGTTGCAGTGGGTATTCTTCCGTTTGATTCCGGTAATTTGACGGCTTCCGGCAATACTCTAAACGGGAACGATGTGGGAATTTACAGCATAAATTCAACTGTTCCTGTTACATTACCGACTTTGGATATTAGTGGAAACACACTTACAAATAATCTATACGGAATTATTTTTGAATCAACGACGGCGACGGTTACAAATAATTTCATCACCGGAAGTAATTTGGGTATTTTAGGAACTCCTGTTAATGGGCAGACGGTTAAAGTTAATGCCAACTCCGTAACCGCCCCAACGGGCGCGAACAGTGTAGGTATCGCATTTGATAACTTTGATTCCGGCAATCCGACCTCGACGGCAGTTATTGACGCACATTTTAATCATATTTTCGGTCATTCAGTCGGACTTGAGAATGATTCGTCTAGTATGACCAATGCCGAAAACAATTTTTGGGGTTGCAATGCCGGACCTCAATCAGCTTCCGGCAACGGATGCGACACGATTTCAGCTTTGGTGAACGCAGCACCGTATCTTAAATTGACGGGCATTTCCGCTACTCCGACTTCGGTTAATACAGGCGATCCTTCGACCGTCAGCGGCACGAATCTTAGAATGAATTCCGCTGGTGCGGATACTTACGCATTGACGGGAAATCCGCACGTTCCAGACGGAATTGTAGTAAATTATACGGCAGCTTTCGGAACGGTTTCACCGGGTTCGACAACTATTGTTAATGGTTCGGCAGTCGGTTCGACAACCTTTACGGGTGGCGGACCTTATTCGGGCGATCAATTAGGCGGCGTAACCGCAACGGTTGATAATGCCACGGATACAGCCGCGATTACGGTTAACGACACAAGAAAGCCGATGGTTACAATCAACCAAAAAGTAGGTCAACCCGATCCGGCAAACGGTGTTCCGGTTGAATTTACAGCGGTCTTTGATGAAGAAGTAACGGACTTTACAGGTGCTGACGTTACAATTACGGGAGTAACATTTTCAAGTGTTGTAGTTACCGACAGCGGCGACCATAAAACATTTAATATTGCAGTTACCCCGACCAGCAACGGTGTTGTTACAGCAAACATTCCGGCTGGTGTTCCGGCAACTACTATGGGCGCGTTTGATCCTGCCGGTAATCCGAATGAAGCTGCAATTCCGGGCGACAACACGGTGACGTTCTTTTTAGGCGCAATCGAATTAGTAGTTGAACCTACAGGTGCAAATTGTCTTGGTAACGGTGCACCCGTTCATATGACAATCCAAGGCGCAGTCGCGGCGGCAAGTCCGGGTTATATAATTAGAGTTTGTTCGGGAACGTATTCAGCCGGTTTGACAGGCGGCGAAATTAGTATTAACAAGCCCTTAACTGTTATTGCAGCAGAAGCAACAAAGCCGATAATTCAAGTGGATGGCTCAGGTCCAACCAACGACGGATTTGATGTAACGGCAACAGGCGTAACGCTCGAAAATCTTGAAATCGTAAAAATCGGCACAGGCGACCAACATCATATGGTTCGTGTCGAAGCTAATGATTTCACGGGACGCGGCAATTACATTCACGGTCCTTCGTGGCAAACTCCGAATCACGTTAGTCGTGCATATGTCTTTAATGCTGGTTTAACAGGTTGGTTAATAGACACAAATACTGTTGAAGATTTGCGTCAAATTGCTTACACGACCGGAGGTTCGGGAACAGCCAGTAATAACACATGGACAGGCACAAAAGGTTGGGCAAATGACGGTTCACTTGTCACATTTACAAACAACACAATGACAACCTGTGCGAAGTGTGACACGGATATTGCTTTGTTCAACAATGCGGATCCGGCGTATCAGGCATTTTATGCTGATCGCCTTGCGCTTAGTAATGCAAACAATAATGCACACATTGACGTTCAATTTACTGCCGCAAATGACAGCGGACGAGCAATTTCGTATGTTGCAACGACCGGTTCTTCGACAAACGACGGACGAGTTGCAACGCCATATGCGAGCATTCAACAGGCGATTTTCAATCCGGCAAGCGGAATTGTTGACGGGACGCTTCCGGGCGGAATAGTCAATGTTGCGGCGGGAACTTATAATGAAGATGTCAACCTGAGCAGATCGCTGACATTGCGAGGTCCGAATGTGGGTATTTCGCCCAATACCGGAACTCGTGTGGCGGAAGCAATTTTGGTTGCTCAACCAACTTCTTCATTCCGAAATATCACGGCTAATACTCCAAACACGACTTTCGTTGTTGACGGTCTTAGTTTCACAGCAGGTTCGGCATTGCACGACGGAAATCAAATTGGAGCGCAGACAATCAACGGAATATTCCGCAACAATATCGTCCAAAATGCTTCGATCATTTTTATCGGCTCAAGCAGTGAGTATCAAAGTTTGACGGTAACGAATAACCGTTTTTCAAACATTACTTCGACACCGAATGCCAGCGCGATGCAGTTTAATTCCGGCGGAACGATGACGGTTACAAATAACGTAATTGACACCACCGGGTTTGCAGGAATTTTGTTCGACAGTATTACAACGGCGGTAGCTGACGGAAATACCATCTCGAATACACAAGCGCAGGCTATCCAAGTCGGTCCGAATATGGGCAACACCCAAGTTACCAATAACCGGATTAACTCTGCCAACATTATTAACGGTGCAGACCGCGGCGGAATTCGGCTTTACGGAACTTCTGTAACAGGTCCCGTTTCGGTTAGCTGTAACACAATCACCAATTCATACAACGGCATTGCCGTCAAAAATGGTGAAGTTGTTCCGGCTAATATGACGGTCAACAACAATAATTTTGTCGGCAACAGCAATTTTGGTGTCTATAATGGCGGCACCGGAACGCTCAACGCACAAAGTAATTATTGGGGAGCGGCAAACGGTCCCGGACCGGTCGGTCCCGGAAGCGGTGATAAAGTCAGCACGAATGTTGATTTTTCAGGTTTCTTAGGTTCTCCGGCAACGGGTTGTGCGGCACCTTCCCCGACCTTCCCGACGGTGACGATTAATAAGGCTGGCAGTCAAAGTGATCCGGCAACCAGTTCGCCGATCAACTTTACGGTTGTCTTCAGCGAAGCCGTGACCGGATTCGACGGCAGCGATCTCGATTTCAGCGGCAGCACGACGGGCGGAACTTTGGTGGGAACAGTTACCGGCGGCAGCACGACTTATAATGTCGCCGTTAGCGGTATGAGCCACAGTGGTTTAGTAATCGCCAAAGTCAAGGTCGGTGCGGCACAGTCGTTGGCGACGAGCAATCCGAGCGCGGCTTCGACTTCGACGGGTAATTCAGTGCAGTTTAATATCGTTCCCAACAAGGTTTTCGTCACACCGAACGCTCCGCAGGGTTGGTATTACTATGACGATATAACCAATATGCTAATTACGGGTTATGATTTCGTTTACGGTCCATCAACACCGCCTTTGCCTTATGGAAGTGCGCGAATTCAAACGGATGATGTCGGTAAAAAAGCATTGGCAACGCAGGCGTATGGCGGCACCCGTCTGGATCAAATCACCAGCATCAATTACGGTGCTTATACGAATACTCCCGGCAATCCGGCTAAGGCTCCGTCATTTCAATTCGACGTTGACTATGATTTGAACGACAACACCAATATCAATTATCAGGGCAGATTGACGTATGAACCGTATCTAAACGGCACGGTTACTCAACAAATGTGGATGAATCAGGATGCGACCGGCGGAACGTTCTGGGCAACGAAAACAAGTGTCAACGGCAGCAACGGCAAATGTCCGCAACCGAGTCCGTGTACAAGAGCGCAGCTTTTAGCATTCTTCCCGAATGTCGGTGTTCACACCGGCGGACAATTGTTGTTCAAAGGTGAAGGTTCAGGCGGCGGTGTCGGATTTGACGGCAATGTTGATGCGTTTACCATCGGTATTAACAGCAGCAATACGACGTTCGACTTTGAGCCTGCGCCGGTTCCGACCGTTTCATATATGGGCGCAGACCCGACAAGCGCTTCGACTTTGAACTTTAAGGTCGTCTTTACGGAACCAGTTACCGGATTTACTGATTCAGATGTCACGCTTGGCGGCACGGCAAATCCGACAACCGCAGTTGTTACAGAAATTTCGCCTCCGGGCGACGGCACGACTTATAACATTGCCGTTACAGGAATGAGCGGAATGGGAACTGTTACGGTTTCTGTTACGGGAGCGGCGGCGCAAAGTATGAACAGCGGCGCGACAAGCGTTGCGTCTAATACCGTCACCGTCAATTTCGACAATTCGGCACCGACAGTGACGGTTATACAGGCAGCCGGACAAGCTGATCCGACAAGCACTTCGCCAATCAACTTTACAGTTGTCTTCAGCGAACCTGTCACCGGATTCGGCAATGCGGCAAGCGATGTCACCATCGGCGGCACGGCGTTCGGCGCATTTAATCTTAAAAATGCCGTCGTCACGCAAGTTTCGCCACCGGGAGACGGAACGACTTATAACGTCGCCGTCAGCGGTATGAACGCAAGCGGAACGGTCACGATCAGTATTCCGGCAGCGGCGGCGCAGGATAATGTCAGCAATGACAATGCCGCATCGGTTCCGGGAACTTTTGACGATACCGTCACATTTACTATGCCGGCTGAGACACCGATTACGGTTAATCCGACTAATACAGGTGTAGCTCCGCCGACACCGGGAACGATAACAAGCTGGTGGGGATATAACGATGTTACCAATTCGTTTACACCTCCGTCTTATGTAACGGGTCCAGCAACTCCGCCGCTCGGAACGGGCAGTGCAAGTTTGAACACGACGGCAACAGGTCAGTATTTGTTCTTCTCGACATATTTCAACAATACGCCGTTAAGTCAGATCACTGAGTTAAGCTATTCATCGTATGCGGTTGATGCAAGTAATCAGAATAATCTGCCGACACTGCAAATCGGTATTGATTACGATTCCGCCGATGCTAATACCGGATTTCAGGGCAGATTAGTTTTTGAACCGGTGAACAATCAAACATCGCCGAATCAAGCACCGGCAGCCACTCCAATGTGGGAACGTTGGAATGCGACAAACGGTAAATATTGGTTCACACAAGGACCGGGAACGGCAGCTTGCGGAGCGGCAACGCCGTGTTCGCTGGCATCCATTCTGGCAACATATCCGAACATCAACATCCCGAACACTGCCTTTGGCTTTATCGGGTTCAGATCAACCGGCGGCGGCGCAAACGCGGTCGAAAATTATGTTGATAAATTCACGATTGGTGTCAACAGTGCCAACACGACCTTCAACTTTGAAGCTACACCGCCGACGATTTCGATCAACAGCGTAACGGCTAATGAAGGCGACAGCGGCAATACGCCATTCACCTTTACCATTACCCAATCGGCAGCGACGACGCTGGCGACGACGGTCAATGTTTCAACAATGGACGGCAGCGCAATGACTGCCGATAATGATTACACGGCACTGACCAATTTCCCGGTAACGATTCCGGCGGGACAAATGACCGCCACCGTCACGGTAAATGTCAAAGGCGATGTAATTTTTGAACCAACCGAGAACTTTACGGTCAAATTATCCAACGCCGTTAATGCTGAAATTGCAACCGGCACGGGAACCGGCACGATCACGAATGACGATACTTGTGTATATACACTGAGTCCGACATTTGCTAATGTCGCTTATACAGGCGGCAGCGGTTCATTTGGTGTAACGGTTCTGACAGGCTGTACCTATACAGCCGTGAGTAATGATCCGTTTATTACCGTCACGGGCGGAACTCCGGGCAACGGAAACGGCACGATCAATTACACGGTTGCTTCCAACGCGGCAAGCCCGACCTACAACGGCGCGGCGCGAACGGGAACAATTACCGTTGGTGGTCAAACCTTTACCGTCAATCAAGCCGCTGCACCGATGAATGTCGTTATTGCCAGCGGATTGACCGGACTAAACAATACCACGCTGACCGTTCCGGTTGATGTTACAACATTAACGACGGGACGAAATATCGCGTCGTTTGATTTTAATGTTTCATACGACCCGGCAGTTCTAATGCCGACAATGACCCCGTATGATACGACCGGAACAATACTGCCGAATGATGCGTTGGTAGTGCCTAATGTTGTGTCACCCGGAAATCTGAGTTTCAGCGTTACCTCTTCCGACTTGTCAGGGGTCGGAACACTACTGAATCTGAAATTTAAGATTATCGGTGTCGCTCCGGCGTGTAGTCCGCTAAATTTCATGGCTGCCGGAGTTCAACCGGCGTTCATCTTCAACAACGGTAATCCGGCAGTGACGACGATGAACGGGTCAGCTTGTGTTCTCAGCGGAACAGTCAACGGACGAGTTTTTTACGGTAACGATGGAACGCTATCAAACGTCGGCGTGCCTAATGCGACTTTAACGGGCGTAGCGACAACCATCGGACAACCGACCGTAACGGCGATGAGTGTCGCCCCGACCGGAAACTATTCATTATCCGGTTTCGGCAGCGGAGCCTACACGGTCACGCCGACCAAACCGATGGTCGTGCAGAACAACATGACCAATCCGAATAATCCGATTTTGTCATTTGATGCTTCGCAGATTCAAAAATACAAAGTCGGTTTGATTACTCTGACTCCCAAACAGTTGGAGGCAGCGGATGTTGACGGCAACGGGACGGTTCAATCGTTCGATGCGGCATTGATTCAGCAGTATAAAGCTCAAATTCCGCCAGCTTTTGGAGTGAACAATACAGGCAAGTGGAAATTTAACCCGCTTAGCAGAGGATATTCCGACACCGATCTTGATACCAATCAGAGCGGACAGGATTATGAAGCGATTTTACTCGGTGATGTTGACGGCAGTTATGCAAATGCGCCGACAATTGCGCCGGACGGTGATGACGACGAATTAACAAGTCAGAAATCATCTAATTCGAGCAAACAAATTCAGGCTGACATCGCGCTTGCCGGTGTTCAGATTGTTCTGCCGGTAAACAGTTACGGAACGAGTGTTCCGTTCACTATTCCGGTGAACGTTAGTGATCTGACCGGGTTGAACGTCACGTCATATGACTTTGATATTGTTTATGATCCGACTGTTATTCAGCCGGTCATGAATTCAGCCGATAATTCCGGCACGTTAAGCAGCGGATTGAGCGTTATTTCCAATGTTACTGGAACAGGCAGATTAACTGTTTCAGCTGCGGGGGTTAATTCTTTGACCGGTGCAGGGACTTTGTTAAACCTGAAATTCAAGACGATCGGAGCGACCGGAGCAGTTTCGACGCTTTCGTTCAGTCCTTTTATTTTCAATGGCGGGACACCGATGAATATGTCCACTCCGGGAACCATAACGATTCTCGGACCATCGGCGACAGGTGTTTCAATCAGCGGCAAAGTGCAGAGTACTAAAGGCAGAGGCGTGGCGAACACTCAAATCACGATGACTGACAGTCGTGGTGAAATGCGTACTACCCGCTCCAATCCCTACGGATATTTCAGATTTACCGACGTTCCGGCGGGCGAAGCATATACCGTTAATATTCGGTCGAAACAATATACGTTTACGACCCAGGTGGTAAATGTCTCGCAGAATCTGGACAATCTGATTTTCACTGCTGATAAGTAATTATTAGACAGTGACAATGATGAAGGGCAGGGAAGAAATTCCCTGCCCTTTTTTTATTTTGAAATTTAGAAGGTGTCAGCGAGTCCAATCGTTGACCGTCAAGCCGGGAATCTGTGCGAAATCGGACAGGTTTCTGGAAACCAAAATTGCATCATTGGCGATGGCAATCGCAGCGATTTTCAAATCCATCGTGCCGACGCGGGTTTTGCTTGATTTGAGTTTTTGGAATACTTCGACGGCTTTTTCATCGAAATCCACAATCAAAGCATTTCGGTAGTTATTTAGAAATGAATAAAGTCTTTGATAGGCATAAATTTGTTCGCCCGGTGTTTTGCTTCTCGCTACAAAAGCGAGCCAGCCACGCATTTGTTCTTCAAACGAGATTATGGTTGTAAAAATATCGTCCTGCGAAAACCCGTCTAACTTTTTTTGCAGTTGAGAACCCGCAATAATGTTTTCACGCTGCAATAAACTTATACAATCGGTGTCGAGGATGATCATTTACTTTCCTCATCGTCATTATCGTAGTCTTCTCTTTGTGATAAGCGATATTCACGACCAAGCCGCATCGCTTCTTCGTGAGCCGGGTCGTCAGCGAATGTTCCGGCGATTTGTTTCCACCAAGGCAATTTTGATTTTTCTTCCTTTTCAATTTTCTGTTTGAGAACGGCGACTTCCTTTTCTAAAACTGCGATTCTTTCTTCCACTTCCGTATTTGACATAATTTTTCACCTCTCAAACGAATCATACACTATTTTTCCGTTATTTAAGTAACCCTTTCAACGCCTGTCCGGTGTAAGATTTCTTTACTTTCGCCACTTGTTCGGGCGTTCCCTTCGCCACAATTTTGCCGCCGCCTTCGCCGCCTTCGGGACCTAAATCAATTAAATAATCGGCGGATTTTATAATGTCGAGATTGTGTTCGATGACGATGACCGTGTTTCCCGTGTCAACTAATCTTTGCAGAACGTCCAATAACTTATGAACATCGGCAAAATGCAAACCCGTTGTCGGTTCGTCCAAGATGCAAATCGTTTTTCCGGTGGCGCGTTTTGAAAGTTCTTTGGCGAGTTTTATTCTCTGCGCTTCGCCCCCCGATAAAGTTGTCGAAGACTGCCCGATTTTTATATATCCCAAACCGACATCGAGCAGCGTTTGCAGTTTTATTTTGATGTTTGGAATATTTTCGAGAATCGGCAGCGCGTCTTCAATCGTCGTGTCGAGCAAATCGGCGATTGACAGACCTTTGTATTTAACCGACAAAGTTTCACGGTTGTAACGCGCGCCCCTGCAAACATCGCAGTTGACGAAAACGTCGGGCAAAAAATTCATTTCAATGCGCTTCATTCCCGCGCCTTCACAGGCGGCGCAGCGTCCGATTTTGACGTTGAACGAAAACCGCCCGGATTTGTAGCCGCGTTCGCGCGATTCGGGCAGCATCGCGTAAAGCTCGCGGATCGGCGTGAAAAGTCCGGTGTAAGTCGCCGGATTCGAGCGCGGCGTTCTGCCGATTGGCGATTGGTCAATTTCGATGATCTTATCAACCAATTCCAAACCTTCAATCGAATCGTGTTCGAGCGGCGTAACGGCAGATTTATAAACGAATTTCGCCAGCGCGGGATAAAGAATATCGTCAACCAGCGTGGATTTTCCCGAACCGGAAACGCCCGTGACGACCGTCAAAAGTCCGAGCGGAAATGTTGCATCAATGTTTTTTAGATTGTGCGCCTTCGCGCCTTTGACCGTGATGTTTTTTCCGTTCGGTGTGCGGCGAACTTCGGGAATTTCAATTTTCAGTTTGCCCGAAAGATATTTTCCCGTGATCGAATTTTTGTTTTTCTTGATTTCCTTCGGCGTTCCGACGGCGATGACTTCGCCGCCGTGCGTTCCGGCAAGCGGTCCCAAATCAACGACATAATCGGCATTTTCGATAGTTTCTTCATCGTGTTCGACGACTAACACCGTGTTGCCCAAATCGCGCAGCGCGTGCAGAGTTTCAATCAATTTTTGATTGTCGCGCGGATGCAAACCAATCGAAGGTTCGTCCAAAACGTAGAGAACGCCGCGCAATTGCGAACCGATCTGCGTTGCCAATCGAATGCGCTGACCTTCGCCGCCGGACAAAGTTCCCGACGCGCGGTCAAGCGTCAAATATCCTAAACCGACGGCGTTTAAGAATTGCAGACGTTCTCTGATTTCCTTTAAAACCAAAACCGCGATTTTTTCTTCGCGGCTGTTGAGCGTGATTTCGGCAAATTTATCAACCGCCTTGTCAATCGGCAAATTGACGTAATCGTCAATGCCGAAACCGCCGACTTTGACCGCTAAACTCTCCGGCTGCAAGCGTTTACTTTTACAGTCGGGACACGGCGCAGGTGAGACGAGTTCTTCCAACGCTTCCCGAACTTTCTGCGAAGGCGGCGTTTCCATCCGCTCGCGCATCGCCCGTAGCGCACCTTTCCAATCGCCTTCATATTTGTAAGTTCCTTGCTGAAACGTCATCCGTTTTTTTGTCCCGTTCCAAAATGCGTCGCGGATTTCCTTCGACAATTCTTCAAACGGCAGATCGAAAAAGTTGTTGGTTTTCGATTTTTTGTTTTTAGTTTTTTCTTCGTCAGGCGAAACCAATTTGTCGCCATCGGTAAATTTTTCGATGATGGCTTTTAACGCCGAAGTTAAAAATCTGCCGCCGGATTTGTCTGTTTCATTTAAAAATTTAATTTTTCCGGCGATCTGCGTTTGATCGGGCAAGATTTTATTCGCGTCCATTTCGGCGACAACGCCCAAACCCTGACAGCGTTTGCACGCGCCGTAAGACGAATTAAACGAAAAAGAACGCGGTTCGAGCGTGGCGATATTTATGCCGCAATTGACGCACGCCATTTTTTCCGAGTAAAGTTTTTCGTCGCCGTCAATCACCGCAATCAACACCGCGCCGTCAGTCAATTTCAAAGCGGTTTTGACCGATTCGTTCAAGCGATCTTTAATATCTTCCTTAATTAAAAGCCGGTCAACGACGACTTCAATCGTGTGATTGGCTCGTTTATTTAATTTTATTTCTTCATCGAGCAGACGCATCTCATTGTCAATTCGGGCGCGAACAAAGCCGTCTTTATGGAGTTTTTCGAGTTCCTTTTTAAATTCGCCTTTGCGCCCGCGCACAACGGGAGCGAGAATCATCACGCGCTCGCCGTCGGGCAAATCCAGAATATTTGTAACAATCTGTTCGCTCGACTGGCGCGTAATCGGCGCGTCGCACTGGTGACAATGCGGCTGAC
This sequence comes from Pyrinomonadales bacterium, assembly GCA_038235165.1. Taxonomy (GTDB): domain Bacteria; phylum Acidobacteriota; class Blastocatellia; order Pyrinomonadales; family Pyrinomonadaceae. The sequence goes on from JBBSUG010000017.1 coordinate 39,166, forward strand.
CGATTGACGAAAAAAGCAGCCGCAGATAATCGTAAACTTCCGTGACCGTCCCGACGGTCGAACGAGGGCTTCGAGAAACGGTTTTCTGTTCAATCGAAATCGCGGGCGACAAACCTTCAACCGAATCAACATCAGGCTTTTCCAATTGATCCAAAAACTGCCGCGCATAAGCCGACAAAGATTCGACATAACGCCGCTGCCCTTCGGCATAAATCGTGTCAAAAGCGAGCGATGATTTGCCCGAACCGCTCAAACCCGTGATAACCGTGAACGTATCGCGCGGGATTTCGACGTTGATGTTTTTCAGATTATGCTGACGTGCGCCGCGAACCGTGATTTGTTTTATGCTCATTGTGTTTTACCGATAAAATACTTACTCTCAAGCGAAACGATTATTTTATCAATTTGAGCGAGCAAAGCAAAGTCGGAGCGCGGACGGCTCGTCCGCCAACAAGCGAAGCGAAGTTGCAAGCGTTCGCACTGAATAATCTTTTTAGAAATGCGAGGTGTGCAACGATTCGCTTCGCTCTCGTTGGCGGACGAGCCGTCCGCGCTCCGACTTCTAACGTCAAACGCAAATGGATAATATCTTTGCCTGTGGTTTATAATGCTTAATTTTACAATCGAAAAATTATGTCTATCGCAAATACACAATCGGAAACCATTTTTGAAGCCGGAATCGTCGAGGAAAACGATCAAACGCAAGCGCGAGTCGAACATTTAAAGGAACTCGAAAAACTCGTCGGAAATTCATATCCGAATAAATATGAACGCACGAAGATTTCGGGCGCGGAAGATACGATCTCAAATCTTTTAAGATACGAACCCGTCGCGGAAATCGCGGAAGAATTTGAAGCGCATAAATCTCAATTAAACGAAGGTGAAAAACCGGATCAGGAATTGAAAGGCAAACTCAATGAACAGTTAAAAGAATTCGGCAATGTCAGAATTTCCGGCAGATTAGCCGTGCCGCCGCGCGTGATGGGCAAAGCGGCGTTTGTGCATTTGTCGGACGGTAAATCGCGTTTGCAGATTTACGTTCGCAAACAGGACGCGAAATTGGTTTTGAACGACGAAAAATCAACGGTGAGTGAAGTAGAAAATAAGGCGTGGGAAGTTTTCGGTCTGCTCGATCACGGCGATTTTATCGGCGTTGAAGGTTATCTTTTTCTAACGAATACGGGCGAATTGAGCGTTCACGTTGAAACTTTGCAGTTTTTGGCGAAATCTTTGATGCCGATGCCGGATAAGATGCACGGAATTGTTGATCCTGAATTGCAGCGGCGTTTTCGTTATGCCGATTTGATTGCCGATTCTTTGAAGATTGACCACGAAGAAGGTGAACTTACGACGCGCGAGGTTTTTGAACGACGCGCCAAACTGATTAGCGGAATGCGCCGGTTTCTTGACGATCACGATTATATCGAAGTCGAAACGCCGATGCTTACGCCGAAAGCGACGGGCGCGGCGGCGACTCCGTTTGAAACGCATCACAACGCGCTCGACACTCCGCTTTATGCCCGAATCGCGCCGGAACTTTATTTGAAACGTCTGACCGTCGGCGGTTTTGAAAAAGTTTACGAACTCAACCGCAATTTTCGCAACGAAGGTTTGTCGCACAAACACAACCCGGAATTCACGATGCTCGAATTTTACTGCGCCTATATGGACGTGAACGGAATGATGAATTTCGCCGAACAAATGATTCAAGAATCGGTCAAGAAAGCGACGGGCGGAAGTTTGCAGGTGAAATACGGCGAGAACGAGATTGATTTTTCAAAGTTTGAAAGACTATCTATGGGAAACGCTATTGTCAAAGTTTTGCCAGAAACAATGAAATCTTTTATCGAAAATAAAATTGGCGAAGAGTTAACAGGAAATTGGCTAGAAGGATTAAATACTTTACTACTTTCAAGTTTTCTTGAGGGCTTCAGTCCACAAGGGAAATTAATGCCAAATTTGAACGAATTGCAAAATATTTCTTCTGATAAATTTTCGGATGCTTGGTCAGATGCTGAAATTTCACTTACGGCAGGTTCATCTGATAATTCAGATTCCGAAGGCATTGAAGAATTCGTGGTGTCAGTTGATCCAATTATAGATATTTTTGAATCAATTGTTGAAGAAAATTTAATCCAACCAACATTCATCATAGATTACCCGAAATCAATTTCGCCTTTGTCGAAAGCGTCGCCGGAGAATCCGCAGATTGCCGAGCGGTTTGAATTGTTTATCAACGGGATGGAATGCGCCAACGGTTTTTCGGAACTCAACGATCCGCAGGAACAATATGAGCGTTTTAAAGATCAAATGAAAGAACGCGAATCGGGCGATGCGGAAGCGATGGTTTTGGACGAAGATTACATCCGCGCCCTCGCCTACGGAATGCCGCCCGCCGCCGGAATCGGCATTGGAATTGATCGGCTCGTGATGCTTTTGACGAACAAACATTCAATCCGCGACGTTATTCTTTTCCCGCATATGCGACCGGAAAGAAAAGACACAGACGCAGAAAACGAGAAAGATGCCAAAGTCGGCGAATAAAGCACTTAAATGTTTATAATTATGCGAAAAATCCTTATCTTTACGTTATTATTGTTCGTCGCAAATCTCTGCGGCGCAGAAAATTCACTGTTCGCACAGCGTGGAAATGCAAAAACGATCTACGGCGTTCCGGCGAGTTTGGAGTTGAACAATAATTCGTCAAACGGCGATGCGAACGTTACTCCAACAGCGCGGATTATCGAAAAATTTTATCCAATCGGATGGTCGAAAAAGGGTGTGTTTGCTTATTATCTCGAACCGGCGGACGAAGCCTGCGGCTGTTATTTTGCTGAACTGGTAATTCAGGATATGCGGACGGACAAAATTCTCTGGAAGCGCGAATATAACAGCGACGAAAATGCCGAAGTTGATTTGAAATCTTACTGGAAAAAAAATCAACGGGAATTTTCGCGCAAGCTCGCTCAATACAATATCAAAGCGGAAAAAAATTTCACACTGCTGCCTTTGCCCATTAAATTTCAAACAGATATTTTGACACCGGAAGTTAATGTCAAATTGAAAATTGATAATGAAGATTCGGTGGAAGGAAAGGTTATTTTGCGGCTGTTGTCGAAAAACGATGGAAGCAAAACGATTTACGAAAAGATTTACAAAAAAAGTTATGACAGCATTCGCAGTGCGGAAATCGGCGGCGTGCTGCTCAGTCCGTTTGAACCGCGTGCGGCGATTATAATGGTTGAAACGCTGCGCGGTTATGAAGGTCCGCCGAACATTACGAATATCAAAATCGTCGGCGCGACGCTTAACGGCGGATTCAAATAATTGCTGAATACGCTGTTTGAGGTTCTGATATTTGACTATGAAGTTCGCCAAAATAGTTTATTATGCCGCCGCAATTTACGGAATCATCGCGCTGTTTCCGCAGTATTTTCTCGAAACAAAAATCGGACGCGATCAACCGCCAGCGATCACGCATCCCGAATTTTTCTACGGCTTCGTCGGCATCGCGCTGGTTTTTCAATTTGTATTTTTGATAATCGCCCGCCAACCGCTGAAATACCGCGCTTTAATGCCGATTTGCGTGTTGGAGAAAATGAGTTTCGGCGTTCCGGCTGTTATTTTATATCTGCAAAATCGGCTGGCACTGCCGTTATTTGCAGCGGGTTTGATTGACTTGTTTTTAGGTTTATTGTTCGTTTTGGCATATTTGAAAACCGAAGCGGAAAATGAGACAAATAAATGAGATAATAATTAACAAAATTTTTAACAAGGAGTATCTAAAAATGACACAGAAAAATGACGACGTATTTAACGACGACGCAAAAAACACGACCGCAACTGGAAGCGACATTCCGGGCGGCGACGGAACGATTTCGGACGAAGATGTGCAGGCGATTACGGGCGCAAACGACGACCGACCGACCGGACAGGATCATTCGACCGAAGACCACGAAAAGGAAATGCCGCGCGACGGCGTGGGCGCGATTCAGGACAGTTCGCTGATTAAGGAAGATGTCGCGCACATCGAAGACGAAGGAAAATAAAATGAATTTTACAGACACGGAATCACAAATCGAAGGCATCGAAAAAATCTTTGCCGATGCCAAAACGGAAGACAATTGGAACACCGACGAAGAAATGCTCTACAGCTATTATTTCGTTGATAAAGACGTTGATAAACTTGAAAAACTCGGCAACCATCTTGAAGAAAAAGGTTACGATTTTCTCGACATTTTTGAACTCGGCGACGACGACACGGGCGCGTCAACCGGTGAATATCTGCTCCATATTGACAAGGAAGAAACACACACGGCACAGTCTTTAGCCCAAAGAAATATCGAATTTGCCAAACTTGCCAAAGAGTATGAAGTTGACACTTACGACGGTTGGGAATTCGGCGAGGTCGGCGTTTATGACGAAGAAGACGAAGAAGGTGATGACGAGTTAAATGATGACATAATCGAATAAAGATTTGTTTGAATGAAAATAATTCTTTACACAGGTTTCGCGCTCGCCGCCTTTGCCTTCAATTCGATTTTGTGTCGGCTCGCGCTCGGCACAAATGCGATTGATGCTCCGGGTTTCACGTTAATTCGATTGATGTCGGGCGCGATCATATTGTTTTTAATCAGTTCATTTGCTGCAAAAAAAACGGTTAAAACAAAGGGCGGAAACTGGATTTCCGCCTTTTTTCTTTTTGCGTATGCCATTTGTTTTTCGTTCGCCTATATCAATTTGACAACCGCCACGGGCGCGTTGATTTTGTTCGGCTGCGTTCAGGCGACAATGATTATCGCCGCACTCATGTCAGGCGAACGCCCAAAATTTTTAGAATGGAGCGGACTGTTTGCCTCGCTCGGCGGACTCGTTTATCTCGTTTTCCCCGGACTTTCCGCGCCGCCGCCGGTCAGTTCGTTTTTGATGATGATTGCCGGAATAAGCTGGGGGTTTTACACTTTGCGCGGCAGACAAAGCACCGATCCGCTTGCGGATACAACCGGAAATTTTGTGCGTTCGGTTCCGCTTGTTTTATTAGCTGCGCTGCCTTTTCTGCCGAATATATATTTAACAAATCGCGGAATTTTGCTCGCCGTGTTGTCCGGCGCAGTCGCTTCCGGTTTAGGATATTCGGTTTGGTATGCCGCGCTGAAATATCACACGGCGACCCGCGCCGCGATTTTACAACTTTCCGTCCCCGCACTCGCCGCAATCGGCGGCATCGTATTTTTAGCGGAAGTTGTTTCGATACGTTTGGTTTTAGCAAGCAGTTTGATTTTGGGCGGAATCGGTTTGGCAATTTTGGGACGCAAATTTGGAATGAAATAATTTTTTTGCCCGCGAATTACACGAATTAACGCGAATAATTCAAAATCCGTTATAATTGTAAAGTGATTTATTATTCGTGAAATTAGCGTAATTCGCGGGCAAAAAATCTTAACAATAACTTCGCAAAATTTTATAACGTACAGAGTTGAATAATCCACACGAACAAATAAAAGAAACCGCGCAGCCCGAAACGATTAAACCGTTGCGCTTATGGCAAATGATTTATTTGGGCAAAGGCAGTTTTGCACGTCAGCTTTTTCACGTTTTTATCAGCGTCGTCCTGCGTTTGTTTTTTCGCCGCATCGAAGTCGCCGGAGTTGAAAAAGTCCCAAAGGACGGCGCGATAATTTTTGTTCTCAATCATCCAAACGGTCTGGTTGATCCGGGCATCGTCTTTGTTTCTTTGTCGCGCCGCGTATCTTTTCTCGCCAAATCAACATTGTTCGATGTGCCAATCGGCGGCTATTTGCTGCGTCTGATCGAAGCACTGCCGATTTATCGCCGGATTGATGCCGGGACGGATCAAAAGAAAAATCAATTTACGTTTGAAAACTGCGAAGAATTGCTGGCGCGTGGTCGCTGCATCGCCGTTTTCCCCGAAGGCATTTCGCACAACGAAACGAAATTGCAGCCGATCAAAACCGGCACGGCGCGAATCGCACTCGGCGCGTTAGCCGTCGGCAAAGATAACAGCGAACTCGTCAAAAACGGTTTGAAAATAATGGCGGTCGGACTTTATTACACATCGAAAACTTCTTTTAGAAGCGAAGCGTTGATTCGTTACGGTGAGGTTTTCGATGTCGAACAAGTTGCACTCGACGAAAACGGCGAACCACCGCGCGATAAAGTCGTTGAATTAACCCAAAAAATCGAAACTGCGCTGCACGACGTGACTCTCAATCTCGAAAACACGAACGAACTTGAAACCGTCGTCAAAGCCGAAGCACTTTTTTCGTCGGTTTATGAAAACCTGATTTTCAAGCAAACGCTGACGCAGACGTTTTTGCGCTTGCAGGATGTGGCGGAAAAATATCAGCTTCTCGAACAAAACGACCCGGCAAAAATGGAAAAACTGCGCGAAAAAATTGAGAATTACGAAAATAATCTCGAATCGAGCGGTTTAACCGTTGAAAGTTTGTCCGTTTTGCAGCATCCAGCGCGGTATGTTTTCAATTATCTGATTCTGCGAATCGTCGTGTTAATTCTGCTCGCGCCGTTTTCAATTGTCGGCGCGATTATTCATTCACCGGCGTATCTTTTTTCGAATTTGCTCGGTCAAATGGTCACGACGCACGACGTTGATGCCGCCGGTTCAACCTCGAAAATTCTCGCCGCGTGTATCTTTATGCCGCTGACGTGGGTGATTTTTGCCGGATTTATGTTTTACTTTTTCGGCTGGCAATTTGCGCTGCTTTCAATTCCACTGCTGATTGTTTGCGGCTACATTGCCCTGCGCTCGTTTGAAACATTGATTGATCTGAAAATCTGGCTCAAAGCCGCGTGGTTTTTGTTGCGTCAGCGCGGATTGTTTTTACGTCTGCTCGTCCGGCGCGAAACTTTGCAAAAAGAAATCGGCGTGATTATTGAAGAATAATCTCGCCGCGAGCAAACACGAAAGAACCCGAAAAAGAATTTAAAGGTTTATTTCGTGTCTTTTTCGTGTTTGTTCGTGGCTAAAATTTCTTAAATTCGGCAATAAAAGCGTAACTTTTGTAAACCGAAGTGACTGACAATTCACCCAGATTTTGTTTTTCCAAACTCTCTAAGTGGGGCGTTAAATCCTGCGGATAAATCACGTCGAACATTTTCAGCCAACCTTGTAGAATCTTTCGAGATGGCGCGGACAAATCACGTTGGTCATAAAAATCCACGATGTAGAAACTGCGTCCGCTTTTGAGATTTTCGAGCGCATTGGCGATTGCTTCTTTCCAATGCGGAATCATCGTAATCGAATACGAAAAATAAATTGTGTCGAAAGGTTCGGTTAAATTAAAATTCTTTTGATAATGAAAATCACCGGCGAGCGCGTTGACAAGCGTAATATTTTTTAGATGTTTCGCGGCGATATTTTTTCGCGCCGTCTCCAGCATCGCGGCGGAAGCGTCGAGTCCGTAACAATTGGCGTGCGGGAACTTACGCGCCAGAATCATCAAGTTTCGCGCCGTTCCGCAACCGATTTCAAGAATATTTTCACCGCTTTTGACATCAAATTTTTCAATTAATTTATCGCGTCCGAGCAGATAATACTTACGCGTCAAATCGTAAAAATATCGCTGGTGGCGATACATTTTATCCATTTTCTCGAAAGCACCGCTTGGATTTTGGATTTTGGATTTTGGATTTTGGATTTTTTTAGAACTCATTCTTCAAAATGTAAAGATGAAATCCGCCGTAAATCGCCGCGCGATCTTGTTTAAAGAATTCTTTCGATAAATTTTCTTCGTAATAAAACTTTTCGCGCAGCGGCTTCGGCAAATTTGTTTCAATCGGCGAAAACGCACTCGCCGTGCGAAAAATGATGCGTGAATTCGGTTCGCCTTTTTCGGCGATTGCCGTCCACAGTTCCGTCAGCATTTCGGCATTCATCCAGTCCTGCGCGTCGAGAAAAACGAAACTATTGAACGTATTTTCCGGCGATTTTTTTATTTCTTCCGTCACCGAGCCGATTTTTGTTGAGATTTTATTCGCGTTAGTCTTTAGTTTTTCGTAGTTTTCAGCCTTCAAATAATCGGGAATGGCGCGGCGGTGTTCCGTGTCATATTTGCGGGCGAACGCCTGCCACGCGAAATAATTGTCGTCAATCGGGAAGCCGACGGCGAGACGTTTGGTGCGTTCCCTGTAAATATCAATGATGTTTACGCCGTCGTGCAAATCTTTTTTCAGTTCTTCGTATTGCTGCGGCGGGACTCCGAGACCGAACATCGTAATCGGCAATTTTCCGATAATTTTTATCAAAAAACTGTCGAAAAACGGGGCGATGTATTTTTGGTAAAGAATTTCCTGTTCCTGCGGAGTTTGCGCTTTTAAAATCTCTTCCGGCTTGCCGCCGAAAAGACGCGCCGCACGATGAAAAAAACGCAGAAAATAACCGTTGCGCGAGTGTTCGTAAAGTCCGCCGGTTTGGAAAAAGTTGATCCTTTTGCCGTATAACATTTTGCCGAAAAAAGTGTTGTTCTCCCAAAAACATTTCGTTTCCGCATCTAAATTCGGCGCAATGTATTTTTGGTAATCGGCGACGTTGTTTTCATTTCGCCCGAAGCCGAAAAAGTTGAAAAACTTCGTATGCGACGGCAAAAATTTCAAAGCCGCGATTTTCAAATTGAGCAGATAAATATGATGGCGGTTCAAATCAACCGCCGTCACGCTGTGCGGATTTTCGATAAGATAATTGAGCGCATTGCAGCCGCCGGAAGAAATCGTCAAAATTCTGGAATGTTCGTTTAACTCTAAAGCCTGCACGTCAACGCGCGGATCTTCCCAAATCTGGTTGTAAACAAAAGCATCAAACCAAACGGCGAACAGGTTCTGCAAAATGCCCTGCTTTTTCGACGCATTTTTTTGTTTGACGGCATCAAGCACGAGTTGTTCAGAACTCATATAAATATATTTTCTGCACTTTGAAATTATTCGTTCATCAGAACCAGCACCGGGTCAATATCCGAAGCCCGCCACGCCGGATAAAGCGCACCGAACAAACTTCCGCCGACGGCGATGATGATCGCGCTGATAATCCAGCCTTCGCTAAACTCAAATTGCAAATCAAACTGTTTTTGAATCACGAATGAAGCGAGAAACGACACCGCGAAACCGAGCAGAACGCCGAGAATGCCGATCATCAACGCTTCGCCTTCGATGACTTTGATGATGAACGATTTTGACGCGCCGAGTGATTTCAAGATGCCAATTTCCTTGCGGCGTTCAGTGATCGTCGTGTACATCGAAAGCAGCACGAATATCGTGCTGACGAATGCGCCGAGACCGACGAGAACGCGCAGAAATGTGTTCAACGCCGGAATTCGGTCTTGCGCGTTGATGATTAAATCGCTGGTCAAATCAATTTTATTACCCGGAAGCTGTTCATTGATGCGGGCGGCGACCGCCTTTACATCCGCGCCGTCTTTGAGTTTAACGAGAATAAATGTACATTTATTCGGCGATTCCAGCACGTCCTGCATCGCGGCAAGCGACATTTTGATTCGCGCACCCGACGGCGGCGAAAACACACCGACAATTTTGTAAGGACGACCGAAAAGTTCCATCGTGTCGCCGATTTTTAGTTCATCATCTTCAAATTTTCGTTCATCTAAAACTATTTCGTCATTGGCAAATATCGGACGACCTGCGACGATCTGCATATCGTTCATCGCGGCAAACGGCTGCCACTCAACACCGTCAATCTGCTCAACGCCCCACCGCGCTTTCGTATTCGGCGTAATTTGTTTAATAACCGGAACGGTTGACTGAACACCTTCGATCTCAAGCAGTTTTTGGGTGTAAGCCGTGTCAATATTGGCATTAGAGCTTTGCAGTTCCATTGAACCGGGACGGCGGAAAACAATTTCCGCCTTCCAGTTTGAAGCGCGTTTAACCATATCTTCGCTCATTCCGCGAGCCAGTCCGGTAAACAATACGACCAGCACGACACCGAGCGCGACACCGATAATACTTATCAATGAGCGAAACGGGCGCGTTCTTAAATTGGCTAAAACTAATTCGAGCATTTTTTTGGTTGTCAGTTGTTCGTTGTCATCGGCTGTTATCGCCGGTGGTCAAATCTCGAACGAATGATTAGTTCAAAAGTTCTTTGACGAAATTAAATGCACCGGCTTTTTCACGGTCGGTGAACAAATCATTACGGCTTTGAAAATCAGAATACATTTTATCATACGTTGCAATCAGAAAATCGGTCGAAGCCTCGCGCGTATTTTGTTCAGCGGTTTGTAACGCGTTGGCAATTTTTTCCTTCGTCAATTCCGGTTTTTCGGTAATTTCACGAATCGCCGCCGCGAAATTTTCCGCGTTCGGTTCAGCCAGCCACATATTTTCGTTCGTCGCATACGACAACAATCCGCCCGCATTCGGCGCGACGGTCGGCGTGCCGGAAGCCATCGCTTCGAGCGGGGCGATGCCGAACGGTTCCTTCGGGTTCGGATGGACAAAAATATCCGCATTCGCGTAATAATTCGCCAGCGTTTCCTTGTCGAGATGTCCGAACTGAATAATTTTGTTCGGGACGCGCTGATCGGTTTGCGTTTGCAGCCATTCGGCTTGCGGTCCCGCACCGGCAACCAACAGGCGGTAATCCTTTTCTTCTTTCGCCAACAATTCCATCACGTCCGGCAGCAGTCCGATGTTTTTCTCCGGCGAAATACGTCCCGCGTAAAGCAGAATTATCGCGTCGTCGGGAATGTTCGCTTTTTGCCGCAGTTCGGTTTTGATCGCGGCGGATTTTCGCGCCGGTGTAAATTGTTTATTGTCAACGCCGCGCGGACAAACGAAGATGCGCTCTTCAATCGGCATTCGCGGAGCTTTAAAGAAACGCCAGCACCAATTGAAAAACCAATCCGAACGGCGCGGATTTTCGTTTTTCCCAAATGATTTGTAAAATTCGTCTGCCGTGTAGGGCGAATTGGCGATGTGGTAATCGAACGACGGCAGACTGTAATTGCCTATCAAACGCCGCGCCAGCCACTTCCCCGCTTTTCCGCCGGATAAAAACGAACCGATATTGTCGTCCATCCGTTCGCACGAAAAATGCACGAGCATCGGGCGACCGATTTGTTTGAATTTGTTCAGCCGCACCATCGCGCCGATGATACTGAGCGTGTATTTGTCGGTCACTTCAATCATATCGGGCATTTCCGCGAGCAAAATTTTGCGAATGATCGAATCGTTGAGCAGATACTGCCACGGCATCATTATCCGGTAGCGTTTATCGAAAACAGGCGATTGTTTGGCAGGAACATAATAGATTTTGGCGTAGTCGTTGACCTGTTCGACGGCTTCGGTTTCGCCCGGAACGATCAGGCGCATTTCGCGCCGGTGCCTTTCGGCGGCGGCGAGCAGATTGTTGTAAGAAGTGCTGATGCCGCCCGAATTTTTGTGATAATAATTGGTGATGTGAACTGATTTGATTGACACTGAATATTTATTTGGCAAAAACTTCGCTGACGGCGACCTTCCAATTTTCTAAAATTTCCGACTCTGCCGCTGCGCCTTTCACATAATGCCGTTTCCGCCAAAATAAAATCCCGTCCTGCGTGTCAGCGTTTCTGATTTCAATCGTTTGATCATCCGAGTCAATCAGCCACAGTTCTTTTACGCCCAAAGCCAAATAAGTATCGGCTTTCGTCGTCCGGTCGTAAACGCCGGTTGATTCAGAAAGACATTCAAAAACGATGTTGGCGGAGGTGCGCCGTTCGCCCATTTTTTCTTCGAGTTCACGGGAAATATACATCATATCCGGTTCGAGATATGTTCCCCAAATCTCTTCAATGTAAATCGAAGCTCGCGGATGAAATACCATTCCGGGATCATGATTAGCAGCCAAGTAAAGAGTTAAGGAACGACTCAATACAGCAACAATAATGTCGTGTGAACTTTTTGGTAGCGGCACAATCTGTAAAACTCCTTCGATAAGTTCGTAGTGTGAACAATCGTCGGGTTCGGGCAGCGACCAAAATTCTTCGAGCGTGTAGCGTTTCAGAAGCGGCGAAAAAGTACCGGCGGTTTGAATATTTTCTAAAACTTGCATAGTCAAATAGTAACAGTAAACGTATCAGACACGAAAATTTAATCGTTTTGCCGCCGTCGGCACATCAAACGGCGCAAACGTCTCACTTTCCCTTTCGTTTCCGGTTCAAAACAACCAGCGATATAATGACGGCGAGCGTCATCAGAATAATGCCGTCAATGCCCCAAAATTTTATGTATGGTATTTCCTGCCCGCTGTTGTGCGTCCAGAAAAACTTGTTGGTGAACGCCCAGCAGACAAGCTGTGAAAAAATGCCGAATCCCAACACACTGAAAACAGCGGGGATTACTTCGCTGCGGCGTAGCATTCGCGCAATTTCAAGTGGAATAAAGGCGAGAAAATCGAAAACCAAAACCGGCAGACTAATAATATCGCCGAGCAGAGACTTACTCTCCGCTTCGCCGACGATCATCACGTTGCGCCGCATAATATACAAACTGAATAACGCCGAGAAAAGCGAAAGACAAATTGAACGAACAATCGCCTGATCGGTGTGGCTGTTGGTGCCGGTATAATAAGCGAAACCGGTCTGCACGAAATATTCAAAAATATGACTGATGACCGGCACGACCAGCAGAATGGAGAGCAACGCCTTCCACGCCGGTTCGACGCGGCGAAACGATTGGATTAATGCACCGCCGACCCCAGCAAACAAAAATCTGAAAATAAACTGCGCCAATGCCGCCGCGAGCGCAAGTTTAAGGCTTTCTTTGCCGAGCAAATAAGTTGCCAGAAAAATAGGCGCACGAATTCCGCCGCTCAGAATAGCACCTTTGTAATTCCAGTACCGGATGAAAACTCCCGGATCGTGCAGAATATTCATCCAAGCCTCGCGGATGGTATTTTGGGGAACGACCAGCGGCGGTTCTTCAAACATTGTTTCTTCCATAATCAAATTAAAACGAGCGGCTTTTCAATCAATATTTCTGTACCAATTGCTGCAGTCGAAACATATTTTGCTGATCTGTCTATTTTTTCTTTCTCAGCTTCTTCTTATTGTCTAAAAATATTTTCGCCTCGTCGTAAGCCTGATAAACCGTTTCGAAAACAGAATCCCACGAGCGCGAAAGCGCAAATTCGCGCGATAATTTTTTCATTTCCGCTAGTTTTTCGGGGTGATCCAACAGTTCAATCGAATATTTGACGAATTCGTCAAAGTTGGCGGCGATAAAACCCGTTTCGCCGTGGCGCACAAAAGATTTCGGTCCGCCTTTGTCGGTGACAATGGCGGGAACACTCGAAGCCATTGCTTCCTGCGGAACGTTTCCGTAAGCATCGGTTTCCGACGGGAATACGAAAACGTCCATATTAGCATAAGCCTCCGACAAACGCTCACCTTCGAGAAAACCGGTCAGTTCCGCCGTCCGCATATTTTTCTCCAAAAATGCGCGCTCATCGCCTTCGCCGACGATTAAAAATTTGAAATTCTTTTTCCCGGCATTGAAAAGTGCTTTTTCCAAATCAGCCAGCATCCGCACATTTTTTTCCGAACGCAGTCTGCCGACAAAACCGAATCGCAGAATCTCATCACTAACCGTTCTTTTTGCGGACGTAAACACTTCCGTATCAACGCCGCGCACCATCAAATGAACCTTTCTTTCCGTGCCTTCCGCCAGCATATCAATTAATTCCTGATTAGGGGCGAGCAGAATCTGCGGCATTCGGTAATAATATTTCGCGCCGTCTAAAATGCGATTTTCCAAAAATCCGGTGAACGAATGCAAAAACTTTTTCGGCAGAAAACTAAATTTCGCCCGTAGTCGGCGGGCGGCGTACTCGTGCAGGTTGGTGTGCCACGAACCGACCAGCGCGACATCCATTCGCCACGCCAGATACGCGCCCATAATGCTGACATCGTTCAAGCCGGTGATGTGAAAAACATCGGGGCGAAATTTTTCCAGTTCTTTTTGAACGAGTTTGGTGTGCCGTTGAAAAAGCGGGTCGTATTTCAAACCTTCGTCCATTCTGAGCGACAAAGGAGATTGTTTCAGCGAAATGAAGGTTATATTTCCGTCCTGCGTAACTTCGGTTTTTTTACCGGCGTAAACGCACAAGAAAGGGTTGCCGCGTTTTCGCACGAACCTGACCAATTTGTTACTTGTCATCGCCACCCCGTTGACTTCCAAGAATGAATCGGGGAAAAATGCGATGCGCGGAGGATTTTTCACAATAATTAAACTTTAATAAATAAAAAGGGCGAGTTGCAAAGGTTTATTCCTTTACGCCTGCCCTTTTTTCCGGCTGCTGCCCCGGATTTAAGATGCAAATTCGGTCTTCGTCTGCGGTTCTGCCGACAGACTGTTGGCGATTTCCTGCAAATCGGGAATTTCAAATTTCGTTTTAGTGATGTCTTCCGGGACCCGATCATATTTCTTGCGGAAGAAACTGAACGCGGGACGCATTCTCGGACTCCCCATCACCCGCAGAGTTCCAATCGCCCAGCGCAGCCACGTCGGACCGCCGCGTTGCCAGTGTACCGAAAGCTGCCGCACACCTTCCCCGTCGCCGGTGTCGAAATAAACGCGGTCGAACCATTTTTGACGACCTTCAGGAAATTCGGAGTAGTTTTTCAGAATCTCCGAAAAAGACTGCAACTGCCGCGAATGAAGCGGCTGTGTGTATTCGGGCATCAGTACGACTTCACTGCGTTTATCCACCCTGATTTCTTCGGCAAATTCGGCGAAAGTTCGGCTGTTCGTCAAATTAAGCACCGTGTTCGGCTGACAGCCGTGCCGGTCGCCGCCGGTCACCAGCGGATAACCGAGAGCTTCCGCCATTTCGATGACGGCTTTATTTTCCGACCACGACCGGAAACCGTTGATTTCCAGAGCGTGAATGTACCGCCCGTGTTCCTTCAGGAAATTTGTCAACAGCACGGCGTGTCTCTCTTTGCCGACCATTTCGATGTCCCAAATCGGATGATTAAGCACGACTAAAACTTCGGGAATTTCCCCCAACATCGTGAACATTTCGTTCAGTTTTTCCGTGCCGTGATTCTCTTTGTTAAAGGTGTAATCGAGTAATGTTTTAGTCAGTTGGACGGCATCCTGTTTCGGCAGGTTATGCACGCCGACGTGAAAAAATCCGTAGTCGAACGGCACCGTCCATTCCAGCGAAATCGGCGCTTTCCCGTTCTCCGTCTGCTCGTTGATGACGACGTTGCCGTCAATGCTGTCGTGGTCGGTAATTGACGTGATCGCATCGAGTCCGACCTCGTTCATCTGTTGTTTTTCGAGATTGTAAACTTCCTGCGGTGTTAGAGGCGGCGACCAGTAGCCGGACGAAAAGTCGGGCGGTCTGCCTTCGCGTTCGGTGTATCTTTCGCGCTCCTTGTTCCAAAAATACGAAATGATCGGTAACTTATCAGCGTAATGCGGAACAAAATCGAGCAATTCCCTTGAATATTGGGTGTGGCAATGGAGAGAAACACCTGTCTTGGCTGTGCCGCTCAAGTCTTTAGCCTGATGCAGAATGTGCAAGCGCGTCTGTTTTAAATTCATCATTTTTCTCCGTTCAACCGTCTCGGTCAAACCATTAAAACTATCAAATCGAACTCCTAAAGTAAATTCGTCAGATGTCTGATGACAATGAACTGTTGTCTCTGTTGATTTTGAAAGAATCTCAATTCCCCGTCATTATCAAACTTCCCAAATTCTAACACACACATTTTTAAAATAAAGATTACAAAAAAAGTTGTCACAAATCGGCAACACCCGGTGTTTTTAACATAGAAGCAGTTATCAACTCCCAAAATTTATAACACTGTAAGGAGAACGCATTTATGTCTTGGTTATATTCAATTATTTTCGCAAGTTTAGTTTTTTCGGGTGAGGGCAATTTACCGATTCGCAGTTTTAATTTGACGGATACCAGCGTCAAACAAACAGTCAAAGCAGATGAAACGGAGCGTTTCGAGCAAACTTATCCGCTTAATGCAAACGGCAAAGTCAGCGTTTCAAACGTCAACGGTTCGATCACGATTGAAACGTGGGACAATCCGCAGGTTAAACTTCAATATGTCAAAACCGGCGGCAGTAAAGATAGTTTGGCGCAGGTTGACATCAACATCGAAGCGCGGCAGGATGCGTTCCGCGTCGAAACCAATTACGGCACTTACAACGACCGCAAGCAAAGAGGTTACGGCAGTTCCGACCGGCTGCAAGTCGAATACCGCCTGACGGTTCCGCGCACGGCGGCACTCGACGAAATCGAAACGGTCAACGGTTCGATTAATATTTCAAATGCGGCGAACACGACGAAAGCATCGGCGGTCAACGGGCAGATTAAAGCGACCAATCTGCGTGGAACAACTAATCTATCAACCGTCAACGGAACGGTTGAAGCCGATTTCGACCAGCTTCAGAAAGGCAGCAAAATTTCGCTCGATACCGTCAACGGAACAGTCAATTTAACTATTCCGTCCGATGCCGACGCGGTTCTCAAAGCCGATACGGTCAACGGCAAAATTGACAACGATTTCGGTTTGCCGGTTCGCAAAGGCAAATACGTCGGCAAAGATTTATACGGCAGACTCGGCAGCGGTGATGTCTATATCAAACTCAGCAGCGTCAACGGCGAACTGTCAATGAAACGTAAAAACGACGGAAAAAACGTCAATTCGGCGACCGATCTGCTGCCGTTCAAAAATGTTCAGGACGACGACCGGGACGATGACGACAGCGAAGATTTTTCCGGCGTAAAACCGCCCAAGCCGCCGAAAATGCCGAAGCTGCCGAAAACTCCGAATCCGCCGTTTCCACCAATTTTCGACAGTTCCGTTTTCGATAACGAGACGCGCAAACAAGTCGAACAAGCGTTAAATGAAGCGCGGAAAGAACTGGGCAAAATCACTCCTGAAATGCAAAAGCAAATCGAGGAATCAATCAGAGCGGCAAACGCCGCCATCAAGGTCAAAGACTTCAATGTCAAAGAGATGCAGGAGCAGATCAGGCTGGCGCGGGAAAAATATCGGGAATCGGCGGCGCGAATGTCGAATACTTTCTGGTCGCCGAACATCGAAAAAAAAAGTGAATCTTTTGCCGTCACGGGGATTCCCAAAGTGACGATTGAAGCCGGTGGCGGCGCGGTCAGTGTGCGCGGTTGGGACAAACCGGAAGTTCAGTATTTTGTAACGCGCATTTCCAGAACGTCTTTTCAAACACCGTTCGATTTTAAGGCTGAACAAAACGGGCAGGACATCAGCATCAAAGCTGTCGGCGGTGCAAATACGGCAGGTTTTAACGAAGCCGGGACGATGCGCTTGGAAATTTACGTACCGAAAAAGTCGAATCTCAAAATCGTTGCCGGCGGCGAAATTCGGCTTGAAGGAATTACGGGCGAAATTGATTTAAGCGGCGCGGACAGCGCGATCAATGTGCGCGATGCGGGCGGCAAAATTCAAATTGCCTCAAACGACGGTGAGGTTCGCGTGATCGGGTTTCGCGGCGAAATCTCGGCGAAAAGCTTTGACGGGGCGATTGCGCTGGAAGGCGATTTCCAAAAACTTTCCGCGCAAACCTTCAACGGCAATATAATTTTGACGCTGCCCGACGGCGCAAACATCAATATTGAATCAAACCAAGACAACGTTCAAGCCGACGGCATCAGGCTTGCAGCGACCGGCAGCGGACAAAATGTCCACAACTGGAAAGTCGGCGGCGGCGGCGCGAATCATCGTCTCAGCACGACGGACGGACAAATTTTTATTCGCAGCGCAGGCATCATAAAAACAAACTGACTTTTGTCTTAACACTAATTTTTTCAGCAGCTTAGAATGGCGACGGCGTAAATCGTTCAACCGTTTCAGCAGGTCATTTTCAGACGGCGGTTCGAGTTCAACAGAAGTGCGTTCGTTCGTCTGACCGAATTAAGATGTAAGAAGATTTGACGCGAAGTTTTTTGAAACTTTTCGATTTACACTGCGTTCTAATTTGAACGGGCAATTTGATCTTGACTCCCGCTCAAATTTAATCACCCTTTTTCCAATCGAGGTAAAAACAATGAAAAAGTTTTGCGCTTTTTTAGCTATTATATTTTTTACAACCTACGTTCAAGCGCAGCCTTTGAATGCCAATGTTTCCGCAGACACGGGAAATAAAAAACAAGGTTCTACCGAAACTTCCAAACTGAATCTTCCGCCCGAAAAGGCAAAGCCGGTTGATATTCCTCTAATTACAGCACCGCCGGTGATTGATGGAAAACTCGATGATGAAATTTGGAAAACCGCCGCCGTCTTTAAAGATTTTTATCAAACATCGCCGGGTGTCAACATCGCTCCTTCAAAACCGACGGAAGCGTATTTGACCTACGACGAAAAAAATCTGTATATCGCCTTCAAATGCTGGGATGAACCCGGCAAGGTTCGCGCCACTGTCGCCAAACGCGACGGCGTGTTCGGCGAAGACAACGTGCGCGTTTTTCTCGACACTTTCAACGACCAACGCCGCGCTTATCTTTTGGGCTGGAATCCGCTCGGCATTCAGCAGGACGGCATTTACACCGAGGGGCGCGGAACTGATTTTTCGGTTGACATCGTGATGGAATCGAAAGGCGTGATCGAAGATTGGGGATGGTCGGTCGAAGTAAAAATCCCTTTCAAATCACTGCGTTACGCTTCCGGCAAAGGCAAGTTGTGGGGTTTTAACGCGGCGCGAAATATTGATCGTTTCAACGACGAACTCGATTCGTGGATGCCGGAAGACCGCAATATTTCGGGTCAGCTGATCCAGTATGGCAAAATTGCCGGTCTCGACGATATTAAATCCGAGCGCACTTTGGAAATTACGCCGAGCGCAACGCTCTCCGAATCAGGCAGACGGTTCGCTATTTACCCGAACACCTTTGCTTCGGACAGATTCGTCAATCAGCCGATTAAACAAGACATCGGAGTCACGCTGAAATATACGATCACGCCGAACATCACGCTAGACGCGGCGTATAACCCGGACTTTGCCGAAATCGAAGCGGACGCGCCGGTCGTCACGGCAAACCAACGGTTCCCGATATTTTTTCAGGAGAAACGTCCTTTTTTCCTCGAAGGCGCGGATATTTTCCAGTCGCCGCTGCAAATTTTTTACTCGCGGACGATTGTTGACCCCGATCTGGCGGTAAAATTGACCGGAAAGGTCGGTAAAACTTCGTTCGGTTTTCTCGCCGCTTCCGACAAAGCTCCGGGAAATTATGATCTGGACGACCGCAGCAATCCGGCTTTGCGAACGCGCATCAGCGAATTTCTGGACAAGAATGCAACTTTTGGAGTGGTTCGCATCAAACAAGATTTCGGCAAGGAAAACAACATCGGATTCTTCGGCACTTACCGCAGTTTTCCCGAACAGCACAATATTGTCGGCGGCTTTGACGGGCGGCTCAAACTCAATCAGCAAACTACGTCGCAGTTTCAAGTGGTCGGAACAAATTCACGGCGGTGTTTTTTTAATAATACATTCGAACCGACGCTCAATCCGTTTCAGACCGGGCGCAACCGCGACATTTGCGGCGGTTCGACCTACAATCAATACCGCACCGGCAACGGTTTGGGCTACACCTATAACCTCGATTACACGGAAAAAAATCGCGGATTCTACTTTGAAGCCAGCGGTCGGACCAAAGATTACCGCGCCGATGCCGGTTTTACGCGCCGCACGAACACCAACCGAATGTTTCTCGCCGGACGGTTAAGCACCGAGCCGCGCCCGAAAGCAAAAATAGTCCGGTTTAGCTGGCGACCGTCAATTTCAACGGCTTACGATTGGCAGGGGCGTTCGCAGGATCACGGGATCAGTTCAAGTTTCAATTTTGAATTACAACACAATACTTCCGTCAATTTTGAAACCGGCATTTCATACGAGCGCATCTTTGAAAGTGAATTCGGTTTGCGGCGTTCCCCGCTCAGAAACGGCGCGTTTTTCGGTTCGTCGGAGCGTTCGACGTGGCAGCAATATGTCAGCGTCAATGCTGACAGACAGTTTAATAAAAGATTTTCAATCGACGTATTTGCCGGGTTTATCAACAATTCCTTCGACTTCGATTTCGGCGGCGGAAACCGCTATCCGCGCGTCAGTTCATCGGCGTTGTCCGGCGACGGCAGGCTCGACCCCGGAGCGGGCAAACAATTCGATGTGAGTGTTGGAGCCGAATATAAACCGATTGACCCGCTGCGAATTTCGCTCGAATATTCTAAAAGTAAATTAACTAGAAACGACACCGGGAAGACGGCGTTCGATTCGAATATCGTGACGCTGCGTTCGACTTATCAATTCACCAGATTTGTGTTCACCCGTCTGCGGGTTGATTACGATTCGCTGTCATCAAACTTCGCCGGACAGTTTCTCGTCGGCTATAATCCGAGTCCCGGGACGGCGTTCTATGTCGGCTACAACGACAATTTTAACTACAACGGTTTCAATCCCTACAACGGACAGCTCGAACCGCAATTCGCCCGCAACGGTCGCACGTTTTTTATCCGAGCTTCGTATTTGTTCAGAAAAAGTTTCTAAACGTTTTTTCAAAACAGGCGCATTGTAATCCTTTGTATTTTCAAAGATTACAATGCGCCTGTTCTAATGCCCGACCCCAAATTTCCGGCTTTCTAATAACCCGTCAAACTTTCTGCTTTATTCGCTTTATCCATCGCCGATTCGTTCGTTTTCGCGGTTTTCAAGAATTACTCAAGTTTAATTCAAGAAATGCTCAAGTCTGATAATTTAACCTTTTAGCAACATAGAAATTAAAAATTAATTTAAGTGCGGTTCCTTCCGAACCGGAGTTATTCGTTTACTTTCGGCAGACATTTTTTGCTTTTGGAGGAGATTGGGAATGAAATTAAGTACAAAACATATTGGAAAAAATTTAAGGTTCGGGCGGTTATATGCGCTCACGGCAGTTTTAGCCGTGATGATTATGATCATACCTTCCACAACTTTCGGCATATTAAACCTGTGGGACAAACCCCAGAATCTGCCGGACATAGACAATCGCGCCGGTTTGATTGCACCGACCGCCGCGCAGTTATCACAAATTCAAAGTCTCGGTGCGCGAGCCGAATGGAATCGGTTCGGCACAATCAAGACATTGGTTAAAGACGGTGGCTACATCTCCACCGGGATTACGGGCGAGCCGGTCGCGGCGGCGCGTGAATGGATTCGCGTTAATCACGAACTTTTCAAGCTCTCCGAACAAAGCGTTGCCGATTTAGTATTGGTCAACGACGGCAAAATGCCTTACAACGACGCGCATTTTGTTCTTTTCCGCCAGAGTTTCGGCGGTGTCGTGCCGACGCAGGACGGTCAGATAAATGTTTCCATCGTCAATGGGAACGTGTTTCACGTCTGGTCATCATCAGCGGGCGATCAGGCGGCTCCCGGCGCGGCAACTTTAACGCCATTGCAGGGTTGGTTAGCGGCAGCAACTAATATCGGACGAATAATTCCGGCGGCTGATATTTTGAGCGTCGCGCCGGACACGAACAACAACTGGACGTTGATTCAGGTAGCCGGATTCCCGCAAGTTCAGCAAGTGCGTCTCACAGCGATACCGACACCGCTCGGCGGAGTACGTCCGGCTTATGAAGCAAACGTCGTTTATAACTCGGGACATATTTCAGAGGCTTATACAGTTTTTGTAGATGCCCAATCGGGGAATATTTTACGGCGGATGAACCGCGTTAATTATCTCAATGCGCCGCCGCCGCCGCCGGAAACCGCAACTTTTCAGGGCGAATATCAGCCGCAGGTATTTCCGTGCGGCGGAACCGTTAATAGTTTCACGGTTCCGGCAGGTAAAACGCGCATTGCAGTTCAAGCAACTGCTGCTGTGGCAACCAATGATATAAAAGTCCATCTGTTATATAACGGCTTGGAAGTTGCTTCCGAAGATACCGGAATCAGCAGCGAGGCTTTGAATTACGCTCCGGCGGGCGGTGTTCCGGCGGGCGCATATCAAGTTAGAATTTGCCAAACGACCAACACGATGGATGTGCCGCAAACCGCTCCGTATAGCTATGTCGGCACATTTACCACCGATGACACGAACACGCCGAATGCCGGCATTCCTTCGCCGCGCTGGAGATACCACACGGCTTACCCGGATTTGGATTTCATCAATACGGATCTGCGCCGCATTTTCGGCTGTTGGCAGATTACACCCGGCGGCACGGTGCCGGCGGCGTGTGTCCGCGACGAGCGCAACATCGCGGCTCGTGCGCCGTGGGATTATGATTTTAACGCCGGAACTTTTACCGGCACGACGCGCGGCAACGCGGCGCAAACCGCCGAATCGTGGGGCAGTCCGCTGACTCCTTCGACACCGTATGCGCCGACGAGTGCGACGCGCGATTATAATTTCAGATGGACGAATCATTGGAACCGGACGAAGTGCGATCCGACGATTTTGGTTCACACCGGCACGTCCGGTGCTAATGTTGCTGACGATGCCGACATTGATGCGTCAATCGTGCAGCTTTTCGTTACTCATAACCGCTTTCACGATTGGTCGTATTATCTCGGCTTTACCGAGTCTAATTATAACCTGCAAAAATCAAATTTCGGCAATACTGATGCGACCCGCGAAAACGACCCGGAAATTGGCAACGTCCAAGCCGGAGCAGTTTCAGGCGGTGCCAACGGAATGTATATGGGACGCGATAATGCCAACCAAATCGCTTTACAGGACGGCGTTCCGGGGATCACCAATCAATATCTTTTCCAGCCGATTGCCGGTGCTTTCTATGCGCCCTGCACTGACGGCGATAACGATGTCGGCATTGTCGGACACGAATACACGCACGCGATTTCCGGTCGAATGGTCGGCGGTCCCGACGACGGCTTGTCCGGCGCACAAGCCGGTTCGATGGGCGAAAGTTGGAGCGATTTGGACGCGGCGGAATTCGAGAACGCTTTCAATTATGTTCCGCAGCAAGGCGAAAATAAAACCGCCGTCGGAATTTACGCGACCAACAATCGTAAACTCGCTATCCGCGATTACAATTTGGAAGAAAATCCGCTTAATTACAGCAACATCGGCTTCGATACGCCGGGACCCGAAGTTCACTCGGACGGCGAAGTTTGGAACGCCGTCAACTGGAATGTTCGCCAGGTCCTGATTAATAAATATAACTCGCAGTATCCGTATTCGGATATAGCCGCACGGCAGCTTTGCGCCGAAGGCAAGAAAAATCCGGCGGACTGCGCGGGCAATCGCCGCTGGATTCAGATTATGTTCGATGCGTTTCTGCTGCAGCAGGGCGCGACGAGTATGCTTGATGCCCGCGACGCTTATCTCGCGGCAGATGTGGCGCGTTTTAACGGCGCGAATCAAACTGAAATGTGGCGCGTTTTTGCACAGCGTGGAATGGGAATGCTCGCCAATTCCAACGGAACGGCTGATGTTACGCCGATTCCTGATTTTTCGTCGCCGCTGGAAAATAATGCGACCGTAACTTTTAATGTTTCGGCGAAAGACGAAAGCAATCAACCGGTGACGAGTGCGAAAATTTTTGTCGGACATTATGAAGGACGCAGCCGTCCGATTGCCGATACTGACCCCGCAACCGTAGTTTCGGGAACCGACCCGCGCTCGAATATCAATGATAACGTCGCCAAATTTGTTCCCGGAACGTATGATTTCATCGTGCAGGCTCCCGGCTACGGAGCGCATAGATTCACGAGAACATTTGCAGCCGGTGAAAGAGCGACGGTAGAATTTACGCTGCCGACCAATCGCGCTTCGGCGACGAAGGGTGCCGCCGTTATTACGACGGCAACTGTGGCTGCCGATCAGACTGCCAAAAATAATTTGATTGATGACACGGAAGGCACGGGCGCACGACTCGGAACGACGACGACACCGGCTGACGATTCGATGACGGTTGATTTGCAGGGAACGGCTCCTGTTCTGGTCACCAACATCAACGTCAGCACCGCCGCCGGACCGACCAACGGCGGAAGATTTACGGGCATTCGTAAATTTGCGATTGATGCGAGTACCAACGGAATAACTTATACGCCTATTTACACCAGCCCGGATGATGCTTTCCCGGCGGAAGTTCCGCGTCCGGTTCAGCCGCAGTTGATTATGCGTAACTTCGATATTCCCGATACGATGGCGACACATCTGCGGCTGCGTGTTTTAACGACACAGTGTACCGGAAAAGCCGAATTTCTCGGCGAACAGGACAACGACCCGTTTAATAATACGGACTGTGCGTCTTACGTTCCGCCGGTGAATCCTGGACCACCGCCGACAACACCGGTTGCTCCCGGAATGGTTTCGCGGGCAACCGAGTTTCAGGTGTTTACGAGCGCGGCGACTGTTTCAAGTCCCGCCGGATTAGAGGGTGATGTCTCCCCGCGCGGCACGGCAGACGGTTTTGTTGATGCTGACGATATTCAACAGATTCGCCGTTTCTCCGTCGGACTTGATCAACCCTTCCAGAACAACGAATATCAACGCGCCGACGATTCGCCGCGTTCATCGGCGGGCGACGGAACGCTCGATTCGGATGATGTCCAGCAGTCACGACGCTATGCCGTAGGAACTGACAGTAATCAGTTTGCCGGCGGTCCGTTATCACCGGCACCGGCACCGCCTCCGGGTTCGGGAGCAAAAACGAATCCGGCGATTAAAGATAAGGGTTTAGTTCGCACCAAAAACGGCGTGACGGCGGCACCGGCGGCGTTTAGAATTGACGCGCAAAATGCCAATGCCGGTCAAACGATCAATGTCCCGGTTCGCGTTGATACGGTCGGCAACGAGGCGGGTTACACGTTCAGCATTTCATACGATTCGGCTAAATTGACTAATCCGCAGGTGACTATCGGCAATGCGGGCGGCGATGTCGTTTTCAATGCTAATAATCCCGGCGCAATCGGATTTTCGGTGACATCGTTCAGCGGCGGCACGATTGCGGCAGGCAATAATCTCATTTTGGTCAACGTGACCTTTACCGTCGCTAACAATGCGCCGGCGGGAACCACGCCGATTACATTTACAGACACACCGGCGCAAAGAAAAGCATCGGGGGTTGACCCGAACACGCCGATCACACAGCCGACCTATTTGGGCAACAACATCACTATCGGCGGCGCGACTGCATCATCGGCGGCTTTTCGGGTTGACGATCAAAACACCAGTCCGGGGCAAATGATTACCGTCCCGATCCGGGTTGACGCGCTCGGCAACGAAGCGGGTTATACGTTCAGCATTTCATACGATTCGGCTAAACTGAGCAATCCACAGGTTACTATCGGCAACGGCGGCGGCGATGTTATTTTCAATGCCAATAATCCGGGCGCAATTGGTTTCTCCGTCACATCATTTAGCGGCGGCACGATTACGGCAGGCATTGACATTATCTTGGTCAACGTAAAATTCAACGTCTCCGGCAGCGCACCGGCGGGAACCACGCCAATTATGTTCACGGACTCACCGGCGCGGCGGAAAGCCTCCCCGGTTGACCCGAACACCCCGATCACGCAGCCGACTTATACGAACGGAACGATCACGATCCTCGGAGCAACGGCGGCAAATTCCAAGATAGCGGGCAGATTGATGACGGCAAACGGTCGCGGAATTGTCAATGCTTTTGTCAAATTAACTGACGCGGACGGCAATACGAGAACGGCGGTCACGACGAGTTTCGGTTACTACCGTTTTGCAGATGTGGCGGCAGGACAAACATATATCGTCGAAGCGAAATCCAAACGATATAAATTCGGACAACCGACGCGAGTGTTAAATCTCAACGCCGATGAAAACGATATTAATTTCATCGCCGAGCAGTGAAACACGGTTGAATAAAGTGATTGGCAGAGTTTATTTCTTTGAATAATTTCTGCCGTCGCACACAAAAGAAGAGCGGCGCACAGATTTATTTGTGCGCCGCTCTTCTTTTGCATTTATCACTAAATTACCAATTACTGAAATACTTTTTCGACCGGCGTAATAATCACATTTTCCGGTTTCACTTTGATCGGATAATTTGATATTTTCACGTCCTCGTTAATAATTTCCGGCGGCTTTGATGCAGCGTAAGTGATAAAAGCCGGTTTATTTTTGACGATTGTATCGCGCAAATCAGCCGCATCTTTCGTCACCATCACGACGCGCATTTTATCGGTCGAGAGATGTTTTTTGATGGCGTTGTTGACATCGGCAAGCGTTAGCTTTGCCAACTGCGCTTTCATATATTCGTTGTAATTGGGAATTCCGTAATACCTTGAATCAAGCGCGTAGCCGAGTTCGGCATCTTTTGTCTGCGTCAAAATATTGACGTACTTTGACAAAAAATCGCGGGTCGCTTCAAAATTTTGTTTGGTCATTCCGTTTTTGACGAGTTTATCGAATTCGTAAAGCGTCGCCCTCAATGCGAAATTGGCGTTTTGCGGTTCGACCGGGCGAATCCAGATTTGAAAAATCTGCTGCCGCCGCGCCAAATTAGGATCAGGATCAAATTGAAACATTCCGCGCGGAAAATATTCGATATACGAATAATCGCCGTAATTAAGCCCCCGTTTCTCGCGTAGCTGTCCGTAAAGATAACTGTTTGACGAGCGATGCTGACCGAAGAAAGAGGAAACGACGGCGAGCGCGGCATAATCTTTATCGGCGCGGGTGACATCAATCGGAAACCCGAGTGAAATCGCCGTTGCGCGTGTTTCGCGCTGCACGATGTCAATTTTCATCCCATCTGTCAAAACCGGCGCGGCAATCTTTCGCACCGTTTTCGCGCCTTTCGGCAATTTGGCGAAATCGTCCGTTAGCTGCTTGGAAAACTTCTCGTCGAAACCACCTGCGAGACCGAGAACGAGATTCGCCTGCGTATAGTTTTTCGCGTAAAAATCTTTGACATCGGCAAGCGTCATTTTCTCCAAACTGCTGATCGTTCCGGGCGTATAATGTTCATAAGGATGATTTTTGTAAATAATGTTGTATAGCCGTTCTTTGCCCAATTCTTCATCATTGCTCTGCCGAAGTCCGACTTTCAGCGCATTTATTACGTCCTGTTTGATGCGCGTAAAATCGTCTTCCCGAAAACCCGGATCGAGCAGCATTTGATTGATTAGATCGTAATATTTGGCGAGATTGTCAACGTGCGTCGCGCCGCTGAAAGTCGTCATTTCCTTATCTGTTTGGTACGCAAAACCCGCCGCCATCGGATAAAACTGCTCGACGATTTCGTCGTAACTCAGCTTTTTGCTTCCGCCCCCGGCAATCAGCGCGGCAGTCAAATTCGCCAATCCTTCTTTGCCTTTCGGGTCATCAACCGCGCCCGTTAGAAACTGAATGCGAAACGAAATAATCGGCGATTTTCCCGGCTGAAAAACGGAGGCGGCAATTGAGTCTTTCGATGTGGATGCGGATTTCATAGTCTCAGGCATATTATTTGTGCTTTTTTGAGCGATCACGGTCGCTGACAAAACTAAAAGGACAGCCAGCGTCAAATTTAATTTGTAAAATGTTTTGGTCATAATGTCTCTTTACGGAATAATCTCAAAAGCGTCGCAGTGACGCGGACGAAACAAGCTAAAATCGCGGCGGTCAACCGTCAAAATCCTTTTAATATCGAGTCTTTCGGCGATTGCCATAATTATTACGTCAACGTAATCAATTTTGCTGTCGGCGTATTTTTCCAAAATTTCCGCCGCACGTTTTAAGTCCTGTAATTCGGTTGATAAAATTGGCAGTTCACCTTCAGCAATCGAGTTCAGAAAAGCAATCCAAACTCTGTAGCCGAGATCGCGTAAAACCAAATATGCCAGTTCCGGCAAAACTGCTTCGGGTAAATACGGAGCAATTTCCGCCTCGAGAGCCGTCGTGCAGACGCGGTGTTGGAAATCTTCTTCGTCTAGCACCGCTAGCAAAAAGCCGGTGTCAATCAATGAAGTCATCTTTTAAGCTCCAACCGCTTTTCCGTTTGATTTCCCTTTCGAGAATTTCTTCTGCTCTAGCCGATAAATCTCCCGTTTCGCTGCGACCAATTCCGACAAAAGAATAGCGTTTCGATTTCTGTTTAATTTCCGGCTTGTTTTCGGTTTCTATATTATGTTCGTTAGTTTTCTCAATCGTTAAATCTTCGACAAACTCTAAAACTTTTACCTGTTTAGAAGTCGGTAAAGCGTGAACTTTTTCCTGAATAGCCGTTTCGAGATTCATTTATTTATCTCCTTTTTTCGATGTCAACGTAATCACCGTTTGATTGTTGTCGGTAAAATATTTTGCCGCCGCCGCGCGAACGTCTTCGGGCGTAACCGAATCGTAAAGCGCGAAAACTTTGTCAATCGTGTCGGGCGAACGGCGCAGTGCGATGAACTGCGCCAGCGTTCCGGCAATCGCGTCGTTGCTGTTCATTCCGAGCGAAAAACCGTAACGCAGTCGTGAACGGGTTTCGTCCAACTGTTTTTCGGGAATTTTCTCCTCGGCGTATTTTTTGTATGTTTTGATAATTTCGTCTTTGACAACATCCAAGTCTTTGACATCTTTGATTTGCGCGAAAACCGTAAACAGTTCCGGGTCGAAATGATTTTCAAAATCGGGCGAGATAAACACGGCTTTTTGTTCGGTCAAGACGAGTTTTTGATAAATATCGGAGTTTTCGCCAAAGGCAATCGCGCTTAGTAAACTCAGTGCCGCCGCGTCTTTTTCAGTTTCGGAAAAAGCGGGTGCGCGATACGCCACGCCGACGTAGGGCAGAGTCGGCGAATCCCAGTCAATATGTGCCGTCCGCGCTTCCTTTTGCGGCGGTTCGGCAGGAATTTGCTGTTTGTAGTCTTCGCCTTTCCAATCGCCATAATACTTTTTCACCTTCGCCATCACTTCGTCAGTTTTGACATCGCCGACGATGACGAGCGTCGCGTTTTCGGGGCGGTAAAAGCGTTTGAAAAACTGCAAAGCGTAATCGTATTGATTCGGATAATCCTTTATATCCTTCAAATAACCCATCGTCGTGTGGCTGTAAGTGTGTTTGTTAAAAGCGGTTTCGCGCAAAACTTCATACATTTTGAAGAGCGGCGACGCGCTGTTTTTATTGTATTCGCCAAGCACGGCACCGGCTTCGGTTTTGAACTGTTCGACCGAAAATTTCAAATTTTTGAAACGGTCGGCTTCCAAACCCAAAATCCCGTCCAAATCTTCTTTGGCGAAAGTTTCGTGATAAACCGTGCGGTCGTCGGAAGTGTAAGCGTTTGAAGACGCGCCCGCTTTTTTCATTACTTCATCAAACCGTCCTGCCGGATAGTTTTCGCTGCCGCGAAACATCAAATGCTCGAAAAAATGCGCGTAACCGCTTTTGTTTGCTTCAATTTCGTTGCGCGAACCAGCTCGCACGACCGTATAGAGCGAAACCAGGTTCGGATAATCGGTCGGCACGATGACGACCCGCAAGCCGTTCGGCAAATCGTTGACTGTATAACTGTACGGAAACACTTTGCGCGTCTGCGCGTTAGTCGTCAGCACCGTCGAAACTAAAAATATCAAGCCGATTAACAGTATTTTCATATTCTATCTCCAAAAATTTTGTGAAACGTAATTTACATTTGAACATTATAACTCTATTTCACTAAAATCTGCATCAAAAGATCGCTTTCGCGCATTTTATCGAACAGCTAAAGTATTTATCTTTCATCAAGTTGCGAAGGACGTGAAAACATCGAAAAATTTCTTCTTGTAATTTATTAACTTTTATTGTATAAATCGTAGTGGATAAATCATTTCTTGTTTTTTGATAAGGAGATCATAATGAAGCTGACCAGAACTTTTTTAGCAACTTTTCTAAGTCTTTCCCTCGTTTCCGTTTCTTTCCTGAGTTTTTCGACCCAAAGTGTTCACGCCCAAGATTCGAACATCGCATTGCAGCGCGGCTACCGAACCGGCTACTCCGACGGCTATATGTCCGGCTACCGCGACACGATTGACAACGCCGCCAAAAGCTACGACAAACACAGTGAATATAACCGCGCCGACCGTGCTTTCAACAAAGATTACGGGACGCTCGAAGACTATCGCGGCGGTTATCAGCAGGGTTTTGAAATCGGGTACGACACCGGATTTGACAAACGCTCGTTCGACGCGACGATTCCGGTTTCTCTCGGAAAACGCGGCGTGATCGCGGCAAAAACGCCTGTTACAGCCCCGGTTGCGGAAACCGTTGCGGAAAGAATACCCGAAACAACTGCTCCCGTCGAAACTGTGACGACCGCCAGGGTCGAAGAAACCGTTCAGGAACAAATACCGACAGCGGAGACGACTGCCGCGGTGACCGTCATTCCGAACAGCACGACAAAACAGCCGCCGGTCATTTCTGCCAGACAGGATCGGCAGACTTATTCGATTGACGACGCGAGCGTCTTGGCAATTCCGACCGACACCGAATTAATCGTCGAACTGCTCGATAACGTCAACACTCAGCAAAACCGCGAAGGCGACAAATTTACGGCGCGGGTTATTTCCCCGTATGAATTGTCCGGCGCGACCATCGAAGGCAGAGTTTCCAAAATCATCACTCCGGGCAGAATCAAACGCCGTTCGGAGCTGCTTTTATCATTTGACCGCATCGTTTTATCGGACAGTCGCTGGAGCAATTTCAACGCGATTCTGACCGAAGTTTTACCGTCAAAAGGTGATAACGTCAGAAGCGTTGACAGCGAAGGCATCGTCGAAGGGAAAAGTTCGGTTAAGGACGACACCATCAAAATCGGCGCGACGACCGGCACGGGTTTGGTCATCGGTGCGGTCGCCGGCGGTCCGGTCGGCGCGGCAGTCGGTGCCGGAGTCGGCGCAGCCTTCGGAGTCGGCGCAGTCGTCGTTGATCGCGGCAAACACATCCGCCTCAATAAAAATCAGCAGCTTCGCATCAAAACCGCCTACGATACGCGAATCAGATAAACAATTGCGAATTTCAAATTACGAATTACGGTTCGCAATTTCCGTTTCTGACATTCGCAGCTGTTAATTCGTAATTACTCAAATTTTGGACGCGATATTTGCCGTTTTCGCGTCACTGCAATCCGCGACATTGAGCAGAGTTTTTATTCTCCTTTTTGGCTTTGCTAAATGTCGCGGATTGTTTTTGAAGTTTTACAATGAACCCGCCCATCATTTTATTAACCGATTTCGGCGTGAAAGATTACTTCGTCGGAGCGATGAAAGGAGTAATTTTGTCAATCAACCACGCCGCAAAAATTATTGACATCACTCACGAGATTCCGCCGCAAGATATTACTGCCGCGAGCTTTACGCTTCGCGCCTGTTACAAAGAATTCCCGAATAAATCAATTTTTGTCGCCGTCGTTGATCCCGGTGTCGGTTCCAGCCGAAAAGCGATTTTGGTCGAAACCGAAAAATGTTATTTCATCACGCCGGACAACGGATTGTTAAGTTTTGTCTTTAACGCTGAAAAACACTTTCGTGTTTACGAACTGACTAATAAAAAATATTTCCGGCATCCGGTGAGCAATACTTTTCACGGGCGCGACGTTTTTGCTCCCGCTGCTGCACATCTTGCAAACGGCGTTTTACCAAATAAATTCGGTGCGGAAACGGTTGATTTTATCCATCTCGCCGAAAATAATCCGCGCAAACTTTCCGACCATACCATCGAAGCCGAAATCATTCACACCGACAGGTTCGGCAATTTAATCACAAATCTCGTCAAAGAAGACGCACCTGCTGATTTTTACGTTGAAATCAACGGTCGCAAGATTGATAAACTCGTCAACTTTTTCGCATCTGCTGAAAAAAACGAGATTTTTATGATTTTCGGCAGTGCCGGATTTCTGGAAATCGCCGCTTTTCAAAGTTCGGCAACAGAAATACTAAACGCCGCCGCCGGACAAAAAATTTTATTGCAGATTCCAGATTCCAAATTGAAGATTAAAAATTAAGATTTGACATTTAAAGTGTGCAATCTGGAATTTGGAATCTGGAATCTGGAATTCCCGCCACTTGTCAGTTACAAATGGTTTTGTTAAATTTAATAAACAAGAAATTCTACAAATAACAAGGAAAAAACACTAATGAGTACAGCAACAGAATCAACCGCCGCGACTGCCGGACTGCGCGGAGTCGTCGCCGCCCAGAGCGCAATCGGTGACGTCAACGGCGAAAAAGGGGTTTTAATTTATCAGGGTTATGATATCCACGATCTCGCGGAAAATTCGACGTTTGAAGAAGTCATTTATCTGCTGTGGAACGGAAAATTGCCGCAGTCGCGGGAACTCGAAGATTTAATTAAACAGTTTCAGGCAAATTACGCCGTGCCGGATCAGGTTTTAGAGATGATGAAAACCTTTCCGAAAAACGCGAATCCGATGGACGTTCTTCGCACAGCGGTTTCCGCACTCGGTTTTTATGATGAAAACGGACACGGCACTGACCGCGAAACAGCCGTCCGAACCGCCGTCAAACTGACCGCGCAAATCGGAACTTTAGTCGCGGCGTGGGAACGCATTCGCACCGATAAAGCAATCATCGCGCCGGATAACACGTTGAGCATCGCCGAAAATTTCCTTTATATGTTCACGGGTGAAAAACCCGCCGATGAAGAAGCGCGGATGTTTGACATCGCCCTGATTTTGCACGCCGACCACGAATTAAACGCTTCGACCTTTACGACCCGCGTCATCGCCGGAACGCTCGCCGATATTTACGGCGCAGTAACGGGCGGCATCGCGGCACTCGCCGGACCACTGCACGGCGGCGCGAATACGAACGTAATGAAGATGCTCAAAGAAATCGGTTCGGAAGACAAAGTTGACGAATGGCTCAATAAGGCGTTGGAAGAAAAGCGCAAAATTATGGGCATCGGTCACGCCGTCTATAAAACCGAAGACCCGCGCGCAACGTGGCTTCGCAAATTCTCAAAGCAATTGGGCGAAAAGAAAGGCGAAATGAAGTGGTACAATATGTCGCAAAAAATCGAAAAAGCGATGTTGGAGAAAAAAGGAATGTATCCGAACGTAGATTTTTACTCCGCGTCGGCATATTACCTGATGGACATTCCGCTCGACCAATACACGCCGATCTTCGCCGTCAGCCGCGTGACAGGTTGGACGGGACATATTTTAGAGCAATACGGCAACAATAAATTGATTCGCCCGCGCGCCGAATACATCGGCGAACGCGATTTGAAATACACGCCGATTGAAGAACGATAGGGCAGAAACTCGTGCGTTAGCAAGGGTGCAAAGTTTACAAGTAGAAAAGGCGAGAGTGAGTAAATTCACTCTCGCCTTTTTTCACGTACTTAAGCTTGTGCCACACGCCGATGGAGCGCGGACGGCTCGTCCGCCGCAACGCCAGCGCAGCGATGCGTTGCGAGCGTTGCTCTATGTATAGCTGGATGACAACGCTTCCAACATCGCTATCGCTCGTTGGCGGACGAGCCGTCCGCGCTCCGGCTGAAAAAGCGAAAATAAGGCAAAGAAAAATCCGGCAAAAATTTTCATTACCGGATTATAAATTAGATTTTCAGGCAGGTAAATTTAATTGATTCTGCCGCCGAATTATTTTTTCGTTTCTTCATTATCGCCGGTTTCTTTCGACGGATTTTCTTTCGTCTGCTTTTCATCATCATTCAAAGAAATGCCGAAGATTTTCGGATCGTTGATAAATTCCGCGAGTTTTTCCGGGCTGAAAGTGGCGCGGATGACGGCGGCTTGTTCTTTATCAATTGTGACGAGCGCGAGTTTGACGTTTTTGCCGGATTCGCGCATATACATATAGACTTGCTGCCCGTCGCGTGAACGGACGTGAAAAATCGGACTCCAATTTGCGTCGAACGAATTTCGCATCGCCGTCTGCATTTCTACGTCGAGCGATTCTTTGGAGAATTTCAAATCTTCGAACAGCGTCACACTAAAACTTTTTACGCCCGCCGGTCGAACGAGGCTGACGGCGAAACGCGCCATCCACATCATCGGAATTTTGACTTTTTTCGCCTGATATTTTGTTTTCAGATGATTGACGATTTTGTCATATTCCCCGCCTTTCGCCTTTGTTTGCGGCGCGGTGAAGGTAAAAACTAAAAATAGGAGAGTCAGCACGATTACAATTTTCTTTTTAATTATCATCATCTTTCTCCTTATTGTTTTTTCGGTTTCGGCTGATTGTCTCTTTCGATGTCAATTTTCGGAATATTCATCTTGCCGCTCATTTCAACGAGTATATCAATATCAATCGGACCGATGACGTTGACGACGGCGATGCTTTTCGTATCGGAAACGACGACCGCCACGCCGCTCATCACGTCGCCGGCGAACATCGTAAAAATATCAACTTTTTGATTATTTTTCTTACTGCGAACATTCGCCAGTTTTTCCCAACCCGGCACGTTTAACTGCGCTCGAATCTGGTCAACATCGGCGACGTTGTATTCGTTTTCGTTGGCAAAATTATAGACTCTGACGTAAATTCCTTTGAGTCCGCTGATCGCCTGACCGACTTTTTTCGCGTCCTCGTCATTAACTTTGACCATCACGCGCTTCGCCAAATCAAGCATTTTCCCGTCAATATTGACTTCGACGACATCCTGCGCCCTGGTTTCCAGACCTTTCAACTGCTCGAAATGCAGCCGCGCCGCATCCTGCGCGTTCGTTGTAACTACGGCGAACAAAAGCATCAGCGGCAGAACAACAGACAGTGAATACTTAGATAATTTCATATATTTTCTCCTAATTTCTAAATTTATCGTTCGTTGACGCGAACGGCGTTTTGTTCTTCGATTCCTTCGAGTTTGTCTGTCACTATTTTCAGTTTTGAACTCGTAATCGAAAGCGCGAGCATTAATTGGTTATAAGCGTAAGTTTCCTCTTTTGTCAGCTTGACGGGCGGCTTTTCGGCTTGCTTATTAGCAATCAAATCTTCGGCATTTTTGATTGCAGCCTCTCTCGCTTCCGGTTTATTTGGACGAACAACCTGCGGCACGAATTTTTTAATTTTTACGACTTCTTTTTTAATTGAATTTTTCGGCGTTTCGGTATTTTCAATCATCAAATTTGTCGTTTTTTCTAATGGAATTTCTTTCACAGTATTTTCGACATTCGGCGGCGAAATTATTTTCGGCGAATCTTTTGCAATTTCTGTTTTTACATTGGGAAAGTAAAACCACGCGCTGAAACAAACAACAGCGATTGCTGCAAACAAAGCGAATGCAAAAGTTAATTTAAAAAGGCGGCGCGACGGTTTCGCTTCAAAAGGAATAATTTTCGCCGGCAGTCCCGGCGGCGCAGTTTCCTGATAGCGAAATGCTTGCAGCGTGTTTTCCAATTGCTCAATATCGAAATCGCCGCCTGTTTTGTCCCACAAATAATCTTCTTTCATTTTTTCACCCCGTCAATGCCGAGTTTCGAGCGCAAAAGTTTCATCCCGCGATGTAGATTGACGCGCACCGATTCGGGCGTTAAGCCGGTTTGGTCGGCAATTTCGTTTCCCGTCATTCTTTCGACGAGCCGCAAAATCAAAGTCTCCCGGTAAGCGTCGGGCAGCGTGCGAATCGTTGTTAAAACCTCTCCCGCCTGTACGTTTGAAGCGTCTTTACCTTTTAAGTCTTCCGATAATTCTTCCGTCGGTTTCAACTGCCGGTAAAATTCCGTCGCCCGGTTTCTGGCGATCATCGCCAGCCACGCGCCGACCGCGCTTTTTTCTCTGAGCGTGTGCAGATTTTTATACGCGCTCAAAAAAACTTCTTGCACAATGTCCTGCGCTTCGTCACGCGGCACCCGCGCCAAAACGATGCCGTGAACCATCGGCGCGAAACATTTATAAAGCTCGCCGAACGCCTGTTCATCGCCCGCACTAACGCGTTCGACCAGCCGTGCTGCCGCAGTTGCTTTTTCACTAACCGGCGCGGCAGATTCGCGCGTTTCGCTTTTGGCGAATAAAAACATATTTCCCGTCATTTCATTTTCAGGCATTTTTTTGATCGGCTGACAATGTGCTGCCGTTAATATAGACGAAACGAAATGAAAAATGTTAACAGAAAATAATTTTGACGTTATTTTAAATTTTATTGAACGGTTCACGAAAATTCCGTTGAAAATCTGTTAAGATAAGTAAATCATTACCAAAAATTCAAAGTAAAGGAGCGAGGCAAAATGAAAGAGATGTTTTACGTTTTGACATTTGTATTTATTATAATTGTCATCGGCAACACCGTGATTGTTGCCCAGAAGGATATGAAACCACCGATTGCAAAAAAAGAAACACATATAACTAAAGTTAACGGCGTTGAGCTAAAGGACGATTATTTCTGGCTGCGCGACCGCAATAAAGAGAAAAGTCCGGCGGTTCTTGATTACTTGAACGCCGAAAATGCTTATACGAAAAATTTTACGGATTCGCGTCAGGGTTTTGTTGATAATCTTTATAAGGAAATGCTCGGACGTATTAAACAGGACGATACTTCCGTTCCGTATAAAAAAGGCGATTTTTGGTATTTTACGCGCACCGAAGAGGGCAAGCAGTATCCGGTTTATTACCGGAGCAAGGCGAAAGATGGCAAAGACCCGGAAGTTATGCTTGACCAAAATGAGATGGCGAAGGATTATAAATATTTTGCCATCGGCGAATTTGACGTTTCCGACGACGGCAATCTGCTCGCGTTTGCGACCGATACGACCGGCTATCGTCAATATACGCTGCAATTTAAGGATTTACGAACCGGCAAGATTATGCCCGAGAAAATCGAGCGTGTGACATCCGTCGCGTGGGCAAACGACAATAAAACTGTTTTCTACGTCACGGAAGAAGAAGTCGAAAAGCGTTCCGATAAAATGTTCCGGCACGAAGTCGGCACGGACAAAAACGATTTAATTATCGAAGATAAAGACCCGCTTTACAACATCGGTGTCAGCAAAACGCGCGATGATAAAATTATTATGCTCGCGTCGTTTGCGAAAACTTCGCGTGAATATCGCTATGTTGCGGCGGATAAACCGTCGGGCGAATGGAAAGTCGTCGTGCCGCGCAGCGAAGGACACGAGTATTCGGTTGATCATTACGGCGACGAATTTTACATCACGACCAACAAAAACGCCGAAAACTTTCGCGTCGTTCGTGCGCCGGTCGCTGACCCAAGCGAGAAAAACTGGAAAGATTTTATCCCGTATAACCCGGCGATAAAAATTGAAGATGTCGAGTTTTTCAAAGATTACGCGGTCGTCGCCGAACTCGAAAACGGTCTCGAATATCTCAGGGTAATGGATTTGAAAACGAAGCGTGCGTCAACGCGCATCGCCACGCCGGAAAGCGTTTACACGATGAGTTTAGGAACGAATGCCGAATTTGACACGCCGGTTATTCGCTACAATTACGCTTCGATGATTACGCCGGTTTCGACTTACGAATACAATTTCAAAACGCGCGACAGTGAACTGCTTAAACAGCAGGAAATTCCGAGCGGCTACGACAAAACGAAATATGAAACGACGCGCGTGTGGGCGACGGCGCGGGATGGCGTGAAAGTTCCGGTTTCGCTGGTGATGAAAAAAGGCACGAAACTCGACGGCAAATCGCCGATGCTGCTTTACGCTTACGGTTCTTACGGCGCGTCAATGCCTCCGAATTTTTCGACCGCGCGGCTGAGTTTAGTTGATCGCGGAATGATTTACGGCATCGCGCATATTCGCGGCGGAAGCGAACTCGGCGAAAAATGGCGGCTCGACGGCAGAATGTACAAGAAATTGAACACCTTTTACGATTTTGTTGATTCGGCAAAATGGCTCGTCGCCAACAAATACACTTCGTCGGACAAATTGGTTATTCAAGGCGGCAGCGCAGGCGGAATGTTGATGGGCGGCGTGGTCAATATGTCGCCGGAAACTTTCAAAGCGGCGATTGTGCAGGTGCCGTTTGTTGATGTCATCAATACGATGATGGACGCGAGTTTGCCGTTGACGACCGAAGAATGGATCGAATGGGGCAACCCGAACGAGAAAAAAGCGTTCGATTATATGATCAAATATTCGCCGTATGATAACGTCAAAGCGCAGAATTACCCAAATATGCTGATCGAAATTTCTTTAAACGATTCGCAGGTTCCGTATTGGGAAGGCGCGAAATTTGCCGCCAAACTGCGGGCAATGAAAACCGACGACAATTTGATTTTGCTCAAAACCAATATGGGTGCCGGTCACGGCGGCTCATCTGGTCGCTACGACAGATTGAAAGAAATCGCGTTTGATTACGCCTACGCGCTGAGTCAGGTCGGGATTGATAAATAGACAGTATTTTTTGATCTTCGGTCTTTGATTTGACGCAGTTGAATATCGAAACATAATACAAATTTAGTTTGCAGAAACCCGCACTAAGTAAGGGTGCCAACGATTCGCATTCTTACTTCGTGCGGGTTTCTGCAAAGAATGTCGTCCAACTGCATATTCCCTAAATTTTTTGTTTCTGGTGTTTAGAACTTTCTCTTTCCAGAGTTTTCCGGTGAATTTGACCGCCGAAAAACGAACACGTGAGTGGCGAATGCTGAAAAACTGAATACTAAAAATCAAAAACTTTAAAAAGGTTCTTTCAAATCTGCGAAAAATAGTTAGAATGGTAGTGAAGTTTTTCCCAAGTACAAAATTGGAGAGATAAAAATGTTACCAAATGACGCAAACGAAGCACTTTCGGATTCCGAGAGACGCGGTTCGGACAGAAAAAAATTAATTGTCAATATAAAATACAGCGATGGCGACGCGACGGCTATCGCTAACTCGCGCGACATCGGCATCGGCGGATTGTATATGATTACCAATGCTGTGTTTGAAGTCGGCACGCCGCTGTTTATGAATATGTCAATCGGCGGCGAAGAGATGGGTTTGGACGGCGTAGTCACTTACGTTGACCCCGGACAGGGCGTGGGCATTCGCTTCCAGGCTGTGTCGGAAAAAAACGAAGAAATACTTAAAAAAGAACTGCACTTAAATTAGTAATCAGTGAAAAGCGGTGAATTGTGAATGAAAAATAAAGGGTTTCGTTCACTGCTTTTCATTGATAATTGCTTGTTAAAAAGGAGATTATGTTTGATCAATTTACGATGGGTATCGAAGAGGAGTTTCAGATTATTGATCCTGAAACACGGGAGTTGAAGTCTCACGTTTCTGAAATTTTGGATGAAGGCAAATTGCTGTTGGGCGAAAAAATCAAGCCGGAAATGATTCAGTCAATGATTGAAGTCGGCACGGGCGTTTGCGCGAACATTCAAGAAGCGCGCGAAGACATCACCAAACTGCGCGGCGTGATTTCCGGGTTGGCGCGAAAAAAAGGAATGGTCATCGCCGCCGCTTCGACACATCCTTTTTCCAAATGGTCTGAACAGACGATTTACGAACACGACCGCTACAAACTGCTCGTGCAGGAACTGCAAATGGTCGCCCGTTCGCTGCTGATTTTCGGCGTTCACGTTCACGTCGGCATTAAAGATTTAGACCGCCGCATTCACATTATGAACGCCTCGCGCTATTTTCTGCCGCACGTTTTGGCGATGACGACATCTTCGCCGTTCTGGTTGGGTTTTAACACGGGACTGAAAAGTTATCGCTCGGAAGTTTTCAAAAAATTTCCGCGCACCGATATTCCCGACCATTTTGAATCATATCAGCAGTATCAGGGTTATATTGATCTGCTCGTGAAGATGAATTGTATGCAGGACGCAACGAAAATTTGGTGGGATATTCGACCGCATCCAATTTTTCCGACGCTCGAGTTTCGCATCTGCGATATTCCGACGCGCGTTGACGACACGATTGCGATTGCCGCGCTTTTTCAGGCGATTGTCGCCAAAATCACGGTTTTGCTCGATAAAAATCTCGGTTTCCGACTTTATCACCGCCGTTTGATTCAGGAAAACAAATGGCGCGCCATTCGTTACGGACTCGAAGGCAATCTGCTCGATTTGGGCAAACAAAAAGAAGTTCCGGTGAAGGATTTGATTCGTGAACTGCTCGAATTTGTTGACGAAGTGGTTGATGATTTGGGTTCGCGCCACGAAATCGAACATATTCACACGATTTTAGATCGCGGAACTTCCGCTGACGAACAATTGAAAGTTTGGGAAGACAACAACCACGATTTTGTTCCCGTCGTTGATATGCTCGTCAAAAACACGATGGAAAATGTTCCTGAAATCAATTTTTAGATTGGACTTTTCAGTATGATTTAAATGCCGCAGTCAACGAGAACTGCGGCATTTTCTATATAAAAGCTGTTTCGTGTAAAAGTTCACCTTTGGCAAATCTTTCAAAACTCAAACACGAAACATCCAAAAAATTCGCTTTGCCGTCCAGCATTATTTCGCTCAGAGCGCGTCCGGTCGCGGGCGAATGCATCACGCCGTGTCCCGAAAAACCGTTGGCAAAATATAATCCGCTCACATCACAGCCGCCGAGAATCGCGTGATGATCGGGCGTGTTTTCGTATAAACCGGCGCGGCATTTTTCGCGGATTGGTTTCGTTTTGTGCAAAAACGGCGAACGATGTTCGGCTTTCGCATACACTTTTTCGATAAAAGATTCGTCGAAATCAGTATTAAACGAAATTCCTTCTTCCGCATCGGAGTAAGCGAAGATCACTTGATTATTTTCCAAATTTGCCTTCGCATCATTAAAATCACGCGCCGGACGAAAATGAAAACCGCTGCCGATGTCAATTACCATCGGTGTATTTTCGGGCAATTCCCTTTCCGATTTTGCCCAGACGATTTGCCGTCGCTGCGGCGCAACCGGCAAATCAATTCCCGCCGTTTGCGCCAGTTCACACGCCCACGCGCCGGAACACAAAACGATTTTTTCACATTCGATTGTGCTTTTATTGGTTCTAACTGATTTTACTTTTGCGCCAGCCGTTTCAATTGACAAAACCTGTGTGTCAAATTCAATTTTCGCGCCGTTTGCCAGTGCTTTGTTTGTAAAACCGTTCATCACCGCAAGCGGATTGATAAAACCGTCGCGCCCGCCGAAACTTCCGCCGATAATATCAGCCGCATTCAAAATCGGACAAATTTCTTTAATCTGCTGCGCGTCAACAGTTTCAATATCTTTTACGCCGAGTGATTTCTGCTTTTCGACGTTGCGCTTCAAATAATCAAACTGTTTTTCGTCCGTTGCAAAAAACAAATAGCCGCGTGGTTCATAACCGCAATCAAAACCGCAATTTGCAAAAAATTCGAGCGAGTAAAGCGACATTTTGATATTGATTTCCGTTTCAAACTGCGCTCGAACGCCGCCCGTCGCTTTGCTCGTCGAACCCGAACCTTGTTTGTTTTCACGTTCCAAAATCAACACATCTTTCGCGCCGCGTTCCGTCAGATGATACGCGACGCTTGCGCCGACCACGCCGCCGCCGATAATGACAATTTCAGCTTTTTTCATTCATTTTTAATCAAGTCCCGACGCTTTTACAACGAATCTGGGAACTTGCGGTTCATTGAGCAGAATATTTCCTTTGCCTTTGGCGATTGCCCAGCGGTGAAGCCAAGAAATTCCGGCACGACCAACAAACATATCCGGCAGTTTATACGCTTCGTCGGTCAGCGCATCTTCCAAAGTAACGAATTTATAGTTGCGATTTTTCAATATTTCGGCAATGTCATCAAAATAATCCGAGTTGATAAAATTAGCGTGAATCAACAGTGTTTGTTTGATTTCGCGCCCGAAAAGTTTGACTGACTGACGTTCCCAATAATCGAAACATTTCTCAAAATATAAAACATACGCCGCGCCGATTTGCCTCATTAATTTCTCGTCTTTTTTGTCGAAGGCAACATCATAAGCGCGTGAAAAAATATAATCGGCGTTGTCCATTGTTACCGGCGCAATCGTGTAATTATGTTCGTTTAAAAACGCGCCTAAATCATTTTTCGTCTCCAAACTCAAACCCGTCCAGAGATACGGGTGACGAAAATAGCGCATTTTCAAATCTTTACTTTTCAATAATTCCTTTGTGATTATCTCGCCCTTCAGAATATCGGCTTCATATTTTTCGAGTGAATTGTCGTGCAGACTCATATGCGAGAAGGTATGATTTCCGAGTTCCAGACCGGCATCGAGCCACGAACGCAGCAAATCAATTTGCGCTTCGTCGCGTTTATCGCCGTCGTAAAGTTTGTTTTCATTGACAAACCCAATCGCCGGAACTTTCGCTCTTGTAATATGAGCGAGCAGTTTGCGCGTGATTTCCTGCCGGTTTTTCAAATCTCCGCGCGTCGAAACAACCGGTAAATCGTCAATCGTTACGGCGATAGACCTTTGCGGTTTTTGCGCGAAAGCGGAAAACGAGAAAAACACAAAACATAATAAAATAGTCAATTTTGATAATTTCATATTTTTTTTTCAGCCACGAACAAACACGAAATTCCACGAAAATTGTTTTTTGGTTTTCTTTCGTGTCTTTTTCGTGTTTGTTCGTGGCTAATTCATTTCGCAAAAACCTGCGAAAAATCGGCAAACGCTTTAAATTCGAGGGCATTTCCGCTAAAGTCTAAAAAAAACATCGTCGCCTGTTCGCCGACTTCACCTTTGAAACGGATTTTCGGTTCGATGATGAATTTGACATTTTTCGATTTTAATCTTTCGGCAAGCGCGTGAAAGTCGTCCATCGGTAAAACGATGCCGAAATGCGGCACGGGAACGTGATCGGCATCAACTTCGTTTTTGTGTTTCACGCCAACAGCTTCGGGCGCGAGATGCGCGACGATTTGATGACCGAACAAATTAAAATCAATCCATTCGGCAGAACTTCTGCCTTCTTCACAGCCGAGAATTTCGCCGTAAAATTTGCGCGAAGATTCCAAATCTTTTACGGGAAATGCTAAATGAAATAAATTATTCATAATTGAGAATGTTAAATCAAAAAGGTTTTAAATGAAAAGCCGCCGATTACTGTATAATTTATTTTATGAGCGGAATCATCTTATTTGACGGCGTGTGTAATTTCTGCAACGGTTCGGTGAATTTTATTATCGAACGCGATGCCGAAAATTATTTCAAATTCGCGCCGCTGCAATCTGAAATCGGCGAAAAATTAGTAAACGAATACGGCATTGATAAAAATGCCGTTGATTCCGTCATATTAATCGAAAACGGCAAAGCATACACGCGCACGACCGCCGTGTTGCGAATCGCGCAAAAACTCGGCGGCGCGTGGCGTTTATTTTACGGGTTTATCATCGTCCCCGAATTTATCAGGGATTATTTTTACAAACTATTTGCCGCATACCGCTACAAAATATTCGGCAAAACGGAAGCGTGTATGATGCCGACACCGGAATTACGCGCCAGATTTTTAACTTAACGGTCAATCGCCAACGGCAAATTTTATCCTGCGATTGGTGATTGACAATTCACAAAAAAAATTATGAAAGCAATTTGGAACAACGAAACATTAGCGGAATCAAACGACACGGTTGTCGTCGAAGGAAATCATTATTTTCCTGCGGATTCCATCAACCAAGAATTCTTCAAACCGTCTGAAACACACTCGGTTTGCCCGTGGAAAGGCACAGCGAGTTATTACAACATTGAGGCAGACGGAAAAACTAATAAAGACGCGGCGTGGTTTTATCCCGATGCGAAGGCAGATGCGAAAAACATCGAAAACCACGTCGCGTTTTGGAAAGGCGTTGAAGTTATTGAATAAATTAAACGGAAACGAAAATTATGAAACATACAATTTTTCTCACATTATTCACAATCATTTTGTTTGTTCCCGCTTTTGCTTCGCTCAAACAGCAAAAAAATGAAGTTTCAATCTACGCACAACCTGATTCGCCGTTGCAAATTACAAATGCTGTTGCTAAATGGAGAACTTCAACGAGCAATAAAAGCGGAAAATGGTATATGCTTACAGTTGAATTCACTTCTCAAAATATCGGTGACAAACCAATTCGCGCATACGCAATGCGCTTATTTCACGGTGAATCCGACAATAATAATGAAATATCATCATTTAATTATCCTGTAATATTGGGGTTATTTGATCAACATCAATCCAGAAGCGGATCTATCGCGGAAGGCAGTTTTCAAAAAATTCCCGAAAATATCAAAATATTCGTTGATTTTGTGGAATTCGCCGACGGAAGCACTTGGGGCGAAGACATTTCAAAATCTGCTGAAAAATTAGCCGGATTACGTGCCGGGGCGGAAGCGTCGCTCGAATATTTGAGAAATATAAACAAACAAAATAACATCGAAGCAGTTTTTGATTCACCTGACGAAATAAAGGTCGCGCCGCCCGAATCCCAAAGCGATATGTGGCAAAGGGGATTCTTTCTCGGAAAAATGATTACAAAAGCACACCTCAAAAGCGTTTACTCAAAACAAGGCAAGGAAGCCGCCGAAACTGAACTGGAAAAACCTTTTGGCTATGCTTCCGAGCAACAAATTTATTTGCACGATTAAAACTGTGAGGTAAAAAATGGGACAGATAATCATTGACCTGCCGCTGCGCGTCAAGCGGCATTACAAAATTGACAACGTGGAATCAGCCAACAAGTTGCTGGCTGATTTGCAAAACACGGCGCAATCTGTCGAAGACAACGCGGAAAAATTGACTGCCGAAGATTTAGCCGACATTCGCGCTGCTAAACGCGCTCTTAAAAAGGGTGAATTTGTTGCTTGGGAAGATGCCGAAGCGTTTTTGGATACGTTGAAATAGTCAATGGAATATAAAATCCAAATTGAGAAGTCGGTTTTAAAACAATTGAGCAAAATTGAAAAAACGGCGCGTAAAAAAATCAGAACGGCAATCAACAATTTAGCTGGAAATCCGCGTCCATTCAGATATAAAAAATTAGTTAACGCGGGTGGACTTTATCGAATAAAAATAAACAATTATCGCGTCATTTATGATGTTCGAGATAATGTATTACTCGTCAGCGTTTTGCGAATCGCCAAGCGCAACGAAGAAACCTATTAAGAGAATTGC
Organism: Pyrinomonadales bacterium; assembly: GCA_038235165.1. Classification (GTDB taxonomy): domain Bacteria; phylum Acidobacteriota; class Blastocatellia; order Pyrinomonadales; family Pyrinomonadaceae. Next base: position 84,152 of record JBBSUG010000017.1, read on the forward strand.
ATATTCATCTTTCTCACAGTATTTAATGTTTTGTAAAATAACAACATTTTTGGGGATGGTTTTGATGGGGTCAATGATTTGCTGCACCACCTTTGAACATCAAGAAGTTGCTACATCCGTGCAAATACCCGGTGATTGGAAACTCATTAGTGCGAATGCCGGACAGATTGATGAGCCTTTTGTGAGATTTTATATTCCACCTGATTTCGTCGAGAGAAAAGCGAAACACGATTTTATGGGTCAGAGTCCAAAATTTTACGGGAACGAAAATGTTTATTTAGTTTTTACTATCCATACACCTTACAAAACTGAGAATGATTTCTCAAAACAAAATAATTTTCGATTGGAAAGAACTATTATTGACGGAAAAAAGGCGGATATTTCCACCTTTACGGGAACGGAGATGTTCAACGAAGCAGAGGGCAAAAATTATGTGGCAATTTTAGAGATTACTGAAATTCAAGGAAAAACGAAAAATCTTTCGATGTGGGCATACGGCAAAACCCAGGAAGACAGAGAAAATGTGATAAAGATTTTCAAATCCGTGCGGTTTTCTGACGAATAGATTTTTGTGAAAAATACGTTGCGTTGATGTTGTAATAATGACGATTTTGAAATTCAAATAAATTAAATCTCAACCGAAACACACAAAAACCCTCGCTCATCTCCTCATTTCAAAGATTTTCGCTGTCTAACCGCTTCATACAAAATAACCCCGGCGGCGACCGAAACATTTAATGATTCGATGTTGCCGAGCAGCGGAATTTTAACTAATACGTCGCATTTTTCCGCCGTCAAACGGTGCAAGCCCTTGCCTTCACCGCCTAAAACCAATGTTGACGGCTGTTTCCAATCCCATTCGGTATAATCCATTTCCGCATCGCCGCTGGCACCGACGACCCAGATGTTGTGTTCTTTTAATGTGTCAATCAGGCGGTTGACGTTGGCGATTTTGGCAACTTTGACGTATTCGGTCGCGCCCGCCGAAGATTTGGAGACGGTTTCGGTCAAACCGACGGCGCGGCGTTCGGGAATGAACACGCCGTCTGCGCCGGAACATTCGACCGTTCGCAGAATCGCGCCTAAATTGCGCGGGTCTTCCACGCCGTCTAAAATGACGCTCAGTGAATTTTCGGCAGTCGTAATCTCGTTCAAAAGTTTGTCCGTGTTGTAATATTCCGCCGCCGCGATGAAGGCAACGATTCCCTGATGATTCGCACCTTTTTCGACGAGTCTTTCCAAACTTTCACGCGGAACCTGTTGCACTGAAACGCCGTTCATCTGCGCCGTTCTAAGCACATCGCTGAGACGTTTTTCGTTCGCGCTGTCAGCGACGATAATTTTTTCGATCTTTCGAGTGTCCGCCCGCAACGCTTCCAAAACCGGCAGAACCCCGTAAATCAATGATGTATTATGCGGAATGAGCGACGCATCGGGTCTTTGATCTCTAGTTTTTGGTCTGTTGTCTCTGATCTCCGGTTTGTGACTTTGGACTTTGGACTTCGGACTTTGGACTGTTGTCTTTGAATTTTGATCTTTGGACTTCTTAAATTTGAAATTTGAATTTTGGAATTTAGAATTTGTCTTCATAAAATGTGCCGCCGCAGGCGCGAATATTTGGTGAACTGTAATGTATTGTTGGCGACGGTCACGTTTGTCAGATTGAAACTGCCGACCCCGCCGCGTTTGATACCCTGCGAATCTGTTTTGTGTTCGACTTCCCACACAGTGCCTAAACTTTCGCGCAGATGCAGGTAATCATCAACAAATTTTGCGTTCGGCGCAACCTCGCGGAGTTTTTTGACGAGTTTTCGCAGATTGTCGGCGGCGGTCAAACCTTTATCTGCTTCGAGGCTCGAAAAATCGAAACCTTTGGCATAAATTCGATAACCGACTGTGTTTTGGCGGTTATAAACATCAATTAAAAACTCATCCGACATAGTTTCGTCAACCTGTAAAAGTTTGTTTTCATCTTTTTTAGCGCGCTGTTCGGTGGCTTCGACTCTGCGCTCGAAAATCGCGCCTGAAACGACTAAAATTAAATCATCATTCGATATTTCGACGATTTCATCAGTATTGAAAAGCACGAAAATAATTTTGTCGTCCCAAAATTCGATGCCGCGAAGTCGTTTCAGAAGATTTTCGGCTGCCAGCATTTCGTCGCTTAAAATAATTGTTTCAATACCAAACTTCTTTAATTGCTGTTGCATAACCGCCGCTTCTCTTTCAGTTTCGGTGCGAATCAGCGGCAGCGAACTGTCTTCGCCGAGCATTTTTTGCATTTTATCTGCTTCAATTTTTAACAGTTTGGCGATTTCTGCCAGTTTTGATTCGTCAAGTTTCAGCGTTTCAGCTTTGTAAATTAAATTAAATCCTTTCTCCCAAACATCCAGTTTTCGCAAATTCAATTTAATAAAGCTGCTCTGTTCGGCGGAAAATTCGAGTTCCGCGCCGCAGTAGAGACATTTCAGACGCGTCGGCGGATTCATTCGCGTACATTTCGCGCAGGAAATCAGTTCCTCCGATTTGAACGCCGGATTCTCCGTTGGCAGCGGAATATCTTTGAGCCATTCATCAGGATGAATTCGGTCAGCTTTTTTTTCCATAAAACTTTCTCTTTTTTGATTATAATTTGAAAAACGGTTATTCTTTTTAGTATGTCGCTTGACCGATGTGCAGGCGAACGAACACACTATTATTTTACTTATTAATTTATAAAATCGCGGTTGTAATCAAAGAAAATACGGGAATCTATTACTTTTATCATATTTTATTAAGAACAATTTTTTGCAAAAAATCAATTATACATTGATTGCGGTAGTTATTTGCAGGATTTTAAACTAAACGTACAAAAATACTTTTCCCCCGTCCTTCCCTCGTTTCAACTGCGATGCGATTTACACTATTTTTTTAAAAAAGGATTTAAAATGCAGTTTGAAATGAATACCAATCCGTCGTGGCAATTTGGTCATCGCGGTCGAGTGGCAGTTTTTATTGACGGAAACAATCTTTTCCACGCCGCCCGTTTTCACAACATAGATATTGATTACAATAAACTTCTGCGTGTTTTATTAGGCGACGGCAGACTTTTGCGGGCATTCTTCTACACCGGCGTTGATGCCGGGGCGGAACGTCAGCAGGGTTTTCTGTTGTGGATGCGGCGCAACGGGTTTCGCGTCGTGCAGAAGGAATTGAAAACTTTTTACGATGGAACGCGCAAAGCAAATCTCGATGTCGAAATCGCGGTTGATATGCTGTCGCTCGCCGGACGCTACGATACGGCGGTGTTGGTTTCGGGCGACGAAGATTTCGTCTATGCGCTGAACGCCGTCGCCTATAAAGGCTGCCGCGTCGAAGTCGCCGGTTATCGCTCGAATACTGCGCCGCGCCTGATTGATGTGGCGGACTTTTTTATTGATTTGGGCGACATCGCCGAATTGATTCGCAAAGACGCTTCGCAGAGCGGACAGTATGACATTCCGTCGTTTATGCCGCCGGGTGAAGTTTCGCCGCCGCCGATTTTGAATCAAAACGCGGGCGCGAATTTTTCGCGGGTTCCGGGGAAAATTCCCTTCGACGCAAATTTTCCCGATGACGAAACTGACGATTACGCTAATCTAGTGAGAGTTACGGACGAGCGATGAAACTTTTCACGCTCGAAGAAGCTAATCAACTGTTGCTCGTCGTCCGTCCGAAGCTCGAAAAACTTAAAAATTTGTATGCGACCATCGGCACGCTGCGCGAATCTGCTAAAGCCGCTGCGACATCGGCGGAATTTGGCGGCGGCGGAATGCAGGGCGGCACTTTTTACGTCAAATCGCTTTATGAAATCGGCAAATTGACGAGCGAATTTCACGAACTCGGCGTACAGTTAAAAGACTACACGCGCGGACTGATTGATTTCCCGTCACGGCGTGACGGACGCGTTGTATTGCTTTGCTGGCAGCTCGGCGAAGGCGACGAAATCGAATGGTGGCACGACATTGAGGCGGGTTTTGCGGGGAGAGAGCGGCTGTAATCTTACGTTACAGATTGTGGAGTTTGAATCGTTAGAAATTGCGCGATTGGAATAATACGGTTTTTCTGACTTTCAATTTCAGAGGAACATCTGCAATCTAAAATCCTTGATCTAAAATTCAAAATCGCAAAACCGTGTTTTCGCTTAACTTTACTATTGACGAGTTAAAGTAGATTCTGATACTATCCTTTACAGTTTTGTTAAATCACAAAATATCCCAAATCATACAGAAATACTTTTTCTGATTTTATTGTTTCAAAACTATGAATTGCCCCGTATGTAACCGAGCCAGTGCCGTCACTTTATCAATTTGTCCGAGTTGCGGAGCAATGGAAAATGATTCCGTTCGTGAAGAACTCAAACCACAGGTTTCTGCCCGCTTAACTCCGGTAAATATTGAAATGAAAGAAAATTCGTCAGCGTCAGATAAACCGACACCGCAGATTTCATTTGCCAAATCGTCCGATTCCACCGGAATCAGACAGCAAACTTCCGAAATTGCGATCAAGCAAACGAGTCCGACGCTGGTTGATTTTAACCATAAAAACGCGACTCTACCGGAATGGCGGCTAAAATTGCAAAACGCCGTCCGGCAGCGGCAGGGATATATTGCGGCAAAAGTGGAAATGCCAGTTCAACCCGTCGTGCGGCAGACTCATCTGGCGACCAGCGGTGCCAATGCGCTGAAAGCGGCTGTTATCGCTGAACCCGTGCCGGTCGTCAAAACGGCAATCGTGCCGGTCATCAATCACGAAAACAAGACTTTAAACAGTGCGCTGCGCCGCATCGAAAAATCGCGTCAGCAGTTTTTGGAACCCGAACAGCCTGAAGTTCCGGCGGCAGTTCCGCCACAGGCGGCGCGTAAAAATTACCCGTTTCATATCGCAGCGAAACAAAACGAAGTGCCGTTCAAACCGGTGAGCGCGTCGGCGACGGTCAATCCGCCGGTCAAACCGAAACTCGCGCCCTCGCTCAGATTAGACAGCGAACCGCTCAATACCAATAAACTGCCGCCGCTGCCCGAAGCCGTCAAATCGTCGCCGGGTTTCGCGCAGCGATTAATAACTTCATTGGTCGGCGAGATAAAAACGGAAGAAAAAAAAGAAGTTATCAAACCCGTTATCACCGCGAAAGAAATTATCAAACCGCTTGAAACTCTGGAAGTTAGCGAACCGGAGATTGAGGAAGCCGACGACTGCGCCCCGTTTGCGATGCGTTTTAATGCCGGTCTTTTCGATTTAATCATCGGCTCGTTCGCGACTTTATTGTTGCTTTCGCCGTTTATTCTGACGGGCGAAAATTGGCTTTCGTTCGGCGGATTTTTTACTTTTCTGGTGATATGCGGGTTCGTGATGTTTGGCTATATGACGGTCGCCGTCGGCTACTTCGGTAAAACACTCGGAATGCGGCTGTTTTCGCTCGAATTAGTTGACATCGAAGGCGAATCATACCCGACGATGCACCAGGCGGCGGTCAGTTCCGCAATTTATTTGTTATCGCTCGTTTTCGGCGGCATCGGATTTTTAACGATGCTTTTCAACGACGATAAACGCGCCGCTCACGATTTGATTTCAAAGACCATTGTCGTCAGAGAAAGTTGAACCAAGCTCAAAGTATAAAGTCCAAAGTCCAATGTCTTTCACGTTTTGACATTGGACTTTGGACTTTATACTTTGGACAATAAAAACGTGAACGAAAAAACTCTCGAAAATATTTGTGCTGAACTCGCGTTGCGGTTGACCGGACAAAAGTTCGGCAAAATTTTTGCGCTTTCACGTTTTCGGTTAGCGATTGATTTTCGACTGCACGATTCCGGTTATCTCTACGTCAGCGTCGAACCTTCTGCGCCGCGCATTTATTTGATCGTGCGCCGTTTGCGCGATCTCGAAAAACAATCGAAAAATTCGTCGCCGTTCATCATTTTTTTGCGAAGCAAACTTGCAAATGCTATTTTGCAAACAATCGAAAAAATGGAAAACGAACGCATTTTGCGCTTTAATTTTGCGGCTCGGAACGATCTCGGTCAGATGGAAAGTTATACGTTAATCGTGCAGTTGACGGGACGTTCGGCAAATCTTTTTCTGCTTGATAAATCCGACTTTATTCTCGACGCGATGCGCGAAAATTCGGGGACGGGGCAGCAGGTAAACGAAAAATACGCTCCGCCGGTTCGTGACGGCGAATTTAGCCGCCGTGCGGAAGAAAGTTTTTCAAAAGGTGCATTTGAAAGTTTATCGGAAGCGTTAGACGCGCATTATCTCGAAATTGAAGCGGAAAAAGCGTTTCAGGCAAAGGTCGGCGCGGCGCGAAGTAAATTTAATCAGGAAATCAAAAAGCGCGAAAAGTTATTTAAAAACCTCAATAAAGATTTGGAGAATCACGGCGACGCGGAACAGTGGAAACGCTTCGGCGATTTAATTTTGGCAAATATCGCGTTGGCGAAACGTGACGGCGATGTCGTTTATGTGACCGATTTTTACGACGAAACGACACCGACGGTCGAAATTAAAGTCGAAGAACACATCTCGCTGACGGAAGCCGCCGAAAAGTTCTTCAAACGCTACACAAAAGCGCGAAACGCAAAGGAAGAAGTCGCCAAACGGCTGCACGTCGTCAAAACGGAACTGGACGATTTGGGCGAACAAAAACAAATTCTCGAAAAAGCCGTCAGCGAGAAAGATGAAGGATTTTTCGCTGAATTCGCGGAAGACAAAAACGATCAACCGCGTCTCAGCAATAAAGAAAAACAAAATGAAAATTTCAAAGGCGCACGACAGTATTTTTCATCGGATAATTTTGAAATTCTCGTCGGCAAACGCGCTAAAGATAATGATTATTTAACCTTCCGCATCGCCAAATCGCTTGATTTATGGCTCCACGCGGCGGATTATCCGGGTTCGCACGTCATCGTCAAAAACCCGAATCGCGCCGAAATTCCGCCGAAAACGCTGCTCGAAGCCGCGCAGATCGCCGCATTTTTCAGCCAAGCCGCATCGCAGGGAAAGGTCGCCGTCCACTACACCAACAAAAAATTTGTCGGCAAACCGAAAGGCGCGGCACCGGGACTCGTCAGTTTGTCGAGCTTTAAAACTATTCTCGTTGAGCCTAAAGTAGTCGAGCAATGAAAATAAATCTGAAACAAATTCTCGTCATCGTCGCCACCTTCGGCGTGATCGCCATTAATTATTTTGCCGCACAGGGTTACATCAACAATGTCACGCCCGCTGCCATTTCTGACAAATATCCGACGTTGATTACGCCCGCCGGTTATGCGTTTGCGATTTGGAGTCTGATTTATTTGGGTTTGATCGCGTTCAGCATTTATCAGGCACTGCCGTCACAAACCGAAAACCCGCTTTTCAAAAAAGTTCGGACGCTCTATATCGCCAACTGCACGGCAAATTGTTTATGGATTTATTTGTGGCACTACGATCAGATTATTGCAGCACTCGGCGTGATGTTCGTGTTGCTCGGAACGCTGGTTTTAATCAATATAAATTTGCGAAATGCGGCGACACCGGCGGAAACGTGGCTCGCGCGAGTTCCCTTCAGTCTTTATTTCGGCTGGATTACGGTGGCGACGATTTTGAATTTTTCCGTCGCGTTGGTTTTTCTCGGCGTGAACACGACCGAATCAACATCGGTAATTTTGAGTTCGATTTTAATTGTCGTCGCAGTCATTTTGGGCATTTTCATCAGATTCAAACTCGGAATTTTCGCCTATCCGCTGGCAATCGCGTGGGCTGTAACGGCAATCGCCGTCAAACAAAGCGGCAAAACTTCAATCGTCGTCTGCGCTGCGTTCGGCGTGATTACGCTTTTAATTACGGCATTAACAGCATTGTTGAATTTGGGCAAAAACAATGAATAACGGCAAAATTTGCGTTTCGGTATGCGCTGAAACGGCGGAAGAAATGATCGGGCAAATCAAACGCGCCGAAGATTTGGCGGACGTGATCGAGATTCGTTTTGATTGTTTGAAAAAAGAAGAGTTTGATCCGGCATTACAGAGAATCTCAAATTTTCATTGCAAAAAGCCTTATCTTGCGACATTTCGCCCAAAAGACAAGAAATCTGAATTCACGATTGGGAAAACAACTCAAAAAACAGATTCAACAAATTATAGAAGCTCCAAAATGCAGAGAATTACAGATTGGATTAAAATTTTATTGATTGAGAATGTACGGTTTGTTGATATTGATGAAGATTTGTTGTTTGGAATTTCGATGAGTGAGTTTTACGACAATCAAATTTCATCCGCTCTGAGAGAGTTTCATCAACAATTATCTGAATACGAAATCATCGCTTCACTACATGACTTTATAGCCGTTCCGAACGAAATTGAAGATATTTATAGAGAATTGAGTTCTGCTTCTGGAAGTGGATCATCAAACGATATTGTAAAAATCGCTGTTCAAACCAACGACATCACCGACAGTTTAGCCGTTTGGCAACTTCTCGAGAAAGCCAAATCCGAAAACAAACAAATTATCCCTATTGCGATGGGCGGAGCCGGAAAATGGACACGGATTTTGGGTTTGGCGCACGGTGCATTTATGACTTACGCTTCACTCGATTCGGGCAAAGAAACTGCGCCGGGACAAGTTTCCGTTAAAGATTTAAAAGACATTTACCGTGTCAAAGAACTTGACGACCAAACCGATATTTACGGCGTAGTCGGCGGAAATACGAGTTATTCGATGTCGCCGTATATGCACAACGCGGCGTTTAAGTTTCATAAGTTGAATGCCGTTTACGTTCCGTTCGAAGTCAAAAATCTCGACGACTTTATCAATATATTTCTCAAAGATTCGGGATTAAACATCAAAGGTTTTTCGGTGACGAATCCGCATAAACAAAGCATTATCAAATATCTCGATGAGATTGATGAAACGACAAAAGCAATCGGCGCGGTCAACACTGTGAAAATTACCGGCGGCAAACTTTTCGGTTATAACACCGATGCCGACGGATTTATCGAACCGCTGAAAAATGCTTACGGCAACTTAAAAGATGTGAAAGTCGCCGTTTTAGGCGCGGGAGGCGCGGCGCGGGCGTGTGTTTACGCGCTGATGCGGGAAAATGCGGATGTAACTATTTTTGCGCGAGACATTGAAAAAACAAAAGAGTTTCAGGCTCAAGGCTCAAGGCTCAAGGTTCAGGGTGAAGATTATAGTGAATTTGATATTTTGGTCAACACTACGCCGTTGGGAACGAAAGGTGAATTAGAAAGAGGAACGATTGCCGTCGCCGAACAGATAAAAGATGTCAATTTGGTTTACGATTTGGTTTACAATCCGTTTCAAACCCGCCTGATGGCGGAAGCCGACCGCGTTCACGTCCCGAAAATCGGTGGTTTGGCGATGCTCGTCGCGCAAGGGATGAAACAATTGGAAGTATGGACGGGAAAATCTGCGCCGATGAAGGAAATGGGCGCAGCGGTTCTTCGCAGAATTCAATGAGATTTTGATTGCTGAAAATAACTTCGACAGATTAAACTGAAATTATGTTGAGTAAATACTTACAAGCCGCACTTCGCCAAGCGAAATATGAAATTTTGACGGATAACAGAAGTTATTACGGCGAAATTCCTGAATTTCAGGGTGTGTAGGCGAATGCTGCAACGCTTGAAGATTGTCGTGAAGAACTTGCCTAAGTCTTGGAAGAACGGATATTTCTCCACATATCAGATAGGTAGAGGGTGTAAGAAATTTTGTGTAATTCCAAATTTATAAATTAAAGGAGAATTACACATTATGACAATTAGCAAAGAAGTTTTAGATGAATTGATTAAAGATTATCAGAACCCGGAAGATTTGTTGGGTGAGAACGGGTTA
>JBBSUG010000018.1:0-86987 GCA_038235165.1 Pyrinomonadales bacterium
AGTTTTTTCAACTGGCTCAACGAAAAGACCGAATATCAAAACGCCTCAAAAGTCAGATCAGAGAAAGGCTTGTTAGTGCATTGCTACGGCAAACTCGCATTTGCTTGTCTGCTTCTCTGTTTCTACTCTTGATTGGCATAAACTGTAGCTGAATATACAGTGTTAAGCGTTTTGGCTTTATTTGGATTGCTAACTTTTATACTTTGGCAAGCCATACCTTCTACATTTTGGGAAAGAATATCTAATGGAATTGAAAAAAGAGTGCTTTGGGCGATAATAGGTCTTCTGATATTATCCTTAATTGGTGAAACCGCTTACTTAATACAAAGTTATATACAATCACGAACATCGTTACGTTTTTTTGGTAGTGTTTTATGGAATAGTAATTGTGATCTCTTTTGCCCTAAAGATGAAACACCTATATACAAAGCGGGACGAACTATTAACGAAGACGAAAATTCTAAAGTAACCGTAGAACTTTTCCAATGTCCAAAATGTGACAGTAATTACATCCTCAAAGATTTTGATGGCAATCCTATAACTTTTGCACAAGCCAAAAAGAACTTTCTCATAAAACAAAGCTTAAAAACTAAAGGTTCAATACAGGCACCAATAATAGAAGAAGGATTTGATGATGTGACAATAAAAGTTTTAAAAGGTTTTGGAGGTTCAAAAGCCCGGTTACTTCATATGGAGAATTTTACTGGACTTCTTGAAAGTGGAACTAAGCCAGTTCAAATTAGCCATAGTCTTGATATTCTTAATAAAAAAGGTTATTTGACAAGATGTAGCACTCAATATGTTAATCAGAATATATTATATGAGTTAACTTCAAAGGGACGAGAATATATTGTAAAAAACAATCTTGTCTAATTTGTGCAGTAAGAAAACTTTTAATCTTTTATGATTTCCTTTAGGAAAATTTATCATAAGTTGAGTTTTGCTGATGCTGATGAATTATCCTGTCCAATCTTGAACCGTTAAATCCGACACTTGCTGAAAATCCTTCAAGTTTCGGGAAACTAAAATTGCTTTACGGGAAATGGCGATTGAGGCGATTTTCAAATCCATCGAGCCGACGCGGATTTTTTGAGATTTAAGTTTTTGGAAAATTGCGGCGGCGTTTTCGTCGAAGTCTAAAACATCCGTGTTTCGATAAGTTTCTAACGAACGGTGCAGTCTTTGATATGCAAAAATTTCTTGTTCGATGTTTTTAGATTTTGCCATTAAAGCCAACCATCCGCGCATTTGTTCTTCAAAAGTGATAATTGTCGTATAAAGTTCGTCGGGCGGAAATCTTTCGAGGTTTTTTCGCAAAACAGATGATTCAAGAATTCTTTCTCGATTTAGCAAACTCAAGCAATCAGTATCGAGAATTATCATTATTCAATTACCTCATCATCATAAATTATTTTTTGCGATTCACGATATTCACGCCCCAGACGCATCGCTTCTTCGTGCATCGGGTCATCGGCAAAAACTCCGATATGATCTTCCCACCAAGGCTTTTCGGCTTTTTCTATTTTTTTGAACTTCTCTTTTAACACCCCAAGTTCGCTTTCTAGAGTTTCAATTCTTGTTTCCAATTCTGTATTCGACATATTCTTTACCTCTGACAAAATTATAACAAAGATTGATGAATTTGTTAGATTATAAATTTAGCTCAAAGCAAATTCGGTCAATTTACGTTTTTCGGGCGAGTAAAAAGCCAGCACAATATCTGCTTTCGGCACGCCTTTTTCTAAAAGATATGTTGCCACGCCGTCTTCCAGACCGTCGTAATGAATCCAGAATTTCCCGTTGCGGATTTCGACATCAATGAGCGCATAATTGAATCTTTGCTTTCCCTCAAAACCGTTGACCATCAGCAGATAGCGGTCGCGGTCGGTATCGAAAACGGGTTTTTTTTCCAAACTGCTGTTGGCGTATTTGTTTCCCGCCGCCCACAAAATTATTTCTTTAATGTATTTTCTGTAATTTTCTAAATCAGCCATTTTTCGATTTCCTCCGTTTCGATATTATAAATTAACACTTTCATTTTCAAACGCTCGCAAATCAAGTCTTTAAGATTTTCCGAAAATTCGATGTCGAATGTTTCTTTTCCAACGGCAAGAAAAAGTGCGCGTTCCGGTTGCGAATCGAGCAACACTTCCCGATACATCATAAATTGTCCAATCGCGTCTTGAGCTTCAGAGATAATTGATTTACCAAGAAAACTCTTGATTTCAACCGCGATTTTCTTTCCTTTTTTCTCCGCCGCGAGAAGTTTTTCCGCTCCCAAATCTACAAAAAGATCGGTTTTACCAAATTTCAAAGTCAGCGGATCATCGGTAATTATCCAACCGTCTTTGATGAGCGCGTTTCTGACAACATCGTGAAATTTATCTCTCGCAGGCATAGTAAATTCATTTTAGCATTTGCTTCGAGTTTATAAAACAGGAAAATCTTTCGTGTTAAAAGTGAGCAATGCGCGTGATTTGATGAACATTCATTGCGGCGACGATTCGAGCATCGTGGACTTGTTTGCCGAGAACTGCATTGGCTAAAACTATCTTTCGCCATTCACGATAAATCGATTGGCTGTCGGGCAAAACGGTCGGCAAAGATTCCAGATGGGAGATTTCGACATCATCGAATGTTTAAGTTAAAGGTTCAAGAATCAAGGTTTATCTTCAAACCGAAAGTATGAGCCAATGCTTTTTCAACGTCGCTCATATCGGACAAACTTCCGAGTTTTTTGTAAATGAATTTTTCGTGTAGTGTGGCGAGATTGTCGGTGGCGATTAGAGAATCCGAAAGCAGACCGCTTTCTTTGCCGATGGTGGTGGAAAGTTCGATCAAAACACGGCTTTGATGTCCGCTTTTCGACAGGTTGCTTGTTATCATTGCCACGATAATTTGAGGTAAATTGGTTTTCAAATCATCTGCTTGGACGATCGAAACAGGACGTTTCTTAGCGGTTTGCAAATTTGAATCGGGAAACAACGCCAAAATCACATCGCCTTTTTTACAGTTTGTCATAAGCATCCATTTCAGGATTTTCCCAATCTTCGGCAAAGGTGGAAAAAGCGTGTCGCTGCGTCAAGGCTTCGGCTTCGCTGATACCTTTTTCCGGCAAATTAACTTTTCCTTTTTCACGAACAATTTTTTCCTCAACCGCTTCCAAGACAAAGACTTCCTTCGATTTTGCAAACGAATCAATAATACGACTGATTTCATCGGGAATTGTTAATTGAATTGTTGTCATAACTTTTACCTCAATTTAGATTTTACCACAAATTAAATTTTCCAAAAATCAGTTTCAACAACTTCCATTTTCAAGCAACAGCAAATTCAGTCAATTTACGTTTTTCGGGCGAGTAAAAAGCCAGCACAATATCTTCTTTCGGCATACCTTTTTCTACAAAGTATTCGGATCAATCAGCGTGATATGTTGAAACCGCTTAAAATCTTTCGTGTTAAAAGTGAGCAATGCGCGTGATTTGATGAACATTCATTGCGGCGACGATTCGGGCATCGTGGACTTGTTTTCCGATAACCGAGTTGGCTAAAACTATCTTTCGCCATTCACGATAAATCACTTGATTGAGCGGGCAGAACGGTCGGCAAAGATTCCAGACGCGAGATTTTGACATCGGTTTTTGCAGGTGTCGAAGCCGAAACCATTTTTGGCAATCGGTCTGGTTGCCACGTTCCAAAATTCGATCAGATTTTGCGGAATCAGACAAACTCAGTCGCCGTTCGTAAGAAAACTCTTTACCGCATTGACGGCTTTTTGATGAGTCGGATGAGCTGGTTCGGCACTTCGCAGAGGTATATTTGTGTCAGCTTAAATATCTTCCATTTATTCGTCTTCGGCATAAATCGCTTCGCGGCGGTCGTCAATGATGACAGTATTGTTCGAATAACTTTTCGCCCAATCTTCCCAAGCCGAAGCCTTTTCCGTCTGATTCGATTTTGCCGATTTTTCGAGTAAATCGTCAATAAAATCAAGCACTTTTTTTTGCGACGAACTCGGCAGCATTTGTATTTTGTTATGAATTGTTTCCGTTGAATTCATTTGCCTCTACTTTAAAGCAAATTTTACCACAAGTTGAATCTTGATAACTTTACCGCGTCCAATCCTGAACCGTTAAATCCAACACTTGCTGAAAATCTTTCAGGTTTCGGGAAACTAAAATCGCGGTTTGGTCCTTCCCTGCTTATCCTGGCGTGACTTTGCCGAAACGCAAATTCGAGCATTTTCTCATAATCTCCAAACGGCAAAAGCACCGCTGTTTTATGACCTTCGACACCGATTGTGTATTGAACATTTTTGTATAATCAACGATTTCAACCGAAGTTATTCAATATTAAAATATTTCGCTTCCGGGTGATGAATGATAATTGCCGAAGTTGATTGTTCGGGTTCGAGCATAAATTCGTCGGTCAGATCAACGTCAATTCTTTCGGGTTTGAGCAGTTCAAAAAGTTTCGTCTGGTCTTCGATGTGCGGACACGCCGGATAGCCGAAACTGTAGCGTGAGCCTTGGTAGCCCTGATGGAAAAGTTTTGCCATTTCGGGCGCGTCATTTCCTGCTATTCCTAGTTCTTCGCGGATTCGTTTGTGCCACATTTCGGCTAAGGCTTCCGCCGATTCGACCGATAAGCCGTGGAAAAGCAGATAATCGTTGTATTTGTCGGCTTTAAAAAGTTCGGCGGAATGTTCGCTTGCCTTGCGCCCCATCGTGACGAGATCGAAGGCGACGACATCAATTTTGCCGGAACTTTTCGGGGCGAAATAATCGGCGAGACACAGATTTTTGCCGCCGCGCTGTTCAATCGGCTGGCGCGGAAACGTGAACCGCATTCTTTCGGTGCGTTCGTCGTCCTCGTAAATAATTAAGTCGTTGCCTTCGGATTGGCACGGGAAATAGCCGTAAACGAGTTTTGCTTCCAGTAATTTGTCGCGGGTCGCCTGCGCTTTGATCGCCTTAAATTTCGGATAAACTTCTGTTTCGAGCAGCTTTTGGTAATCTTCTTTTGACGTTTTTCCCTGTTTGTATTGCCACTGTCCTTTAAACAGTGCGGTTTCGTTGATGAACGCAAAAACTTTTGATAAATCTTTGAGTTCGACGACTTTTGAACCGTAAAAAGGCGCGGTCGGAAGATTTTCCAATTGCGTAACTTCGGATTTTGTCGTGTGCGTCGTGTCGCCGGTGTTGCGTGTGGAAACTCTGGCGGCTTGTGTGCCGAGTTTCGCGTCTTCACCGACTAAATCTTCCGCGTCTGTTACTGTTTCGATGGCATCGTTTAAATCATCCGCCACCGCAGATGATTTCGACCTGCCGTTCGCTGCCGTCGCTGATTTTGCTTTTTCCTTTGCGCCGTTTGCGTCCTTGGCGGTTAGCAAATCCATCGCGTGCAAGCCGTCGAAAGCGTCGCGGGCGTAAAAAAGTCTGCCGTTGTAGATCGGCACGAGATCGTTGTCAACGTATTTTCGATTTAACGCCGCGCCGCCCAGAACGACCGGAATATTGATGCTGCGCTCGTTCATAATTTCGAGGTTGTCACGCATCACGAGCGTTGATTTGACCAACAAACCGCTCATTCCAATCGCGTCGCATTCGGTTTCGCCGACGGCGTTTAGAATCTCGTCAATCGTTTGTTTGATGCCGAGATTGACGACGCGATAACCGTTGTTGGTCAGAATAATGTCCACCAGATTTTTGCCGATGTCGTGAACGTCGCCTTTAACGGTCGCCAAAACCATCACGCCTTTCGACTGTTCGCCTTCGACTTTTTCCATAAACGGTTCAAGAAATTTGACCGCCGTTTTCATCACTTCCGCCGACTGTAACACGAACGGCAACTGCATTTGCCCCGAACCGAACAGATCACCGACGACTTTCATTCCGCCGAGCAAAATATCGTTGACGATTTCGAGCGCGGGATATTTTTCGAGCGCAATTTTCAGATGAACTTCGAGTTCGATCTTTTCACCGTCAATAATGTGATGTTTAAGTTTTTCTTCAATCGTAAGATTCGACGTGTCAACTTTCATTGACTGCGCCGTTTTGCCGAGAAACATCGTTGTAAATTCGCCGAGCGGATCGTAAGTCGTAATCTCGCCGTCGAATTTTCGGCGGTCGTAAATTAAGTCTAAAGCGACTTCAATTTCGTATTCGTTAAAGCGATTGAGCGGCAGAATTTTCGACGCATTGACGATTGCCGAATTCATTCCGGCTTCGACACATTCATGTAGAAAAATCGAATTAAGGACAATGCGCGATGCCGGATTTAAGCCGAAACTGACATTGGAAACGCCTAAAATAATATTCGCTTCGGGCATTTCCGTATGAATTTGTTTAATAGATTCAATCGTCGCTTTTGCGTTTTCACGGTCTTCTTCGATGCCGGTCGAAATCGGCAGTGCGAGCGGATCAAAGAAAATATCGTGCGCTTCGATACCGTATTCGGTCGCCTGTTTGTAAGCCCGCCGTGCGATTTTTACCTTGTCTGAAACCGTTCGCGCCATTCCCGTTTCGTTAATCAAACCGATGACGATTGCCGCCGCATATTCTTTCGCAAGTTCCAAAAGACGCAGGAAACGCGGTTCGCCGTCTTCGTAATTTGTTGAATTCAAAATACACTTGCCGCCCGCGAGTTTCAGACCGGCTTCCATTTTTTCCCACTCGGTCGAATCGAGCATCAGCGGAATTTTGACGTTCGTGACGAGTTTGGAAACCAATTCGTGCATATCGGCAACGCCGTCGCGCCCGACGAAATCCACGTTGACATCCAAAATATGCGCTCCTTCGCGCTCCTGTTCTTTGGCGAGCTTGATCAATCCGTCCCAATCTTCGACTTCCAACAGATCGCGCATTTTTTTCGAACCGCTTGCGTTGACACGCTCGCCGACGATTAAAAACGAATTGTCCTGCGTGTAAGGCTGCGAAAAATAAATGGACGAAGCCGACGGCGTGAATTTGAAATCGCGCTGTTTTGGCGAAACTCCCTGCATTTTCTCGACCGTCTGGCGCAAATGTTCAAACGAAGTTCCGCAACAGCCGCCGACGACGTTTGCGCCGAAATCCTTGGCAAAATGCTCGACTTTGCGCGAAAAATCTTCCGCCGTTTCAGTGTAAAACTGCTGTCCGTCTTTTACTTCCGGCATTCCCGCATTCGGCAGAACCGACACCGGAAGCGGCGAATTTTCGCACAGATATTTGACGTTTTCCGTCATTTGGTCGGGACCCGTGCCGCAATTCATCCCGATAATATCAATCGGATACGGTTCGAGCGCGGTCAGTGCGGCGGCGATTTCCGTCCCGTTGAGCATCGTGCCGAAAGTTTCGATTGTAACTTGAGCGATGACGGGCAATTTGATTTTCTGCTTTTCAAAAAACTCGAAAATTGAACGCAGTGCCGCCTTCGTCTGCAAAATATCCTGACAAGTTTCGACGATAAACAGATCAACGCCGCCGTCAAACAGCCCGCGCACCTGTTCGTCGTAAGATTTTTTCAAATTCTCGTAAGAAATATGTCCGAGCGTCGGCAATTTCGTTCCCGGTCCCATCGAACCCGCCACAAAGCGCGGAAACGCCGCCGTCGAATAATCGTTCGCCAATTTTTTCGCCAGCTGCGCCGCCTTCAAATTGACATCGTAGGCTTTATCGGCAATCCCGAATTCCGCCAGTACGACCTCGCCGCCGCCGAACGAGTTTGTTTCGATGACATCAACGCCCGCGTCGAGAAATCCGAGATGCACTTGAGCAATCGCGTCAGGCTTCGTATAAAGCAAATTCTCCGAACAATTCTCGAAATTCGCTCCGCCCCAATCCTCAATCGTCAAATTCTGCGATTGCAGATTACTTCCCATCGCGCCGTCAAAAACGACGACTTTTACTTTTAATAAATCTAAAAAATTCTTGCTCATAAAATTAGTTTTGAAGTTTTGCTTTTTCACCGAGTTTTCTGTTGACGAGTTCTCTTAACACTTCAATATCGTCTTGGTTTTTGAAGAAGCGTTTTGGAATCGCGGCAAATGCGTTTTCAATCTGAAAAAATATAAAGTCTTTATCCGTTTCAAAAATTTTTGTGTAGCTTTCCCACGCTCTGTTTGTATGAATGGATTTCGTTATCGTTTCCAACCCCTGATCTGAAAAGATTGTTTTTGCCGGTTCAGTAATTTGTTTTAGTGCCTCCGCTCGTCTGAAAACCAATCCATAAAATTTTAAGACAGATAAAATCAAAATTGTGGAAATGAAGGCAATTGCCGCCCAACCATTTTGTAACAAGTTAAAGCCTAGAAAGTAACAAAATGGAATTCCGACAATTACCATTAAACTAAATTCTAAAAACAATCTTTTCCAATGATACCAAACTAAAATCCGCTGAAAGTCAGTGACAGTCGTTTTAAATTCAACTTCAATTTTCCTTTCAAAATTCATAAGTCAAAATTGAAAAACTCCGCGCCAAACAAGCGCAGAGTTTTCGATAAAATTAAATTAAACTCAAGCTGTTTAGCGGATTATTTTGCGTGGTCGCAAGTTGCTGTAACTCACCACGTTTGAAACTATGAGTTTAACGATTAAACAAAATCCCGTCAACTTAACAGACTTACCAAATCTCTCGAACATTCAGTTCAAATCCGTTCAAAACATTTTCACCTGAAACTTTCTCTGGATTGTTTAAGGTTTCTATTTCGCCGTCCGCGCGATAGATGTGAACTTTCTGCTCAAGCGGATCAATTAGCCAGCCAAGCAAAACGCCGTTGGAAATATATTCTTCCATTTTCGTCTTCGTGTCCGCCAAACTGTCCGACGGTGAACGCAGCTCGATTACAAAATCAGGCACGACGCAGGAAAATTTACGGCGTTCCGAAGTACTCAGCTTATTCCATTTCGCTTTTGTCATCCATGAAACATCAGGTGAGCGTTTTGCGCCGTTCGGCAGGGTGAACATCGTCGAAGAATCGAAAACGATGCCGGTTTTATCTTTTTTCGACCATCTAACAACTTCAAAATTTAGATCGGAATTTCTCCAACCCGATTCGGGACTTGTTAGCGGCACAATAATTAATTCTCCTTTGGCGGACATTTCAAATTTTAAGTCGGGGCTGTTGCGGCACAGTTCTTCAAACTGTTTATCAGTCAGCCGCGCCGAGTGAAAATCGAGATGAAAAGGCTGCGTCGGGAAATACGTTTTGGTAGCATTGATTGTCTGAATGTCGTTTACCATTTTTTTAACCTCACGGTGATTTTACAGCAAAATCCCGCCAAATAAAAAGAAAGCGTAAATTATCATTCGGCAATTTACGCTTTCATAGTTATATTCGTTTGGAATTCGTCTTTCGAGAGTATTTTCGCAGTCGAAGAGCGGAGCAAAAAGCAGATTGAAGCCTCCGCTCAAAACGAAAACTCAATTTATTTCTGCTCAATCGCTTTCTTAAATTGTTCTTCAATTTGATTGATAAAACCCTGGAAATTTGCCTGTCCTTTAAAGTTTTCTCTTGCCAAATCGAACGCTTCCTGCGCTCGCGGGTCGGCTAATTTCACAAAACTCTGCAAATCATTGAAGATTGATTGAAATTCTCGGTTTTTTAACGCCGTTTTGAAATTCTCCAACAGGAGCGGATAAACCCGCGCATCGCCCTTGCCGCTTGAGGCTAAAACGCCGAGTGCGGACGAACGAACAGGTTCGGAAAACATCTTGCCGGTGTATTTAAAGCCCGCGTCGAGAGCGCGTTTGTCGCCGAGTGCGGACAAACCGTTTAATCCGGCGAGGCGCACACGGTCTTTCCACGAATCGGAATTTACTAATTTGCTCAAAGCGTCGAAGGCGCGGCTGTCTTTCGTGTTTGCCAGTGCGACCGTCGCCGCGTCAAGCACGCCGTAGCTTTGATCGCTCAACGCCGCTGCGTAAAGATCAGCGTATTTGGCGTTTTTCGTCGCTCCTAAAACTTCAATTGCCGACGCCCGAACGAGTGCATTTTTGTCTTTTGCCGCCGCCGCTAAAGCGTTGAGCGTCGCCGGGTCGAGATCGGACGGAGCGACGGTTTCCCGTCGGCGGCTGACTGTGACGTTCGCCAGTGCGCGAATCGTATCGCGGCGAATCGCCCAAAATTGATCGTTTGTAATCGTTTGATTCAACGCCGCGAGAATTTTCGCTTTTTCCGTTTCATCCGTTTTTTCGCGTCCGGCAAGTTCGTTCATCGCCCATAAACGTCCCAGAACGTCCTTATCATTTTGCAGTTGATAAATTAATTCGTCGGTCGGTTTTTCAAATTTTAATTCTTTAATCAACGTGCCTTCGTAATCGAAATTGACGAGTTTCGGTTTATTTACCGCATCGAAAGTGAAAACATTTTCTGCTTTCGGTTCGATCCAGACGCGCTTGATTTGGTCGTCAATTTCGATGTCAACGTAAGTGCGGAAAAATTCGACTTGCGGATATTCGTTTTCCGGGTCAATTTTTTGCGTTTGTTTGACATTGAGGGTTAATTTTTTGGAAGCCGCGTCGTAATTCTGTGTTACTTCAAAAACGGGGTGTCCCATTTTATAAAGCCATTCGTCAAAAAACCAGTCCATCGTCTGCCCGGTCGTCTGTTCGATGGCGATGCGAAGTTGTTCGGTCTGCACCGGCTGATGCGCGTTTGAGAGCAGATAATGATTGAGCGATTTGAAAAACAGTTCGTCGCCGAGATGTTTTCGCAGCATATTGAGAACCGCCCCGCCTCTCGGATAAGCGTAAGCGTCAAAAACTGCGTCTTTGTTGACATAGTTTTTCGTCACAATCGGTCGCCGCAAACCTTGATTCCAGGCGGCGAGATATTGTTGCTGATTGCCGCGCACATCGCTGTATAGAAAGAAATCTTTGCCTTTTGATTCTTCGTCCCAGAGAGCCTGAAAATAAGTTGCAAACGATTCGTTGAGCCAGATTTGTCCCCATTCGCGGCACGTTACGTAGTCGCCGAACCACTGGTGGGCGAGTTCGTGCGATTGCAGCGAATCACTGTCGCCGTCGAGCATTTCGCGTGCGTCGCGCACGACCGTCGGGGTCATCGTCGTCGCCGAAATATTTTCCATTCCGCCGCTGAACCCAGTCGCTATCGTTTGTGCGTATTTCGGATAAGCGTATTTTACGCCAAGTTTTTCCGAGAAAAATTTAACCATCGCGGGCAGATTTCTCAGCGACGTTTGACCTTCGTTTAATTCGTTCGGGAAAACGTACGAAGAAACCGGGATTCCGGCGTATTCGCCTTTCACTTCCGCATATTCACCGACAACGACCGAAGTTAAATAATTAGCGTGCGGCACGTCCATTTTCCAGTGAAATGTTTCCGTTCCGTCGCCGTTGTCTTTTCGTCCGACCAGTGCGCCGTTCGAGACGACGAACATCGGTTTTTCGATTGTCGCGGTCAATTCGGTCGTCGCAAAATCGTTCGGCGAATCGTAGGACGGGAACCAGAAACGATTGTAATCCGTTTCGCCCTGCGACCAGATTTGTCTGCGTCCGTTCGGTTCGTCCGCCGCCGGTTTAATAAATTTCAACCCGCCGCCGCCGCCGAAACCGAGCGTATTTGGCACGGTTTCACCCTTCGTCCGATAATTGACGACAAAAGTTACGGGTTCGCCGATTTTATAAACGCGGTCGAGGTTAACGTCAAGCGCGGTGTTCGCTTCGTCATACTTAAAAGTTAATTCCTTCCCGCCCATTTTTACCGAATTGATTATCATCAAGCCCGCATCGAGTGTGACGATTTTGAAATTTTCGACGAATGGTGCCAGCGTAATCGCCGCCGTGCCGTAAGCCTGTTCTTTGTCCCAGTCAAACTTGAGATCGAGCGCAATGTGCTGCATATCAAAATCGTGACTGCGAACATAGTGGACTGGCGGAAGTTTTTTATCTTCGCTGTTCGGCGGTCTGCGCTGCGCGTTCGCCGTGCCGAAAATGCCGAGTAAAATTATCAACCCCGGAAGCAGACAATTTCTAAAATTAGCCAATGTATTTTTAAGCATATTTATCACCAAAAAAAAATCTTTAATATGTAAAGCCGGAACGATTTGCGGAACTCCTTCCTTTTTCCGACTCTGATTGAGATAAGTTTATGTGGATTTTACGAAATGAGTTTGAAATATGTTTCAAAGGTAAAATTTAAAGCAGAAAAACGCGAACTGCTTATTTTTACAAAGCAATTCGCGTTCTGGTAGAAATTCAAATGCAGAATTCCGTCTGCAAAGTTACTCCTATTTGATTTTCAAGGTCGGATCACCGATTAACGCCCACGACAGACGAACGTCGCGTCCGGCAGGAATCGCCGTTTTTGCTTCTTTGATGACATCACCGATTCGAGCATAATTGCCCGAATTGATGTCATCGAAAAAGCGCGTCGCCATTATTTCCTGAATATCCGGTGTCGTCAGTCCCGTTGAAGCCCAGACTGCGACCGCGCCGCCGCTTTGTTTTTTCAGCAACACTTCCGACAGTGAATCCGACGGCTGAACAAAATAGCCGTTGAGGCAGGTCAGCATCGTGAAAATCGTTAATTTATCTGTGTTATTCATCGCCGGAACGTCACCGGAAGTAAATAAGGGCGGTGAAGCAGACCACGCATTAGCATTGCCGTGACCTGAATAATTGACTAAAAATTTACCGTTATTCAGTTCTGCTTTCAGAGTAGCTTGAGCATTTGCCGTCGCTTTATTAACCATAACTGTCGGCACGGAAGCCGCAAGATGGGTTCGCAAACGATTACTGACCCCTTCAAAATCATAGCCGTTCGGCAAATCACTGGCGAAGAGGACACCGCGACTCAAGTTTTGAGTGGCAACCGTCGCTTCAAAACCTGAAACTTTGTTAAGAACGTCGGTGACATCCTGTCCGCTGTGAACAGGAACTCGACCAATCGGAATTTCCGCTAAACCGTCGTTGTTAAAATCAGCCATCGCTTCATCACTGCCGGTTTCAATATACAGAGTTTCAATGATTTTGGTCGGAACGTAATTGAAAGAGCCGGAATTCGGAATGCCGTCCGTGTAATTTCGCGGATTATAAGTCGCATCACCGACTAATAAGACGTAACCGGGTCTCGTCTGCCAATTGTCATAAGCATATTTCAAGAAACCGCCGATGGCACCGGTACTGAAATTACCGAAGCTGAATTCATCGTAAACGTCTTCGACATTAACGACTTCGACGGTCATTCCCTGGGCGCGGCGATACGCTGCCCAATCGTTGGCTTTGTCCATCCAGTCTTTATACGAGATAATGATTAAATTGGCGTTATGTGCTGAAGTTGACAGTGTTGAAGGATTATTTTTGATGATCGAATCAACCGTCAGAATGGCTGAATTTTCAACGGCGTATAAAACACTGCCGCGATTTGACGGTAAATAAACTTTATAGCCGTTTGAACCGTTGGGCTGCACTTTCAAATTGGAAATAATATTCACGTCGCTGCCGCCGGAAATGTCGAAAACGCGGATATTCGGCGAAGTGAACCCGTCAACGTAGGTGGCTTTATAGTTCGGCAGATAAAATGAAAGTTTATTTTGGCTGGACTGAAATCGTTTCGCATAATTGACGCTGATCGTGTCAAAAAGTGAATAATCGGAAGCACCCGCCAGCGTTGATAATTTAAGGGTGTTGGTTCCTTCACGCAGTGCTGAAGTCGGAATATTGAAATGCCCAGACATCGAACTGATGTAGTTTCCGTTGATATTACCGACATCCTGATCGTTAATCGTCACTTTGGTCTGGTGGGGAACACTCGTTATTCCTTGAACTTTCAAGTCAAAAGAAGCGGAAGTTTCGGAAAAATCAACCGACGCTAAACTGAAATTGATCGAAACGGGGGTCGGACCGACCGTTCTGCCGAAAAAGTTTTCCAATTCTTCGCCGTTAAGAACATCCGCATAAGTCGTTCTTTCTTTGTAAATCGTTGTTTGATCGTAGTTGTTGGCGATGACATTGCCGGCAAAAGGTCGGCGGAAAATTCCTCTGATGCGTTTGCCGGCGCGATTTCCGGCGATTAAAAAATAAACCTGCGTGTCGGTGTCGCGATTGTCAAGTCCGGTTCCGTAAAATTCGATGAATTCGCCCTTGTCATCAACATTAATTGCCTGTTCAGAACCGTCTTTGTAAAGCTGCCAGGTGTTGGCGGGCGCATCCACATTAAAACCCGCCGCCGCAAGTTCCGTGCGAGCGACGCGGTAAAAACCTTCTTTTTTGACACCGATTTTGACTCCGGGCTGTGCTGCAATTGTGCTTTGTGTATTATCCTGATAATCAAATCTGTTCAAGTCGGCATTACTTTCCAACTTGTTGTCGGCAGGAGAAGCAGGAGGCACATTCGTTTTTTCGTTGATGATAAAAGCGTCAGCCTTTTTTGATTCTCTGTTTTGAAGTGTTTCGGAAGAACTTCCAGCAATCGGTGTTAAATCCGCTACATATTTAGGAAAAATAAAATCGGAATTTCGTTTTTCACCCTTCACACTCAAACTTTCAATGTAGTAAGTAGAAGTGTTAGTTCCCTGCGGATCAAAAAATGTATATTTGTCGCCAACAATCTGCGTTTCTCTGCCGCGCATTGCCTGACCCGGAACTAAACTCGGACTGACGAGTTCTTTTTTGTCGCCGTCAACCCGGTAAACATAGAAACCGAGATTTCCTGCTTCCGATGCGGTTTCCCATTCGAGCCAAACGCCGTTGCCGTCGGAATAAGCATCCGTTGCGTTGTATTTAATAGATTTTTTAGACTCCAACGTTGAATTGGCGATTTTATTTGTGCGCTGCGCCAAAACCGGAATCGTATTAAGCAAACAGAAACTTAAAATAATAAATGTTGTCAAACTTTTTTTCATAACTTCCTCACTTTACTTTCTAATCAGAGATTTAAATATAATTATTGAAAATCGCAGGGTTGGCAAGTAGTAAAATGACATCTGGTTGAGCAGAGTCCTTTACAAAATAAGGCATTTCGTTAACTTTAGCAAGGTTTTCGTGTAAAAAAATGTTTAAAAGTTGTGAAAGCCGGAATTTCTTATTATATTATTTGTTAGATTCATTCTACCGCAAAAAAGTTTAATATGAAAATAATAAAAAATTTCGCCGCAGTTCTCCTTATAATTGCTTTGTTCGTTTCGTTTATTCCCAACGAAACAAAAATATTTGCCGCGTGGCGCGATCCCGTCCGGGCAAAACACGCGATTGTCGCGTCGCAGCACGAATTAGCTTCAAAAGTCGGAGTTGAAGTGATGAAAAAAGGCGGCAATGCAGTTGATGCGGCGGTGGCGACGGCACTCGCGCTGGCGGTCGTTTACCCGGAAGCCGGAAATTTGGGCGGCGGCGGTTTTATGCTGATGCGTTTCAAAAACGGCAAAACCGCCGCGATTGATTACCGCGAAATGGCACCGCAGGCGGCGAGCCGCAATGTTTATCTGGACAGCAGCGGAAATCTCATCCGGGGCGAAGGGTCGTCAACCATTGGTTATCGCGCCGCCGGAGTCCCGGGAACGCCCGCCGGTTTGGAAATGGCATTCAAAAAATACGGTTCGGGCAAAATTAAATGGTCGGAAATCGTCGAACCGGCGCGAAAATTGGCGCAGGACGGTTACGTTTTGAGCTATCGTCTGACGGAACTGTTCAAGGCTTACCGCCGCAATCTCGAAAAATACGATGAAAGCAAACGGATTTTCTTAAACGGCGGAAAGTTTTACGAAGAAGGCGACGTTTTCAAACAGCCTGATTTGGCGCAGACACTGGCGCGGATTCAAAAAGACGGTGCGAAGGGTTTTTACGAAGGTGAAACTGCCCGTCTGATCGCCGCCGATATGAAGACGCACAACGGTTTGATGACGCTCGAAGATTTGAAAAACTATCAGCCGCACGAGCGAACGCCGCTGCGCGGAACTTATCGCGGCTACGAAGTTATTTCGATGCCGCCGCCGTCGTCCGGCGGCATCGTGCTGCTGCAAAGTTTGAATATGCTCGAAAAATACGATTTGCGGGCGATGGGCTACAATTCATCGGAAAAATATCACGTTCTGACCGAAGTTCTCCGCCGCGCCTTCGCCGACCGCGCCGAATTTATGGGCGACCCGGATTTTGTCAGTGTGCCGGTTGAAACTTTGATTTCAAAAAGTTACGCTGAAAAAAGAGCCGCGACGATTGATCCGGCAAAAGCGTCGAAAAGTTCCGACATCGGACACGGCGAAATCGTCGGCAAGGAATCAATGGACACGACGCATTTTACGGTCGCCGACGCAAACGGCAACGTCGTCACCAACACATATACGATCAACGATTTATACGGTTCCGCCGTCACCGCCAAAGGCACGGGAGTTTTATTGAACGATGAAATGGACGATTTCGCCGCGCAGCCCGGAAAGCCGAATATGTTCGGGCTGATTCAGGGCGAAAGAAATTCCGTCCAACCGAAAAAACGCCCGCTGTCTTCGATGACCCCGGCGATTGTGTTGCGAAAGGACGGTTCGCTCTGGTTTGCGACTGGCGCACGCGGCGGACCGCGCATCATCACGACGGTTTTGCAGATTGTCATCAATATGATTGACCACGATATGAATATTCAGGAAGCGATTGACGCGCCGCGTATTCATCACCAATGGTTTCCCGACGAAATCATTACCGAACAATACGGGGTGTCGCCCGACACGCGGACGGCACTCGAAAAACTCGGACACATTTTTGCCGCCAGACCAACCAATATCGCTTCTGCCACCGGCATTTCAATTGACGAAAACGGCGTAAAGTTCGGGGCGATTGATTCGAGAAGCGACGGCGAAGCGGTCGGATACTAACATAAACGGAGCGCGGACGGCTCGTCCGCTTCAACGCCAGCGAAGCGAGTCGTTGAATGCGTTCATCTATTTGAACTAAACTGATGACAGTTACAACATCACTATCGCTCGTTGGCGGACGAGACTTCCGCGCTCCAAATAAAGAGCAAACAAGGGGGATTTATAAATGCAGAGTGCCAGTGAAACGAAAAAAGAGACGTTTGCCGAAGATGTTTTAACCGGATTGTCGGCAAATCCGAAGTATTTATCGTCAAAGTATTTTTATGACGACGAGGGTTCGCGGCTTTTTCAGGAAATAATGAAAGTGCCGGAATATTACCTGACACGTAGTGAATATGAAATTTTCAGCCGCCAAACCGCCGAGATTTTTGAAGCGTTTAAAGCTGATGCCGCCCCATTTGATCTAATCGAACTCGGCGCGGGCGACGGTTCAAAAACATCACTGCTGGTTGATTATTTTCTCAAACAAAACGCGGAGTTTCGCTACGTTCCGATTGATATTTCGGCGGAAGCCCTGAACTTTCTGACCAATAAATTCAAAACACAATTTCCCGCGTTAAATATGCAGACCGAACAGGGAGATTACTTTAAAACGCTCGAAACTTTCAAGGAAAAATTCGACAAAAAGAAGATTATACTTTTCCTAGGTTCAAACATCGGAAATTTCAGCGAAATACAGGCTCTGGATTTTTTCAAACAACTGCGCGGACTTTGTGATGTGGAAGATTTTTTGTTTATTGGTTTCGATCTGCACAAAAATCCGAAAACGATTTTGCGGGCGTATGCCGATTCGCTCGGCATCACGGCGAAATTTAATCTCAACCTGCTCAAGCGCATCAACCGCGAACTCGGCGGCAATTTCAACGTCGAAGAATTCAAACATTACGCTAGTTATCACCCGACGGAACGCGCCGCCCGTTCGTTTTTAATCAGCCAAAAGGAGCAAACCATCCGTATCGAAGCAGTTGAAAAAGAATTCAAATTCGACCAGTGGGAGCCGATTTTTATGGAGGTTTCACAAAAGTACAATCTCGAAATGATCGAAAACATCGCCCGCGAAAGCGGTTTTGAAATTGTCAAAAACTTTTACGATGAAAGCCGGTTTTACACTAATTCACTTTGGAAACCCGTTTGATGAACTTTACGATACTCAGGTTCGATGCACTGGATTCAACCAACACGGAAGCCGTCAAACAGGCGAAACACGGCGCGGGTGAAGGTGTTTGCATCGTCGCCAAGCAGCAAACAAAGGGGCGCGGCAGACACGGCAGAACGTGGATTTCTGAGAAAGATGCCGGTCTGTATTTCAGCATTGTGCTGCGCCCGAACGTCGAAATGCGCTTTCTGCCGCTTTTAACTTTGATGAGCGCGGTCGCTGTTGCCGAAGTTTTGCGAAAATTGTATGCTCTCGAACCCGATATAAAATGGGCGAACGACGTTCACGTCAACGACAAAAAAATCTGCGGAATTTTAGCCGAAGCCGTCGAAACGATCAAAGGTTTGGCGGTCATCGTCGGCATCGGAATCAATTTGAAATCGTCAAACTTCCCGGCGGAATTAAGCAACATCGCCGCATCAATCGAAGCTGAGACGAACGAATCGCCGAACATTAACATTTTGCTCGAAATTTTGACGGCGGAACTCGCCCGATTTTATAAAATTTTCAGCGGCGCAGACGGCGCGGAAAATATTCGCCGGGAATGGACGCGGCGTTCTTCTTACGCAGTCGGCAAAGAAGTCAAAGCGATTTTAACCGGCGAAACGATTTACGGTATCACTTGCGGCATCGAAGAAAACGGCGCACTGCGAATAAAACAGCCGACCGGCGAAATAAAAATTATACAAGCCGGCGATGTTGAAAGACTGCGAAAATCCGATGTCGCCAATTAAGAAATTTAGTTATTTCTTCGGTCGGGTAAATTAAAATAATTGTTGGTGACTCTGTAAAGCATCACTAAACTAAAACCGCCGATCAAAAGCGACATCCAGAAAAGTATGAATGAACTTGTCCCGCCGCCGATTTCGGAAACGAGCGAAAAGACGGCTTGTGCCGATAAAAGAAGTGCGGGCAGAAAAAGCACCCAAACTCCGATCAAAACGACGGGTTTCGGTTTGCCGACCGCCGCTTTGCTGTACACCAAACCTTCATTATGCAGTGTTTTCAACGGATCGGCGTTGGCGGTCAAACCCAATGAAGCATTACAGCTTCTGCAAAATACGGCGTGTCTGTCGTTTTCCTGAAAACAGGTCAAACACGGAACCGTTTCACTGTTGCTGCCGTTAATAAAAATGCCGTTTTCCAAATCTGCCATTCGAATTATTCCCTCTCTTAAAATAAAATCTTCAATTAGTTTTTTAATTCAAGACCATCCAAATTTCAGTTATTATGCTTTGTCACTCATTAAATTACAAGAATTTTTTTTTCCGAAACCGTCTGCGCCAGCGGCTTCGGTCAATTTGTTGTAATTTTCGGAGGCGTTGTCCAAATTGAACTTTTTAATACAAAAGTGTAATTTGTAGAAGAAGGAATTTATAAAACATTATGGATAACGAATTTGATTTTGAACCTGAAGATATAGAGTTTGAAGATTTCAACGGTGATTTGAATGATTTTGATAATTTTGACGAACTGGAGTTGAGCGAAATAAATATGCGAACCGCTGTTTTGTCAAAAAACAATATGGTCGCGTTGTTGTGCGTCAAAACAGCGAACGAAGGCGGCGCAATTTGCCGCGTTGATCCGCGTGAAGTGAACCCGTCAGTCCAAATATATGACGATCCTGCAAAAGCAATGGAATGGTTCACCAAAAGTTTGCGAACGAGTAAACAAAACGGCTGGCAGGTTGTTTACGACGGATTGCCGCTTCAAGGCTAGTACTTAGTCCTTTATCTTTTGTTCCCGGTAATTTATTTTAAACATTTAAATGAAGAATGAAAACAAAGGATAAAGGACAAATTCTCACAGTTGACATCGGCAACTCCACCACGAAATTCGGCGTGTTCGACGGCGAAAGTTTCAGCAATTACTTCTCTATACCAACCGTTTGCAGTGTCTCCGCCGCCGAAATTTATCAAAAAATCAACCCGAACATCAGCGGAGCAGTTTCCTCTCTCGTAATTTCCTGCGTCGTCACGGAACTTGAAAACACATACCGCGAACTCGCCGAAAAAGTGTTGAAGGCGGATGTTTTATTTGTTGACAACACTTTTAATTCGGGCTTGAAAATTAAATATTTCCCGCCGGAAAATCTCGGTGTTGATCGTTTGATTGCGGCATTTGCGGCGGTCGAAAAATACGGAAAACCGATTATCGTGTGCGATTTCGGAACAGCAACGACGATTGACGCAGTAAGTTCAGAGGGCGAATTTCGCGGCGGTATTATCACTCCCGGAATGATTATTTTAGCCGATGTCCTTTTTCAAAAAACCTCAAAACTTCCCAAAGCTGCAATTGCAAAACCGAAAAGCATTTTCGGAACCACGACACTTACTTCAATTCAGTCGGGCATTTACCACGGCTACATCGGACTGGTTGACGGCATTTTGCAGAAAATGCTCAACGAATTCACTGAAAAGCCAAAAATTGTCGCCACCGGCGGTCTCGCGCCCCTCATAACGGAAGGTTCCGCGCTGATCGAAATCGTAGATGAAAGATTAATGCTCGACGGGTTAAGAATGATTTACGAGAAATTGAGCTGAGATCAAATGGGGATTTTACTTTTACTCATCAAACGATTAACGAAAAAGATCACCAAGCCGATTGCCGCAACCACCAAAATTGCCAAACCTTCTTTCTTAAAATCAACCTGTATCAGCAGCCAGACAATCAAAATCAGCGACAAAACAGCAGCAATTCCGCCGAACGGGATGACAAATTCGGCTTTGGGCGCATTTTCGCGGCGACGAAAAACAGGCAGTGCCGCGCAGGTCGTCGCATAAACAATCAGCCGCGTGATAACGCTGATCGTCACTGCCGCGACGAATGAAGTTGAAATTGTAAAAACAAAAATGACCGTCGCCGTCAAAATGAGCGAAACGTACGGCGTTTTGAATTTTGCGTGCGTTTTCGCCAGTATTCGCGGGAGTTCGTCGTGTTCCGCCATCGCAAACGGAATACGCGAAGCGGTTAAAAATCCGCCGTTGAGATTGCCGAAAATAGAAATAAGTGCGCCGACGGTGATAAAAGACGCGCCGAAAACGCCGAGAAATTTGCTCGCGGCATCGGCAAGCGGACGCTCGGAATTCGCCAGTTCGGGCAGTGTTCCGATTGACACGATTTGAATTAATATGTACAAAACGACGCAGATCAACAGTGCCGTTAAAAGCGCAAACGGCACGTTTTTTTGCGGGTCTTTCGTTTCGCCCGCCGGAATAACCGCCGCTTCAAAACCGACATAAGCGTAAATTAACAGCAGCACGGCTTCGGAAAATTTTCCGTAACCGGGCGCGGCAGCAAAGGCGAAATTTGCGGGCTGAATGTAAAACATTCCGACGACGGCAAAAATCAGCAGCGGTACGATTTTTCCGACGGTGAAAATATTGGTCATTAACGCCGATTCTCTGACACCGATAAAATTGACCGCCGTAATGATTAAAACGATTAGTGTGATTAGAAAAATGCGAAAACTCCCGTTGATTACCTCCGGGTAGAAAAAACCGAGATAGGCGATCAACAAATTACAGTTGGCGGCGAATGTCGTCACGCGGACGACCCAGTACAGCCAGCCGACTTCAAACCCGGCGACGGCACCGAAGGCTTCGCGGGCGTAGAGATACATTCCGCCGGTGGTTTTGAAGCGGCTGCCGACTTCGGCAAAACACAGTACGATAAAACCGACGATGACGGCGCAGACGACAAAGGCTGCGAGCGTATAGTTGCCGATCAACGCCGTTACTTTCGACGGCAAACCGAAAATTCCCGCGCCGATGATCGTGTTGATCGTAATCGCCGTCAAATCCCAACGGCTGATGCCGCGAACGAGTTTTTCATCAGTCATAAATTATTTTTATTTTGTGCTTTTTTTGCAGACCGCTTTTCGTTTATACTCTGTAAACATCTTTCCGTAAAGCCGTTCCCAGGAGTTAAAATGAAAAATTTATTAGTCGTTCTATTGTTTTCAGCGATTGTTGGGTCATTTTTTGTAAATATAAATGCCCAATCAAAGCCGAAGGAAAAATCG
Source organism: Pyrinomonadales bacterium (assembly GCA_038235165.1). Lineage (GTDB taxonomy): Bacteria > Acidobacteriota > Blastocatellia > Pyrinomonadales > Pyrinomonadaceae. The sequence continues at coordinate 21,983 of JBBSUG010000018.1, forward strand.
AATGCAGATGCCGTCGGCAGAAATAATACGGTTAAAGTATCGCCGGAATTGCAGCAGCTTCTGCAAAGTGCGGTTAACGAAACAGTGACTTCGTTCTCCGCCCAAAATTTAAAACCCGAACAGATTGCCGCCACTCTGATTGATCTGCGCGATGTAAAAAACCTGAAAATGGCGAGCGTTCGCGGGAACGAAAAAATTTATCCGGCGAGCGTCGTCAAAATGTTTTATATGGTCGCGCTCGAAAATTTACTGGAAACGGGCAAGATAAAAAATACGCCCGAACTCGAACGCGGTCTGCGCGATATGATCGCCGTTTCTTCCAACGAAGCGACGCAGTATATTTTAGATGTTATTACCGGAACGTCGAGCGGCAGTGAACTTCCGCCGAAGGAATTTGCGAAATGGGCGTATAAACGCAACGCCGTCAATCGTTATTTCGCCGCGCTCGGCTATCAAAATATCAACGTCAATCAAAAAACTTTCTGCGAAGACGCTTACGGCATCGAACAGCAGTTTCGCGGTTACAAAGGCGACAACCGCAATATGCTGACGACCGATGCGACGGCGCGGCTGCTGGCGGAGATCGTCACCGGCAAAACCAATACGCCGGAACGAACGGCACTTATGATGAACCTGCTGAAACGCGATTTCACCGGGACAACTTCCGATCAGGACGATCAGGCACACGGTTTTACCGGCATTGCTTTAATCAACAGAAAAATGGCGGATGCCAAACTCTGGTCAAAAGCCGGTTGGACGAGCAAAACCCGCCACGATGCCGCCTATATCGAAACGCCCGACGGATTGAAATTCGTGCTGGTCGTTTTTACCGAAAATGCGGCGAACGAACGCGATATTATTCCGATGATTGCGGGCAATATTTTAGATAATCTTAAATCGGTGAAATAAATTTCGTGTTAATTTTGAATAAATGTGCTAACACGAAAGAAACTTGGAGAAAATTATGAAAAAATTAGGTTTGTTGATTTTTATTTTGTTGTTGGCAGGCAGTGTTTTTGCTCAATATCAAAAACCGCCGAAAGCAATTGAAGATATTTTGAATGCGCCGGTGACACCGACGACTTCGATTAGTCCGGCGAAAGACAAAATTTTGCTCGCCGAACCGCTGCGTTATCCGCCGATTTCCGAACTCGCCCAGCCGATGCTGCGGATCGCCGGTGAACGCATCAATCCGAACACGAACGGGCAGCATCGCCAGCCTTATTTCGTCAAACTGACTTTAAAAAATATCGCGGACGGCAAAGAAACGCCGGTTAATCTGCCGCCGAACGCGCAGATTATTTCGCCGAATTGGAGCGCAGACGGAAAATATATCGCAGCGGGAAATCAAACGCTGACCGGCATTGAATTGTGGATTATCGAAACGGCGACGGCGAAAGCGTCGAAAATCAAAAATGTCTCGGTCAACACGGTTTTCGGCGGTTACGACTGGATGCCCGATCAAAAAACTCTGCTCGTCAATCTCGTGCCGTCAAGAAGAGGAACCGCCGCGCCCGCTTATCAAAATCTGATTCCGAACGAACCGAACGTGCAGGAAACAACCGGCAAAGCCAGTTCCGTGCAGACGTTTGAAGATTTGCTGAAATCGCCGAACGACGAAAAACTGTTTGAATATTACGCGACATCGCAACTGGCGAGCGTCGGCGTTGACGGCAAAATTAAGGAAATCGGACAACCCGCGATCTTTGACACCAACACGGTTTCCCCCGACGGCAAATATCTTTTGGTCGAGAAAATACATCGCCCGTTTTCGTATCTTTTCCCGGCTTCACGTTTTCCGCAGGACATTGAAGTGATGGATATGAGCGGCAAAATAATTTATCAAGTCGCCAGCGTTCCGCTGCAAAACCAACTTCCCGTGCAAGGAGTTCCGGTCGGGCGGCGCAGTGTTGACTGGATTCCGACGGAAAGCGCGTCGCTGATGTGGGCGGAAGCACTCGACGGCGGCGACCCGAAAAACAAAGTTACGCCGCGCGATAAATTGATGATGCTCGCTGCGCCGTTTAACGCCGAACCGAAAGAAGTCGTCAAAACCGAACAGCGTTTTCAGGGCAGACAATTCGGCGAAAAAGACGGAATGATGCTTTATTACGATTACAACCGCGACACGCTCCATCGCCGAATTTTTATGATGGATTATCGTTCAAATACATCACCGAAAATGATTGCCGATCTGAATGTCCGCGACCGTTACAACGACATTGGACAACCGGTGACAAAAACTCTACCGAACGGCGAACGGGTGATTCAGCAAAACGGAGATGATATTTATTTAACGGGCGCAGGTTCATCATCCGAAGGCGACCGACCGTTTTTGCGGAAAATGAATCTTCAAACTTTAAAGAGTCAGGATGTTTTCCGTTCAGGTAACGATGAATATGAAAGTTTTGTCACGTTCACCAAAGATGACGGAACGCAGTTTATCAGCCGCCGGGAAACGATAGCTACTCCCGGTAATTTGGTTCTTAACGATACTGTTTTAAGAATTGCGCCGCGACCAATAACCAATTTCACCGACCCGACACCGCAACTGCGCGGCATTACCAAAAAGCTCGTCAAATACAAACGAGCCGACGGTGTTGATTTGTCGTTCACACTTTATCTGCCGCCGAATTACAAAGAAGGAACACGGCTGCCGACAGTCGTTTGGGCTTATCCGCTCGAATTTACCGATGCTTCGACTGCCGGACAGGTGTCGGGTTCAACCAATCGTTTCACCCAAATCGGCAGTTATTCGCATCTCTTCTTTCTGCTGCAAGGTTATGCAGTTTTGGACGATACGACGATGCCGATTGTCGGCGATCCGCTGACGGTTAACGATACATTTATCAAACAGCTCGTTGATTCGGCGCAGGCGGCAATTGATAAAGCAGTAGAAATGGGTGTCACGGACAAGGATCGCGTCGGAGTCGGCGGACATTCTTACGGCGCGTTTATGACGGCAAATCTGCTCGCGCATTCCGATATGTTCCGCGCCGGAATCGCCCGTTCGGGCGCGTATAATCGAACATTAACACCGTTCGGTTTCCAATCGGAACGCCGCAATTTTTGGGAAGCGAAAGAACTGTACCAGAAAGTTTCGCCGTTCTTTTACGCCGACAAAATCAAAGCACCGCTGCTGATGATTCACGGTGAAGCGGACAATAATCAAGGAACATTCCCGATTCAGTCGGAACGTCTTTTCGCGGCAATGCAGGGCAACGGCGGCACGGCGCGGCTCGTGATGCTGCCGCTCGAAGCACACGGCTACGCGGCACGCGAATCAATCGAACAGGTTTTATATGAACAAATAAACTGGTTCGACAAATACGTCAAAAACGCTGCGGCGCGGCAGACGAATCAAGCCGTTAAATAATGAGAAAAGCCGCTTCGATGTTGAATTGAAGCGGCTTTTCATAATCTTGAAAAAACACTACAAGAACTTTTTTTCTAATTTCATTACATCAGCCGACTACAACGTAGTTTCCTTTCGCATAATTCTCACATCAGCACGATTTTCGTGACTTAATTCCAAAAATTATGCGGAAACGTGTTCCTCTCCTGCCGAAAATCAACTGCCGCATTGAAAACGGTTTCTAGATTGGGGCGAGTTTCTTCTTCTAGGTTTTCCATAAATCCTCAAGTCAACATGGTAATATAGCTTCCAATCTATAAATTAATTATTTTCCGAACCATTGACATACATCAAACGTCGAATTTGATACATTGAAATTTGTTTGGAAGTGGTTCTTTATATCAGCACGTATATTATAAACGATTTATTTACAATATTTAGGTAAATCAGTAAATTTCATCTTTGTGGCATAAATTTTGCACTCCCGATGAGGCAAATCGAAATTGTGAAAGTTTACATTTGTTTTCAGACTTGACGTTTAAGTTTGTCATTTTATATAGTTCTTTAACGCAATAGTGTTTAATCTATGAAACGAACAACGCTTTGAAATCGGATTAAAGATTAAATTTTTACTGCTGCATAAATATTTTGCAAGGGGTTGAAAATGAAAGACGAAAATAGTGCTTTAAATTTTGATTTAGTTTGTTTCTCACATCTGCGTTGGGATTTTGTTTACCAGCGACCGCAGCATTTACTGAGCCGATTTGCCAAAGAACGGCGCGTTTTTTTTATTGAGGAACCGGTCTTTGTTGACCAACCGTCAAATCTGAACATTTCACCGCGCGAAGATTATCTATACGTCGTCGTTCCGCACATTTCACATTCCGACCGCGAAACGGAAAACATCGAAGAAATTCAGCGCAAACTGATTAACCGGCTTTTTCTATCGCAAAATATTAACAATTTCGTCGCGTGGTTTTATACGCCGATGGCACTTCCGCTCGCCGCACAACTTCATCCGCAGGCAGTCATTTACGATTGTATGGATGAGCTTTCGGGCTTTAAGTTTGCGCCGCCGGAACTGCTCGAAAACGAGAGTAAACTTTTTGAAAAAGCCGATTTAGTTTTTACCGGCGGGCGGAGTCTTTACGAAGCCAAAAAATCGCAGCATCCGAACGTTCACGCATTTCCGTCGAGTATTGACGCGGCTCATTTTGAACGGGCGCGAACTATTGAAGATGAACCGGACGATCAAAAACCGATTTCGCATCCGCGTTTCGGTTACTGCGGCGTGATTGACGAACGAATGAATATCGAATTACTCGGTGAAATGGCTGATTTGCGCCCAACGTGGCAGTTCGTAATGATCGGTCCGGTCGTCAAAATTGCCGATGAAGATTTACCGCGACGCGAAAATATCCACTATCTCGGCGGCAAAAATTATCAGGAGTTACCGAATTATTTAGCGGGTTGGGATGTCGCACTGATGCCGTTCGCGCTCAACGAATCAACCAAATACATCAGTCCGACCAAAACGCCGGAGTATCTCGCCGCCGGTCTGCCCGTCGTTTCTACGCCGATCCGGGATGTCGTCGAACCGTATGGAAACGCTGATTTCGTTCAGATCGCTTCGACCGCCGAAGAATTTGTCGCGGCTTGTGAAAAAGAATTGAGCGGAAATTCAGCGGAACGACAATCAATGGTTGATGAGTTTTTATCCCGCAGTTCGTGGGACAAAACCTGGCTGCAAATGTCTCAATTGATTGGAGATATAGTCAAAAACAAAGAAAAAATAATGACTGCGTAACCAAGAGAGTGTTATGTATTTTACAATACCGACCGGGCTTGTGAAATGTTTTACAATATAATTTTTAATTACAACGAAAAAGGGGAAGGAAATATGTTTGATTATTTGATTGTGGGGGCGGGCTTTGCCGGCAGCGTCCTTGCCGAAAGACTGGCTAATGGTTCCGGGAAAAAGGTTTTGATCTGCGACAAAAGACCGCATATCGCCGGCAACGCGTTCGATTTTTACAATGATGACGGCATTTTGATTCATAAATACGGACCTCATATTTTTCACACGAACTCAAAGGACGTTTTTGATTATCTATCGCGTTTTACCGAATGGCGCGAATATCAGCATCGCGTTTTGGCATCCGTTGATGGAATGCTGCTGCCGATTCCGATTAACCTCGACACGATCAATAAACTTTACGGTTTGAATTTGACGGCTTTTGAAGTCGAAGAGTTTTTTGCAACGCACGCCGAAAAATGCGACGTAATTCGTACTTCGGAAGATGTCGTCGTTTCAAAAGTCGGGCGCGAATTGTACGAAAAGTTTTTTAAAAATTACACCAACAAACAGTGGGGTTTAGACCCGTCGGAACTCGACGCGTCGGTCACTTCGCGTGTGCCGACGCGTACCAACCGCGATGACCGTTATTTTACTGATTCGTATCAGGCGATGCCGAAACACGGGTTTACCAAGATGTTTGGAAAAATTCTTGACAGTCCGAACATCAAAATTATGCTCAACTGCGATTACCGCGAAATCATTAATCAATTTTCTTTCAAAGAAATGATTTACACCGGTCCGGTTGACGCATTTTTTGATTATCGCTACGGCAAACTTCCCTATCGTTCGCTCGAATTCAAACACGAAACGCACGACAATGAGCGGTTTCAAACTGCGCCGGTCGTCAATTTCCCGAACGAACAGGCGTTTACGCGCATCACAGAATTCAAATATTTAACCGGGCAGGAACACAAAAAAACCAGTATCGTTTACGAATTTCCGCAGGCAGCGGGCGACCCGTATTACCCGATTCCGCGCAAGGAAAATGCCGACATTTACGCTAAATACAAAACCCTCGCCGATGCCCGCCCCGACGTGCATTTCGTCGGACGCTTGGCGACATATAAATATTACAATATGGATCAAATCGTTGCACAGGCGTTAATGACTTACGGGAAAATCGAAGGAATGAAACGTCAAGAAGCGACCGTTAAGGTCAACACCACAGAAAAAGTTTTTGCCGCAACAAATTCGATGCAGTCGGCGAAAACAGCGACCAAAGGAGCTGTCACCATCAGTTAAAAATTTTAATGGTTTGTTCCAAAATGCGGCAGGCAAAGTATACTTTGCCTGCCGCATTTTATTTTGAGAGTCATGAATTTAGAGGGCGGCGTTCAGCTATAGAACAATATAAAAACGTGATATATTTACAAATTAGTCGGTAGTAAAAGAAGAAACCGAAGGTAAATAATGTGAATGAAACAGAAGAAGCACTCAAACAATTTCCCGAACAAAGTGACTTACTCAAAGCGATTGAAAACTTATCGAGCAAAATTGATAAATCGGAAAGAAATAACATTATTCAGTTTGAATCAATCAGCGAAGGCATTGTTTACAACAGCGCAAAATTTGACCGGCTCGCAGCCGTTGTGTTCAACGCGCGTTCAGATATTTCCAACCTTCGTGCCGACGTTAAGGAACTAACTGAGGAAATCCACCAAATGAAAAAAGAACCGGTGATGTGAGAACTCAAGCAAACGGGGAAATGTTTTGAATAAAGAGAAATGATGTTTGGAGTGGAACGCCGTCAGCGAAATTTTTTAATTAAAACGATAGCAATGAAAAATTAAATAAAGAGGGTTGGTTGATAATTGCAAACCATTCATATCTGTTTTTCGACAATCGAATAGCCTGTTTAGCAAAAGCAGTTTTTAAATTCCTTAATCGGCTTCAAATATCTGTGTCAAATAATGTAACTTTAAGACGATGTTACAGATTAATATAGAGTGATAAAACACATTCGACAACTCAATATATAAAGACTCCATAAGTGTCAGTAGAATAAGCCAGTTATGTCATATCAAGTCATTGCCAGAAAATGGCGACCGCAAACATTTGAAGAAGTCACCGGGCAGGAAGCGATTACGCGGACGCTGCGAAACGCCATCGAACATGACCGGCTCCATCACGCTTATATTTTCAGCGGTTCGCGCGGGGTCGGGAAAACGACAACCGCGCGGCTGCTCGCCAAGTCTTTGAATTGTCATAAAACCGGTAAATCGAATCCCGAACCGTGCGCGGCTGACGACCCGAACGCCTGCGTTTCGTGCAAAGAAATTTCCGGAAGCCGTTCCATTGATGTTTTGGAATTTGACGCGGCTTCGCACACCGGCGTTGACGACGTGCGCGAAATCATTCTTGACAGCATCAACATCAACCCGGCGCGTGACCGCAACAAGATTTTTATCATTGACGAAGTACATATGTTGTCGAATTCGTCGTTTAACGCGCTGCTCAAGACTTTGGAAGAACCGCCACCGAATGTCGCTTTTATAATGGCGACGACCGAACTGCACAAACTGCCCGATACGATTCTGTCGCGCTGTCAGGAATTCGAGTTTCGGACGATTCCGGTAACCAAAATTTTCGACCGCCTGAAACTTATTGCGGATGCCGAGAAAATTGACATTTCCGAAAAAGGGCTGCGCGAAATCGCCCGCACCGGCGAAGGTTCGATGCGCGACGCGCAGAGTAATTTCGATCAGGTCATCAGTTTTTCCGGCGAAAAGATTGACACGGCGGACGTTTCGCTGGCTCTCGGCATTGCCGGTGCGGAAATGCTGACGCGCACCGCACGGGCGATTGCTGAAAACAATCCTGCCGAGGCGTTGAAAGTTGTTGACAACTTGATCGTCAGCGGACAGGATTTGCGAAATTTCTGCCGCGATTTACTGTCATTTTTCCGTGATCTGCTCGTTTTCAAAATGGCGGGCGACGTGGAAAATCTACTCGACACGGCGGTTTTGAGCCGCGATGAACTTGAAACTAATTCACAGCCATTTTCCGAATCCGATTTGATTAGATTTTTCAATTCATTGAGCGAAACCGAAAGCAAATTGCGCGAAGCAACACAGCCGCGCTATGTTTTGGAAATCGGCTTGGTCAAATTAATCGAGATGCGCCGCGTCACGCCGATTGAAAAACTGCTCGAGCGTTTGGCGAAACTGGAAAGCGCGCTCGGCAGCGGCAATTTTTCACTAGAGAACGCAGACATTGAGAAAACCGTCGCGTCAACTGCGGAAAAAAAAACTTTAACGATTGATTTTCCGCCTGACGAATCGCCGTTTCCGGTTTCGCCGCGAACAATTGCGCCGGAAATTATTGAGACCGCCGCTGAATCTGCGCCAATCGCTCCACCAGAACAGAAACCGACGGCAGTAGCTGAAATTAAAGAAATTGTGCCGGAAATCACCACCCCGATTGCTGCGCCGCCCGATGAATCACTTAGCAATTCACTGCGAATGATCGAATCAATGCCGATCAAACTTCCGCCGATTGATGCGGAAGAACTCGAACATATCGAAGATGCGTGGCTCGACGACGCTTACGACCGCAAACTGCAAATTTCCGGCGACGATTTGAGTCCGCTGCCGAACGCTTCGAGTTTCGTCGAAATTTTATTGGGCGAACATTCTTTGCCGCAAGTGACGGCGACTATCGAGACTTCAAAAGGTGGTGCGGCGACGGCAACTGCACCGGCGAAAACTCCGGTCGCTTTTGTGCCGCCTGGATACGAAGATGAAATTTCCGAAGAAATTCCAGTGTTGCCCGACAATCCGAGTGATGCGGAAATGTGGAAATATGCCGAAAATCACCCGCTTGTCAAAAAAGCACTCCGTATTTTTCGCGGAAAAATTGTCGAAGTAAAAAAAGTCGGAACTTAATTGACCGGGTCATCGTTACATCAGGCGGAGGTAATTTTTATTATGCGTGAACCTTGGACAGCAGGAATTTTGAGTCTTTTGATTCCGGGACTCGGACAAATTTACAATGGGAGAATCATTGTCGGCTTGATTTGGTTGGTGTTAACCGGCTTTTCGTGGATCGGTTCAGCCGGGACTTTGGGCTGGGTAGTTCACATCATCGCCGCCTGGTGCGCCTACAGTTACGCTAAAGATTACCCGCACCGCAGTTAGAAGTTATTCATAGACTCCTCCTTTGCGCCCGATGTTCGATAACATCGGGCTTTTTTTGTTTTTCAAACACGCGAAATTAACGTAAGATAGAAAATGGTTTTCAGACGTGCGATGCCGAATGTTAAATTTCCGACATTCGGCATCCGCCCCCGAAAAGATATTTATGGTTAAAGAAGGTCTTCCCTTTGTTATAGTTCCGCTTATAATTGCAGTTATTTTCGCAGTTTTCGGCTGGTGGATGATTTCCGCTCTGTTTGTCGCCCTGACGCTTTTTATGGCGTATTTTTTCCGCGATCCGCGCCGCACGATTCCGACTGATGCCGACATCATCGTCTCCGCCGCCGACGGCAAGGTAACGCGTATCGAAGACCGCGACGATGGCAAATTCGTCAGCGTTTTTCTGTCGCCGGTTGATGTTCACATCAACCGCGCCCCGATTGCCGGAAAAGTAACTAACGTCAAACTTTTTCAAGGCAAAAAAGCACCGGCGACGAGCAATGATGCCAGCGAAAAGAACGAGCGAAACGCCGTCACCATCGAAGGCGAGAAAATGACGGTCGTCTGCACACAAATCGTCGGGATTCTGGCGCGGCGCATCGTCTGCTGGAGCAAACCCGGCGATAATCTCGCGCTCGGTGAAAAATACGGACTGATTAAATTTGGGTCACGAACCGATTTGCTGATGCCGAAAAACGTCGAAATTTACGTCAAAGTCGGAGACAGAGTGGTCGGCGGCGAAACGATCATCGGAAAATTAATCTATTAGCGACAAACGATAAGTGATAAAAGGCGGGCGAAAGAATAATACTCGCTCACCGCCCACCCTTTCACAACTAAATAAAATTTATGGAAGAGAACAAACCGCCGCATCGCGGCTTAAAGAAAGGTCTTTATTTGATTCCATCGGCGTTCACGTCGGCAAATATCGCTATGGGTTTTCTGGCGGTTCTGGCTTCGACGCGCGGTTTTCAAGTCATCGTTTCAAGTCCCGAACAGGCGGCGGTTTATTTCGGTTACGCCGCAAAAGCCATCGCGCTGGCGATTTTATTCGACACGCTCGACGGCAGAGTCGCCCGAATGACGCGGACGGCGACCGAAATCGGCGTTCAGCTCGATTCGTTGGCGGACGTTTTGACGTTCGGCATCGCGCCGGTCGTTTTGATGTATTGCTGGGCAATCGGCGCAACTTATAATGAATCTAATTCCCTGCACGCCTTTGGGGTTTTCGTGTTGTTTATGTATTTGATGTGCGGAACTTTTCGTCTGGCAAGATTTAATCTGCAAGCAAGCCGACCGCATATTTTGATCGAGGGCGCGACCAAAGTTGACAAGAAAAACTTCGTCGGACTGCCGATTCCGCCCGCCGCCGGTCTGCTCGCCGCAATCGTTTATTTTTCGCCGCTGCCGCTCAGCAGCCTGCCTGAAAATCTCTCCAATCTCTACACGATTTTGATAATGATTCTGATGGCGTGTCTCGGACTTTTGATGGTCAGCACGGTGCGTTATTCGAGTTTCAAAACAGCCGGAGCCGGCAGACGCAGCATCTATCTGATTTTGGTGATCGCCGCAATAGGAATGCTCGTCTGGCTCTATTCGCGCTACATGCTTTTGGGCATTGCGTCGGCGTATGTGCTTCACGGTGTCGTCTGGTATTTAACCTCGCTGCTGAGTCCGAAAAGAAGGTCAAAACCGACATCTAATGTCGAAAATATTGATTAATGATTTATAATGAAAGTCGGTTTCACAGATTTTAATCCAAATAGTCCAACCAAAGACCGTTACGAATATGTCATTGATTACATTTCACACGATTTTATTTGGAATTTGAAGATGCTTTCTACCTTATCAAGAAATTGAAACACAATCGAAATAGTGTAGTAATTTATGCAAACGCAATCGCTGATTTCCACATTTTTGACGATGTTCTACATATACAAATTGACGGTGATGGATTTTGGTTTGCGGAAAATATTGACCTGGAAGCTGCAAAAGAGATTTTGAGAAAAGTTTACGAGGGTTGCGGATATTTTGGTCAGTTCATACCTGACACGAGTAGAGAGTGGGAAGCTTGGACTCCTTGAAAATTTAGTCTCAAAAATGCTTATTTATGGGGCGTTTTGAAATTCTCACAAACGAGGGTTTCTTTACTTTAGTATTGTCTTATAATTGAAAAAACCGAATCAGACATTACAATCAAATTTCCAACGTTTTTGGACAGGGCAAAACACTAAAAAATCTAAACTCTAACGATTGCTATTCGACAGTTCAGTTAAAATGTCTAATTAGAATTTCACTTTGAAGAAGTAAAAAAGCGATCGCTTTATTTGTGACATAGACAATCTGTTATAATGATTTGTGTCAGAAATGACCCTTTTTGAAACAGTTCAGATAACAAAAGTATGTGCAAGCTGGTTTATATTGCCGCCAATAATCCTCTGCCCTTAATTCAGTGGCAAGAAAATATTACTACGTTTTGCGTAACCGAACTTACGGAAGATGAATACAAAGTAAAAAAGCAGTTTTCCAAACCGTTTATTGGTCATTTGGGTTCTTATGAAGGTTGTAGTTGTGGATTCTACATCGAACATGATAAACCGGGTGATGATGAAGACGATAAGCGACGAGATGAATTAGCCCGTGAATCTGTAAAGCAACTTTCAGCTTATCTATCAAATATTGTAAAGAATGGTTCCATCGAAATATTTGCTTGTTGGCAAGGCAACGAAGAACGTGAGCCAGTAGAGAGAATTATTGTCGCCCCAAATTATTTTGGCGGTGAGGAATTTGGTTTCGGTGATAGACAATTCATTGAGGTAATTCAGGGTTGAACTTATATCAAAAACGCTAATTTATGGGACGTTTTGAAATTCTCACAAACGAAGATTTATGAGAATTTTTATTGTCCATTTTTTTTATTAAAGTGTTCTTGTGCGTTTTTTACGATTTCTTTAATGGTTTTCGATGTTGCTTCAGGTGAATCTCCTTCCAAAAACATTTCAAGATGCTCATAAAACTCTCTTAATGCCCAACTTCCAGAATGTAATCCGAGAAAATCAAATAATTTGTCCCACGTTCTGCCTTTTGCTATCGGGTAGCGTTCATCTAACCAGAACTGAAAAAGTTCCAAATTAATTGCATCAGATGAATTTTCGATTCCCATATCTTTTTCAGAACAAAGAAATCCATTGCACATTGTCCATACTCCACTAATCCAACGATGATTGCCGAAATATAATGCAGGTTTTTCTTTGATTGGTGCTTCAAATAGGAAACCAATTAATGTGTTTGATTTCTCAACTTGGTCAGAATTTACGGGAATTTGCTCCGAATTACAAAGTATTAAATCATCCTTACATTCTTCTAGTGCAGCATCATAAAGCTCAAAATATAAATAAAAGGCTTCTCTTTCATTTTCAGTTAAAAGAAGACACAAACTCGTTATATTATGCCGAGGCAACTGAACCTTGCTATTGAACCATTGTCTAAATCTTTCGCGGCTGATTCTGCGACTGAGTTCGGGTTGTTGCCAAAAGTTTCTGGCTAAATTATATCCGACAAAGTAGCTTTCAATATCGCTAACAGAATATTTACCTAAATGCTCAATTGGATTTTCTCTAATACGATATAATACTGATTCAAACTCAATAATCATAAGTGAAATTATACCAAACTTAACAAATTCGTTGTCTCAAAAACGGACGTTTTTGCAACAGAAACTTATACTTCACCTTTCTATCTATCAGCTAGACTGAAACTTTTTCAAAACTCGTTTCACAATCAAAATTTCAAAAACTAATCCGCTTGATGAGTTTTGAAACACTCTCGTTGAGGCACTGAAAAGTAATCTCGCTTTTCAGCACCACAAGTTTAGGACACTACCCAGAAAAAATGCGGATAATGTTCCGCTAATCAGCATCGGCATTGGTGGTTCGTTTTCTTCCTTTGTCAATCGGTGTCACATTTGCCGTTTCAATCGGCGCGGTATTTGTCGCCCGCCGTTTTTTATCGTGCAGCCGGTCTTCCGAATCGCGGGATTTTTCACCCGAAAATTTATAACCGCTGGCAACGACCATCGAAATCAGTGTGATAAACAGCATCGTCACCGCCGTGATGTGCAGCACGAAATCGAAAATGCTGTGTACCAGAACGGCAAAACAACCCGCGAGTGCGCCGACGGCGATTCCGCGCCGGTAAATGTTTGTCGTTCGAGTATTTTGCAATCCGGTGCGGAAAAGACTGAATAGAAAAAACGCCCCGATTATTAAGCCGACAATCCCGGCATCAGCTAAAATCTGCAAATAATCGTTGTGCGCCTGTTCGACGATTTGCGCCCCGTTGAGCGTGTCAGAAGCCGTGTAAGCGACATCGAACGCGCCGAGACCGGCACCGAACGGAAAATTATTTTTGATAACATCCAGTGTGACGCTCCAGATATGTGTCCGATTAGCTGAAAAGTCATCGGACGCGGCGGTTTCTGCAAATCTGGTCAGCGAAGATTCACCGCCGACCAAAATCGCCCCCGCGATAATCGTTCCTAACAGCAATACTGATAGACCAACTTTGATAAATAACTGCGACGAATTTCGCGTTTTGGTCGTCAGAATAATCAAAAAGAAAACTTCCGCGAGAAGTGCAATCAAACCGCCGCGCGAACCGCTTAAAATCAGTGCAATGCCCATCAGACCAATTGCCGTAACGTATAAAAGCCGCCGATCTTTCGGAACCGCGCCGACGAACATCAAACCCAGCGGGACGGCAATCGCCATTTCCATATATGCCGCAAAATCGTGCCGGTTGACGAACGACCCGAACGGTACGCCAGACGGGACATCATAAATGCCGTAAATTTTATTTGGGCTGAGAACCGCCTGCAAAATGGCGAAAAAAGCATAGCCGAAACCGAAAATCGTGATGACCGAAGCCAGCTTTTTTAGACGTTCGGCGGTATTGATAAATGATAGAAAAGCCGCGAGAAAAATTGCCAGAGCAAGTAGATGAAGTGCCGTCACTTGCGTCCAGAAAGGTTCGAGCGAAATGGTGCGCGGAATGCCGGACACGCCCGCCGTTTCCGCCAAACTGCCGAACGGGATAATTTGAAATAAAGCGTAAGCGGAAAGTGCGAGAAGCGGAATTTGAATCAAATTGGTATTTAATTTCAAAATGCCGCTCGAAAAAGCGTCAACCGCCCACAACAGAATGACGACGACCGCCGCGATATAAAAAACGGCGATCACCGGCTGATGCACCGTTCCGTAAGCCAGAGTCGTCAAGACGAGAGTCGCGCACAGCAGAAAGAATAAAATTTTGCTCGCCCGGGTGTTTTCTAAATCTTTAGTCATTCCAATATATTCGTAAAATTTTACTTGACCTCTTCCAACTTGAAATCGTCATACCAAATGGTTCCGAAAATCGGACATTTATCACCGCAAAGTTCCCGCGCCGTGCGGATGGCGATAGAGTTTTCACCGGCGGGCGTGGTAAATTCCAGTTTTAACTGCTGCCACTCGCTCGTTCCGGCTGCAAACGGCGGGGTCGCCGTAATGCCGTTGCTGTCGCTGCCGTTGTTGACTTCCAGTTTCGGAGTGCCGCCGCTCTTTAAATCTTCCGTTCGCAACCAAAATGTCAGGCGATATTTGGTCGCCGGTTTGACCACCACAATCTGCGTGATGTTGTAGAGCGTCGCCGCCGTATAACCGCCGAAAGAAACGCGCAAACTCCGGCTTCCTTCGTGTTTTTGCGACGGGTCGAGTTTGACTGAAAGTTTATCGCCGTTCTGCACGCGCCAACCGAAATAAGTGCCGTTAATGTCTCCGATTGGTTTTTCAAAACCGGCATTTTGAATCGTTTCCGGTTTCGCGTCCGGTTCGACTCCGAGACTGCGGTAAAATTCGAGCGCCTGCGGGAAAATCCTTTTTTCGTAAAACGCCAAGGCGATGGTGTTCGCGTAATTGACATTTTCCTGTTTTTCTTCCGGTGACAAAGTGTTCCATATTCTTAAAGCATCGTCGGCACGCTCTTTGGAAGCGTAAAATCTGGCTAAACCGGCTCTGACGGACGGTGTGCTGCCCGCAATTTGTTCGAGTTTTTCGGTGTTTTTATCGTAGTAATCCCAAGCCAGCGAAAAAACCTGATCGCGGTAAATCGGATTTGTCTCGGCTGCTTTTTTGAGTTCGTTGAAGCCGTCGTCACTGCGGTTTCGGCGCAGATAAAAATTGCCCAGCTGCCAGTGCGGATAAGTGTAAGTCGGAGCCAGACTGATGGCGTGAAGATAGGCTTTTTCAGCCTCCTCCGCATTTTCCGCCTGTTCGTAGGCACGTCCGAGTTCAACCCACCAGCGAAAATCATTCGGCGAAAGTTTGACGACGTTTTTATAGCCGTCTATCGTTGCGGCTTCCGAATCGGGCGCAAATATCTCTCGTTTAGTGCCGGCTGACAACCAGCTCGTCAACGGATCCGACGGAGCGAGTTTAACGGCGAACGCGGCAATTTCACCGGCATTCGGATCGGACGGCGAGGTCAACTGACCCAGCATATTTCCCACTTGCCAGCGCACCGCAAACCATCCGAAGAGGAGAGCCAACAGAACAGCGGCGACCAATCCGATCCGCACCGGCAGGGCGCGGGCATCTAAAAATTTTATTTGTTCCCGTTGGTTAGACATTTATTGGAATTCTGGACAAAAAATAAAAACTTATCTTGACAATTTCGAGCCGGAAACGCAAATTGGTAAAAATTATGATTACTGCTCAAAAAAAGTTCGCCGTGCAAATTATCAACCGGTTAAAAAACGAATATCCCGACGCCCATTGCGCTCTGGTTCATTCAAATGCGTTTGAATTATTGATCGCCACCATTTTATCGGCGCAGTGTACTGACGTTCGCGTCAACATCGTCACGGCAGACCTTTTTCGCAAATACCGGCAGCCGCAGGATTACGTCGAAGTTTCGCCGCAGGAACTCGAACAGGATATTAAATCAACCGGATTTTACCGCAACAAAGCTAAAAACATTCAAGCCGCGTATGAAAAAATCATCGAAAACTTCGGCGGCGAGATTCCGAAGACGATGGACGAACTTTTAACATTAAACGGCGTGGCACGAAAAACGGCGAACGTCGTTCTCGGCAATGCTTTCGGCATCGCTTCCGGCGTGGTCGTTGACACCCACGTTTCACGTCTGTCCCAGCGTCTCGGCTTGACGGAAGAGACCACACCCGAAAAAATCGAAATCGCCCTCGCCCCAATCGTCCCGAAAAAAGACTGGATAATCTTCCCGCATCTACTCATCTGGCACGGTCGCGCCGTCTGTCAGGCGCGAAAACCGAAGTGCGCCGAATGTGTTTTGGAAGATTTATGTCCTTCTTCTTTGCTCAAAATGCGGTGAATCAGTGCTGAATGCTGAGTGCTGAGTGCTATATTGAAATGAACTGTTAAAAAGTTAGGAAAAACAGCGTCTTCCGCAGAAATTTATGTTGCTTTTGAATTTGATGTAGCCGATAATTTATCTTGGTATTTTTCATAAACTTTCAGCCGCCGGAAAACGTCAAAGATTCGGTAAAATTTTTCCACAAAAAAGAGGAGTTACAATCAAATGCAGATCGTTTCGCGCAAAGTCGTTTACGTCAAATTGTCTATTATCGCCGCCGCTGTCGTGTTAGCAGCTTTTTGTTTTAATAATTTTTCGACGAATTCGGAGAAGGTCAGCGCGTCTTCTTCCGGTCCGGCGGCGGCTCACACGAATGCTCCGGGCGAAACGAACTGTACGCAGTGTCATACCGGAACCCCGGTGAACGGAGGTTCGGGTAGCGTTATCATCGGCGGTATTCCCGCTAATTATTTGCCGAATCAACAAGTCTCTATTACGACCACGATCAGTCAGGAAAGCGCGGTGATTTACGGTTTCCAGTTGACGGCGTTAGACAGTCAGGGCAGACAGGTCGGAACTTTTTCGCTTCCGGCGCAGTCACCGCAGCAGCTTCAGATCGTCACCGGCATCGTTGGCGGAAATCAGCGAAGATATGTCGAACACACGATTAACGGAATTGTCCCGACCGTTTTCGACACCAAATCGTGGACTTTTAATTGGAAGGCACCGGCAGAGAGACTAGGAAAAGTCAGTTTTTATATGGCGGGCAACGCCGCCAACAGCGACGGGACGACATCGGGCGATATGATTTATACGACCTCGAAAAGTTCGCTGACCGGCACGGCGACTTCCAGTTTCGATGGCGACGGGAAAAGTGACATTGCCGTCTGGCGACCATCAAACGGCACCTTTTACAGTCTCAACAGCACCAACGGAAATTTGAAAAGCTCACAGTTCGGGGCAAGCGGCGATAAAATCGTCGCGGGAGATTATGACGGCGACGGTGTAACCGATTACGCGGTGTGGCGACCGACCAACGGAACGTGGTATGTCAACCGCAGCACTGCCGGATTTACGGCACTCCAATTCGGCGCGAGCGGCGATGTGCCGGTGGTCGGCGATTACGACGGCGACGGGAAATCCGATTTCGCGCTTTATCGCCCGTCGAACGGCGTTTGGTACATCAGCCGCAGTTCCGACGGCGGTTTCACTTCGCAGCAATTCGGCATCAGCACGGACAAAACGGCGCAGGGCGATTACGACGGCGACGGCAAAACCGACATCGCCGTTTATCGCCAGTCAGCGGGCGCGTGGTACATTCAAAAAAGCCGTGATGGTTTTGCGGGCATACAGTTCGGCGCGACAGAGGATAAACCCGTTCAGGCAGATTACGACGGCGACGGCAAAACAGACATCGCCGTTTTCCGTCCGTCAAACGGTTCGTGGTATTTACAACGCAGCCGCGACGGTTTCACGGGCGTTCAGTTCGGCGCATCAGCTGATAAGCCGACTCCCGGCGACTACGACGGCGACGGCAAAGCCGACATCGCCGTCTTCCGCGCCGGTTCGTGGTATCTGCTGAGAAGTTCCGACAATTCCTTTTACGGAACAAAATTCGGCGCAAGCGACGATATTCCTGTCCCAACCGGGTATATCTCCAATTGAAAATTCCAGATTCCAGATTCCAGATTGAAGCAGGTTCTCCAACTCAGTAATTTGGAATCTGGAATCTGGAATCTGGAATAGATCAGGGTTTCGTATTCCCCGTCGCGTCAATCGGGACGGGGGCTTCTAAAAACTGCAAATTTCTGACACCGACGAGGATTATGCCGTCAACGCGGTCTTTTTGTCCGTCTTGTAATGGATACGCCGTTTCGACCGACACCAGCGGTTGAATCATTCGCACCAGCGATGCGTCGTCAACCGCTAAATCACGTTTAGGCTGTTCAAATATCTTGTTATTCCCTGCCGGATTCAAAATATAATTAATCCTAAAATCCACGACGTGTTCGGCGATTACGCTGTCAACGAAGGCGGCATTTTGGACACCGAACGCGCGGCGAATCAATTTGCCGTCGGCATCTACGAAATACTGAATCAGCGTCAGACGTTTCAACGAAGCCGCGCTTTTGCCCAGATTTGTGCCGATCCCTAAAGCTCCGGTCAACCCCAAACTGTTTAAGCCAAGTGCATCGCCGCCGCCCCAGATAATTTGATTGGTCAGCGGATTGATCGCCGTTACCGTTCCAACCACACCGGTTCCACTGCCGGTGATAAAATATAGTTCCCCGATTTTGAAATTATTGATTCGCGCCGCCGGAATATTGATATTGCCGAGATTCAGATTGATCGCGCCAACCGGAATGTCAATCGAAGGAAAACTCTGGTCAATCGAAAGCATCGTTGTCCGGTCGGTTCGCGCCATCATTTTAGTCGCCAGCAGTGAACCGACGACATCCAAATTTGCCGGCAGATTGGTGTCAGAGATAATCGAACCGACGCTGACAAAACCGAGATTGGTCGGGTCCAAATCGGCGATCGAACGAATCGTCAGAAATTTGCTGACGAATAATGTCGGCAGTCTGATGCCTGAAAGACCTTTCAAACCGTCGCCGACCACCAGAATATCGCGGGTCAAAAATTCCTGCGAATTGCGAAGTCCCTGCGCTGCGGTCGTGATTTGATAATTATTGCTGGCAGTCACAATCGTGCCGCGCAGCAATGTAAAAGTCCCTCCCATAATAATCAGCATCACAACCGTCACGATGAGCAGTTCGAGCAGCGAAAACCCGGATTGGCTATTTTTTATTGTCGTTTTGTGCATATTCAAAAAATCTCCCCTGGCGGTTTAGCGCAAACTTTGGCGGAATCCGGTCGCCTGTACGTATTGGAAAAACGGCGTTCCCGGCGGCAGACGCTGGGGCGACAAAAATGTTTCGTCAAAGCTCCAGTTGCGGCGCGGCGGCTGATAAATGTTCGGTCCGCTGTCTTCATACTGCGAGAATGCCTGCGTCGAATGGAACAGAGGAATCAGCGAACCGGTATAATTCCACGGCGCATCTGTGCCGCCCACGCTCCACACTTCCATAAACCGCGGGTAATTGTGAATTCCGCCGTTAATGCGGTCATTGGCGGCGTTTCTGCCGGGTGAACCGCTGATCGCTGAAATCGTCGAACCAGCCAGAATTCCAGCCCGCACGGTCGTGCTTTCCGAAATAGAAGGCAGATTTTCATCTGCTTTTCGGTATATTTCACCGCCATTTGTGCCTTCCGGGTACAAAGCACTTGAAGCGTCGAACCAAGTTTTCGATAAAGGAAAAAAAGCATCGCAAACTATCGAAGACGGAATCTGTGCGCCGGTAAATCCGCCGTTGTTGAGCGTCGAACCGCTTGTCGGCAGCCCGGTGATGCCGGTCGCATTGAAGTTTCCCCAGATGTAAATCAGATTCTCGCTTGATACAGTAATTCCTTTGGTGGGCGAAAGTTCTTTCGGCGTACCGGGAGTAAAACTCATTGTTTCGCCGTCAAACAATCGAACGGCGCGGCGAAAATAATTAGTTTGATAGCGCATCACTGAAAGGGCGCGGGGAATGCGATCAACTACCGATGTCCAGCCGCTCGAACCGGCAAAACTCGCGCCCGTGTCCGGCAATTCGCGCGTGTCCTTCTGCAAAATTCCCTTCTTGCTCACGCCGCCTTTGCTCGCATCCCAGCCGAAATCAATCACGTCTTCGCCCGCGTCTAAAACGCCGTTCGGTCCGTAAATATCTTCGTTGTCAACCGTGCCGTTGGTGCTTTTGTAAACTGTTCCGCCGCCGAGATATTCGTTATTAATTTGATCGCCGCGCCGGTCTGAAACGTACACAACATAACCTTCATCGCCTTTGATATTAGTGCTGACGGCATCAGTTCCAGCGAGTAAATTTGCGTCATATTTGCCGTCTGCCCACCGCGCCAGATTTCGCATATTCAATTCGACGATGCTGGTCACGCCGCGTTCGTAGTAAATGCTTTTCGCATCCATCGTGCTTCTGACCCAGCCTTCGCGGACGTTGTACACGTTAATCGGGACGATTTCATTGTAACTGCCGGGAACCGCTTCACGCGTCGGGGTTATGCCGTCATCGTTGGCGGAAACTTCGCTCATATTGAGAAAGCCGCGATTCGGGAAAATATTCGCTGCTGTTGGTATCGTGATTTCACCGTCGGCGATAGTCTGCGAATTTCGCGTCAAGTTCACCAGATCAAAACGGCTGCCGGTACGGTCGCGGCTGCCCTGCACGAACGCCGCCCACAACGGTCTTTGCAGATAAACGATGCCGTTCGGCTCGCCTTCGGTCATTCCCATACTCAAAATTTCTTTCGTCACGTCAACTGTCGTGCCGTCGGGTTTAACGATTTCGATCAAAATTCTGCCCGTGATGCCCGCTCCCGGCGGAACGTAGTTGCCGTTGATCGTTTCCGGATAATTTTTGATTCCGCGCACGGTCATCGCCGTCGCGGTCGTCGAAACGCCGGTTTTCTGCACGAGCAATTTGTCAGCGGCGATGAAAGAGCCGGTGTCGTCAACGCGCCGCAGAGCATTTCCCGCGCCGAGCGGCAGCGGCGTAAAACCGGTCGTGTTATTGGAGAAGACGATGCCTTTGCCCGCCGGAATTCCGGCGACATTTGCCGCTTCGCTGCCCGCCGCCGCGTCGTCAATCAAAATCCTGATCTGCGCCTTTGTGTGATAGCGCGAGGCGGAGAGAATTTCGCTGTCCGACGGCAGAGCGCGTTTAATCAATTCGGCGGCTGAATTTCCGCCGATTTCGAGCGGCAGTTTTACTTCCCGTGTGCCGGTCGTGCGCGTCAAAACCTGTCCGCCAAAGCTGTTGCTTTTGCCGAGCAAGGTTGTTTTGACCGATTCAGCTTCCCAATTCGGATTGGCGACCCCGTTCGGACTGCCCGGAAAAAATCCACGCTGTCCGGCGGTCGCGCCGATAAAATTTGGTCCGCCGATGAGGGAAAGACCGGTTTTGACACTGCCGTTGCCGATGGTGCTTTGCACGTCCACGCCGTTGACGCGGACGTAAACATTATTCGCGCCGGTTCCGCTGTTTTGTTTCCCGCTTTTCCAAGCATCGCGGACGAATTCGCCCGCCGCCGTCACGCGGTCTAAAAAGAGCGTATTTTGCAGCGCGTAAATATTTTGATTACTGTGAACGCGCCCGTTAAAGGTCAGCAGCGGTCCGGGGTGGATTTCGATGTCGTCGTTGCTGAACATTCCGAACTGGAACAGCGGGACCAGATAATTATTAAATTCGCGTTCCAGTTTAATCTGCGCCTTAGTTGAATTCATCGTCGCGGTCGAAGAAATTTTATACGGAATCACATTGGCGTAGAGTCCGGCATACGGTCCGTCGGAGATATTGACGCGCGGATAAACCGTGTTCGAAAGTCCCTGTATTCCGCGCAGTTCAGCTAAACGGTCGGCATCTTCAGTGAGTGTTTGGTCAAAACTAAAGCCTTCGGTTTTGAGAGTGTCGGGCGGACTGTCCGCGATGTTTTTCAAATCGTTCGCCGTCGGATTGAGCTTGGTCAGAAAAAGATTGCTGAAATCATTGGTCATTTTCTCAATCGCCGCCGCCGATGCGTAAAAAGTTTGCGTGCGGTGCAGATCGCTCCCAGCAATTCGCGCTTCGGTCGTCGAAAAAGCCAGTGCGGTCAACGCGATAACCAGCAAAATCGCCACCGTTATCAACGCGATTGCCAGCACCGAACCCTGCTCGTTTTTTTGATTGTTTATCGTTTGTCTTTTATCTTTCCGCATACTTTTAATGTCTTCACATTCGGTTAATCACAAGCGTCCCGCATACTTTTGTTAATGCGTAGCGCGTTCACGTTTTGATTCTTTCTGACTCGAAGCTAGTGTGAATCTGGACGGCGGGACTTATGATTTATTGATTTGAGCGGGTTTCATCGTTCAAGTAACTGACCCCGGAAATTTCGCCGATTTTCCCTGCTCTGCCCGGATACTGAACTTTTATCTCGATTTTTTTTAAGGTGTCGGTGAGTTTCGAAATCGTAATTTGGCGGGCGTAACCGCTGCGTATCTGTCCCAGATCGTCAAAATCATCCGCCGTCCCGTAAATGCCGTCGGCTCCCGCGATTCGCAGATCATCGCTCGTGCCGTTCACTCCGTCGGGACCGGGCTGGAGCGAAACGGGTTGAAATCCGGTGACGAATCCAGTGAACGGATTTGGCGAGCCGGTATTATTCACGCCGCCGACATTGGCGATTTGTTTATATTCCAACCGCCGCGCGTTTCGCAGTGCTTCGACTTCCTCGATGGAGGCGACGACGACCGATTTCGCGCTCGTTACATTACGGCTGACCGAACCGATTTCAAGCGCGTAAGTGATCGCAGCGGCGGCTCCGACGAGACCGACGGTTAAAATCATAATCGAGATGACGACTTCGACCATCGAAGACCCGGCTTCACCGGTTCTATTCGATTTTTGCTTAGTTTTATTCGACATAAATCTTTGCACCCTTGGTATATCGCCAAAGTTTCACCCGTCCGCCCGCGCCCAAAACCGAAACGGCAAACGCCATCTCATTCGGGTATTTTTTATGATAAAGAAATATCGCTTTGGTGGATGGATTGTTCGCCGCGTCAATCACCGAACCGTCCGGCTGAAACGTGATGTCAAGCATTTTGGCAGTGAGCGATATCATATTTGAACCGTCGGAAAGCGCGGAATTCGGCGCACCGCTCGGACGACCGTAAATCAAATCACTTTTTTCCAGCCCGGAATCAGCCAACTCCGCCACCCGGTTTCGCGCATCACCCAAAACTCCGAAACCGCCTCCGTAAATTCTTGTTTGTTTGCTGACATCATCGTAACGAAAAGTGATCGGCGTGCGCTGCGACATCGCCTCCTGTCGCGCATCGGTCAGTGCCGAAACGACTTGTCTCTGCATCCCGCTAAACCTAATCAGTCGGCGCGAGGCAATAATTTGCGGCAATGCCAGCACAACCAGTATGGAGAGAATCAACAAAACGATAACAAGTTCCGGCAGACTAAAACCCTGTTCATCCTTCTTAATTTTGCGTGGAATATTCATCTTAAACTGTTCTTTTTCAGCTGTTTATTCTCAAAATACGTGTTTCTAACTCAACCAAAAAATTCCCTACTACACGAAAGAGCGAATAACAATGTTGTTCCAAAAAAATTATGTTAGTCAGCGTTGAGTTACAGATTCAAATTTGGAAATCGACACCTTGAATCTGCAAGCTGAAATAAAAAAAACCCGCCGGTGCGACCAAACATCCGGCGGGTATCAAGGAAGGAACCTCAAATCTGATTTTCATTTATCAATTCAACTGTTGAGGTAGTTCCGCACACCGTAATCCCCGTGTTCGTAATGCTAACCACCGTTTAAGCAAAAATTTACGGTGTGCGGAACTTTGAAACATTGATTCTCAAATAATCGAACCCGAAAACTACTCATCAAGCCGCTTCAGCGTGAAGCATCAATTTGATCTAACCATCTTTCTTTTTTATCAATTGACGATTCACCATTTGGCGATTGACAACCTACGGTTTGATTATCGTGCCGGGAACAACTTCCGTCGGGATAACCGGAGCGACCGGCACCAGCGGACTTCTTTCCGGCGGCAGCGGACTCGTGCGGGTGTCCGAGTTTGAAGCCGGATTGCCGAGCGGCACCGGCTGAATAATCGTCGTCGTTCGCATCACGTCATTCATTTTGCTCGAAGTCGGTGCCGACAATGAATCAGGACGAGAAATACGCGGCGTGATGAAAAAGATCAGTTCGTTGGTATTGCGCGAAACGCCTTTGCGTTTGAACAAATTACCAAAAAACGGAATGCTCGAAAGTCCGGGTGTGCGATCCTGACTTTCGCGTTCGTCATCGGACAAAACTCCGCCGATCACGGTCGTACCACCGTCCGGCACCATCACCTGCGTTTTGACGCTCTGGCTGTTGATCGCGCCGCCGCCGGCGAGTGAACTGTTTTCCGCGACAATGCTTAAAATAATATTGCCCGTGTCGCTGATCTGCGGAGTAATTTCAAGACTCAGCGGAACGTCAACATACTGTGTCGTCGCAATCGCGCCGCCGCCGCTCGGCTGGGCGTTTTGAACGGGAATTTGAATTTTGCTTTCAACTTTGGCGGTGCGGTTATTCAGGGTTGAAACACGCGGGGTCGCAATCGTTTTAGCTTCTCCTTTCTGTTCGCCAGCCGTTAATAACAAACTGATTTGCGCTGTTCCGAAAATTCCAGTCGTTAAACCGAGAACCGTGTTCGGAATTTGCGAAGCCAAAGTGCCGTTTGGTGGAGTTCCAATTCCGGTTGGGATACCGTTCGGGTTAAATCCGGCTCCACCGGTCGTGCCGCCCGTGCCGCCCGTGCCGCCGCCTGTCGTCGGTCCGACGGTTGAGAATGAACCGCCGCTGCCGCGTGAACCTAACAGAAGTGCGGAAAGCTGTACGCCGACATCACGGCTGAAGGTGCGGGTAGCGACAACGATGCGGGCTTCAATTTCGATTTGCGGTTCGGGCTGATCGAGCAGAGAAACAAGCTGGCGAATCGCGTCAATATTTTCACGAACATCGGTGATAATCAAAGTGTTGCTGCGCCCGTCAACTTCAATCGCGCCGCGTCTCGATAAACGACGTTTGATAATCGGCAGTAACCCCTCGCCGCCACCTTGACCCGCGCCGCCTGATGCAGATGCGCCGCCGCCGGAACTGTCAGTGCCGCTCGTCGTATTTCCCTGTGGTAGCGTCCCCGAAGCCCGCGCATAGTTCAACCGAACGAATTCGGTGTACAAAGGCGATGTATCGAGCTGACTTTCCCTGATGCGCTGGGCGACGGCTGATTCGTCGGCGAGCGTTTTCTGCTCGGCGACCCGCAGAATCGGACCGTTGACCTGTACGCCCAAATCCTGTGAACGCAGAATCGCATCGAGCGCGATATTCCACGGCACGTCGCTGACGTTGACCGTCACCGGAATCGCTTTAACCGATTTGTCAATCACGAAATTGATGCCGTATTGTTCGGTAATATAGCTGAGAATTTCGCGGATGTCCGCGTTAACGACGTTCAGGTTGATCACTTCGCCGCGAAAACCAGGGTCGCCGTACATTTTACCCTGCTGCTGCGGGGCGATCTTCTGCGCCGCCGCGCCAAGGGTCAAGATACTGATAATCATCAGCGTAACAGCAGCAATTTTGCCGTATCCGCTTACTTTTTTAAGAGAATTCATGTTTCCTCCGCTGCAAATTTGTCCCTTCTCTTAATTCAGAAAAGAGTTGTTTATTAGAATTAGTTTTAGTTTTAGTTAGTTGAACTGCGGCGCATCCCGTGAATCCGGGTGCGCCGGAAGTGGTTAAGATTTTGATTTTTAGACTTTTGTTTTTAGCTTTTGGTTTTTGGTCTCAGATTTGATGTTAGTTTCTACAAAAAGTTATCAAACCAAAAGCTAAGGATTAACTCAATTGACTTTGTTTTTGGCGACCTTGACCGGCTTTTTCTCTTTCGCCGCGTCTTTTTTGCCTTTTTTGTCTGTTTTATTCTTTGTCTCTTTGGATGTTTCGACGGGCTGTCTGTTCATTTCGTCGAGCGGTGAAATGATGACCGACGGCATCATCGGCTGGTCTTTAATTTCCTTCGGAACGACGACCGTGTTGCTTGCCGATTCGGTTTTGCCGGATGACGGCTCAACCGGCGCAGTGCCTTGTACTTCTTCCTGAATCGAATATTGACGCAGAGCCTTGTTTTCAACCGAAGCGAGAAACTTGCCGTCGCTCATTTTGATCACTTTGCGGAATACTAACCGATTTTCTTCGACGGCGACGAGCTGCCCGTCAAAAAATTTCTCGCCCGGATAAATCGTGTAGGATAATTTGATCGGTTTGGCTTCGACCATCGCTGCATAACCGCGCGGTGTGCGAAAAATTCCCGTGACCGACATTTCGTCCAGCGTCAAAACGCTCGTCACCTTCGGAATGTCCTCGCCCTTCATCGCCGCATCTTCGCGCTGGCGTTTGTAATAGTTAATGCGCTGTTCAATCGGCGGTGCGGTAACGGCGACGATGGGCGGCGGCGGCGGCGGTTTCGGTTTCTCGGCTCTTGGCTGCGCCGGCGAACCGGAACTCGTACTGGTCGAACGCGGTTTTGCCCAGCCCGGTTTATCGAACGGGTCGCGGGTTTGCGCGTTGACTTCCGCCAAACTGCCGCTCACCGTGACGAAACCGACGATGGCAAAACTCAAACTCAGAAGGCGCGTTATTTTCGATTTATTCATCATTACTGTTTTCTCGACTTTAAGAACTTTTCAAAATAATTCGGCGTTTTTTCACTGTGCGACGGGCGGTGCGGGTTGATTCGGCGCGGGCGGTGCGGGTGCGCCCGGAACTGCGGGTGCGCCCGGAACGACGGCGGTCGGCACGGCGTTGACCTCGGCTTCCGGCGCGGCATAATAAGCCGTCAGCAAAAACGAGGCGTGTAGTGTGCGGTTGGCAGATTGTTTGTCTAATTGATTTAATTTGAAATCGGTGATTGAAACAATTCGCTGCAATTTCGCCATCTGGTCAAAAAATGTCCGCAAATTATTAAAATTGCTGTCAACTTCAATTTCGACCGGCTTTGCCATAATAAATTCTTGCTGGGCATCGTCGCGCGGCGAAAATCTCATCACGATCAGGCGGCTTTCGCCCGCCGAATTCTGCAATCCCTGCAAAACGTTGGTGATTTCGCGCTCTTCCGGCAGCAAAACTTTCAGTTCGTCGTATTCCGCCGATTTACTGGCGTAGAGCGATCGAAATTCATTGATTCGCTGGGTGGCGACTTTTGCCGCCTCATTTTGAATTTTTAGCTGCGTTACCTGTTCGTTCAGCGTTTCGACTTCGGCGCGGGTTTCGCTGGTCACGAAGTAATAGACCGTAAAATAAAGCAGTCCCGCGACAACGACTAAAACTAAGAGCTGGATATGCCAGGCTAGTGCTTTGAATTTTTCTAACATTGTGATTTCCTTCTTTTGGGCTTAATTTTTATCAGTCGAACAAATAAAATTTAGAATTATTTATTTTAATTTTTAGCAACTTGCGGCGGAGCGGCACCGGTCGTCGGCAGTGCGGCGTTCGGCGGCAAACCGGGCGTTTGACCGGCAGTTGCCGGAGCTGATGCCGGTGCGCCGTTCGACGCGATGGTCGGCATCGTGCCTTTTGACGCTCCCGCTTTTGACGGCGTGTAAGCACAGCGAATGGTAAAACCGACAATCGTATTTTTCGTCGCATCCGGGTTGGAGGCGACCGCTGTCGGCTGATTCGGCGCGTCTTTGCGCTGGGTTTCAATGTTCAGATTAGAGAACAGACCGCCCGAAAATTCCAAACTGCGTCCGAACTGCGTGACCGCCGCTTCGTCCGGCGAATTACCTTTAACAGTTAATTGGTCGCCGGTTTGTTCGATACTTTCGAGATAAATCCCCGGAACCATCGAAATTCGTTCGCGCATCGCTTCCAGAACGGCAGAAGGTCCGGCTTGCGAATCGCGGAGCTTTTTGATCAGATCAATCCGCGAATCAATATTCTGGATTTTCGCTTCCAGCTCTTTCATTTCTTTAGTGACGGCTTCGAGTTCGGCGGCGACTTGTTTCTGTTCCGCCAATTGCCGTTCGGCTTCCGTTTTCGCCATTTGCGTGCTGATCACATCCCAGCCGACGACCGCCGCGAGCAAAAAGAAGACCGCCAGCGACATCAGTAAAAGTTTTGAATTCGGACTGGAAATTTTGCGGTCAACGGCAATTACCGCGCCGCCCTGCCTTTCCGTGACCGATTCTAATAGATTTATTTTAATCATCTCAGTTCTACTCCCCTCACTGCCAATCCGACGGCGACTGCCATTTCGGGCATAATTTCACTTAAATAATCGGGATCAAATTTTTTAGTGTCCACCTTGATACTGCGGAACGGGTCTAAAATCTCGACAGGCAATTCGAGTCGTTTCGAGAGTTCTTCCGCTAATCCGGCGAGTTTTGAACCGCCGCCGGAAATTAAAATTTTCTGCACCACGATGTCACTGTCGTCAGTCGTCGCGCGGTAAAAGTCGAATGTTTTTTGAATTTCCAACGTTACGATTTCCGTCACATCATTCATCAGCGGCACGATTGATTTTTCTTCAACCCCGTTTCCCGGTTCCATCGCGCCGCGTTTGACGGCTTCGGCTTCCTGAAAACTCAGTCCGAGATTTCTTTGCAGAACGTCGGTGAACTGGCTTCCCCCGACCGTGATGTCGCGGCTGAACAGCGAACGGGTTCCCTGCACGAGATTAACGTTCATCGTTGACGCGCCGATGTTGAGCAAGGTGACAACCTGCGTTTCGTCCGGCTGATAATTGATTTCATAGCAGTTTTGCAGCGCAAAAGTGTCCACATCAATGACGACCGGCTGTTTTCCGGCAAGTTGAATCGCCTGTTTGATGTTGTCAATGCGTTCGCGCTTACACGCCGCGATTAAAACCGTCGTCGCGTCCGCCGTTTCGCCCGTGATTTGATAATCGAGACTGACATCCGATAAATCATACGGAATATGTTCTTCGGCGTGCCAGTCAATTGACTCTTCAAGTTCTTCGCGGCTCATCGGCGGCAACACGATATTTTTGATAATCACCGAATGACCGCTGACACCCGTGACCATTTGATTGGTTTTTATCTGGTGATTCGCGCAGATGCTCTGAATCGCGTCGGCGACGATATTCAGTTCCATAATTTGTCCGTCAACGATGGTATCGCTCGGCAAATTCTCAAATCCCAAACCGACGAGGCTCAGGTTATTCATTTTGCCTTCGAGTTCGACGATTTTGATCGAACTCGAACCGACATCCAAGCCGGCAACGCTTTTCTTTTTACCGAACAGCATTTTCTCTTACTCCTTTAACGCTTTCCGCGCCAATCTTTTTTATTTTCGTTTTTTTTGCAGAACTCGGTTTTCATTTACTCAACGATTCAGGTTCCCGGCGATTTGAAGTTTTTTTGCCACCTCATCGGATTAACAGCAAAGGAAGGGATTTCTCTAAAATGGTCTAACTGTTGGCGGAGCCGAAAAACCCGGATCGTTTTGTTTTTTTGGAACATTGTAACTGCTTGAAAATGCTCTGTTTATGAAAACTTTTTGCTTTCAGGTGGCGATAGGAAACGACACTGTTTGTGTCATCACTTAATAAACTTACAACACCAATTAAGTATTGTCAACAACTTTTTACAAAGTTTAACGCAAATTGACAAAAATATAATCAAACTGATTTTTTCATCAGTCAAAATGATTTCTCTTGAGTTCAGGGTTTCAGGTTTCAGGTTCCAAATTGCAAATCTTGAACCCGAAACCTTGAACTTGAAACCTATTCACGATTTAACAATTTGGTGATTACTGCGGCTGTTTCCTGTGGTTTTTCTAATGGAAAGAGATGTGAACCTTCGATAAATTGAAAGTTGATGGGAAAATTTTTTCGCATAAAACCGAGACGAGCCATTTCTGCTTCGTGCGAATTGGTGCCGCCGATATAATTGACGGGAACTTTTAACCTTCCGCGCAGGTTCGGGAGATTATCGGGTAGAGTGGCGTAAATAGAGGCTTCGATTGGCGGGGAAAAAGACAATTCCGCACCTTTTTCAGTTTCAACCGTACCGTATTCGATATAATCGCGAAGCACATCTTCGTCAAATCGGGCAAATTTTTCCTTTGCTCGAAAATGTTCAAATGCGGTTTCCTTATCTTTCCAAACGGATTTTCTAAACCGCGTAGTTTTAACCAACGGAGATTTATCAAATTTTTTGGTGAGTTTTAACCATTTGATGCCCGCGCTGCTCAGACGGCTGATGATCGGCGAATCCAGCAAAATAATCTGCCGGTATAGTTCGGGATTTTCGGCGGCGACCAGCAGATGGAGAATGCCGCCCAAACTGTGTCCCAATCCGACAATCGGCTGATCATAACGGCGTTCGAGTTCGACGCGCAACTCGTCGGCTAACCGCTGCCAGCCGTCAGTCACGGGAAAAATCGGGTTGTGCGCGTGGCGTTCAAGATAATTAATTTCAAACTCGTCCTTTAGAAAAGAAAAAAGTTTGGTGTAGGTTTTCGCCGGAAAACCGTTGGCGTGAGCAAAATGAATAATTTCTCTGGACATCAAAATCTATTAAGCATTTCCCAAAAACCAACGTCAACCCACCTGCCGAGTTTGTAGCCGACCTCTCTGAAATGCGCGACTTTTTCATAGCCTAGTTTTTCGTGAAATTTGACGCTCGCGTCATTCGGCAGAGAAATCCCCGCCATTATCGCGTGAATGCTCGTTTCTTTGAGTTCTTCGAGAAAAGCGCGATACAGTGCCGACCCGATTCCCTTCTGCTTCTGCTGATTTCTAACGTAAATCGAAGCCTCGACCGCATATTGATAAGCCTGCCGCAACTTAAATTGTGATGCGTAAACATACCCTTGGATTTCGCCGTCAATTTCGGCGACCAGATACGGATATTTTTCGCACACCGCGCCGATGCGCTCGCTCATTTCTTCAGCACTCAGTGCTTCGGTTTCAAACGTATGGTGAGTATTTAAAATGTAATGATTGTAAATGTCGGCGATTTGCGCGGAATCATCCAACTCGACTTTTCTGATATTCATTTTTCAACTCCATTTTCGCCACCGATTCGAGATGAACCTCATCGGGACCGTCGGCGAGCCGTAAAGTTCGGGCATAAATCCAGAAATTGGCTAATGGATAATCCTGACAAACGCCGCCGCCGCCGTGTGTTTGGATGGCGCGGTCAATAATTTTCTGCGCCATCAGCGGCACGACGGCTTTGATCATCGCAATTTCTTTTCGCGCCGCTTTGTTGCCAACTTCATCCATCATCCAGGCGGTTTTCAAAACCAACAGCCGCGCCTGTTCGATTGCCATTCTCGATTCGGCAATCCATTGTTTAATCACACCTTGTTCGCTTAATTTCCTACCGAAAGTTTCGCGCGATTTCGCCCGTTCGCACATCAATTCCAGCGCACGTTCCGCCACGCCGATCAAACGCATACAATGATGAACGCGCCCCGGTCCGAGCCTTCCCTGCGCGATTTCAAAACCGCGCCCTTCGCCCAAAAGTAACTTTTCTTTGGGAACACGAACATTTTCAAATGAAAGTTCGGCGTGTCCGTTCGGTGCGTCGTCGTAACCGAAAACATTCAAAATACGCTCGACTTTCACGCCGTCCGCATCCATCGGCACTAAAATCATTGACTGCTGCAAATGACGCGGCGCGTTTTCATCGGTTTTGCCCATAAAAATCGCCAGTTTGCAGCGAGCGTCGCCTGCGCCGGTTGACCACCATTTCCTGCCGTTCAGGATATAATCGTCGCCGTCACGTTTGATTGAAGAACGGATATTCGTCGCATCGCTTGAGGCGACATCAGGTTCGGTCATCGCAAAACACGACCGAATTTCGCCGCCGAGCAATGGTTTTAACCATTCATCTTTCTGCGCGTCGGTGCCGTAGCGTTCGAGAACTTCCATATTTCCCGTGTCCGGCGCACTACAATTAAAAATTTCCGACGACCACGTAACGCGCCCCATTATTTCGGCAAGCGGCGCATATTCGATGTTTGATAACCCGGAAACTTCCGGCAAAAACAAATTCCACAACCCGGCGGTTTGTGCTTTCACCTTTAAATCCTCAATTAATTTCGACGGCTGCCAGCGGTCGCCGGAATTTATTTCGTCGTGAAATGTTTGTTCGTTCGGATAAACGTTATTATCCATAAACGTCTTTAATTTTTCTTGTAATTCACGGTTTTTCGTTGAATAATCGAAATTCATAATTTTGTTTGGCTAAATCACAGATTATCATAAAATTTCGATGACTTTCCATTTCAATCTAAAATATTTACTGCTCACAATACTGACCTTCGCCGTCGAAATTTTCATCGCGCTTTTTGTTGATGACAGAATAGTTCGCCCGTTCATCGGCGACGCGCTCGTCGTCGTGTTGATTTATTGTTTTTTGCGGATATTCTTAAATGTAAATTATTTAACAGCCGCGTTCGGCGTATTACTTTTCGCGTGTTTGATCGAGATTTTGCAATACTTTGATTACGTCAAACTGCTCGGTTTAGAGAACAACCTCGTTTTGTCAGTGATGATGGGCAGAACTTTTGAATGGCTCGATTTCGCAGCTTATTTCGCCGGATTTTTAGTGATAATCTCGACGGAATTTGTTATAAAGTGGAGTAGAGACGGATGAAAACAGATTATTATCAGGATGCGCGGCGTTATGATTTATTTGAAGGCGATATTGCTTCGGGAAATTTTCTCGATTTTTACGTGCGGCAAATCGAACGTTTCGGCGAACCCGTTTTGGAAATCGCCTGCGGTTCCGGGCGTTTGACGATCCCTTTGGCGGAAAAAGGTTTTGACATTAAGGGGTTGGATATTTCAGATAAAATGTTGGAACTCGCTGATGAAAAAGCGCAAAGCCGAAATGTCGAACTTGACTTGGTCAAAGGCGATATGACCGATTTCGATCTGAACGAAAAATTTAATTTAATTTTTATCCCGGCTCAGAGTCTTTCGCATCTTTACGACGTTTCCGCCGTCGAGAAATGTTTCGCCTGCGTCAAAAAACATCTGAACGACGACGGGAGATTTTTGATCGAACTTTTTAATCCGTCTTTGGAAATTCTATTGGAAAAACCCGACCGCATTTATCCGCAGGCGAACATCGGAGGCA
This sequence comes from Pyrinomonadales bacterium, assembly GCA_038235165.1. Lineage (GTDB taxonomy): Bacteria > Acidobacteriota > Blastocatellia > Pyrinomonadales > Pyrinomonadaceae. The sequence continues at coordinate 55,472 of JBBSUG010000018.1, forward strand.
TTCAGGTTGATTCAAAATCTTTTTACGATTCGGCGACGCAAATAAAACATATCGAACTAATTTTTCGGGAAGGTGATCAAAAGCCTGATCCGGTTTTAACTTTCAAAATGCGGCAATTTTTCCCGCAGGAAATTGACGCGCTGCTGAAATACAATGGGTTTCGCATCGAAAAAAAATTCGGCGATCATCTCGAAAATGAATTTAATACCGATTCGCCCAAGCAATTAATTATTTGTCAAAAAATATGAGCGACACCAAACCGATCAGACAAAGCGAAGAATTGAATGCGGAAAATCTGCAAACATTTCTGCGCGAAAATCTCGATTTCAAAACCGGCGAAATAGAAATTTCACAATTTCCCGGCGGCAGTTCAAACCTGACTTACTGCGTAAAAGTCGGCGAACAAGAATATGTTTTGCGCCGTTCGCCATTCGGCAATCAGGTCAAATCAGCGCACGATATGGCGCGGGAATTTAATTGTTTATTGAAACTATCGGAAGTTTACACGCCGGCACCGAAACCGCTGATTTACTGCGCTGACGAGAATATTATCGGTTCTGAATTCTATTTAATGGAACGCCGCCGAGGTTTGATAATTCGCGGGAAGTCACCGGAAGTTTTGGAGAATTCGCCGGAATTCCAGAGAAAAGTATGCGAATCGTTCATCGAAAATCTGGCAAGTCTTCACGCGCTCGATTACAAAAAAATCGGCTTGGAAAATCTCGGAAAACCTGAAGGATATGTCCGCAGGCAGGTTGAAGGCTGGACGAAACGCTATTTCAACTCGAAAACAGACGAACATTTTGAACTCGAAAAATCAATCGAATGGCTCAACGGCAACATTCCCGAATCACACGGCGCGGCGTTAATTCATAACGATTACAAATTTGACAACGTGATGCTAAATCCCGAAAAGCTGATTGAAATCGTCGCCGTTTTGGATTGGGAAATGACGACCATCGGCGAACCTTTGATGGATTTGGGTTCGAGTCTGGCGTATTGGATGTCGAAAGATGCGGGCGAAGCAATGCTTTCGATGCCGTTTAACCCGCGTATTTTGATGGAAAACATCTCGCGCGGCGAACTTGTCGAAATATACGAAAAAAAATCAGGCAAAAAAGTTACCGACATACTTTTTTATTACGTTTTCGGCACCTTTAAACTCGCCGTCATCGCGCAGCAGATTTATTTTCGTTTTAAAAATGGTTTCACGCAGGACAAACGCTTTGCCGCGTTTGATAATTTCGTCAATTCGCTTGGCAAAATCGCCGCAAGTTCAATTGAAAAAGGAAAAATTTGAGATGTCTCGCCGACGGCTTGCCGATTTACGATAATAATGTGTTAAACTTCCGCTATAAAAATTTTAAGGAGTGCCAAAGATGCCCGACGTTGAAATTAACTGCGTTCAATGCAAGGAAGTTTTTAAATTTACCCAGCTTGAACAAGAGCGGTTTTACGCGAGAAACATGATGTCGCCGCAGAGATGCGCGAAATGCCATTCAAAAAAAGCAATGCAGCGGGAGGATGCGCCGACGCGTTTTGAGATGGTTTGCGACAATTGCGGAAGACACGATCACGTTCCGTTTCAGCCGAAAGTCGGACGCTCCGTGTTATGCAAAGACTGTTTTCAGGCGAGCCGCACAAAATTTAAAGCGGCTATCTAATTCGCGCTGCATTTTAAATACCGCAAAACATAAAGTGCCGCAGAAACCCGCAAGCGAGCATTAACAAAAGTTATTGTTTTCAAATAATTTCTAATCATTTTCTGCCTGTTTGCCTAAAAACACGCGCAGAATGCTGTACAGCAAAAAACCGATTGGACCGAGCATAAATGTCAACAACAGGCACGGAACGACGAACCAGTGTGAAATATTTTTCGTTTGCGCGTCTTTGACTTCCCAAATGCCGACGAATAAATCGAACGCCAAATAATGAATCCAACCGGCGAGAGCCGCCCATTCGTTAGTGAAAAGTTTCATCACACCGGCTAACGAACCGAAACCGCCGTCCGCCGCCCCAAAAGTCAAAACGATCAAAATCAGATAGGCGATTGATAAAAGCAGCGGAATCGCACCGGATAAAACGATTTTGCGCGTTACAGTCCAGCGCGGAGCGATTACTAGAATTACCCAGCCGATGAGGGCAATTAAATTGACAATCGAAAATATTTGTTCGGCTTTCATTGATGTTCCTTGTTTCGGAAAAAGTTTATTTGCATATTTTCAGGACGAAATTCTAACGCATCGCCGCACAAAATTAACATTTCAGTTATTGTGTTTTCCACTTATGAGATATTTCTTCGGAATCGGCGCGTCCGGTGTTTCCGTCAGCCGGTAAATTAACAAAACTTTTGTCTTCACAGCCGATATTTGACCGGGTTTTCATTTTTACTTGTTAATTTGCCCGAAACCGCACCACGAATTGCGGTTGTGCCAGATAATTTCAACATTTTCCGCCCCGATTTCCTTCCACCAATCTTCAAAGTTATCTTTTGAAATGTAAAAAGCCGTCGGCGCGACCAGATGATCAAAGACGATATTGTGCTGTTCGCGCCAGCCGAACGTGGCGAGATGATTGAGATAATCGTTGTAAAAAAGTTTATCGGCGAGCGGTTTGACGGTTTTGTTAAGCGGTTTGTAGATTAATTTCGACGCAAGAAAAACGCCGAGCGTCGGCAGTTTAGACAACTGATACAGCGTCGGCTGTCCCATTTTTGAAGTAAAGCCGGTGCGAATCGGGTCAACATAGCTCGTGATCCATTCGTTATTTTCCGCCCCGTAAATCCACGCTGAAAGAGAACCGCCTTTTTTGATTTTTGAGGCGAGCGACAGAAACGCCTTTTTCGGATCGGGCGTATGATGCAGAACGCCGACCGAAAAAGCGTAGTCAAAGGCGCGTTTGAACGGCAGTTTGTAAATATCCGCCTGCACGATGTGGGCGTTCGGCAAATCTTTCGTCGCTTGATACGCCGTTTCGACCGCCGCGCTCAAATCAATCCCGACGACTTCTTTTGCGCCCCATTGCGCCGCTAGAGTCGTGTGCCGACCTTTGCCGCAGCCGCCTTCGAGAACAATTTTATTGGCAAAAAATTCGGGTTTGACGGGTTGCAGCCAACCTAAAAACTGCTCGGCGTATTTTTCGTCTTCCTGCGTAAAATGAGTCCACTGCCAGCCGAAATTTTCGGCGGTTTCGGCTTTGTCCTGCTCTAATTTGTCGAGCGCGGCAAACCGCGGAATGCCGCGCGTCACGATATATTCACGCGAACACTTCTGGCACGTCAAAACGGCTTCGATAATTTCTTTGTCCGCATACTTGCTCGCGTAAGCCAACAAAATGTCGCCGCCGCAACTCGGGCAGGCGAGTAAATTTAACAGTTTTTCTTTCATTTAAAAAGGTAAAATTAAGCGCAGATAAAAAAAGTGCGGATTGGTGTTACGAATTTCGAAGACGTGCAATCAATCGTCAAGTTCACGTTTATCCGTCGGGCATTTTTCCAAAAAATTTTGATACTGTTTAAATGGAAACGGCTGCCGCCAATTAAATTCAAATTCGTCGGTTTCGCGGTCGGCATAAAGTTGACTAAAGGTTTCGGCAAAGGTGTGACAAACATCTTCTATTTTTCCGTAATGCGTAAAAACCAGTTCGCGCTCATTGGTTTCGCGTTCTCCGGTCGGATATTGGTAAATTTCCAGTGCGACATTTTCAGTTTCCCGAACAAATCGAAAATCGAATTCCTCCGGGTCACGATTCCACTGCACGACATACTCACCGTTTGCAGAGTCATCTTTCAGCAAATTTGTCAAAATCTGTAAAAGTTCCGCCAACGCCCGCGAATGCGGCGCGTGTGCCGTCGTCGTGTGAAATTCGCTCGCGCCGTCGTCGAAACCGATTGACATCCAGCCGCACTGCGGCGAATTAAAACTGACTTCTAACTTTTTTCTCATCCTTTTAAATTTTTTGTGCGCCTTCTATAATTTCTTCGATTCTCGGTTCAATACCTGACAAAATGCTTAAACAACCATTTGTCGTTACAACAAACCATTCTTCAACTTCGAAACCTTTGCTTACGTCTAAAATTCCCGTTTCAATAACTTCACCGTTCGACCATCCACCGGAGAGTATTTTATATACGTGATGATTGGAATCAAACGCTTTATCTATCCAATACGCAAGTAAATCTCCTTCGTCTAAAAATCGGAAACCTCTCACATTGCTAAAATAAACTTCCAGTAACACATTACTGAACATTGAAGTTGCAGCAACGACGACAATTCTGAGTCCAGAATAAGTGTACATTATTTCGGTAACGTCGCTCTCTTGGTCAAATCTATATTGTTTTCCGCGCGGTTCAACTTCAAATCGCATAATTTATAATTCAAATTAAGTATGGTAACTTTGAGAGAATAATTTCACAAATAAATATGCATCAATATCAGGATTTATTAAAACACATTTTGCAAAACGGAACACGCCACGAAGATCGTACGGGTGTTGGAACAATTTCGACTTTCGGTTATCAAATGCGCTTTAATTTGCAAACAGGCTTTCCCGCCGTGACGACTAAAAAACTGCATTTTCGCTCGATTATTCACGAACTGTTGTGGTTTTTGAGCGGCGACACGAACATCAAATATCTGAATGATCACAAAGTGACGATCTGGGACGAATGGGCGCGGGAAAATGGCGATTTGGGTCCGATTTACGGGAAACAATGGGTTAATTGGGAAACAAACGACGGGCGCGTCGTCAATCAGATCGCCGATGTAATTGACGAAATAAAACGAAATCCGTATTCGCGGCGGCTCGTCGTTTCGGCGTGGAACGTCGGCGAACTTGAGGAAATGGCGTTGCTGCCGTGTCATCTGCTTTTTCAATTTTATGTGTCGGGCGGCAAATTATCCTGTCAATTATATCAGCGGTCAGCCGACAGTTTTCTCGGTGTTCCTTATAATATCGCGTCATATTCGATTTTGACGCAGATGGTCGCCGAACAATGCGATTTGGAAGTCGGCGATTTTATTTGGACGGGCGGTGATTGTCATATTTATTTGAATCATCTCGATCAGGTGAAATTGCAGTTATCGCGCGAACCGTTTCCGCTTCCGCGACTGATTATCAAGCGCAGACCCGATTCTATTTTCGATTATAAATTTGAAGATTTCGAGATTGCGAACTATCAATCACATCAATCAATCGCCGCGCCGATTGCCGTGTGAGCAAACTCCCACACTTTTTCCGGCGTGACGCAGAAATCGAGCTTTACATCAAAATTTTGTATATCGGCGATTTCTTCGATTGGTGCAAAGTAATTCAAACCTATTTTCAAGCAGTCGGCGCGGCAGTTTATCAAAAATTTATCGTAAAATCCTTTACCGTAACCGGCGCGAAAACCCTTTTCATCAAAACCCGAAAGCGGCACCAAAACTAAATCTATGTTTTTCGCCGCGATGACTTCCCCGTCAATCGGTTCTCGAATTTGCCAAATATTCTCTTTCAATAAACTGTTCGCCGTAAATCGCACATTTTCTAGTTCGCCGGTTTCAAAATTTACGCGCGGCACGAGCGTCCGAATATGCGGAAAATCGCGCCAAATTCGTTTGTAAATGAGAGCGGTATCAATCTCGCCGAATTTTTCAATCGCTATGAAACAATGCAGGCAATTGATTTTTGACAGATCGAATTTTTGAAAAAAGTTACTGGCAATTTGTTCGCTTTTTTCGTTTCTTTCATCCGTCGTGAAGGATTTTTGCGCGGCAAGATGTGTTTTTCTGATTTCTGATTTGGTCATTTTCCGACTTTGAAACTAATCCGGGACAAATGCAGAAAGCTGGTCGGCGGTTTGGGCGGCTAAATCGGCGGCGGCGCGGGTTGCATCAGCTTCTGAATTGCCGACGCTCGTCATCACGCGCACCATTGCGCCGTCGCTGCGGCGGCGCGTTACGCTGTCCCACACCGTATAAACTTTGTCGCTGTATTCGCTGGCAACGGCGCGTCCGCGTCCTTGATACCAGTAAATTAAAACTTCCTTGTAAGCACCGTTTTCGACGATGAACCAATTGGCTTTGAAAGTTTTGCCCGCCGGAGTTTTAATTTCAATTATAGCGGGCTGTTTCATTTCCCAACCGGCACCCGGCAAACAATTTTGCGGGCTGTGATAAGTCGCACCCGTTCGCTGCGAAGCGTAGTAACCGACGTATAAATTCGCGCCGCGTCCGTCCGGCAGTGTGTATTCGCGCATCATATAATCACTGGCGCGGAGAACAATTTCGGTTTGTTTATCGAACTTTATTTCACTTCCCTTCTGCCGCCAATCGCCGAGCTGCGCCGGAATTGCCGCCAAATTTTCGCGTTCGACCTTAATTTCACCGCGTTCGGCAAACCAATTGATAAAAATACCGCCGATTAATAATGCGGCGAACAGCCAGAGTATTTGGTTTTTGGTGTTGGTTTTTCGGTTTTTGGTCTCAGAATCTGCGGTTTGGAATCTGAAATCTGGAATTTGGAATCTGGAATTTGGAATCTTCTTCAGCCCGTAGTTTAACGTGAGCAATAAAACCAAAGCCGCCACATAAACGAGCCAGCCGGAAAGTTCGTGCCAAAGGCTTTCGGTCGCTTGTTTGCCGTAATAATAAGTTAGAACGCCGGTTGCCGTGACCCGCGCCGCATTGGTGACAATCGCGATCGGAAACGCCGAGAGCATTAAAACAAAGGCTCGCCAAAAGTTGTTGTTTTTCCAAAACGGTGTGTCAGTGACAATTCTTTCACGAGAAAAATAAGCCAATACGAGGGCGAGCGTAATTAGCGTCATCAGCGAGCGAATGCCGCTGCACGCTTCGACGACTTCGAGGGCGATAATCTGCGTCGCGCCGCGCGGCAGAATTTCGATGACATTGCCTTTTCTAACCGAGGCGACCTCAAAAAGTCTGATGCCCCAAACCGCCATTTGCGAAGCCCAAATTTGCAGCGGAAACGCGATTTTATTAAAGATGATCTGCGGAATCGGGATCGCCAAAAGCAACAGCGCAAACGGCACGACAAGCAGTTTCAAAATATTCGCGCCCCAAAAATAAATCACCATTCCGGCGAGCATTATCACCAGTGAAATCCGCTGCGTGAACAGTTCCGCGCCGAGCGTGCCGCCCAGAAGAAACAGTATGGCTCCTAAAATCAATCCGCTGCCCAGCCAAAATTGCGGCGTTCGGCGAGCCGCTTTTAATTTATCGAATTCGAACCAAATGATGCAGCCGATCACAAACGGCACAAGCAGTCCGTGTGAATAATTGTCGTCCGTCCACCAATCGGAAACTAATTTGGTCAGAACGGCGGCGTACAGAAAAATAAACGCCGCCGCGATAACGAGCGGCTGCCAAAGTTTTTTGAATTTTATTGAAAAGAAATTCATTGTCGCTATTTAGGCAAACGGATAATCGAGGCATAATTCCGCGATCTGAATAAATTATAACAAAATTGACAAATATTGGATAAATAATTTTAGAGCGAGAAAACACTTGATTTTAAGTTGATAATCAGTATAATCAGCTCAATTCACACAAATTCCGAAACCGGCATTGATGTTTCAGCAGTATTGAAACCGGGTGTTTCACATTACTGCCTTCCACAACGAAACAAAATAATTCCGATTTTTCTGAAATTTGCGGTTGATTGATTGTTTTTTTCATAAAGCCGACGAAAGTTGGTCGTCTTGAAAAGTTAACTTCAATTTTTCAAGTGAATTTTTGAAACACAGGATCGAATTTTCTTAGTTCTGACCGAAAAGTTTGCCCTTTTCAGTCGGTGCGGGAAGAACAAGTTTTGCCGGTAATCTTTTTAGAGTCAATGCCCCGACTTTAAAATTATCACGGAGCGAAAAGTTTTTTCTCAAAACACTTAGGGAAAATCTATTTTACAAAAATGCGATATACAGAGTGCCGATTTTTCCAATTTTTACTGCTTGCCGTCATCCTCGGCAGCGGTCTTTTCGTTGTTTCTTGCAGTAGTCATTCCCAACAAAAACATTTGACGCGCGGCGAAGAATATTTGCAGAGTCGCAAATTCCAGGAGGCCGCGATGGAATTTCGCGCCGCCGCCGATATTGATAAAAATTCGGCTGACGCACACTGGGGACTGGCGCGGGCGAACGAAAGTCTCGGACAATTTTACGAAACCGTCGAAGAATTGCGCCGCGTCGTCGAACTCAGCCCCGACAACCTCGCTGCCAAAGCCAAACTCGGCAGTTATTACCTCGCTTTTCAGCCGCCGAACACGGTCGAAACCGGCAAACTTCTCGATGATATTTTCGCCCGCGACCCCAGTTTTATCGAAGGTCACATCTTAAAAGCGGATTTGCTGGCGACACAGGAAAAACCCGAAACTGAAATTTTGGCAGTTCTCGACTACGCCGTATCGTTAAATCCGAACCGCCCCGAAACTTATCTGAGCCGGTCGCGCTACTTTATGAAAATAAAGAAACCGAACGAGGCGGAAAATTCCATTCAAAAAGCGATTGCGGTCAGTGCAAACGCCGCTATCGGTTATCTCGAATACGGCAGGTTTCTCGATTATCAAGACCGCGAAAATGATGCCGAAACACAATTCGGCAAAGCGGTAACGGTCGAACCGCAGAACATCGAAGCGCGTGAAGCGATTGCCAAATTTTATCTCGCTCAAAAACAATTCGACAAAGCCGAAAACGCCTATCAGCAACTCGTCGAAGTGCGCGAAAACAGCCCCGAAAGCAGGTTGGAACTGGGAAGTTTTTACGCACAAATCGGACGTAAAGACGATGCGCTCAAGGTTTTCGGCGAGATTATCGCGGAATTTCCCGAATACGTTCGCGCCCGCTACCGGCTCGGTGAAATTTATCTCGAACGCCGGGAAAACGACAAAGTTGCCGAACAGGTTGACGAACTTTTGAAGTTAAATAATAACGACACGGAAACATTGCTGCTTCGCGCCCGTCTCAAATTACAGGAAAATAAGCCTGACGAAGCGGTGTCTGATTTGGAAGAAGTTTTGAAAAAACAGCCGAGTCAGCGCGATGCGCTTTTCTATATGACGCAGGCGCGGCTGGCACTCGGACAAACCGATCAGGCGCGGGCTTTTATCGGCGATTTAGAAAAATATCATCCCGATTTTCTGCGACCGAAATTGTTAAAGATTCAGGCGAGTTTTGCGGAAAATGAACCGGAAAATGCGCTTCGTTTGTCGAACGAACTGCTCGAAGCCGTGCGGCGTACATATCCCGCCGCACAGCCGGACGGACAGGATTTGGAAGAACTGCGGGTGCGCGGTTTGACGGCTCGCGGTCTGGCATTTCTCGCGCTCGGAAAATTGACCGAAGCCCGCGCCGATTTGCAGGAAATTGTTCGGATTTCCCCGTCGTCGTCTGCCGCTGCGGTCAATCTGGCGAAAGTTGCCGCCGCCGCCGGAAATTATGCGGAAGCGGCAAATCTCTATGAGAAAGCACTGACTGCGGACGGCGGCAACTTTGACGCGCTGAACGGTTTAGTCAACATTCTCATTCGGCAAAATCAATTTGATCGGGCGCAGGCGAAAATTGACGGCGCGATCAGCGGCAACGGCGGGCAAGCCGAAAATGCGGCGGCTCTGCACTATTTGAAATCAAATGTTTTTACGGCGCAAAAAAATGAAGCGGCGGCTGAAAACGAACTTAAAAAAGCGATTGAACTCGACGAAAATTATCTGCCTGCGTATTCGGCTTATGCTTCTCTTTGGGCAGCGCGAAACCAAACCGAACAGGCTGTCGAACAATATAACAAGGTAATTGAAAAGAAACCGTCGGCTTCGGTTTACACTCTGCTCGGAATGCTCGAAGACGGGCGCGGAAATAAAGAACAAGCCGAAAATCACTATCGCAAAGCACTCGAAATTACACCGAACACACCGATTGCATCAAATAATTTGGCGTGGCTGATCGTCTCCGGCGGCGGAAATTTGGATGAAGCGTTGAAACTGGCGCAAACGGCGGTCAATCGGAATTCGGGAACCGCCGGTTTTTACGATACGCTCGGCTGGATTTACTACAAAAAAGAACTTTACTCGCCTGCCGTCGAACAGCTAAAGCGGGCAACAATTCTCGACGCAGGCGAAGCGACTCGCAGCGGACAGTCGCCGTCGGGTGCTTATCGTCTGCGGCTCGCAATGGCGTTATCGGCGGCGGGTGATAAATTATCGGCACGGCGCGAAGTCGTCAGTTCGCTGCAAAACGGACAAAATTTAAATGAACAGGAAACTCAGCAGGCGAAAAATCTGCTGGCTAGTTTGTAAGTTCGGGTTTCAGATTCAAGGTTTAAGGATTATGTTGATTTTAACTTTTATAACGAATGTGTTGACAGCAACCGTGTTTTTACTTTCCGGTGTGATGAGGGAAAAAATCGGGTTGTTTGTGTTCGGAATTGGTTTAATTGTTTCGGCAATCGTTCTGCGGCGGATTTTCAGTCGGAATGAGCGGCAGGAAGCAGAAAAAACGATTAGTTAAATAGAGCGGTAAATTTTCAGGAAGAAAAAAAGATGAGCGTAGAATTTAGACAGAGAACGGCAGGCGAATTTATCAGGATGCTGAAACGGCGGAAGTGGCTGATTTTGCTGCCGATTATTACGATGACGGCGGCAATCGGCTACGTCGTTCACCGGCTGCCGAGCGTTTACGAATCGAAAACGCTGCTGACGGTTAAACCGCCGACGATTTCCGATAAGGTCGTCCAGTCGCTGACCGACGAAGATTTGACCCAGCGGCTGCAAACCATCAACCAGGAAGTTTTAAGCCGTTCGTCGCTGGAACCGATGGTCACGAAATACAAGCTCTTTGAACTCGAACGCAACGCCGGTGTCCCGATGGAACTGATTATCGAAAAGATGTATAAAAACATCATCGTCGAGCCGGAGAGAAGCGATGACGACCGCAAAGTGGCGGCGTTCAAGCTGACCTACCGGGATCGTTCGCCGGAAGCGGCGCGAAACGTCGCGGCGGAACTCGCCAGCAAATACGTCAACGCGCAGGTTCTCGCTTCAACACAGACGGCGGAAGCGACCCGCGAATTTCTCGACAATCAGGTCAATCAGTCGAAAACGACGCTCGACGTGCTGGAGAAACAAAGGCTTGGAGTTATGATGCAGAATGTTGACACGCTGCCGGAATCTTCGCAGGGTTTGATCGCCCAGCTTTCCGGTCTGCGTCAGCGCGAGGAAACGATTTCCAAAGAAAAAGAATCGTTGATGATGGAAAAGGGACGGCTCAACGACAGTATTCGTGCGCTCAACAGTTCGGCACGAATTATTGACGATTTCGGCGACAAGGAAACGCGGGATGCAGCGACGCAGGCGGCGCGAATCGAAGATTCACCGGCGTATGTCCAGCTTGTCGCCAAACGCGCCGAACTCAGTTCCAAACTCGAAAATCTAAAGCTGACGTTAAAAGAAAAACACCCGGACGTAATTAGGGCGCAAAACGATGTCGGCAAGGTCAACGACGAAATCGAAGCGTTGAAAAAAAGCACTCAAACCCGTGTTAACGACGCGACTTCGGCGAGTTCGCGGAAAGCCGATCTGCAAAAACAAAATTTAGGAGTTGACAAACAAAAAGCCGAAAACCAAATCACGCAGATTGACCAGCAGATGCAGTATAAAGATCAGGAAATACAGCAGAACGCCGGACAAATAGCCGGTTTAGAGGCAAAAATCAACACGATTCCGAACGTCAAAGTCGCGCTTGAAAGCATTACCAATCAATATGAATCGGCAAAAGCGACGTATGACGATTTTTTGAAAAAGCGCAACGACGCGAGCGTCCAGGTTGACCGCGAACAAAACGCGCAGGGCGAGACGATTCGCGTGCAGGACGCAGCGAGTTTACCGGCATCGCCGGTCGCGCCGAAACGCGCAATGCTGACGGCACTCGGTTCGGGCATCGGGCTGGCTCTCGGTTTATTTTTGGCGGCGTTGTTTGAAATTCCGCGTGTTTTGAAAATCCAAAACATCGAAGATGCGAAACACTACACCGGACTGCCGATTTTGGCATCCGTGCCGCCGCTGTTATCGCACGATGAAAAAGTTTGGCAAAAACGCTCCCACTGGTTAAAAGTGTTGACCGGAATCGCCGTCGCAGTCGGCGTGATCCCGTTAATTATTATTGCACTGGAAAAAACCCGCATTTTCGAGCGCGTTGTTTCTTAAAATTCCAGATTCCGGATTCCAGATTCTAAAGTGGAAGAAAAATCTGGAATCCGGAATCTGGAATCTGGAGTAGATAAAATTATGTATAAAGAATTTTTTAGATTAGAAGACACACCGTTCACATTGACACCCGACCCTCGTTTTCTCGTTTTCACGCCGAGTTACAACGAAGTACTGGCGAGCCTTTATTACGGACTGGAGAACGCGAAAGGCTTGATTGTGCTGACGGGTGAGGTCGGCACCGGTAAAACAACCGCTTTGCGCTGGATTTTGCGGCGGCTCGATTCGAGCGTGCTGGCGGCTTATATTTTCAACCCGCGTCTTTCGATTGATGAATTTTATCACCACGTTACGAAGATGCTCGGCATCAAGGACTGGAGCAACAAATCGGAACTGCTGTCGGAGATGGGTAGAGTTTTGGAAGAACGCCACCGGCGCGGACTTCGCACCGTTTTAATCATTGACGAAGCGCACGAATTGTCGGATTACGTGCTGGAAGAAATTCGCCTGCTGATGAATTTCGAATCGGACAACGCCAAACATCTGCAAATAGTTTTGACCGGACAGCCCGAACTGCGCGACAAGCTCAATCAGCCGAATTTGCGCCAGTTGAAACAGCGCGTCGCCCTGCGGTGCAAAATGCACGCACTGCCGAATGTGGACGAAATCGAGCGGTATATTACCGAACGGCTGCTGATCGCCGGTTCGGAGCAGCCGAATATTTTTACTCCCGGCGCGATTGATTTTATTTATCAATGTTCCGACGGAATTCCGCGTTTGATTAATAATTTGTGCGATAACGCGATGCTTGCCGGTTACGCGGCGGGCGAACATATTATCGGCAGACAAATCATCGAGGACGTTGCCGACAATCTCGATTTGCTGCCGCGCAAAGACGCGCTTTTGGCGAACGATAAAGCTCTTGATGTCGTCGGTTCAGCCAGAGTTTTGACGGCGGAAGCCCGCGAAGAACTGCGAAACAATCAACATAATCGGGTCGAAATCAACAAACCGAAAATGTTCGCTGCCGAAAACACAAACGGTTACGGCAACGGAAGCAGCAACGGAAGCAGCAACGGAAGCAGCAACGGAAACGGCAATGGTCACGGCAGCGGCGACCGCATTCCCCGTCCGGCTGATAATTTTGACGACGAAGTGAATCTGGAAATCGAAGAAGTCGGCGGGTTTTACTAATTCCAGATTCCAAATTCCAGATTCCAAATTGGAAGAGAAGATTTAAGGTCTCCATTGTTGATCTTAAAATCTAGAATCTCAAAACTGGAATTTGAAATTTGGAGTCTGAAATCTTAAATTTTTATGAGCATTCTAAAAGCGTTACAGAAAAAACAAGCCGAACAGACGGGACAGACGGACGAAGTTGCAGCTTCGGTCGGAACTGAATTTGCGACAAATATTGTCCCGTTTGACAAATCCGCCCGACGCGCCAACGTCGAACCGGAACTTTTCTCCAAAAAAGACAATAAAATCGGAACATCCAGTTTGGCGTTCAATGGGCAGTCGAATTCATTAGTCGGGAAGGCACTCCCTGAGATGGAAACGATCAATACTGCCGGGGCAACTTTGAACGCTGTCGGTCCGACGCGCATCGCGGAAACAATTCTGCCTGAATTTATCAGGTGGGAAGTTGAAGCGGAGCGCGTCGAACCGCGCCTCGTCGCTATTACACAGCCCAATTCCAATTACTGCGAAGAATACCGCAGTTTGCGGACACAGATTCTGCACAAGAGCCAGCGTCAAAAATTACAGTCAATCGTCGTCGCCAGCATTAATCCGGGCGAAGGCAAATCGGTGACGGCGTTAAATCTTTCGTGGATGCTGGCGCAGACGGACGGCATCAAAGCACTGCTGATTGACAGCGATTTGCGTTTGCCGAGTTTAGCCGATTATCTGGGAATTGATGCCGACCGCGGATTGTCCGATATTCTTTCGGACAAAGCCTCGCTCACCGAATCAATCATTCGGCTCGAACCCGCCGGACTGCATCTGCTTCCCGGCGGTGAAGCCCGCAGCGACGTTGCCGAACTGCTTTCGGGTTCCAAATTCAAAGATATTTTGCGTGAGGCGCGTGATATATTCGATTACATCATCATTGACGCGCCGCCGCTCGGCATATTTACCGATGCGACCCTGCTTATTAACCAAGCTGATGCCGCGATGCTTGTCGTTCGTGCCGGAAAAACCCGTTATGCGGCAGTTGACACTATACTCGAAAGCCTGCCCCGCGACCGAATGCTGGGCGTTGTTCTCAACGAAAGCGAAGAAGTTCTTGATGAAACTCATTACAACTACGGTTATTACAATGCCAGCCGTCGCTTGAGAACGTAATCTTTTGAGTTATGAATTTATTAAACGGCGCAGCCCGAAATCGTCAATGGTAATTCTTATTCCGTAATTTTCACAATGGATGGAACCAGATTTGCACCGCGCAGCTTTTGGCTGCTTCTTGCCGATGCCGCAATTGTTTACGGCGGCATCGTTCTGGCACTATATCTGCGTTTGGGACTCACCGGTGCGGACAATGAATTAAACGGAAGAAACGGCTGGTTGAAAATTACGCTGGCGACGGTGATCTGTTTGTTGATCTTTTACTTTTACGATTTGTACGATTTTACCGTGATGGGCAATCGGCGCGAGTTGATGCTCGGTTTCGTGCAGGCTCTCGGCATCGCGTGGGCGTTGCTGGCTTTTTTATTTTATTTTGTTCCGCCGCTGTTCATCGGTCGCGGTGTGTCGGTCATCGCCGTGCCGGTGGTGTTGGTTCTGCTGCTGTCGTGGCGAACTTTGATTCATTATCTGACCGGACACCCGGACATCGGCGAAAAAATTTTGATCGTCGGGACGGGACGCTCCGCGCAGGAAACGGCGGAATCCGTGTGGGAGCGGCGTGATGCCGGGTACCGAATCGTCGGGTTCGTCACGGAAAACGGTGCGAAACCGCAGGATATGGCTCCCAAAATGAATCTGATCGGTTCAGCCGACAACCTCGAAGAAATCATCAAACAGGAGAAAATCAACCGCGTCGTCATCGCCGTCCGCGAACGGCGCGGGACATTTCCAACCGAAACGCTTTTGAAAATGAGTTTGGCAGGCAACGTCAACATCGAAGAATGCACCTCATTTTTCGAGCGCGTCACCGGACAGGTAAATCTCGAAATGGTGCGCCCGTCGTGGCTGATTTTTGCCGGACGCAAACGCGACACACGACTTAAGACGGCTTTGCGCGAAATAGTTCATCGTTCGCTGGCTTTGGCAGGTTTAATTTTTTCATTGCCGTTCGCCGTTATTACTGCAATTTTGATCAAACTCGATTCAAAGGGTCCGATTTTCTACCGGCAGGAAAGGGTCGGTAAAAACGGCAGCGTCATCAAAGTGATTAAATTTCGCTCGATGAAAACGGATGCCGAAAAAGACGGCAAACCGATTTGGGCGGCGACGGACGACGACCGCACGACACGCGTCGGGCGCGTCATTCGCAAAATCAGGATTGACGAGATTCCGCAGTTTTGGAACATTATCAAGGGCGAAATGAGTTTTGTCGGACCGCGCCCGGAGCGTCCGCATTTCGTTTCGCAGCTGGCGAAGGAAATCCCGTTCTATGAACACCGCCATTTGACCGCACCGGGTTTGACCGGCTGGGCGCAGATCAAATATCCGTACGGCGCATCGGTCGAAGACGCACGGTGCAAATTGCAATACGATTTGTACTACATCAAAAATCAGAGCCTCGCGCTCGATTTGATAATTGTTTTTGAAACGGTCAAAACCGTTCTGTTCAGTCGCGGCGGAAGATAATTTCAAATTCCAAATTGGGTTGAATCGGGAATAAATGAGATTTGTTATCAACGATTCGTAATCTGGAATCTGGAATTTGATAGGCGTTTATAATGACGGAGAAGGAAATATGAGAGCAAGTAACAGAGTAAAAAATATCGGGTTAATTATAATTTGCGGTTTAATTTTTGCGCTCGGAATTTCAGCGCAGGAAAATCCGCCGAAAAATCGTGAGCGGATTGCCAAGGCTGAAAAGGAATCGAAAAAATCCGGCGATAAGGCTTCCGAAGAAGAAATTAAAAAGCTGGACGCACCCGAAAGCGTCGAAATGCAAGCGGAGCAGGCGAACAAAAAAGACGACGAACAAAAATTGCGGCGCGAAGGTTTGACCGAAGAAGAATCGGCGATTATTCCCTATTACAACAATTATATGAAGGAATATCGGCTCGGACCGCAAGACGTAATCTCGATTGAAGTGTTCGGTCAATGCCCGGATTACTGCAAGGCAGCAATTAATATTCCGCCGACCGCTAAAGTTTCCTATCCGCTGATTCGCGAAGGCATTTTCGTCGGCGGCAAAACTATCGAACAGGTGCAGGACGAAATCACTAAAAAACTCGACGAATACATCATTGATCCGAAAGTTACCGTCACGCTCGAAAAGGTCGGTTCGGCGCGATACAGCGTTCTCGGCGATGTCGGACAGCCGGGTGTCAAATTAATGGAACGCCGCTTGAGCGTTTACGAAGCGATTGTCGAATCAGGCGGAATTCTTCGCACCGGCGATAAAAAACGGGTGACGATTTACCGCCAAACGCAAAACGGCATTACGCCGCTCGCCGTCAATATGGAAGACATCGCTCGCGGCAAAGCGGAAATGATCTACCTCGTCCCCGGCGACCAGGTGATCGTTCCGGGCAACAAAATCAAAACGGTTGACAAAGTTTTGGAAATCATCAGCAAAGTCAGCATTGTCAGACTGCTCTTCGGAAGCCCGTTTTAGGATAATTTCAGATTCCAGATTATAAATTCGATTATTTATGCAATGTAATTTTTTCGGGTTAAAATTTGGAATCTGGAATTTGCAATATGGAATCTTGAATTATGAGTTTGGTGAAAAACGTTCTAATGTTGCTATTGTTGCTCGTCTGTCTTCAGACGAAAGCGCAGGCTGAGTGGGTAAAACAGGAATCGAACACGCTGGCGTGGCTGCACGACGTTTATTTTATCAACGAAAACAAAGGCTGGATTGCGGGCAGCGACGGCACACTGCTGGCGACTGTTGACGGCGGGGTAAACTGGAAAAAAATCGCCAATTTTTCCAGCGACAAATTTCGGCAGATTTATTTTTCCGACGAAAACAACGGCTGGCTGCTCTGCGAACGCGACATTTATAATCGCGGCGTAAATTCATCTTCTTATCTGTTGCGAACGGCGGACGGCGGCAAAAGTTGGGACACGATCAATTTTAATGCGGGCGGGCGCGAACGAATTTCCAAAATTTTCTTTAACACTAAAGGTTCCGGGTTCGCCGTCGGCGAAGCAGGCGCGTTTTATGCTTTGCAAAATGATAAAAAAACGTGGAAAAAAATCCCATCGCCGGCGCGTTATTTAATGCTCGACGGTGTTTTTACGGACGATTCGCGCGGCGCGATGGTCGGCGCGGGCGGCAGTATATTTTTCACCGAAGACACGGGTTCGACGTGGAATCCGGCGACGATTGCAGGAAAATCCGAGGCAAAACTAAGTTCGCTGTTTTTCATCAATCAAAAAAGCGGCTGGACGGTCGGCAGCGGCGGCAAAATTTATCAAACAATTAACGGCGGAAAATTTTGGCGCGAACAAAATTCGACCGTCACTTCAAGTTTGACCGACATTTTTTTCAACAACACGGCGGAAGGTTGGGCGGTCGGCGATGAAGGAACGATACTGCACACGAAAACCGCCGGAAACATCTGGATTGCGGAAAATGCAAAAGTAAAACACAAACTGGAAAAAATATTTTTCGCCGGTAAAAACGGCTGGATCGTCGGTTTCGGCGGGACGATTTTAAAGTATGATGAGACGAGAGTAAATAATACAGCGCCCAACCCCCGGATAAAGCAAAAAATTTAACGCGGAAACTTTACAGAAATCGTGTTAAGTCGGCAAATATCCACGCTTTTAATTTTCACGCTTCAAAAGTTTCCTTCTCAACTTGACAGCCGCGCCCTATTTTTCGTAGCATTGCAATTCGCCGTTAAATTTATGCGGCGCGTTTTTTTGAAAAAAACTTGGGCGACGTGCCAGAGTATGTTTGCTTAAAAAAGTTTTTCGGGTACGTACGTCAATTGGTAGACAGCCTCCCTTACAAGGAGGAAGTTAGGGGTTCGAGTCCCTTCGTACCCACCATATTTGAAAATTTTAAATTCCAAACTTAGCATTGAATCGTTAATTTGGAATGTCCTTTGCGGAGTCGTAGTTCAGTTGGTTAGAACGCCAGCCTGTCACGTTGGAGGTCGCGGGTTCGAGTCCCGTCGGCTCCGCCATTTATTTTTTTCTTATCAGAGTAGTTTAAGAGTCGTCCGGGGGGGCGGCTCTTTTTTATTTCTAAACTGCAAAAATTCAAATCGGCACATTTTCTCCGGCTTGAACAAAGCTTCACCCAACTGCAATCCTTTCGCAAAAGCGTGTTTATTCTATATCGAATTGGACGGTTTTTATTTTGTGTGCTTTAATGAAGACGAACCGACGATATAAATATTCGTGCCGAAACCAAATTGAATCTATTTTCAAGGTTTTGGCGAAAACGATTAAACAGCAGTTTTCGGCATTGGTTTTGCGGTGTGGCTTTTTTATCTTCTGATTTAAAAATTAGAGATTAACGGCTTTTTTTGAAAAAACAGACTGATTCCTGAAATTGAACCGAATTGCCGGATTTAGCCGTCAAACGTGATTTAGTGCCGAACTGCTCGCATTTATTTAATTTCAGAGAATCGAACAGGAGACAGAGAAATGAAACAGAAAATTATTTTAACAATGTGTGCGGGATTAGCTTCCTTTGCAATGACTGCTTGTCCGGCACCCGAGACGAATACGCGCTCGAATATGAATACCAACGCGAACGCCATCGTCGTCAACAGCAATGCGATGAACTCGAATATGATGAATTCAAATATGAATACCAATATGATGAATTCAAACACGATGAGCAATTCGGAAAATCCGATGGTCGGCGGCGCACCGATGTTAGCTACCAAAAACATCATTGAAAACGCATCTAATTCAAAGGATCACACAACTTTAGTGGCGGCGGTGAAAGCTGCCGGTTTGGTTGACACGCTTGAAGGCGCAGGTCCTTTTACGGTCTTTGCTCCAACCAATGAAGCGTTTGCCAAGTTACCTGCCGGAACGGTTGATACTTTGCTCAAACCTGAAAACAAAGACAAGTTAAAAGGTGTTTTGACTTATCACGTTGTCGCCGGTAATCACGACGCGGCTTCGATTGTTAAAGCAATTGAAGACGGCAAAGGAAAAGCGATGTTCAAAACTGTTCAAGGCGAAGAATTAACCGCCTCGCTGGACGGCAAAGATGTTGTTTTGACGGATGCCAAAGGCGGCAAGTCGAAAGTGACGATTGCTGACGTAAAACAGTCAAACGGCGTAATTCACGTTGTTGACACTGTTTTGATGCACAAGTAGTTCTAATTACACAATAAAAAGAGCCGCCAATTAGAAATTAATCTGCGGCTCTTTTTATGTGGCGAAAAATCGCTCAGTAGCAATATAATGTTGCGGCAATACATTTTGAATAAGTCAAAGTTCAATTATATCCATTTCAAGTGTAATTTTATCTTCGATTGCCTCAAATTACCAATTACTCCGCCAAATTATATTGTTCTGCGACCTGAAAACAATAAGAATGTCAAATATTTGCATCCGAATTGTGCAATCACACGAAAACCTATATATAAGTATTAAAAATATTTAGGTATTAAAAAAAGAAAAAACTTAACTATTAGGAGGTTAAAAAAGTGACGAAAATTTTAAAATTACACGACGAAAACGCCGAAGTTGAAGAAGGTCAGAATTTGGCTACTTCACGTCGGGATTTTCT
The DNA here is from genome assembly GCA_038235165.1 of Pyrinomonadales bacterium. Lineage (GTDB taxonomy): Bacteria > Acidobacteriota > Blastocatellia > Pyrinomonadales > Pyrinomonadaceae. The sequence goes on from JBBSUG010000018.1 coordinate 75,552, forward strand.
GAAATGGTCGAGTGCAGCGGCTCTCACCGCATTCGCATTCGGCGCATTAAATCCGGCATCGCTGTCGGCAAAAACTGCATTTGCAGGCTTGCCGATTGAGAGTTACGCAGCCGATTCGGTTGATTTGGGCAAAGGTGATTTCGGTGTTTTGAACTACGCCTACGCGCTCGAACAACTCGAAGCCGCTTTTTACACGCAGGTTATCAGCACTCCGTATTCGGGAATGAATTCGGCGGAACGACAGATTTTAACGGACATCCGCGATCACGAAATCGCACACCGTGAATTTTTCAAAGCCGCTCTCGGCAAAAATGCGATTGCCGGTTTGAAAGTCAACTTCACAAAAATTGATTTTAACAATCGGGCGAGCGTTTTGGGAACGGCAAAGACGTTCGAAGATTTGGGCGTTGCGGCGTATAACGGCGCGGGTCAATTACTGCAAAACGGTGATTTTCTGCTTATTGCCGGAAAAATTGTCTCGGTCGAAGCCCGTCACGCGGCGGCGATTCGAGAATTGTTGCAGCCGAGGTCATCGTTCTTTGCGGGCGACGATATTGTTGATCCGGCGACCGGATTGGGACCGGCGAAAATGCCGTCGGAAGTTTTGGCGGCTGCTGCCCCGTTCGTTATGACCAAAATTAAAGCAAATAATTTGCCGAAAGTGGGAATGATGAAAATGAACGATAAGAAAGATAAGAAAGACAAAATGAACAAAAAAGATATGGGAGGCAAATAATGGATTACAAAAAACCGCTTTTAGAAAATCTCGATTCCGACATTGTTAGTTATATGACGGCAGATAAAGAAACCGTCGCCAAAACAAATAAATCAGTTGGGGTGCTGGCGACCACGATTATTTCGACGGGCGCACTTGCCGGAGCCGCCTTCGGAAAAGGTCAGCAGCTTCCCGAACAAATCAAAGATGTTTTGAATTTTGCCTTGACTCTCGAATATCTCGAAGACGAATATTACCGCACCGGATTGAGCAAATCAGGCTTAATCCCGTCAGATACCAGAAGCGTCTTCGGGCAAATCAGCAAACACGAAACCGCGCACGTTGCACTTTTGAAGTCGGTTCTCGGCGGCGATGCCGTCAAAAAACCGAATTTTGATTTCACGGCGGGCGGCACGTTCAGCGATGTGTTCAGCAATTATCAAACTTTTCTCGCTCTTTCACAGGCGTTTGAGGACACTGGCGTTCGCGCATACAAAGGACAGGCGGGCAACTTGATGTCAAACGCGAAAATTTTAACGGTTGCTTTGCAAATTCACTCGGTCGAAGCCCGTCACGCGGCAGAAGTGCGGCGAATTCGCGGCGAAAAATCGTGGATTACAAAAGATTCACGCGGAACACTGCCGCCGGCTGCCGATCCGGTTTATTTTGCCGACCGCAAAACTTCGGAAGGCGGAGTCAATTTATCAAATTTGATGTCAACCAGTAAATTAACGGACGAGACGATTTCACAGGCGTTTGATGAACCTTTATCAAAAGATCAGGTGCTTCGCATCGCCGGTTTATTTATCAAAGGTTAATCGTTTGGTAGAGTTGCAGGTTTCTGCATTTTCCAAAAACAAGAGGGCGCGGAATTCAATTGAATCCCGCGCCCTCTTGTTTTTTTCGTTTCTTTAACTTTAGCCTTTCCGCAATTCAGTCAAAACCTGTTTGGCGACGGCTTTGAGCGTGTCGAAAACGCCGACTCCCTGCGAAGCGGTCGCTTCAAAAACGGGTTCGCTTTTGCGAAGCAGTTCGGCGGCGAGTTCATCGGTCGGGATAACATTCGGCAAATCGCGTTTGTTAAGCTGCAAAACGTATGGAATGTCCATCAAATTGTAGCCCTGGGTTTGCAAATTTTCTTCTAAATTGTACAGCGATTCGATATTCGCGTCCATCCGTTCTTCCTGCGAATCGGCGACGAAAACCACGCCGTCAACGCCTTTTAAAATCAATTTGCGCGATGCGTCATAATAAACCTGACCGGGAACGGTGTAGAGATGAAACCGGGTTTTGAAGCCGCGCACCGTGCCGAGTTCGAGCGGCATAAAATCAAAAAACAGCGTGCGGTCGGTTTCGGTCGCCAAACTAATCAATTTACCTTTCGCCTGCGGCGCGGTCGAATCGTAGATGTATTGCAGATTGGTCGTCTTGCCGCACAAACCTGGTCCGTAATACACAATTTTGCAGTTAATTTCGCGCGAAGCGTAATTGATGAATGTCATAATTTTTTTTTGGATTTCAGATTTCGGATGTTGGATTTTATGTTCGGATGAAAAATATGCAGTCAGCCGACGTTATTCGATTTTATTTTCAATTCAAAATCCAATATCTAAAATCTAAAACTAGCTAAAAAGACTGTCAATATCTTCGTCGGTAATTTCTGAGAAGAATGAATTTTCGCTGTATCGTTGTTTTTCAGAATCGCGGGTAATGTCCTCAAATATTGCGGCGACTTCGTGGCTCGCCCGTTTGGTTCTGATTTTGACCAGACCGAGCGTTGAGCGTTCGTCAAACACGACGACCAAAAGGCTGCGCCCGATAACACTGATAAAAATGCTTTCGCGTTCGCCTTCGTGAACGACGGCGGGAAAAACATCTTCGCCGATGAGCTTCGCCATACTCGTCGTCGCGGCGACATTTCCCGCCGCCAGAGAAGAGAAACTCGTCGTATCCATATCGCCGATATTGCCGTGATTGGCAATCGGCTGACCGTCGCGGTCAACCAGAAAAACGGCGCGTCCCGCACACTCGACGCATAACCGCGCAAGTATTGCCTTGATCTTTTGAAACTGATGTTCGTGTATGACGATGGGCGTTTCTGCCATTAGTTTTTATTTCTCTCTCGGTTTTTATTAATTGAGGTAAGAAGTTAATCTTCAGACTTTTACAAGCTGGATAAATTTTATAAAAATGTAACTTATTAAAAAAGGTTTGCTCAACTCGGATTCTGTAACGAACCGCATTTCTAATCTAACACATCAATTATAATTGCTTCAAGTATTTTTTTATTATAATTGTAACGCCCTGGTAAAAAGTAGTCCGGGCTTTCATAATTTTTCATTTGATGCAGATAATTTATTGCGCGAAGTTGAAGTTAAAAGTGCATATACCGTCGGTGTCACGATGAGCGAAAGAACGAGCGCGAAAACCAAACCGCTGATGACCGCAATCGCCACAAGGCTTTAATAGTTCCGAACCTGTACCAATCACCAATGTGAGCGGCAGCATTCCCAAAACCGCCGCCAAACTCGTTATCAGAAACGGTGTTTCACCCGCTTTTTGATGTTCTATCCTTTATTCGATTTTCATTTCCCGAACACCATAACCACAAAACTGTCTGGCACGATTGAAGGACGCGGATTCGGACGTTCTTTGGTCGGTGCGGGCGTTGCGCCGAATTCGGCTGTTGGCAGATAAATTTTCGCGGTTTTCGCATCGAGCGTCATCGTTCTCGCGCCGCGTTTTGTTTGGATGTTTTCGACGACGGTAAACTTATCGCCTTTTTCTTCACGAACGACCGTGACGGTTCCCGCGCCGTTTGAGGCAAAAGCGAGATTTGTTTTCGGATCAAACGCTGCCGCGTCTGTGCCTTTACCGATTGGCACATCAGCGATGATTTTGCCGTTGTCGGCGTTGAGAACGATCATTTTCTCATTCGAGCAGACAGCGAATAAGCGGCGCGTTTTCGGGTCAAACGCCAATCCTGAAGGCTCTTCGCCCGGAGCGATTGACCAGCGATTTTTTACTTCGAGTTTGTTCGGATCAAACGCGACGACTTCGGATTTATCTTCGATATTGACGAATATCGTTCCTTTGCCGTCGGATACGGCAAATTCCGGTCTGCCACCGAGCGCAATCGTGCCGACGACCTTGCCGCTTGCCGCGTCAATCGCCGTCATGTCGGAACTGCCGCCGTTAAAAGTGAAAATTCGCTTGCTCGCCGCGTCGTAAATAATCGCGTCAGGATTTTTCCCGACTTTGACGGTATCGAGCGTTTTCAAAGTTTTCAAATCGAAAATCGTCACAGAATTATCGCGCCCGTTCGAGGTAAATCCGCGTCCTAAATCTTCGGCGACAGCGATGCCGTGAACGCCGTTGGTGTTCGGAATTTCGCCGACGATTGCATCTTTGTCGGTATCAATCACGACGACTTTCGTCGCGTGGGAAACATACAAGCGGTGATTTTTGCTGTCATCGAAAATGTAATCCCAACCGCCTTCGCCGCCGATTTTGATTTGTTTGAGCAGTTTATATCCGCTCGGATTCTGAGCGTTTTTCGTCGAAGTCTGCGCGGTGCAGACGGACGCGCCAAAAATGACGAGCGAAAAAATCGCCAGTGTTTGTTTGATTGAAAATATTTTTGTGTTTTGATTTTTCATATTTTTAATTCCAAGAATGATTTGTGTTATTTCTTTTTCCTGTATAAATCGGCAACTCCGACCGTCATTCCGGCGAGAACACCGATGCGCGGGGCTTCGGGAGTCAGACCGAAACGAACGCCGCTGTAAAGAGAAAATCGGCGATTTACCAGATACGAACCGCCGACGAGTCCGAAAATCGCGCCCGGTGAATTGTCATTGCGGCTGAATCCGCTGATCTCCGCCGTCACGCCGAAGTTTTTTGAAACACCGCGCGAGAACGCCAACGCCGCTTGCCCGCTCGATGCGTAACCGTCGCGGCTCGTGCGTCCGGCGAGCAGATAAGCGGCGTTAAAATCTATCGTTACCGAACCGACATTTTTGCTGACCAAGCCGGTAAAAGTGTGATCAACACGTCCTGTTCCCAGTCCTTTGGAACTGCTCGCGGTCGGAATTTTGATGTAATACGAAGCCGCCACACCGGGCGTTGTGTCGGTTTGATGATGAATGACGTATTGCACGCCGAGATTTGTATCGCCGACACCCGTTTGGCGCGTGCCGTCCGGCGACGTTTGCGTTAGAAAATTCGTGTTGTCAAATTCCACTAAAATTCGCGGGTTGACGGCAAAGCGCAGAGCCAGCGGAACAAATTGCTGACTCGGCGTTCCGTCGGCGTTAAAATTTGAATCGTAACCGTATTCAAGCTGCAAAACGCCCGGACGCTGAAACTCCGCCGAATTTGAAACCGTCGGACGCTGCGGCGCGATAAACGGCGGCTCATCAGTTGCGTCTTGCGAATCTTCACCACTCGAATTTTTCAGATTTTTGTCTTTTTCCCGCTTTTGTTCGGCGGTTTCCTGTTGTTTATTCTCCTGTTTGACGCTGACAACTTTTCCGGTTAACGCGCTGACCTGCACTTCGGTGATTGCGCCCTGCGCGCTGCGGATGTCGAACGAATAAACGAGTTGCTTATTTTCGCGTTCGAGTTCGCCTGTTTCAACAGTTCCCGGCGCACGTTTAAGAGCCGTTTCCCGCGCATATTCCAGTTTAACTTTGGCTTGTTTGGCAAGCTGTTCTTGAATTTCCTCTTCTGTGTTGCTGCGGCGTGTTGTTTGTTTTGATGGTTGCGGTTTATTTTGATTCGGCGGTGCGGTTTGAGCATAGAGCGTCGTGCCGCAAATTAAAAATAACACCGCGAAAATCTTTAAACTTTTATCTTTTTTCATAACTTCCCCCTTGATTCTTTCTATTTCTCCAAAATTCCGGCACCTCAAAAAATTCCGATTTTTCAAAGTGATGAGTTCTTTTCGGTCTGCGCTTTTTTGCCGTCATTGCCCGGAGCGTTTTCGATGCGAAGCGGCGGAAAACCGACAATATCATATGTCGCCGATGCGATGCCGATGCCATTCTCGTCAAAATGTGTCAGCATATCGCGGCTGATGTCATTTTTGACTTCGCGGACGTGATGCTCGCCAACGATAAACCGCACGGTCAATTCCAGCCAATTATCCGTTATGCGGTAATAAACTGCCGGCTCGAAATCTTTGATATTGATGAAATACTGTTTTTGCAGTTTCTCAACCGCTTCCTGACTCATTTCGGTAATCTTCAAAACGTATTTTTTCGTCGCCGCGAGCATTATTTCTTCGGTCTTTTGGCGGTCGGTTTCGTAAGTTATCGGAATCGCAATTTCTTCCCAGATAAACGGAAAATCGCGCGTGTAATTAAAAACCGGCTCGTCGAAAATCTTGTTGTTGGCGACGGTAACGATGCGCCCGGTAAATTGGCGGCTTTTGACCCACATCGCCGGATCAGCCGATTGAACGGCGGGCGGCTGTCCCATTTCCATAATCGTCGTTTGAATAAATCCCAAACCGATGACATCGCCGCGCACGCCGCCCATCGAAATTCTATCGCCGATGGTGAAGTTTCTGCCACGCAAAATAACGAAATATCCGGCGATTGAGGAGACGACTTTCTGCAAAGCGAAAGCGAGTCCGGCAGATACCAATCCAAGACCGGTGGCAAGCCGCGTCGGGTCGTTAAACCAGATCGAGATAAGACTGATAACCAGCAAAATCGCGGTAAAAACGCTGATGCCCTGTTTAGTCCAAAACCGCGCACGTTCGAGTTTCGCACCGCCTAGAATCAAGCCTGACAGTTGGCGCAAAAGAAAACCAAACAGCAAAATGCCGAAGATAAATAAAATTGTCAAAAGTAATTTTTGACCGTTTTCGGCGTTGATGCCGATAAATTTTATTCCGAAAATTTCCATGATGTTAAAAATAAACCGGCGGGCAAATAAATTTCAATATTATAATCTGTTGCCATAATTATGTGCGTCAACGCTTCAGATTGTAAAAAGCCGCTGCAACCGTTGAATTCATTTTATTTTTTCCGGCTTAGACTTTTTACTTTGACCGATAATCAGCGCGTAAACCGTCGGCGTAACCACCAATGAAAGTATCAAAGCGAAAACCAAACCGCTGATGACGGCGATTGCCAGCGGCTGAAGCAGTTCCGAACCCGCGCCGATTGCCAATGCAAGCGGCAACATACCCAAAATCGCCGCCAGACTCGTCATTAAAACGGGACGAAACCGCCGCTGACCTGATTTTAATAATGCTTCCTGCAAATCATCGCCTTCTTCGATGTGTTCCTGCACCGCGTCGAGCATCAGAATTCCGTTTTTGGCGACGATACCGACGACCATAATCATTCCCATAAAACTGACGACGTTGAGCGTCATTCCCGTTACAAGCAATCCCAAAAGAACGCCGCCGAGCGCGAGAACCGCGCCGGTGACAATCGCAATCGGATGCGCGAATGAACGAAATTCGATGAGCAAAGTCAAAAATACGAGCGCGATTGCCAAGACTAAAGCAAAAGCGAGTTCGCTGAAAGATTTCTGCTGTTCTTTGTAAAGTCCGCCGTATTCGATTGTCATTCCGGCGGGAAGTTTTACGTCTTTTGCTAATTGCGCCTTAATCTGCTGAATCGCCGTTCCCAAATCGCTGCCCGAAAGCCGCGCCGTAATCGCATTTGATTGGCGCAAATTGTCGCGTTCGATTTCGGTTTGTCCTTTGTCATATTCGACCGTTGCGACTTGTTCAAGCGTGAAAAGCTGCCCGGAAGCCGAGCGAATCGGCAGTTTTTTTAAAGTTTCGAGCGAATCACGCGCCGCATCCGGAAATTTGACGCGAACGGCGATGAGTTTGCCTTTTTGCAGAATTGAAGAAGAAGTGTCGCCCGTCATCGCCGTCGTCACCGAGTTGATAATATCCGAAGGAGTAACGCCGAAACGGGCGGCGTTGGCAGCGTCAATTTGAAAAGTAATCGCCGCGCCGCTGACGACGATCCCGTTGAATGTGTCAACGACTCCGTTCACTTTTTGAATGGATTTTTCCACTTCGTCGGCGGTTTGTTCGAGTGCGGATTGGTCGTCGCTGAACAGGCGAATCTCGATTGGCGACGGCGAACTCGTCAAATCGCCGATTAAATCGCCTAAAATCCCAACAAATTCAATCTGCAAAGCCGGTTCGCTTGATTCGATTTTGCCGCGTAATTCGTCCATTACCTGTTCGGTTGAACGGGAGTGATTCGGCTTGAGTTTGACCATATAATCGCCGCGATTCGGTTCGGTGATTGATAAGCCGATTTGCAGTCCGGTGCGTCTGGCGTAAGATTCGACTTCGGGAGTTTCCTGCAAAAATTTTTCGCCGTGCCGCAAAAGTCGGTCGGTTTCGGCAAGTGAAGTTCCAGGCGGCGAATTGTAATCGAGAACAAACGCGCTTTCGTCAAACGACGGGAGAAATTCCGAGCCGAGTTGGTTATATAAAAAATATGAACCGACTAAAATCAGCGCGGAAATTGTCAAAACTAAAATTCGATTATTGAGCGCGAGCTTTAAAATCTTTTCGTAACCGCTGATGATCGCCGATAAAAACCGTCCATTTTCATCGTGCAATTCCGACTTTTTATCGCGCTTGACCTTGATGAATCTTTCCGCCAAAACAGGCGTAAAAGACAACGCGAGAATAAGCGATGTGAGCAAAGCGACGGTCATCGTCAGCGCGAGCGAACGGAAAAACGAGCCGGTTACGCCGGTTAAAAGCGTCAGCGGCAAAAAAACGATGACGGGCGTAATCGTCGAACCAATAATCGGAATTGTAATTTCGGAAACGGCGTTCAAGACTGCTTCGTGCCGCTTTTCGCCGCGCGCCAAATGCGTGAAAATATTTTCGACGACGACAATCGCGTCATCAATAACCAGCCCGATTGCCGCCGCCACGCCGCCGAGCGTCATCAAATTAAACGAGAGTCCAACCAGATACATCGCCAAAAATGTCGCCAAAACCGTGACCGGAATCACCGTGACGGCAACCAGCGTCGTGCCGACGTTTCGCAAAAACACATAAAGAATAAAAATCGAGAGCAGCAAACCGATAATAATCGCATCGCGCACCGAACTTATCGAATCACGGACGAGCAGTGATTGATCGTAATAAATTGCGAGCGTGACATCTTTGGGAAGCTGTCCTTTGATTGAAGCGAGTTCGGCTTTCACTTCATCCGTCACCGTAACGGTATCGGCTTCGGGTTGACGCAAAACATCTACTAAAACGGCATCTTTACCGTTAGAATTAACGATGGTGTAATTCGGCTGCGTGCCTTCGCTGACCGTTGCGACATCGGCGACGGTGACGGGAACATTATTGACTACTCCGACGACGATTGATTTTAAATCTTCCGGTTTCGTCGCCTGACCGCTAATCAGCGCGAGTTCGAGTTGATGATTTTCTTCGACGAGTCCGGGCGAGGCAAGCTGATTGGAATTTTTCACGGCATCGGCGACCTGTTGCAGCGAAACATTGTGCGCGTGAAGTTTTTGCGGGTCAACCGTGATGTGAAATTCGCGCACTTTGCCGCCGGAAATTTGCACATTCGAAACTCCGGCGAGTCGCGCCAAACCCGGCTTTATCGTGTAAGTCGCTAAATCATTAACCTGCGCCGGCGAGAGTTTTTCCGATGTCAGACTGTAGCTGATAACGGGAAAAACCGCGAACGTCAACCGCTCGACGTGCCGAACTTGCGCCGTCGGCGGCAGTGAAACCTGCGTCAGTCTGGTTTGCACGAGTTGCAGAGCTTCTCTCGGATTTGTATTCCAATCGAAAAACAAATTGATTTCCGTCGAACCGCGCGACGTCGCTGATTTGATCCGGGCGATGCCGGGAATGCCGTTCATCGCTTGTTCAATCGGGCGCGTAACGGTAACGAGCATCTGCTCGGCGGGCGTATCGCCGTTGTCCACCACGACCACAACTCTGGGAAAATCGGTCTGCGGGAAAATTGACGACGGCAGTACAAAAGCCGCGTAAATTCCCGCCGCGCACAATAAAACGACGAGAACGATGACGGCGCGTGACTGATTGGAAATTATTTTCGCTAAATTCAATTTTTAACCTCCGCCGCTGTTGCTGTTCGTGTCGGGTTTCGATGTTGGCGCATCCGGTGTATTTTCGTTCGGTTTTTCTTCAACCTTTGTGCCGTCGGGCAAATTGTAATTGCCTTCGACGACGATTTTATCGCCTTCCTGCAAACCGTCCGTAATCTGAATTTGTTCTTTCGTTTTCAAACCGACGGTAACTTTTGTTTCGTGCGCCACATTATCTTTATCAACCGTCATCACCGTTCCCGTATTTTCGTTGGAAGCGTCGAGCGTCACGGCGGCGATTGGCACGACGAGCGCATTATTCTGCGTTTTCGTCGCAATATGAACTTCCGCCGCACTGTTAATTCGCAAGCGTCCCGCGCCGTTTCCTAAATTTATCCAGATTTCCACCGAGCGATTCTGCGGATCGGTCGAGCGCGAAATCAAAGACACTTTGCCACTCATCTGCTCATTCGACAAATCGGCGGGGAAAATCGAAACCGCGTCGCCGACTTTTATATCGGGAACGAGCGTGTCGGAAAAATTCGCTTTAACAACAACTTGCCCGGTGTCGGCAATGGTCAACAGTTTGCCGCCGCCGGTTGCGTATTCGCCCTGAAACTGCGTTTGGTCAATGACGAATCCGGTCAAAGGTGCGCGAATCGTTGCCAGACTAATTTGTGCATCGAGCGTTTTGATGCGGTCGTTTGCCTGACTGATTTTCACCTGTGATGTCTGCGTATCGAGCGGACTGATCGCCGACTGCCGCAGACTAACGGATTTTTCAGCCAGATTGAGAGCGTTTTTCGCGTTCGCCAATTGAAGCTGCGAGTCTTGCAAATCTTTGAGCGCGATGCCGCCCTTGTCATACAAAAATTGTCGGCGCGAAACTAAAGCGGCGGCGTTGTCAGCGGCGGCTTTCGCGTCGGCTAAATCTTTTTTATTTTGCGCTTCGGCGGCGGGAATCGTGCTTCTCTGCAAAGTTTGCAGATTTAATTTCGCTTCGCTCAGTGCGGAAACGGCTTCCGCCCGCTGCGCTTGAAGGTCGCGCGTGTCAATCCGCGCAATAACCTGACCTTTCGTTACAAGCTGATTTTTCAAAAGCGGCATTTCAGTAATCAAACCGTTGACGTTTGAACTGACAATGGCTTGATCGAGCGGCGAAATCGTGCCGACGGCGGTCGCATCGGCTGAAATCGTGTCGGTTTTGACCGTTTCAGTTTTGACGCTGACGACGACATCCGCTTCTTTCGTGGTCGCCGTGTCCGCCACATTTCCGCCGCGCAAAAAGAAATACCAAACGGCAAGACCGATGAGCGCGAATAGAACAACGCCGATAACGATGTTTCGCGTTGTGTGCGATTCCGAATCATCTTCGTCTTCATCGCCGCTTTCGTCAAAATCTTCATCTTCGGTTGAATCGGCTGCGTTTTCCTCATCGAAACCATCTTCATTGAGACGTTGTTCTTCCGATTCTGAAAATTCAGAATCATCAGATTTTCGTATTTCAAATTGTTTGTTCTGTTCTTCCATTTTCCGTTATTCGTAATCCGTTTTCATCATTTTCCAACCGCCTGACGAATTCGCGTCAAGGCAATTTGATAATCGTAAATCGCCTGATACAAAGCCGTTCGCAGCGTAATAACTTGTAT
>JBBSUG010000019.1:0-86674 GCA_038235165.1 Pyrinomonadales bacterium
GGTTTATTTTTAATCGGCGGTTTGACTGGAGTTTTTTTAGGCGCACTCGGCATAGATGTTCATTTGACCGACACCTACTTTATCGTCGCGCACTTTCATTATGTGATGGTCGGCGGCACCGTTTCGGCGTATCTCGGCGGAATGTATTTCTGGTTTCCGAAAATTTTCGGGCGGATGTATTCGGAGTTCTGGGGCAAAATTTCGGCAATAATTGTTTTCGTCGGATTCAACCTGACTTTCTTTCCGCAGTTTATTCTCGGCTATATGGGAATGCCGCGCCGCTACGCTTCGTATCCGCCGGAATTTCAAGTGCTGAATATATTCTCAACTCTCGGGGCTTCGATTTTGGCGGTCGGAGTGATAATTTCGGCGGTCAATCTCGCTTATGCGTTGTTTAAAGGAGAAATTGCCGGTGATAACCCGTGGCGTTTGCCCGGACTCGAATGGCGCACGAGTTCGCCGCCGCCGACTGAAAACTTCAAGAAAATGCCGATTGTGACTTGGGAAGCCTACGATTACAGCGAAACAAACGGTTTGCCGGAAATTCCTGAAGATCGCCAGCTGCGGGAAGACATTGTGCCGATTTAGTCGTTGGCGTTAGTAATGACTTCTCCGCGTTCAAGCATCGTTAATTTGTATGATTCGGTTCCAAAACCCGCATACGGCAGATTGCAGGTCGAATCGAAAGTTTCTTCGATGTATTTTTCAATGGCGCGGCGGGCTTCATCTTCACTTTCCGCCATCACGAAAAATGAATACTGACCGTAACCGTTCGGCTGAAATGCGTATAGTTTCATTCTTTAATTTTACAATATATGGCGTTTTGCTTCGGTAAATCGTTTGAATAAACAAACAAAAGATAGAAACGCAGAATCATCAATAAGAAGTTATAGCTTCCATTTCCAAATCTGCGTTCCTGCACTTTTGTTATTAAACTTGGTGAGTATTTTATTGAGTAACGACGACCAATGACGGACGCAGAAGTTTGTCATTCCAGAAATATCCGCGCCGCATTTCGTTGTAAACTCTGCCTGATTTGCCGTCCTCAACGGAGATAACGTCAAACGCTTCGTGCAGTTCGGGGTTGAAAATTTCGCCCGTGCTGTCGAAAGAAACAACACCGTTTGCGTCAAGCACGGTTTTCAGACGGCGTTTTATCAACTGCAAACCTTCGACAAGTCTCTCATCAGATGCGTCATCCGCATTAGCGAGCGCGAGATCGAAATCGTCGGCGAGCGAAATCAGCCGCACGAGCAGTTCGCGCTTGCCTTTTTCGGCGGTGGTTGCTTGTTCGAGTTTTGTGCGGCGGCGGTAATTTTCATATTCCGCTGCGAGTCGCAGATATTTATCACGTTCGGCTTCCAATTCTTCGCGCAACCGCGCTGTTTCATCTTCAACCGGGTGAAAAATATCAACCTCGTCAATAAAAACCGGAGATTCATCATTCATTTTTGTTTGTGTGTTTTGTGTTTCCATAATTTTTGCTCCTAAAATGCTTAATATATGAAATTGGCATTAATGCCCGTTATTGATTATTTTATAAACTAAGGGGTTGTTAAATAAGCGTGGAAACACCCGAAATTGACAAGAGTTTTCACTCTTTAAATATGTGAAGGTAGAATTTAGACTTAATTTATGGCAAAAAATAAAAGGCGCGGAGCCTGCCAAAATGTAAAAATATGAGCATCAGACAAATTTTCATAACATCATCCATTGTAATAGTTGCAGTCATTTTACTGCTCAGTTTAATCAGTCCGTACTTTTTGCTGAGTTTTATAGTAATCGCGCCGTTAATCGTGATCGGTGTGATGGACATCACCCAAAAGCGGCAGACGATTCGCCGGAACTTTCCGATTATCGGAAATTTTCGTTATATGCTGGAAAAAGTTCGACCTGAAATAATGCAGTATTTTGTCGAAACGGATACCGAAGGAAAGCCGATCAACCGGCTGTTTCGTTCCGTAATTTATCAACGGGCGAAGAATGAAACTTCGACGAGTCCGTTTGGTACGCAGTGGGACGTTTATCGAGCGGGTTACGAGTGGATAGATCACTCGATTTACGCCGCCAATCCTTCTGATCTGGAACGCGAACAGAGAATTACGGTCGGCGGAAAAGACTGCCTAAAACCTTATTCGGCAAGCCGTCTGAACATCTCGGCGATGAGCTTCGGTTCTTTGAGCAAAAATGCGGTTTTGGCAATGAATAAAGGCGCGAAAATCGGGAATTTCGCGCAAAATACCGGAGAAGGCGGACTCAGCCCGTATCATTTAGAACCCGGCGGCGATTTGATTTGGCAGATCGGGACGGGTTATTTCGGCTGCCGCACGGAAAACGGGGAATTCAGCCCGGAACTTTTTCGGGAAAAATCTGCGCTCGATAATGTGAAAATGATCGAAATAAAACTTTCACAGGGAGCAAAACCGGGACACGGAGGAATTCTTCCGGCAGCGAAAAACACCGAAGAAATCGCCGCCATTCGTCACGTCAAACCACACACGACCGTCAACTCGCCGGCTGCTCATACGGCTTTTAACAGCGCGGAAGGTTTGATGCAGTTTGTCAAACAACTGCGAGATTTGTCCGGCGGCAAACCGGTCGGTTTCAAGGTCTGCATCGGGAAAAAATCAGAATTCACGGACATCTGCGAAGCGATGATAACGACCGGAATAACGCCCGATTTTATCAGCATAGACGGCGGCGAAGGCGGAACCGGAGCCGCGCCGATTGAATTTGCCGACTCAATCGGAATGCCTCTGCGCGACGGACTTTCGTTCGCCATTGATGCCTTGAACGGATACGATTTGAAAAAGGACATTAAAGTAATCGCCACCGGAAAAGTATTCAACGGATTTCATATCGCCAGACTGATTGCGATTGGCGCGGATATGGTCAGTATGGCAAGGGCAATGATGCTGGCAACCGGATGTATTCAGGCGTTGCAGTGTCATACGAACACCTGTCCGACGGGCGTTGCGACTCAGGATAAAGGGCTAATGAAAGGCTTGGTTGTTGAAGACAAAGCGCAGAGAGTTGCTAATTTACACGAAGCGACGATTAAGAGTTTCATTGAACTGATGTCTGCCTCCGGCGTTGTTTCCGCCGATGAATTGAGTCGTGAACACATTAACAGAAGAGTTGGAGCGACGCAGGTTTTAAAATACAGCGACATTTACCCGGAAGTCCCGATTGGTCAATATCTGAAACAAGCACAGGCTAAACCGCAAAAACAAGCGGCTTAGCCTGATTATCAAAATCCGGCTTGTTGTTGCGAGCAGGTAATGTATTAACGAAGAAGATAATTATTATAAAGGACGAAAAGAAAAAACTAATATCAGTATCGGGTAAATTCAAACAGGCAAAAAACAGAAATGCACTAAATTCAAATATTAAACAAAATAAAATGAAAATAACAATTTTAACAATCGCAATGTTGGCAGCATTATTTTTAAGTGCTTGTACAGAAACACCAAAGCAACAAAACACAGAGACGACAACGGCGACAACGACAAAAACGGTTGAAAAAGTTACTGATGATATTGTAACAACTACTTCAACCGACAAAGACGGGAAAAAGTTAGACGTATTATTTAACAACACAAAAGGAACTGCAACCGTTAATTTTAACGGAGAAACCATTGAATTGGCGCAGGAAAAATCCGCATCGGGGATTTGGTTTAAAAACGAAAACTATGAATTGAGAGGAAAAGGAAACGACATTGAATTGAAAAAGGACGGAAAAACGGTTTTTACGCACGAAGATGATAAAGTCAGCGTCGAGGCAAAAAATGATAAGGGTGATGTATTGAATATGACGTTCAATAATACGGAAGGAACCGTTAAAGCCTATTTGAACGGCGGCGACCAAATAGATTTGACCGAGGAAAAAGCAGCTTCCGGCATTTGGTATAAAAACGACCAGTATGAATTAAGAGGCAAAGGCGACAATTATGAGTTAACCAAAGACGGAAAAACGGTTTTTAAAAATTAAATCTAAATCAAAATCAAGTTAAACTGTCAGAAATGACACAAAATCAAAATTATGAAAAATTACAAAATTGCAGTTATCGTGGGAAGTCTTCGCAAAGAATCCTTTAACCTGAAAACAGCCAAAGCCTTAATAGAGTTGGCTCCCGAATCGTTATCTTTTGAGATATTAGAGATAGGTGATCTTCCGATGTTTAATGAAGATTTGGAAGGAACTCCGCCGGATGAATGGGTAAGATTCCGCGAGCAAATTGTCGCGGCTGACGGACTGCTTTTTCTGACACCCGAATATAACCGTTCCGTGTCGGGCGTTCTGAAAAATGCGATTGATGTCGGCTCGCGTCCTTACGGACAAAATTCGTGGGACGGAAAACCGGGCGGCGTTGTAAGTGTTTCGATTGGAGGTATCAGCGGTTTCGGAGCCAATCACCACTTGCGTCAATCATTAGTTTTCGTCAATGTTCCCACTATGGCACAACCGGAAGCTTACATTGGAGGAGCGGCAAAACTTTTTGACGACGACGGCAAACTGACGAATGATTCTACCAGAGACTTTCTCAAGACCTTTATGGAAGCCTTCGAGAAATGGGTTGATACAATCGCACAAAAATAGCATTATTTAAATAATTAGGTAGTGTTTCAAATTTTAAGCCGAATTATTTTCTGAAAATTCTGAACCACGAAACGGCACGAAGAAACACTAATTTTATTAACTTTTTTCGTGCTGATTCGTGTTATGCGCGTGGTTATGATTTTTCAGCATAAAATTTGAAACACCACTCATTAAACAACTTAAACTATCAACAATGAAAAATAATATTATGAAAAATAATAAATGGACGGAATTATCTTTTGAAAAATCAAAAGATACGTTTGAAACAATCCACCTCTGGACGCAGATTATCGGAAAAATAAAAGTCGCCCTAAATCCCTGGATCAATCATTCCTGGCACGCTACTTTAGAAATCACGACAAACGGATTATCGAGCGGAGCTATCTTCACGGAAGACAAACAGTTTGAAATAAGGTTAAATTTTTTAGAACATCGGCTGGAGATATTTTCGAGCGCAGATGAAAAGGAAAGTTTTGATCTTGAAAGTCTGAAAGTTTCAAGCTGTTATGAAAAGGTTTTGGGATATTTTAATAAAATGGGAGTAAAGCTGGAAATAAATCCCGTTCCGAATGAAATCGAAGATGCCGTCGCTTTTGATGAAAATAATCAGGGGACGTATAACACGCAAGACGCAATTGATTTACACAAAGTATTGCTGAAAATCAACCGCGTTTTCACTCAATATCGCTCTGAATTTATCGGAAAAAGCAGTCCCGTTCAATTCTTTTGGGGCAGTTTTGATTTATCCGTTGCACGTTTTTCAGGTCAAAAAGCACCTTTGCATCCCGGCGGCATCCCCAACCTTCCCAATTGGGTAGCACAAGAGGCGTATAACCACGAGGTAATGAATTGCGGCTTTTGGTCCGGCAACGAAGCGACACCTTTTGCGGCTTTTTACAGTTATATTTATCCCGCACCGGAAGGTTTTAAAAATGCTTCAATCAAACCCGACACCGCGTATTACGACGATAAACTCGGAGAATTTATTCTTAAATATGAAGATGTCCAGAAGGCAGATAATCCTGCGGAGATATTAATGGAATTTCTTCACAGCAGTTACGATACTGCGGCAGACCTCGCCGGTTGGGACAAGGAAAAATTCCGGTTGAAGTTAAACAAAAATTAGTGCGTTGCAAAAAATTATGTAAATTATGAGCAGGGGATTTGTAAAAGAAGGCGATCAGGAAGAAATTCCTATCTTAACGCCGAGAGCTTATTTGCCTGATGACGTAATAAATTACGTTACTCAAGTCGGAATGGACGAACTTTTGAACGAAAAACAGTTGCTCATCAACGAAAGGGACAATCTGGACATTTCAGATGAAAATCAAAGACGAATTGCCTTGAATCATACAAACGCGAAATTGCAGTTGTTGAACGAAAGAATTCTGACCGCGAAAGTAATAGATTTAGACAACCAATCGCAGGATGAAATTTGGTTTGGCGCAACGGTAACATTAAAAATAGATGACGAAACAGAAACTCAAAAATATCAAATTGTCGGTGTAGATGAAGCCGATGTTTCAAAAGGAAAAATCTCATTCATTTCTCCGATTGCCAGAATATTGATAGGCAAAAAAGTCGGTGATGAAGCGATTTTAAAACTTCCGAAAGGAGAAAGGATATTTGAAATTTTGGAAATCGTCTATTAAAGTTCGGCGGAACTTTCAACTTTACCGTTTAAAAATTATCAAATGAGTTTCGGAGATAAACAATTCAGCAGTATTTACACTTGCATATCCGCGTCCGTCAACAATTTTCCCGCGCCGTATTCGTCGCGCAGGTAGAGATAGTGAAGCGCGAGTTCTTCATCTTTCATCCGGTCGCTCAAATCCGTATCACGCGGCGGCAAACGATTGCCGCCGCGCCGCAGCGACCAGCGTAGAAACTGCCTGATTGATTGCCCGCAATGCGGATAATCTTTTGCGTCGGATTCCATCGCACGAACAATTTCGAGCGCGTTCGCTCCGTCATAATCTTTTGTTTCGGTTCTGAAAATCATATTTGCCGATTTTTATTGTAACTATTGCGGCTTTGCCGAACTAGAGTATTTACACGCAAAAATTTCAGGTGTTTACTCTTATGATCGGAACTTGCGTGTTTGCTATAGTTTGGTTGAAAGAAATTGGCGAGAAATACTTAAACGATGTCCAAAAATACAAATGAGCGTTTGCATCAGTTAAAATCAGCCGCCGACGAATTCGGCGAGAGGAACTTTTCCGCCCGCATTTCAATCGAAGAAGCGGACGAACTCGGCGAAGTTGAAGCGAGTTTCAACCGAATGGCGGAACGTCTGGAAAAACGAGCCGTCAGGTTTCAGGAAATTGACCGCTTAAAATCGGATTTTGTCAGCAGCGTTTCGCACGAACTTCGCACGCCTTTGACAACGATTAAAGCTCTGACCAGACTTTTGATGCGCGGCGAAATTTCGGACGAAAAGCGGCGCGAATATCTCGAAACGATTTCGGTTGAATGTGATCGGCAAATTGATTTGGTGTTAAATCTGCTCGATTTGTCGCGCATCGAAGGCGGCGTTTTCAGCCTCAATTATGAGCGCGTTTCTATTTCGGAAGTCATCGAATCGTGTGTTAAATCCGAAATGACCGCCGCCGAAAAACGCCGACATACTTTGCGCGTCGAACCGTTCGCCGAAGTTCCGCCGATTTGCGCCGACCCGAAAGCGTTGCGCCGCGTCGTCAGTAATTTGATTGAAAATTCGATCAAATACACGCCCGACGGCGGTTTGATTACGGTTTCCGCCGCACTCGACGCGAATGATGAAAATTTCGTTCTCATCAGCGTCGCCGACAACGGGCGCGGGATTCCGCCGGAAGATTTGCCCGTTCTGTTTAATAAGTTTCATCGCGGAAAACCCGTGCGGGCGAACTCGACGACGAACGAAGATTTTCTGGAAGACGCGGACGTTTCAGGTGTCGGACTCGGACTTTATTTAGGCAAAAACGTCATTGAACAAATGGGCGGACAAATTACCGTCGAAACCGAAGTCGGGCGCGGAAGTATTTTTTATTTGCATCTGCCGATTTGGAAAGAACCTGTTTGCGGAGAAATACGGGTTAAATAATTTAAATTTAGCCACAGATTTGCACGGATGAACACAAGATATGAGAATGATTTGATAGCGGTATTTATAGTTATCGAAAAAAATTATCCGGGTTAATCTGTGCAAATCTGTGGCTAAAAAAACTTTTATAAAAAACTATGGCTAAACGATTATTAGTTGTTGACGATGATCCGGGATTATTACTAGCAGTTTCGGAAACTCTGCGGGCGGAAGGTTATGAAGTGAAAACGGCGCGGCGCGGCGCGGAAGCGTTGACGCGCATTGCCGAATCTCTGCCTGATCTAATCATCAGCGATATTCGGATGCCGGGAATGGACGGTTATCAGCTCGTAAAAAACTTGCGCTCGAATCCGCGCACACGGCTTGTGCCGATCATATTTCTAACCGCCAAAGACGAAATTACCGACCGCATCACGGGTTTTCGCACGGGCGTTGACGCTTATCTGACAAAACCGTTCGAGCCTGATGAACTCGCCGCAATCGTCCAAGCAATCTTAAATCGCGTCGAGCGGACGCATTCGGATTTAGCACGAATGTTCGGCGAATCAGAACCGGACGAACGCGATTTTATCCGCGATGAAGAATTAACCGATGCCGAATGGCGCGTCGCCGAAGAAGTCGCCAAAGGCGCAAGCAACAAGGAAATCGCCGCCGAATTAAATTTGAGCCTGCGAACCATCGAAGGTCATATCAGCCGCATTCTCGACAAGAAAAACCTCAACAACCGCGTCGAACTCGCCTTGCAAATCGCCGAGCGTAAACAGGAGAATTAAAGTAAAACAAACGGTAAAAAAAAATTTTCATAGCGTTGGATTTGAATTTGAAAATTTGTTACTCGTCAATATAAACGATTTGGCTTGCAGATAAAAAAGGACAAAGCCGAAACTTTATCCTTCATCTTTCATAATTTAATCCTGAATCTTTAGCAAAGAACCGACCGCAAATGAAGACAGTTCTTTGTTTTTATTTGACTAAATCCACAATAACAGCAACATTGTGAGGATTTCCTTTGGTAATTACCGAATAAGTTTTCGTGCTGGTAAAACGCAGTTTGCCGTTTTCGTAAATCTCCGCCCGCACTGCGTAACGGCTGCGTTGATTGATTTTGTTCGGATCGTATTTCAGTTCAAAATCAAACGGAACTTGGCGACCTTCGGCGTTAATCGTCTGTTCGGCGATGATTTCCGATGTTGCATCAGCCTTTGAAACGTCGAGCAATTGAATTTTGATAACCGCATTCGGCGCAAGCGCAATGCGCGGCAGATATAAAACTTTTCCCGTTACACTTGCCATTCCGGTTTCAGTGTTTTGAGATTTATTTTGAAAAACGAGTTCCAATCTGTTGCCCGCGTAAAGGCGCAATGTCTCGCCGCTGATCTCGAATCTCGTTATTTTATCCAGCGATTGATAAAAGTTTCTCTCAAGTCGGTTGACTTGTTCCTCGGCACACGCCCGAAGCGTTCCGGCAACATTTGGAATTCTCAAATTCGTGCCGTTCATTTCAAAACCACCCGAAAAAAGATTACAGCCCGCGTCGCCGGAGATGCGTTTTTCGCCTTCGTTAAATTCGATAAACGGTTTGTCAGAAGATATATTTTGATTTCCGATTTTCGTTAAAGTCCAGCGTTTGCCGAACAGCGAATTCATATCGGAACTATTTCCCGTCTGATTATTCGGCTGAACGGTCGCGTTCGTTTCGACATTTGTCGGCATTAAATCGGGAACATCATCGCGTCTGAGACTGTAAAAAACATTGCTGATTTTTGACGGACAGCAGAGCGCGTCCGTCCGATTGTAGCGGACAAATTCCGCCGAAATATTCGTCGGACTCGTCAGATTCAGATTGCTCAACGCACCGTCCGTGCGCGAGTTCATCGCTGTGGGCGAAAGCGTTCCGGCGTATCTGCCTTCCCAATAAACAAACGCTTGATAACCGGTCGGTCGGCACATTCCGTCAAAACCCGAAAGCGCGGTAAAAACCTGCGTCGTGCCGTAACGCTGCGACGCGCCGTATAATTTCCAGCCCATTTTTGCCACGGCTTCTTCCGCCGTGTTTGCCGGTTGACGCACTTGCTCGTAACAGCGTTTGTCCATTTTTGTATCATTCGACATCGCCGACGAGCGCGGCAAAGTCGGCAAATTATTTCCCGTTCTGTTCCAACCTTTGAGCGGTTGGTCGAGCCACGATTTATTTTGCGCCGACGTTGAAATTGTCGTTAAAAATATTGCTGTAATTAAAAATAATATTGTTGTTATGTTTTTTTGAATCATTATTTTCCCACGTTGTATAAATTATTAAAAATAAAAAGTCCGAATCTTTTATTCGGATTGTGAATCGAATTTTTTGCTCATCCGATTGCTGTTTTCAGAACGGAATCAAGCACTCTGACTTGCACGTTCTGCTTACGTTGTTACTCAGCGAAACTTTTCTTTTCACTTATCGAAAATTCCCAACTTGTTTCGATGAGATCAAACTACAAAAACTTTCCGCTCTTGCTTATTGAGCATTGAGCGGCGCGATAAATTCTACAAAATCATCATCGCTTTTGTCCGGCGGTTTGACCGCGCCGTTTGTTTGAATATCGCGCCATCGCAAACGTCCGTTTGCACCGTAAAGAATAAACTTAACTTGATTGTTAGAGCGTTCGACGCTGACTTCGAGGAAACTTTGAAAAAACGGCGCACGGTTAAAATCAAACGCGCCGGACACCATTTCTTCGTCGAACGGATAGCCGCGAAACCATTTGAGCCACCAGTAAAACGGCATTTTCCAAAACGGTGCTTCATTGTCTATTTTTTTCTCCAGTTCGTCCGTTCGCGGGTAAAATGCGTAATCATTTGTTACAGGATCGTCGGGAAATCCGAGCGATGTGCCGATGCTCAAATACGCGCCGCCGCCGCCGTTGACGAAACTGAGCATTTCCTTTTGTCCGTTTCTTATCTTGTAAAACTCGAAATCGTGCGTGTCGCCCGCCATCACCGCATCAACATTATGACGCTGCAAAATACTATAAATTTCGTTGAATTTTTTATCGTCCTTCGCCGTGTATTCACCGCCGACATAAAACGGATGACCGAGAACGACGAGCTTGTAATTATTCCCGGCTCGCGTCAGAGCAGCTTCGAGCCACGCTTTTTCCTTGTCGTCAATCGAGCGCAAAATTCCCGTGTCAACGGCAATCAAAGAAAATCCCGCCGTCTGCATTTCAAAAAACGGCGCACGCTGTAAACCGTTTTTGATTTTGTAATAAGAGCGCAGGCGTTCGGCTTCCGCCGTGATTTCGCCAAATCGCTTGTCGGTTGTCACCGCTTCGGTTTTCAAATCCTCGGCGAGCCGCGAACGCAGCGAAATCTGCGCCGCGTCGTAATTCAAAAAATTCGCATTAAATGCTTCGTCCGCATCGAACCAATCGTGATTGCCGGGAATCGCGTAAAACGGTTTTTCAAAACCCATAAACGGCAAATAAAAATTCGTTTCGTAATCGCTCATCTTGCCGTCGGGATAAATTACGTCGGACGAAAGGACGAGAAATTTCACTTCGTCGCGGTTGTTGGCGGCGATTAACTGTTCGTGCAGAGATAGTTGCGAAGCGTCGCCTTCGCCCGTGTCGCCAATGACGATGAAGCTGAAATCGCCGTTATCAGTTACGCCTTCAGGTTCAATCGCAAAAATCTTGTCCGGTTGAATTCCTTTGGCGAGCGCGTCTTCTTCCACGTCTTCCGCCATTCGTTTGCGCCAAACGTCCACGCGGTTTTTCGTGACTTCCTGCCACACGCCCGATGCCCAATTTTCCGAATTAAAATACCAACTGAAACCCCAAATCGAATTGACCGCAATCAAAACCGCCGTCAATGGCAAGCCGTAACGAAGAACGCGCCAAAACGCAAAATTGAGCGAATAACGAATTTCACTCATCTCCAGAGCAAACCGCATTCTGGTCGTCAGCCAAAGTTTTAAGACGCGCTCGGCGACGGACGGGTCTTCGTTATTTTCGCCCAAATTAAAAAATCTGCGCCACGCGATGCGTTCAATCGGGCGCGTCAGCTTTCGCCAGAAAATCCGTAATGGCAAAATGAGAATAATCGCCAAAATAAGCGCGACAACCGCATCACCGACGACTGCCGTAAACGGCGAAATAAAACCGATAAAAGACCAGCGCGCATCAGTTCGCAAAAGATGAATCAGAAAAAATATGCCGAGAAACGACAGACACCAGAATGCGTTGCGCCCGTTTTCCTGCTCGAACGCGGGCGAGATTTCTTCGCGCACATTTTTGATATAATCACTTGGTTTGAGAGCGAGTTTCGCGTCCGGGTGCAGACGTTCATCCGGCACGAAATCCGCCGCTTCAAATCCTCTTTCGGGCAGAAAAACCATCGTCCAGCCTTCGACAACCAGCCGCAAACCCAAAATCACGCCGATTGCCAAAACGCCGAGTTCGGCGCTGATAAAAAACCAGATTAAACCGCCGAGCGCGATGGTAAAAAGACCGTTAAACGCGCCCCACCAGCGTTCCTGTCCGGTCTGTTTGTAGGCGGCGTAAAGTTTGAACGCGCCGTCGCCGACGAAAAAGAGCGTAACGGCAAAACGCAGTCCGGCGGCGGCGAGATTCGGACTCAAAAACAACAAACCTCCGAGCAGCGTCGTAACGACACCAGCAGAGTAGGAAAGGATGGATTTATCTAGATCCTCAGAGCGAAAAGTTTCGACAAATTGCAATAAACCGGCGGCGATCAGCGCGATTCCCAAAAGCGCGATAATCCATTCGCCAAAGAAAACGGGAGCGAAAACCACAATCGCTCCCAGAATTATTATGCCGACTCCCAACGCACGTCGTTTGCTCAACTTTTTCCAGTCAATCCGTTTCATACTCAAAATTATGCCTTATTTTTTCCCGATTAAATAATCGGCGACCGCCGCGTAAGCGGGCAGCGAAGTCGGATCGTTGGCACTATTGCCGGCAATCGGATGTGATGCAAAACGGACGATGACCATTTCGGCTTTCGGGTCAATATAAATCGTCTGACCGTGAACTCCGCGAGCCGCATAAGCACCGTTTTTGTTGTGCGTGATCCACCACATATCGCGGTATGACCAGCCTTTTAATTCAGGATGATCGGATTTGGCGAAGGCATCTTTGTCGCCGCCTTTTTCGATGTCTTCGACGGCTTTGGACGGAAAAATCTGTTTGCCCTGCCATTTTCCTTTGTTACGCAAAGTTTCGCCGAAACGTGCCATATCGCGTAATCCCGCACTTAGTCCGCCGCCTGCAAACGGGATTCCCAATTCGTCCACTTGATAATAAGCGTCTTGTTCCATTCCGAGTTGGCTCCAGATTTTTTCCGAGAGCAGTTCCGATACAGACTTTCCCGACGCACGGGCGATTATCCAGCCTAAAGCATCGGCGTTGACGGTTTTATAACCGAAAATTTCGCCGTGTTCGCCCTGTTTTTTGACAGTTTCCAAATACTGAAAATATCCGACGGGACCTTTATAATCCTTCGCTTTCGGCAAAGGATTTCCGGCGGCGGAATATTCCCAGATTTCGGCGTTCGGGTCGGCGTAGTTTTCACTGTATTTTAAACCCGTCGTCATATCCATTACCTGCCGAACTGTGGCATCTGCATACGCCGAGTTTTTCAGTTCGGGAACATAAAACACGACTTTTTTGGTTTCGTCTAATACACCTTCGGCAACCAAAATGGAAGCCAAAGTGCCGGTAAAAGATTTCGTGACCGACATCGCCGCGTGTTTTCCTTTTTCGTCCAAAGCACCGAAATACCGCTCGTAGATCACTTTGCCGCGATGCAAAATAATAATTCCGTCGGTGTAATTTTCCGACAGCGAAGTTTCCCACGTCATCGGCTTGGTTGCGTTCAGCGGCGTAAATTCAAGCGAATCAATTTTTCGGTCAAGTTTATATTCAAACGGAACGGCGGTTTTCAATCCACGCGAAACATTTGTCGTCGGCAAGAACTGCTCCATATGTGCGACGCTGTAACGCATCGCCGGAAATTTGAAGAAAGAGCCGTCGCTCGCCTTAATGATTTTGTCGGGCGGCGGCGGAAAACCCTGCATCCAGCCCATTTTGATGGGATCGCTTTCAGCGGCTGATAAAAATTTGTCGGAATTTTGCGACAGCGTTTCTTGGTTTGATAAAGACATAACGATAATAATAAAAAACAAAGTCTGGCAGATAAATTTCGTGTGTGAATAAAATGATTGCCGAAAAGCATTAGAAGTTTTATTCAATTTTTTCAAGTTCATAATTTTTTCCCCTTTTAATTCTTAACCAATTCACGCATCGTCATCCAAGTAACAAACCACGCCGCAAAACCGGCGATGACCGTCACCATCAAAGTTCCCGTCAGCGGACTGACCATAATCGTTCCGAAGATTCTTTGCCACAAAATGGCGAATGAAGTGCCGATGCCGAAAACCAAAAAGATGTGTTTGAAGATCAACAAAAGAGCATTCGGAAAAAATGGCGGCTTCGGCTTATCCGTCTTAAAAGTCAGATAAGCGACAACTGTGGCGGCTAGTGAAAGTATCAGTGAAACTTGCAATGCTTCCCCGAAAACTGCCAGACCGCTGGATGAAATGCTGTCGCCGGTTATCTGAACCTGCTCGTATGATCTGAATTTGAACCATTCGATAGCACCGTTAATAACACCATTGATAACACCGGGAACGATGGCTTTTTTCGCAAGTGACGCGTCGCTATAATCGGGGGTTTCGGTGTTTGTGTTCTCTATCGCCACTTCTTCCATTTTCATTATAACCTTCTTTTGTTTTCACTTTGTGCGGAAGCCCGCACGAAGTAAGGGCGCAGAACCGCTCTTGTTTACGCCCTTACTTCGTGCGGGCTTCCGCATTTCTACATTTCAAGTGGTTTTTGTGCAAATTCCAATGCGGGCAGATAAAAAAGCTGTTCTAGTCGAGTTCCTGCACACCGCCGCCGCTGACCGTCAGAACCTGACCGCTGACCCATTCCGCCGCCGGAGAACACAAAAATAATGCCGCATAAGCAATATCGCTCGTTTCGCCGAGCCGTTTCAGCGGCGTATGTGTAAGCATCGCTTTTTCGGTTTCCGGTGTCAGCACACTTCTCAGCGCGTCGGTTTTCGTTGCGCCTGGAGCAATCGCATTGACACGGATATTTTTCGCGCCCAGATCAAAAGCGATATTGCGCGTCAGATGATTGACCGCCGCTTTTGAAGATGCGTAAGATGCCATCCGCACATTTTTATTTTCGCCCGACATCGAACTGATATTGAGAATCGCACCGCCGCCCGCTTTTTCCATATGCGGTGCAACCAATTGAGCGAGGTTAAAAATTGAAAAAACATTGAGTTTGTAAGCCCATTCAAATTTTTCCATCGGCATATCGAACGGCTGCGGACCGCCGCCGCCCGCGTTGTTGACTAAAATGGTAACTTTGCCGAATTCTTTGACCGTTTCATCAACGAGTTTCTTGCGGTCTTCTTCATTAGTTACATCGCAAGCCAAACCGACTGCCTTGCCGCCCGCATCGTTAATTGACTTGGCAACCGCGTCGGCAGTCTCCTTTTTCAAATCGCTGACGACGACTTTTGCGCCCGCACCCGCGAAATGCTCCGCGATTCCTTTTCCGATTCCCGCACCGCCGCCCGTAATGATGGCGACCTGTCCTTCCAAACTGAATTTATCTAATATCGACATATTTTTTCTCCTTGTTAAATTGCTGCAACTGATTTTGCAGCGGGTTGAAGCAAGCACTTCGGATCAAACGCCTGCTGATTAATTTTAAGTTTGACGCTTCGGCAACTCGTTATTATTGGCTTCCGCCGTTTCCGATCTACGCCGCCGTTTCGAGCCGCAAATTTCGACAGATTCTTTGGGCGACCATCCCGATAGCTTCCGTGAATGTCGGGAAAGCCAGTTCCAACTCGGCAATTTGAGTCACCGTCATTTTCGCCGTCATACAAGTGGCGGCGACCTGAATCACCTCAGCCGAATATGAGCCGAGAACGTGCGCGCCCAACAGCAGATGGGTTTTGCTGTCAAAAATCAACTTGCACATCCCGTCGGTGCGACCGTCCATCACCGCTCGCGGCAGACCTGTATAATCCAAAACTTCCACGATGCAATCGTGTTTCTCGCGTGCCTGAGCTTCGGTCAAGCCGACCGAGCCGTATTCCGGTTCGGTAAAACTGCCGGTGGCGACGGCGTGCGGCGTGTAAACCTGTTCTGCTCCCGACACGGCATTGTGAGCCGCGACGCTTGCTTGAAGGACGGCACTTTGAACAAACATACTAATTCCGTTCGCATCGCCCGCAACGAATATTTCCGGCACGTTCGTCTGCAAGTATTCATCGGTCTTAATATAAGGACCGTTCAGCGCAACGCCCGTCGCGTCAAGATTTAATCCTGACAAGTCAGCCGGCCAGCCCACCATCAGGAACACCGCGTCGGTTTCCAACGATCCGGTTTCCTCGCCTTTCGTATATAAAACTTTGAGATGACCGTTTGATTTTTCTATCGCGTCGGAGCGCGTCCCGGTCAGAATGTTCATACCGCGCTCGCTAAACGCCGTTTCCAATCCGCGTGAAATACCCACGTCGCTCGGCGGAGTCAGACGGTCGGCAAATTCGATAATATCCACCTTGGCTCCGAAATCAATCAGGATTGATGCCAGTTGGCAGCCCGTCGCCGATCCGCCGACGACCGTAACTCTTTCCGGCAACTCCTTCATCTCCCACAAATCGTTAAAGGTCAGACCGAACTCGCTTCCCGGAATGGACAATTTGCGGGGTTTGCCCCCGACCGCCAAAATAATCCGGTCTCCGGTGAATCTGCGCCCGTCCGCGATCTCAAGCGTGGTTTTATCCACAAAGCTCGCTTTTCCCGCTTCGTCAATTACCTCGATGCCCGACTGCTTGATTATTGTGGTCAGATGCCACACTTCGTTGGCGTAGGCAGCTACGCGATTGGCGTTTTCTATCGCCGCGCCGAAGTTCACCTGCGGAGCTTTGCCTTCCAGCCCGAAGGTGGAAAATAGCTCTGCATCCGCGTGCAGACGTGCAGCACGGGCAAGCGTTCGCACGGGAGCGGGTCCTTCGTTAAAAGCCGTTCCGCCCAAACGCGCACTTTCGATCAACGTAACTTCTGCTCCGAGTTCGTTAGCCCGCAATGCGGCTTTAACGCCTGCGGGACCACCGCCGACAACAATGATTTTCATAATGTTTTCCTCAATGATAAAAGCGATTTTTCTGACACTTTCCTTTTTACAACTTCTTCCTTTGTCTGTTTATAAATACTTTTTCAAATTGCTTTGTCAATATCTTTAAAAATTTAAACAAACGAAAAAGTAAAAGATATAGATTAAATTTTGTATTTTTAAATGCGTTTTTGGCTGATAAGGATTAGGATTTTAGAGTAGGGATTTTCCCGATATGAAATTATTCCGAAACATCAACAAGGTCATTTCGGATGGCATAATGAACAAGTTCGACAATCGAGGAAATTTCGAGTTTTCGCATAACCGTCCGGCGATGCGTTTCAACTGTTTTTACGCTGATGAATAAATCCGCCGCAATTTCTTTATTGCATTTGCCGCTTGCCAGTAATTTCGTGATTTCCAGTTCACGCGGCGTGAGTGTCGAAGAGATTTCGCCTTTGAGTTTAGGTTCGGGAGGATTTATAAAACCGCTCAAAATAGTTTCGGAAACCTTTGAAGAGAAAAAAGTTTTGTCGTTTATCAGAGCTTCAACCGCCGAGATTAAAAAACGGTCGGCATCGGATTTCAGAACGTAACCGCGAACGCCCGCCGCCAGCAGATTGCGGACGATTTCTTCCGATTCGTGCATCGTGAAAATCAAAATTCTTGTTTCCGGGATTTCCTGTTGGAGTTTTCGGGCGATGTCCAAACCGTCGGTCGGCGGAATTGAAAAATCTAACACCATCACATCGGGTTTAAGTTTTAACGCCGATTCTACCGCTTCGTCGCCGTTTGAAGCCTCGCCGCAAACTTCCCATTCGGGATTTATTTCCAACAAATTACCAACGCCGCGTCGAACTATTTCGTGGTCGTCGGCGATCAGGATTTTGATTTTTCGATTTTTCATTTTAGCGGAATCCTCGCCGTAATAATCGTGCCGTGCGGACCTGATTTAATAAAAAGTTCGCCGCCGAACTGCCGCAGACGTTCGCGCATCCCGACAATTCCGACTCCCAAAGTTTCGATGTCGCCGAGCAAAACGTCTGCGTCGTGTTCGCTGTCTTTGATAATTCCGTCACCTTCATCGCGGATTTCCAAAACGGCTTCGCTCTCATTTTGATTGAACCGAATAAAAGCATTTTTACTGCCTGAATGCCGTCGAATATTATTGAGCGATTCCTGAACAATCCGAAACATCGCACTTTCCATTTCAATCGGCAGACGGTCTTCGTTGCCGGCGAAAACAATCTCGACTGCAATGCCGCTGCGTTTCATAAAACCGCCGACAAACCAACGCAAAGCGGAATCGAGTCCCGCCTGATCGAGCAGCGGCGGATGAAAAACGTAGGACAACGTGCGAATTTCGCCGAGCGAGCGTTCCGCCATCAAAATCGCTTCATCAATCGCAGTCGTAACTTTTTCGTCCGGCTCTTTAATTATTTTTTTCAGATACGAAAGTGTCAGCAGTACGGCACTTATTTTTTGTGCCGTCGTGTCGTGCAGTTCGCGGGCGATGCGGCGGCGTTCCTTGTCCTGCAAATTCAAAAGTCTGGTCGTCAAATCACGCAAATCACGCTCGGCTTTTTTGCGTTCCGTGATGTCGAACGACGCAACCGCCATAAAAGATTCACTGCCGATTTCCATTTTTACAGCAGACAACAAAACCGCTATTAAATTGCCGTCGGGACGAACAACTTCGGTTTCAAATTTACTGACGCTGCCTCTTTCGCTCAAAACTTCAAACAACTTCTGAACATTTTCTTTGGACATTTCAAGTCCGATCTCTTTTCCCGTGCGTCCGATTGCATTCTCCCGCTCAATGCCCGAAAGTTCTGTGAAATAGTCATTTACCGCAATAAGATGATTGTCCCGAAGCGAAGAAATAGTCATTGAAAGCGGTATCAAATTAAATAATTTTGAGAACCGTTCTTCCGAATTTTTGATGCCGTTTTCCAGAGTTTCAAAATCAGTCTGTTTTTGCCGCGTGATATTTTGATGAACGACCAACACACCGCCCGAATCGCCTTCGAGTTTCGTGACCGTCATCAAACATTGTTCAAGACCTGACGAAAAATCACACACATATTCCATTTTAAAATCATCGGCGTTGCCCTTTAGAACGGCTTCAAGTCCATCCGCCGCTTTTTTGGCTTCACACGCAAATTTTCCGAGCGTCTTACGGCAAATTTTCAAATAATTATCTCCGACAGAAACCTTTGCAGGAATGCCCGAATGTTTAAGTGATGCTTCCGTCCACGCTCGATTAACGGCGATGATATTGCCGCCATTATCCAGCACAATCATTTCGCCGCTTATTGATGATAAAACGCTTTCGAGCAAGTTCATAACAAATTTCGGCAAGTTTATTTATTTCTCGCCTCATAATTCCGTTTTAATAGAATAATAAACGAAAATCGCTTCGTTAGTTATCAGGAAAATTCCTACTCCAAAATCTTAACCTCTATCAGCCAAAACCCATTTAAAGATACAAATAAAAATCTATATCTTTTGCATCT
Organism: Pyrinomonadales bacterium; assembly: GCA_038235165.1. Taxonomy (GTDB): domain Bacteria; phylum Acidobacteriota; class Blastocatellia; order Pyrinomonadales; family Pyrinomonadaceae. The sequence continues at coordinate 19,399 of JBBSUG010000019.1, forward strand.
TCGCTTATTTATACTATTTTGTTAAATTAAACTTAATAAAGCAAAAGTGCTGAACAAAGAGGGGAAAATAGATGAAAAATTGGTTTATATCCGGGATAATTTTGATGTTTTTGGCTTTTCCGACATCAGATTTTTACGCGTATGAAAATACTCTGACAAACACAGATGTCAAAGATTCTTACGATGAGTTAATGCCGCAGCAAAAACGGCTTTTTAATGACTTTGTGCAGCGATATTCAAAGATCGTCGGAATAAAAGTAGATCCGAAACAAAGCTATGAAGGTTCCCCTGTTTCGGTTCGCACGACGTTTTACGCAGTAACGCAGGCTTTACTCGTTTCAAAATTAACGGACGAAAACGGAAAATCACTTGGCTCGGCATTGGATATAATCGAATCGCTCGAAACGATCAAGGGAAAGGTCAAAGGTGAAGGCGGAGATGTCCAGTTTAGAATTTATGTTATTTTTAAAGCCGATGCTTACGACACTCTAAAGAAAAGTGCCGAATATAAACGCACGAGAGATAACTCCATTTATCACAAAGGTTATCCGATTTCTTTTCGACAGGAAGGCGGAACTCCTTCGACTCAAGTTTCGATGTCGCGTGATAAAAGACGCGGTGATATAGACGTTGATTACCGCTCGTCGGGTTTTCCGAAAGCACTTTTTAACGGACATTTGACGGCGGCGAATTCCGATGTCAGAGAGGGAAAAAATTACCCGACACATATCGGGCGTTGGGCTGGGTTAGATGATTGGTGGACGGCTTTATTTGATTTGGATACGACCCTGGATTTTGAAGATGGTGCGGAAGCCGATACGGCGGAAAAGATTCCCGCAGTTCCGCGTTCGGGCAAGACGGAAGTGCAAAACGCCGTCGCCGATTATTTGAATGCACTGCTTGTCGAAGGCAAAGCGGGCGATGCGGTTTCATACATTTCAGAGAGAGCTTACCCGTGTTGGGAACTAAATGGGAATACTGACGGAAAGCCATTTAACCGCGGATTAGCTCCGTATGTGATAAAAAAGGAGTATGAGAAAACCTACCAATCCATCACGAAGGCATTCGGGAAAATTACAAATCTTAAACAGATCGCACAAAGCGTAAAGTTAGATGATAAATCGGGACTTCGCTACGTCGAACAGCCGTTCGGCAATGAATTTTCGCTCTACGATTTGCAGGAAGGCGAAGCCGTCAAATGGGCTTGTTCGGCACGACTGACGGGCGAAACGCCGAAGCAAAGAAACTCGAAAAAATTCGGGAAATACTACTTGGCAGTTTTTCGAGTGCCGCCGCAGGGAAAAGGCGGAACGGTCGCACTTTTGCTTGCCAAAGAAGATGATTATTGGAAGATCATAACTTTTGAAAATGAAGCCGATGTTGATTATTCAAAAGTCCCTGATTTGCGGGCGAAAGCTGAAAGCGGGAAAACTCTCAAAACAACCGCGGCGGACAAATCTCTGCTTCGCTCGATGCGTGATTTTCACCGAAGCTGGTTTATCAATCGCAACTATTCCGATGCCGCGAAATATTTTTCGCCGGAGACTTTCCCGTGCCGCCTTGCTTATGTCGAACCGGGCAATAAACCGGCGAAGGACTTTGAAAAGATGATGGAAGGTTGGCGGAATGGTATGAAGCAAATCGCCGAAGAGATCGGAGTTCACAAAATACTTTCGACGGCGATAACTTCCGTCACGCCGACGACAAACGAAGTGGCAATCGTCAGACATCCGGATCAAAAAGCCTTTACGATATTCGCTCTGTCCGACAAATCGGGCGAATCCGCATCGTGTTCAAGCACGGAAAATGACATTGAGAAAATCGAGAGTTTCCAAAATTTGCCCGCCGGAGGAAACTATTACGCCGCCAGTTTTACTGCCAAAGCATCCGGCGGAAGCCCCGGCGTGTTGACAACTTTGTGGCGTAAAATTGATGGAAAGTGGATGATTTACGCCTATCGAATTGATACTCCTTGAAGGATTTTTATTCAAGTTTGGAAATAATATGCAGGACTTTGTATTTGGAACCACGTTGCTGGGAATCAGCTTATTTATCGGCATTCTTGTTTGCTTAGAAATCGGACGGCGAATCGGTGTTCGCAACTTTTCAAACAATAAGGCAAATGAAGGATATGGGGCAGTCGAAGCGGCACTTTTTGGCTTATTGGGCTTGCTGATGGCATTCACATTTTCTAATGCCGCAACACGGTTTGATGATCGAAGAGAACTCATTGTTCAAGAGGCAAACGCTATCGGCACGGCTTATTTGCGGCTCGATCTACTTAGCCCCGAAGCCCAACCCGCACTTCGTGATAAATTTCGCCAGTATGTAGATTCGCGTCTTGAGACATACCGAAAAGTGCCTGATTACGTTGCTGTCGAAGCCGAAATAAAACGCTCCACCGAACTGCAAAAAGAGATTTGGACAGATTCAGTCAAAGCAAGCCGTGAATCTGACTGGGTGCCGCCCGCGACTCTCCTTCTTCCGGCATTAAACGAAATGATTGACATCACGACCACACGGTCAGCGGCGGCACAAATGCACCCGCCCGCGATCATATTCATAATGCTTTCGGTTCTTCTACTGGCAAGTGCTTTGCTCGCCGGATTTGGGATGGCTAAATCGAAAACCCGAAGTTGGCTGCACATATTCGTTTTCTCAACCATTTTGGCACTAACCGTTTACGTTATTATTGACATCGAATACCCGCGACTCGGACTAATCCGCGTTGATTCTTTTGACGGCGTTTTGGTCAACGTGCGGGAAAGTATGCAATAGACAACTTTCCAAAATAAGTTGTCTGTTTCAGGTGTTTTAGCTCCGATAGGAGCGAAATATTTATAGATGTCAGGTAAAAATTGAAAATCAGAGTTCCAGCGGAACGGCATAGTTGACCACATAATTGATGTCGTTGCTCTGCAACTCGAACACCTTGACTTTCAAATAGCTATAAATACCTGCAATGTGGGCTACAAATATAACGTCGGTTTCACCGACTGAAAATGAATTTCTTATCTTGAATTCACGTTAATTTAATGAGCCGCTAAACGTCATTCGCCGCCCGCTGTTTATTATTAAACATCAGTGAGCGGCGAATTATTTGTATATTCCACCTTTTTCGGCAGATTCTGTTAAATTTCACTCGTCTTTTTTAATCGGCGCGTCTTGCAAACGTTTTATTAAGTCACACCCGCCATTTGATTTTGGCGTTCTTTCTTGCGTTTACGTTTGGGAGGTAATTTGCCTTCCGGCGACCTTTTCCCGTCTGCGGAAACATTTCCACCCTCGTTTTCCCATCTGTCCAAAACTTTTTTCTTCAGTTTCTTTTTTGATACAAAATCAGGCATTTTTTTATCTCCTTTTATCGTTTTTTGTTTTTCCGGTTTCACATATTACGCGGTTGTGAAACCCGTCGTCTTCCGCCGCGTTTCGGCTCAGTTGTGCAATGTTTCCATTGAACGGACAACCTCGACCGAGCAGGACGCATTGGTTACTATTGCCGTCGAGACACTTCCCAGGCGGAATCTTTCAAAACTGCTTTTGAAGTCGCGCGTTCCGACAAAAATCGAATCGGCGTTCCATTTTTTCGCCTCGGCAAGCAGAATATTTTTCGGGTCGCCGTCTTCCCGCAAAATCGAGGTTTTCAATCCGATGTGGTTCAATTCTTCGCTTCCCCATTCGAGCATCTCGGAGACGCGCGATTCTCTGGTTAGAAAATAACTGTCAATCATAGCTGAAGCCCGCGGAAGTCGAAGGGAAACGTAAGCCGGCGGCGCGGCATCGTCCACCGCGATCAGGCGTACTTCCGTTCCGTCCTGCCAAACTCTCTGCCCGACTGCATAAATTGCTTGTTCGGCGGCGGGCGAACCGTCCACGCCGACGATGATGCGCGGCGGAGGGTCCAAACCGTTCTGAACGTTTGAACGCACGACGCGCACCGAACAGTTTGCATCAGCAGCAATTCTTTTTGAAACGCTTCCCAAGAACAGCCGCCCGATTGCCGAACGTCCCTGCGAGCCGACGACGATCAAATCGGCTTTCAAATTATCAGCCGCGTCAATCAAAACCCACGCGGGCGATCCGGTGAAAACTTCAGAACGGACGTGCCAATCGGGGAAAAATTCCTGCACGCGCTTTTTCCCCTGCGCCGTATATTCCTGCGCCTCTTCAATCACCTTCGCGGCGTTTGTTTGTACTTGTTTGAGATGCGACGCAACCCGCCGCGATCCGACCGCCTGAACGACCGCCGCCTGAACCGTCGGACTGCTCATCATCAAATCGCCGACCGACGCGACCACTGCTTCCGTCTGCGTCGGCAATCCGGCTTTTTTCAAATCTGCAAACACCATATCCGCACTTTCCGAACCGTCATAACCAATTAATATTTTCATAAAACCTCATGCTGAAAGTTTTTGCCAAATCTTTCTCTTTCAACCTGTTTCGATCTTAAATTTTTTCTTCGGCTCGAAAAAGGGAGTTACTACCCGAAAAGAACAGGTGTTTTCACGCACCCGACTTGCGGATGCCGACTGCGCCGAAGTCTCCCGCTTGAAACAAGTGGAAACACCCGAAATTTTCGCGTGTAAATACTGTTTCGCGCCTGTCATTTATTGGATAAAATTGAATCAACGATGAGATTTGTTACTTGATATTCGAAAGTTTTAATTAGGAGTAAATATTATGAAAAAGATTTATACGGCAGCATGGTTTTTATTGGCGATCTTATTTCTTGCGGCGATCTTGACCGGCTATCTTAATCCGGTGAGTCTGGTGGCTTTCAGTTTATTCGCTTTAGGACTGGTGTATGCGCTGGCACTATGGACGGTTGTCATTAACACGAGAGAAGCAGCACATTAATTCGGCATCAACAATCAATCTTAAATGTGGAGGAGAAATTATGAATGCAGCAAAACTATACGCGATAACCTGGATTATATTTGCAGCGGCACTGCTGGCAGCTTATGTGAGCCATTCTTTAAGTCCGGCTAAATTGGTAATTTTCAGTTTTCTCGGTTCGACACTTTTTTTTATGGGATTGGTTGCGCTGATTCCGCATTTGGTTGATCGGCATTATGAATCGAAACAACTGACACAGGCAGATAAAGAACGAAGCAGCAGTTTTTTTTAGCAGAGGAATTAATTATGAAACACATTACAAATGATTTGATGGCGGAGCATCTTGGCGAGTTGACGGCTTTTGAACCGAATGGTTTTCCGTTCGTCAGCCTTTATCTGAACGCACAAGCCGATCAGCACGGGCGCGATAATTTTCACTCGTTTATCCGTAAAGAATTTTCCAGCCGCGCCATAACTTTCGCCGCCGGGTCGTGCGAACTCGAAAGTTTCGAGCGCGTCGCGGGACGTGTCGTTCGGTATCTGAACGAGAAGCTGGAAACTTCGGCAAACGGACTGGCAATTTTCGCACGCTCGGGCGATGAAGATTTTTTTAAGGCGATTCAACTGGACGCGCCGATTCAAAAAAACCGCCTGCACGTTTCGGATCGTCCGCATATTTACCCGCTCGCACGGCTGATTAGCCAAAATCCGCCTTATGCCGCAGTAATCGCCGACACCCGAGAGACGCGAATTTTCGTTTTTGACCTGGGACGCGTTGCGCGGCGCGAGGAATTTATCACGCCCGACAGAAGTTTCGCCGCAGACGGTGAACAATCGCCGATGCGCCATCATCGGCGCGTTGAAAATCAACAGCACTTACACGCTAAAGAAACGGTTGAACTACTCGAACGAATCGTACGCGAGGAAAAAATCGAACGTATTATTCTGGCGGGCGACGAGGTGATTATTCCGCTGCTGCGCGAACGTCTGCCCGGGCATCTCGCCGGCAAGGTAATTGACATTCTGCGACTCGACATTCGCACGCCCGAACACGAGATTTTAAAGGCGACGACGGAATCTTTACGCGCCGACAACAGTCAAACGGATGCGGAAAAAGTGCGGGGTTTATTCGACCAATACCGTGCGGACGGTTTAGCCGTCGTCGGTTATGAAAAAACGATGGATGCGCTGGTTCACGGACAGGCGAACGAACTGCTTTTGAGCGCATCGCCTGACGATATTTTGTTTATGAGTAAATCCGCCCTGCCGGTCGTTGCGGAGATTAAACCGGAAAACAAATTGAGCCGGAAGATGATTGCCGACACGCTTATTTCACACGCCGGAAAAAGCGGCGCGGAAGTAACTTTTATTGAGGATCGAAATCTTCTGGCTGAGGTCGGCGGGGTCGGAGCTTTTCTGCGATACCGGACTTGACGAGTAGAAAGGCGCAAAATATGAGGTGAGAAAAAATGATTAAATTTTTAGAACAAAGGTTCAATGTGTGGCGCAGGCGGCGAACTCTGGCTCGTATCAGGCGGAAATTCGCCGAGAGCGGGCATCCGCTGGATGATTTGGACGATTTGAATATCGAAGCCGCTCTGACACTCGGCGAATGTCGGATCGAGCAGGTGCGTCTGACCGCCAAATCTATTTTTTTCGCGTTGCGGAGACTTGCCGATTTTCGGCAAGTCTCCGCAGCGAAGCGGATTAAAAGTAATGTTCAAAAAACGTAAGTTTTGGAGGAAATTATTATGGACTCAAGCACGATTGCTGTAGTGGTTTTACTGATCGGTTCTTTTTCCGGTTTTGTTGTCTGGGCGGCTTTTCATTCACGAAAGAACAATTCGGAGAAAGTCGCCGCTGACGGCGGTAAAATCGAGTTTGCGGAAGTTGAAAAACGAAACAAACAATTTTCGAAAAAATAACCGAAATCAATTACGAAAAGAGTAAAAAGGCGAACAGGGTTTAGTTGGCAGCGAGCGGATGGAAAAGCAATTTGCACCCATAGAAAATGGTTTTAGACAGAAAAAATGATAATCTTCGCGTTTGACGATGTTCCGGGTTTAGTCTGTTCAAGGTTGAGCGCAAAAAGGACGTTTTTCATATCAGTTCATTTTCATAAAGAGGAGCAAAGGCAATCGCTAGCAGCGCGGTGAAGATTTCGTCAGCCGAAAACCGGCGGTTGTGTTTTAAGGCTAAATCCGCTTTCAGCTCATTCATTTCAAGCGCGGTTTCTTCGGTTAATGTCACCGAACGCCGTGAACATTGATCGGGCGATTTGACGAATTCAAACGCCCGTTCGCGCAGTTCCTGGAAATTATCGGCGTTGATAATTTCCAGCGATTCTTTAACCATTTTGTCCATCAACTCGTTTTGTGTATATTGCAGATCACGGCTTCTGAATTTTGATTTGAGGCGCGTCAAATCAATAGTCAGGCTGCGCGGAACGGTATATGGTCGGCTGGTATGACGAATACCCTCGAACTTTGCCGTTGCCAGTAAATCCGCGATTGTCCGGCTTCCCTGCTCGATTTCCTCCGCTGCCGGTAAATCTATTTGAACTTTTTGCGGCTGCTCGGTTATTTTTGCTTTGGTTTTTTCTTCTTTCAGCTTCTGTTTGGCGGTTTTTGTTTTAGCCGCTCGATTCTCTTTTACCGCCGCAGATTTACTCGGCGTGTTTTCGGCAATCGTTTCGGTTTCTTTCGTTATTGATATTTTACCCGGTTTGTCATCGAAAAATTCGCTCTGAATTTCGTCAATTTTTGCCAGATCAGTTGTTTTGCTCGGTCTTGCGGTTAATCCCATATTATTTCTATGCCCCCACAAATCTCTGTCCTAGACTGCTGCTTTCTTTCCCTTTTTCGGCGGCTCCGTTCGCGCCGCAGCTTTTTCTTCCTGCCCCAAACCTAAAATTTCTTCGATCTCGGTAATTATTTCATTCATTTCACGTTGGGCTTCTCTATCCGAAACTGTTTTTGCCGAGAGTTCCAACACCGATAATCCTTCGGAACTCGCCTCAAAAATATTACGATGTCCGGCTGATGTTTTCATTACCGGAATTTCCAGTTCCCGCAGAAGCTGTTCGGCTTCCCGGCTGATGTTTTTGCGTTTGTCGCGCATATTCAGCAGCAGTCGGGCAGCAAAATTTGCGGGGCGGGCGGCGGCAACTTTTTGAATCAACTCTCTGGTTATTTCCGAACTCCAAAATGAAAAATTTCCCGGTGTCAGAGGAATTATCACTAAATTTGCGGCGGCAATTACTCCCAGCGACACGAGTTCGTTGCGACCTGGCGTATCTACTACCACGACATCGTAAGAGACGGCGATTTCCTCTAAATCTATTGTCACCTCCGTCGCTTTTTTGATACCCCGGTAATGTTTGCTGAAAACTCTCAACTTGTTTTTTGTCTCCAGCTTGTTGGTGCGGGAAATTCCCCAATCCTCGCTGCTTCCCTGTCCGTCGGTATCAAGCAGCAAAACTTTGTATTTTTCGCTCAAAACGGCAGCGATGTTCGTCGTTAGAGTTGATTTTCCAACCCCGCCTTTTTGATTTACAAAAGCTACGATCCGACCTTGCGGTAAATCCTTTTTTGCCATTTCACCACTTCCTTTTCCATGTTCTTGACTTTTTACTCTGCCCGAATAAAACTTTACACTATTTTTGTAATACCGCCTATTCTGTTATCAGTAGTTTTAGTTACAACGATTACATTTTTTACAAACTTTACACAAACAGCAACAGTATTAACCACTGCAACAAAATTTGCATAAATTACTAAAATTACCAAAACTGCATCATTTTCATTATTAGACTAATAAGTTGCCACACTGACCTCAAAAGCATTCGAGCAAAATTGAGCAATTATTCGAGTTTGTGTTTGAAGTAATTAAAAGCCGGAGCGAGTAACTTTCAATTGCAGCCATAATGCCGAATTGTCGAAATCGTCGAAAGAAGTTGTGAGCGGTTAATTTGAAACTGCCGCCCGGTCAAATCGGTCAATCGTCCGGTCAGGAACTGAGCCGATACTTGAGAGTGCAGGTTCATTTGCTATACTTTTTTTGACAGGCTTTTTCACAGCGGATCAAAAGCGCGAATTAAAATTGAGTAGGGAGACGAAAACTGTGCCAAAGAAATACGAACTGATTAAGCAGACGAAACCGCTTCAATTGTCTTTATTTGAATTGTTGACTGAAACGGATGTTTTAACTGAAGATGGCAATAAGCATTTGAAAAAAGGCAAAAATTATTCTCAGACTATCGAGCTGTATGATTTTATGCCCCGTTTCGTCTTTGGTCACCAGGCAAATTTGCGAAAAGATTACAACGGACTTTTGCCTGCGCTGATTAGGGATTTTGAATGTCGCGGAGTGCCGTTTAAATTGACGCTCACTCCTGCTACCATCGTCCAGCCGGACGGTAAGTCAGTGGCTTTTTACCCGGGAACGGATGAGGATATTCTCGAGATCGTCTTGCGAAAAATGTATCTTGAGGACAATCCGAAACTTTACGACGGTCAGCCCGGAATGACCTTTACGGTTAATAAAATTCGTAAGGAACTTAAAAAGCAGGGAAGGACTCGTTCGCATACGCAGGTGATTGACTCATTGTTGATCCTGAAAGGATCACAGATTAGCTGCCAGAACCTCGATACAAAGACGACAATGATCTTTAACCCGATAGATGTCCTCTCGTTCAGGAAAACTACTGAAGAGGCGGATACGCCCTGCTATTTGATATTTTCGAGTATAGTTGCCGAAGCGTTGGACAATCTCTATTTTCGGCGTTTCAACTACAAGAAAGTTGTAAGTTATAAATCGGTTATCGCTAGATTGCTTCATCGCCGTATTTCCCATCATTTTACCCAATCCAATCCGAAGCTGACTTACAGCGTGAATTTTTCCACCTTGTTGCGTGACTTCGGTCTAGAATACTCCACTCTTGCCAAGGCTTTTGTAAAACTTAACGAAGCTTTGAAAGAAATGAAAGATGCGAATGTTATTCAGGAATTTACCTGTGAGCCTGTTCGCAATTCCACAGACTCCCGTAAAATCGAAGATTATTTTGTAAGAATTACTCCGACTCAGGCATTTTCGTTTGAAGTTAAAAATTCAAATGATATAAAAGTTAATATCTCTCAGATAAGTGAGAATTCCGAGGATTTGAGTCGAAAAAATCCGAAAAAATTAAAAAAAACGACTTCACTTTTTCCAAAAATTGTCGCGGCGAAGGCGGCAAAGGATAAATAGTATATAGGTTAAATAGGATAAAGAATAGGATAGACCGCCGTAAATCGCACTTAAGCCGTTTGTTCGCAAGATTTAGTCGCCGAGATGTATCCCAAATTTCTACATACATCTATCCCAAATTTCTACAACTGTTTGAGAAGTATCCCAAATTTCTACATAGCAGGTTGTGGATAAAAAATAACCTATCCCAAATTTCTACATAGTTGACTGTGGAAAAAGTGAGAAGTATCCCAAATTTCTACATAGCAGGTTGTGGATAATATAGAAGTATCCCAAATTTCTACACGGCACGTTGTGGAAAAAGAGGGAAGTATCCCAAATTTCTACATAGCAGGTTGTGGATAATGTAGAAGTATCCCAAATTTCTACATAGATGTATCCCAAATTTCTACACCCTTTTCGCCGGTTGTGGAAAACTTTTTGGACCTCTTCTGTCAACCCTCGCTGAAGCTCAGAAAAATATTCAAAACTTGGTAAAATAAAAACCCTGCAAACATACGTGCGTCTGATAATAACGTAACAGATTTGTCTCTCTTTTTGAATCCTCATTTCAAGAAGACTTTTTATCTACTCTGGTTAAAAGCATTATAGATTATTGTGAGATATGCGTATTGTGCAACTTCATACAGTATTTATTATCGGACGCATCATAGTATATTTCGGTTAAAGCAACAGTTCTACATTGGTCGAAACCAAACAAACATTTATTAGAGAACAAGACGAAAGGCGGTCTGAGTTGGTTCAATTTCCTGACTGTCTCACCGGTTAAGCCGCGGGAAATCACTCTGGATTATAATTTTTCTGTAACTCTTTCGCGTTGTATGTTTAATTTATATTAGATCGTATTTTTACAAATGAATAATTCTGCGCCGGAGAGCAATGGCAACCGACTGTGTTCGGTCCGAAGCGTAAAGTTGGTCTGTCTCGAAAATCTTATCGAACTAACTCGCCGACGGGCAAAGTCTTAAACCACGCATCGCCTGACGAAACAACCCCGAAAGAGGAAGCCATAAAATATTAGTTTCGTAATGTGCGGACGAGTCTAATTCAGCCGCTGCCGGATATCGGTTGAAGGGAGAACGTCCGGCGGAAATGGAAGCCGAATTAAAAAAGTTTTTTGGCAACTGATTTTTATCAACACAGGAGAATTCTTTAAACGATTATTTGAAAAACAGCTAAATTTTTACATTCAATAATTATTCAAGAAATTCTCCTAAACTACATTCCAACGGTCATACAAGATAAATTCTTATAAAAAATTGCTGTTGTCTTAATATTTGGAATTTTTTCGGTAAAACGAAATTCACAGACGAGAAAGCGGCATTCTAATGCTTGTTTTCGGCAATGAATTTTCCGGGCGAGATGCCGACGTAGCGTTTAAATTGTTTTGAGAAATGCGCCTGATCGAAAAAACCGGTTGCTAGAGCGGTCTGCGTGATTGTAAATCCTTCGCGTAAAAGATATTTAGCACGTTCGATGCGGATTTGCGTTTGATAGGCATGCGGCGTAATTCCGGTTTCTTCTCGGAAAACTCTCAACAGATGAAACGGACTTAGAAAAGCGATGTTTGCCAATTCTTCCAGCGTAATGTTTTTGCAACTATTAGCGTGAAAATAATCGCGGGCGCGAGCGACTGCCGAGTGTTCGTTTCCGGTTTTTCGGATGTTTGATTCAGAATCAGCGTGTCTTGTAACAAGTTGCGTCATCGCCAGCAAAAACAGCGATTCGCGTTCTAAATGCGAAGTCGAATTCTCTAATGCGTGGTGCAGCCGCAAAATCCCTTTTGCCGTTGCATCGTCGCGGACGACCGTTTTTGAGAAAAACGGAACATCTGACGTTTTGCCCGTAATTTCCCGTCGAACATTCCGCATCAATTCCGGGTCAACATACATAATGCGAAACGCCCAGCCGCGTTCGTCAATCGCGTGTCCCGTGTGAACTTCCGCCGGATTTATCAGCATAATATCTCCGGCAGCGGCGATTCGTTCCGCGCCTCGATAATCGAAAACATCCGCGCCGCGTTCGATTACGGCGATAGCAAATCCTTCGTGAAAATGCGGCGCAAACGAAAATGTTGAATATTCGGCGTAAAGACAATCCAAATCGCCCAAATCGCCGTTTGACCAATATTTTGTAATTTCTTTTGCTTTATTTACCGACATTTTTTCTAAACAGCAATAAAAATATGCAGTATGGTACGCGGTTTTTCACTCTGCCGCGCCATAAAATAATTTTCCGTCCACAATTTTCGCCGGCGATGTGAACGGATGAAGTTCAGTTTTCTTCAAACCGATGATATGTTCGACCGCAACGCCCGCCGCTTTCAAATAATCGGAGATCATCGAGCGATGACACCGCCACCAGACCGCTTCGGAACACATTATAGCAGTTCGTTTTCCAGCGGCTAATTCCAGAAGTTGCTCGATTCCTTCGTGGAATTCTCCGGTTCCCATATAGTCGGCGTAACCGCGAAACGATTCATTTCGCCAAACGGTATTCGGCGAATCTTTGCTCATCTGCCGCCTTCCGCCGAGTTTTTCAAACAACTGATATTCGATTTTATTTTCGCCCAGCGACGCACTCAATTCCGCTTGATTAAAGTGCGAATATTTTCTCGAACCCGGAAAGCGGCGCACGTCCGCCAGAGCTTTAATTTTGTTGGCGTTAAGTAATTCGAGAAACTCGCCAATCGAGCGCGTCGAATGTCCGATAGTCCAAACTTTCAATTCTTCTTTATCTGACATATCGTATATTAAAATTTAATCCTGCGAAACCCGCGCAACTTCCTTCAGTTCCCGAACTCTGACAATTGCTTCTCCACGCAACGGAGCGTGCATCACGAAAACCTTCGATTTGCCGATAGAATCTTGCCAGCCAAAGGAAAAATCTTTTGATCCGGTATATTTCTCGTATGTAACCTTGCCGATAAAACACGCCACTTTCGGTTTCTCGGTTTTTATAATACGGGAAATATTTTCACGACCGGGCAATTCCTCGCCTTTAACGAGCTGCGTAATATCCCGCGTCGGTCGCTCGATAATATTCACGAGTCCGAGTTCGTAAACCGTGTTGAATCTCTCTCGATAAATACGTTTCAGATTTTCATCTATGCGAAGTTCTTCTCTTCTTTCCTCGACAAGTCCCGCTTCTGAAAGCAGATACCAGAACATTTTGTTATTGGAAAACGGCACGCCTCTGTCGAACGATCCGAAATGCGGATTGATGCCGAGGAAAAGTATTTTCGGCTGCTTGTATAGATATTGAATCATATTTCAGGCTGAACACATTACCGATCTTCAATTCCGGTCAGGGTTTTCGGACAACCATGACTGAACACGGAGCGTAATGAACGACAGTCTGCGAAACGGAGCCGACCAGCATTCGATTCCAAAAGCCGTAACCGTGCGAGCCGATTACAATTAAGTCCGCGCCCCATTCCTGCGCCGCCTCGACAATCGCTTTACCGGCAGAGCCATTAAGCACCTCAGTTGATACGCTGAGATTGGAATCGGGAAAATTTTGCGAAATTATTTCCTTTGCCTCCGCGACATAACCGGCTGCCATATTACGATGATCCGTGTCAGCTTCCTGAATGTAACTTGCGGCAAAAGGCAAAGGTTCCGTCGCTGCAGAGGCTACTATCTGTGCTGCCGAAACTATTTTGACAGACGTATCTTCGGGCTTGGCGATAATTTGACAACATTTTTCAATCGCCGCTTTACTGTAATCAGACCCGTCAGTTGCAACTAATATTTTCATTTTTACTCTCCTCTTTATTAAATCTTGTAATTTTCTTTCTTTCCTAAAACGCTTTGTTTTCTGAGTTTCGATAAGAATTTTTGTCTAAATTTGGCGACCTTCGGCGCAATGACCGACGCGCAATACGGCTGATTCGAATTATTTTCAAAATAATTTTTGTGATGATCTCCAGCCGGATAAAACTCTGTAAATTCAGTTATTTCCGTCACAATCGGTTTATCGAAAAGTTTTTCACCGGTTAATTCGCTGATAACTTTTTCGGCAATTTTCTTTTGTTCAGGCGAATAATAAAAAATCACCGAACGGTAATTTGAACCGACATCATTTCCCTGACGATTCAGCGTTGTCGGGTCGTGCGTTGCAAAAAACACCTGCAAAATTTCTTTGTAAGAAATCTCGTTCGAGTCGAATTTTATCTGCACGACTTCGGCGTGTCCGGTCGCGCCGGTGCAAACTTGTTGGTATGTCGGATTTTCAATGTGTCCGCCCGAATATCCAGAATCAATCTCTTTTATTCCACGCAGATTATCAAAGACCGCTTCCGCACACCAAAAGCAACCGCCGCCAAGCGTTGCTGTTTCCTGAGTTTTGTTTTCCATACATTTATTAACAATTTGTTACATTCCAAAATATTTATGAATCCGCTTCTAAGAACGATTACCATATTCCCGGAACGCGGCGAAAGGTTTTCTTAGGGACGAGATTGTCGTCTGATTGCATAGGCGGTGGCATTTGATTTAGATTAATTCTTTCTTCTGAAAATGTCGGTTCAAAGTCGGAAATGTTTCCAGCCTTAAGATCATTGTTTTTCATTACTTTGTTGTTGGTTTCAGGTTGTTCGGTAATTTGTTTTGTTGCTTGGCTCATAATTATTCTCCTGTAATTTCATGAAATTTTCTATCAATTCGCTTTTAATAAAAGACGCGCTGTTTAACTCGAACATTAGTAGATATAACGCGGCGCGGACTTTCCGGATCGCTCCATTTTGAATTCGCTACCGGAATTACCGCCAAACCTTTCACACTTTTCGTTAATGTTCCTTTTGAAAAATTTATTTCAATAAATTCGTTTTCCATAAATTCGTTTTTGCCACCGGAAATTTACTTTCTGCCACTTTTTTTCCAATCTGCTGAAAATGCGTCTAAACCTTTGTCGGTCAACGGATGTTGGACGAGTTTTTTAAGCACGTTAAAGGGAATCGTCGCCACATCCGCACCTGCTAATGCACATTCGACAATGTGCATCGGATGACGAATGCTCGCCGCGAGAACTTCGGTTTCATATCCGTAATTAGCGTAAATTTGAACGATATTACGGACAAGCTCCATTCCATTTTCGGAAATATCATCGAGTCGTCCGATAAACGGTGAAATATAATTCGCTCCTGCTTTTGCCGCAAGAAGTGCCTGCGAAGCCGAAAAACACAGCGTTATATTAACTTTGATGCCTTCATCGCGGAAAATGCGCGTGGCTTTTAACCCATCCCAGGTCATTGGACATTTGACCACTACATTTGACGCAATTTTCGCTAATGCCCGACCTTCTTTGAGCATTTCTTTTGTATCCAAAGCCGTAACTTCAGCAGAAACATCGCCTTTGACGACTTCGCAAATCTCGGCAATACGCTCCTTGAAATCAATCTTTCCCTCTTTCGCCACCAACGACGGATTAGTTGTAACGCCGTCTGCCAAACCGAGTTCAGCGGATTCCTTTATCTCATCTAAATTTGCTGTATCAATAAAAAATTTCATCTCATTTTTCCTTTTTTATAACTTTATTTTGTAACCATATTTTTCAAATCAGATTTTCTTTAACGCCAATTTCGCATAATCTAAAATAAACCCGAAACCTGATGAAAAACTACGTTTGGCAACCAACCGTTTTTTATTTTAGCGGACGAAGGCATTTCGTTTAACCGGAACATCTCTTCAAAAGATGCCAGTTCGCTATCTCTGTTCATTCCCGCAACCGCTTGAATTTTGTCGTCCTTGACGTAGAAAGCGAGAAAATCCTGTTTTTTTACATCGCCTTTAACGATTATTTCGTCCCAATCTTTGGCGTGTCCGACATAATTGAGCGTCGCGTCAAACTGCGTCGTCCAGAAAAATGGGACTCCATCAAAAGCCGTTTTTTTACCTAACATATTATGCGCCGCCGTTCGTCCTTGCTGCATCGCCGTCCGCCAATGTTCGATGCGGGTCAATTCACCGTTCGAGTGCGAATCGGGAAAATGCGTGATGTCGCCCGCCGCGTAAAGATTTTCGGCAACGCGCAAAAATTCATCGGCGATTACGCCGCCGTCTTTGTGCAGTTCAATATTTTCGAGAAAATCCGTCGCGGGTTTAACGCCGATGCCGACCACGACAAAATCACATTCGATTCGTTCGCCGTTTTCAAGCACGACCGCTTCGACTTTTTCATTTCCCTCAAAACTTTTCACGCCTGCGCCGAGTTTGAATTCTACGCTCTTTAGCTCGTGAATCTTTTGAAACAGTTCGCCGATTTCCGCGCCGAGGATTTTTTCAAAAGGCACTTTATCCGGCGCAATAACGGTTACATCGCAGCCGCGCGTTCGCAAACTGCTCGCCGCTTCCATTCCGATAAAACTCGCGCCGATGACGACTGCACGTTTTCCGCTTTCGGCAGCGGCAATAATTGCGTCAGTATCCGCAAAACTTCGCAAAAGAAAAACATTTTTCTGCGCGTCGGTTTGAAACGGAAGTCGGCGCGGAATTCCGCCCGTCGCAATCAATAAAGAATCATATTCGAGAGTCGCGCCGTCTTTGAATGTGATTTCCCGTTTATCCGCGTCAACTTTGCTCGCTTCTTTTTCGCGCAAAATTTCAATATCGTGTTCGGCAAAAAAATCGTCCGAACGAAGCGTCATCCAAGCGGGTTCGGCGTGTCCCTGCAAATAATCCTTGCTCAAATTCGGACGATCATACGGCGCACGATCTTCGCGCGTAATCATCATAATGCGCCCCGCAAATCCGTCTTCGCGCAAAGTCTGCGCCGCCATAAATCCGGCTGCGCCGCCGCCCAAAATAACGAATTGTCTTTCGTCCGATTCAGATTTTTTGGTCATCGTCGGAGTTCTTCGATCAGACGCATCTTCCGGCAGACAAACAGAAATATCTTCGCCTTCGATTTTCAATTCAAAACACGGCAGCGAATCAAACGCCGGCGGCTCTTGCAGATCGCCCGACGTAACATTAAAACAGGCGTGATGCCACGGGCAAACAATCCGCTCGCCGTCCAGAAATCCGTCAACCAGCGGTGCGCCGTAATGTGTGCAATTCGCGCCGACCGCGTGATATTTATCGCCGATCCGCGCTAGCAAAACTTTTGTTTCGCCCGCCGAAACTTCCTTCATTTCGCCGTCTTTGAGATCGGACATTTTCGCTACTTTTATTTCTTGCTTTTTCATACATTTCCTCTTGCAAAACTTTGGTTTATTTCTTGCGCTTGCGGCATTTGAAAGTTTATTTCGATTTCCGACAACGTGGACAAAAGACGGTGCGGACTTCCAAGATCGCTCCATTTTGAATCATTCATCGGAATTACCGCCAAATCCTTCGCGCTTTTTGTTAACACCTCTGTTGAAAAGTTTGTATCGGGCAAATTTTCGTAGAGCGTTTTGATCGCTGATACTTCTTCCGATGTGGATAGTTTTGATTTTACCGCGTCAAATTGTTCATAAAGTTCGGCGGCAGATTTTCGGATCATTTTCAAAAATGCCGAAACTTGTCCGACCATCACGAAACTGTTCCAAAGACAGCCGCGCATCAAAAGTTCGCGTGCCAGCGCGGGCGCGGGTTTTTCCCAAAAACGTCGAACATTCCACAAATTTTGCGTCGTGTTTTTTTCAGGTTCTATCCAACCGTATTCTTCGTCGGGACTTTCGGGCGTAATTCCCAAAAGAATGACCGAATCAGGTTGCAGACGAACGGCATTAAAGACAGTTTCGATGTATGAAATGAAGATTCTATTATCGGAAAAATAATGGTCTGACGGGAAAAATGCCACCGATGCCGCCGGATTTCTTTGTTCTAAACGCAGCAGACTATACAAAATCGCCGGAGCAGTTCCGATGTTTTTCGGCTGAACGACCAAATTTTGCGGCGGCACGTCGTGCAGCAAATTATCGAAGTAGCAACTGTGTTTCTCAGTTAAACTGAACAAGGTTTTGTCCGGCGAAAAAGCGGGTTCAACACGCCGCCGCGTTTCATCGAGAAGTGTGCCTGTGCCGAGAAACGAACAAAACTGTTTAGGTCGCTCATCGCCGGTTATTTGCCGCGTCAACGAGAGAAGCCTCGAACCGTCGCCGCCCGCTAAAATCACCGCCCATCTGTCCTGTTTTGACAAATTCTCAAAAGTCGAATGCCGTTCCCTATTCAATTCGTTCATAATTAAAACCTCGTTATTTTACGTTCATCTCATTGTCTATAATCCTTGTATTTTAATTAATTCGCTTAGTGTCGGAAAAGAGTGTTTCTACTCGAAAACCTCAAGTGTTTACGCCCAAAACTGCGAAAACCAAACGATTTCATTTCTTACTTCTTTATTTAAATTACTTCAAGAAATTCCCGTCTGTTCACATTCTTCAAACTTTCGCGGCAGATTTATCAAATGTCCCATTTTTTTGCGTTTCGTTTTCAGATAATCGCGCAATGCCGAATAAAATTTAATCGGCGGCGAAATGCGCTCGGTGATTTCCAATCCGCAATTTTCGACGGCGCGAATTTTTTCCGGGTTGTTCGTCATCAAACGGACCCGGCGCAAACCGAGGTCGAGCAGAATTTCGGCGCATTGTTCGTAACGGCGCAAATCAACTGCTAAACCGAGTTGTTCGTTCGCCTCGATCGTATCCGCGCCCGCGTCTTGAAGAGCATACGCACGGATTTTGTTGATAATTCCAATGCCGCGACCTTCCTGCTGTTGATAGACGATTGCGCCGCAATTTTCCTCGGCGATAAGTTTTATCGCCGCTTGAAGCTGTTGCCCGCAATCGCATTTCGTCGAGCCGAACACATCGCCCGTCAAACACTGCGAATGAATGCGTACAAGCGTCGGTTTTTCCTTGTCGAAAGTTCCACGCGCCAACACGACGAATTCTTCTTCGGAAATAATCGAACGATAACCGATGATCCGAAATTCGCCCGAATCGGTCGGCAATTTCGCTTCGGAAATTCGCTCGACGGTTTTGCGCAGCTGTTCGACCCCACCGTTTAAATCGGTTTCATTCGCAATGTTTATTGATGTGTATCGAGAATTATCAAACATATTTTGTCTCTTTTTTTACTTATCTTGAATATTTCGAAGCGAGCCGTCCGAGCGCAAACGCGCCCAAAGCCAGACCGAAATCGCGCAGGGCAACGTCGAAATAACCCGGAATCAACAGCAAATTAACGACGATCATCAGCAGCCAAGCCGAAACGACATACGCGAAAATCTTCGGCATAAACCACACGCCGATTCCTGCGATGATCTCGATGACACCTGCGCCGAGCATCAATTCGTGTCCGTGACCGCCGGTCAAATTATTGACGAACGCCGGCATATATTGATCCCAATTCACCAGAATATGAAAAAATTTATCCAATCCGGCAACTATCGGCGCAACGGTAAAACCGAAGCGCAAAATTTGATAAGCCTGATAAGCAGGTCGGCTCGTGTCAATTTCCTTTGCACGGGTAGTTTCTCGTTCCATCGTTCCATTCATTACAGTTTCCATTTTTTTATAATCTCCTTTCCTTTATTTTTTCCAGGTTTTTCCAACAAATCAGATCGCCCGTGTTCCAAATCTACGACTTTCAAAATAATAAGTCAAGGACTTATTTGACTTATTGTGTTTTTTATTTAAAAAGGTTATATTCAGACGGGAGAAAAGGCTATGGAATCAACAAAATTCGGACAAATTTTCTTTGAAAGTACACGCGGGCGCATCGTTAATCTGCTACGGCGCGGTGCAAGTTCGGTTGAAGAATTATCGCAGCAGCTTGAATTAACGGATAATGCGGTGCGCTCGCATCTGGCAACGCTCGAACGCGACGGTTTGATTGCACGCGGCGGCGTAATTCCGGGCGCAAGAAAACCGCATTACGCTTATCAACTGACCGACGAAGCGCGGCATCTCTTCCCGAAAGCCTATCACGCGCTTTTTAATCAGTTGCTGACGGTTTTAAAACTGCGGCTCGCGCCCGATGAAATACAGGAAATTTTAAGAGAAGTGGCGCGTGGTTTGGCGGCAGACAAAACTCCGAAGGAAGCCAACGAAAGCATCAAGAGCCGAACGGAAAGAGCCGTCGCCGTGATGGAAGAATTGGGCGGCGTAGCGATTCCCGAAAAGGTGGGCGATAAACTTTTGCTTCAAAGCGGCAGCGGCTGCCCGTTTTCCGATTCGGTGGCGCAGCACCCGGAAGCTTGCCTTCTTGCCGAAACGCTTTTGTCGGAAATCACGGGTCTCGAAGTGCGCGAACATTGCAATCGCGGCGAATCTCCGCGTTGCGCTTTTGAAGTTATTGCTGATAATTAGGATATGAAATCACTGATTGAAACCGGAAGTATCGAGTTAATCGAATCATTAAAAAAAGCGGGACGCACCAAATCTTTTAGAGCTGGCACGGAACTTTTTGCCGAAGGCGAGCAGGCTGATTTTTTGCCGATTATTTTAACCGGCAAAGTGAAGATGATTCATTTTCTCGAACCCGGAAAGGAAGTAATTATCGGCATTTTCGGCGACGGGGAAATGTTTGCCGTGCCTCCCGTTTTCGACGGCGAGCCTTATCCGGCGACCGCAATTGCGATGGAAAAATCGAAAATTCTTCTGCTTTACCGCAAAGATTTTTTGCGTCTTTTGGAAGAGTCGAGCGAATTTTCTTTTATCGTCATCAGTTGGATGTGCGAGATGCTGAGGGAAAAAACGGCGGCGATTCAGAATCTGGCGACCGCTTCACCGGAACACCGCGCCGGAAATGTAATTGTCCGCTTAATAAAAAACGAAACACTCGAAACTGCGCCTGTAACAATTACTGTTCGCCGCCAAGACATCGCGGAAATGGCGGGTTTGACGACCGAAACGACGATTCGCTCCGTTAGGAAATTAGCCGATAAAAACCTCATCCGCATCGAGCGCGGCAAAATCATCATTGACGACATCGAGCCTCTGCGTGAATTTTTAGCAAATTAAAATAATTCCACCGGCGCACGACTGACATATTCGAGCATCCGATTGGCGATGGCGTTTGCCCGCGTTTTCAGATAATCGGTTGTTTCGCCCGCGAAAGTTTCGTCAATCGTTTCATAGAAAATCTCTAACCAGCGATCAAAATGTTCAAATGTGAGCCGCGATTTTTGGTTCAATGCGCCGTGAACCTGCATCGGATTTCGTCCGTGTTTCTGATAATTACCCGTGCCGAAAAGCATCGTTTCCCAAAAATCGCCGATAATCGGCAGATGGTGATCCAAATCCAGTTTTACTACGTCGGTGAAAAAGTAGCCGATTTCTTCGTCAGTCATCGCTCTGGCATAAAAGCGATTCATCAAATCATCAATATCGGCACGGTTTTCAATATCTTTCATTGTTCAATTCTCAAATTGCTTTTTAACAGACTCGCGCCCAAGATGAAAAGCAGTATAAATTTTAACACTTCAAATGCGATAAAAATCAGATGTGTGTTCGATTGTGGCGCGACAGTTCCGGCGATTCCTTGCTCGGCGCGGACGTTTAAAAGCGGCAACAGCCAGACGGTTTGCAGCAGTAATAAAATGAAAATCGCGCCGAAAATATACAAAGCAAAATTCGTCGCCGGACGCGCAAAAAACAATGAAACGAGCATCATTATTGCAAATACGATTTCGATGCGGTTGAGCATTTGAAAAACGATTTTTCCGATGCCTAAACCGAGCGCGAGCGTGATATTCGGAGCGCGGAATTTGAGTGGTGCTTCCATAAAAGAAATCGCGCCGACCATTCCGAACCAGACGAAAGGAATCGCTATTTGTAAAGTTTTTAAGAACATAAAAAAAGCAAAAAAGCGTATTTATTCGGTTTTGCGCTCATAAATCGCCAGTGGTCCTTCGCGCAAGCCGCGCAGCCAGAGAGCGAGATTTTCGCGTCCCGGCGACCAGACGAGCAACAGAGCGAGTGCGCCGTAAATCGGCAGATGACCGATCAATTCCGACCAGTTGAAAATCGTCAAAGTCATATTAATCGGAATCCACGCGACCAAAATAATCGCTCGCGGAAAAATGTCGAGCAAAATCCACAAACCGACCAGCAATTCGACCGCGCCTGCAAACAAAATAAATGTTTCGTCCGCCATCGGTATTCCAAAAGCGTTGGTAAAATTCAGCGGATAACGCTGGAGAAAATCGGCGGCGAGCGGAATGTTGGCGAATTTTTCCGTAAAGGCGACAACGATAAGACTTAAACCCAAACCCGTCCGCAGTGCCGGGATCGCTTTTTCCATCAGCTTTACCGACGGTTCGAGGCGCGGGAAAATCAAACGGTCAATCGAAATCGGACCGCGTCCGGCGAAAAAGAAAAACGCCGCAAATCCGAGATACATCGAACTTTCGAGCATCGGTTCAAGACCGACAAGAAAAATTCCGGCACACCATAAAACACCGAGCGCGACAGCGGCAAGCCGCGTCAAACCGCCGTAAAAAAGCGCGAGCGCGATGCCCGTTTCCGCCAAACCGACAAGATACATCCACACACCGGGCAGCTTGTTGTTCGGCGTGAAAAGCTCACCCTGAACTCCGCTGACGAGCAGCGGCACGGCAACGTGAATGCCGATAATGGCGGGAATCAAACCATATAAAGCCGCGCGGCGGTCATCAGTCGCGCCGAAATTTTCCGGTCCCGGCACAAATCCTTTTTGCCCGCGCCATCGGTAGAAAAACCACGCGGCGAGTGTTACGAGCAAAACCGCGCCGACAAAAGCGAGCGGCAGCGGACGAAAAAATAAATCCCAACGCAGATGATAATTCCCGGTTTCGTAAAACCATTTTTCGTGGGCTGAAACGCTTGTTGCAGCTGAAAAAACTATCGAAAAAGTTAAAAGAATTTTCGTTATTGATAAATTAAATCTTTTTCTCATACGGACATTCTACGCAATAAAGTCATTAAGCGCAGAACTTCGCGCCCGTGCCGAAGCGCGGCGGTAGATTGTTGATTTCAAATTGCATACGCTCATTCAAAGCGACGCGTTCGGGGAAACTTAGAAGCTGATTAGTCCACAAATAAACTTCAGTCTCTTCCATATCGTTGTGCGTTTCGAGTCGTCGTTTTACGGAAATTATTTTTTCACGGACACCCGCGAGTTGTTTTGAAAAATCAGCAATAGTCTTATTTTCGCGCCATTCGCGCAATAATTTAATCATTGCGGAAAGCTCGCGCATAAAGAAATTATGATCGTCCTGCAAATCCTTTATCGCTTTTTGCGCTTCGTCTAATGGCGGAACACGATTATTTTCAGTTATTTGTGTTTCAATCGCATTTATTATCGACGGAAAAAGATGTAGATGCTCGGCGCGGATGTGCATTGCCAGCCGCGCCCAGAAGAAATCGAGCGATATGTAAATCGTTTCGATGTTTTCGTCGTCGAGCGCGGCAAAAACTTTGTCGAGTAGCGCGTCCAATTCCGAATGATCGTCGGCGAGCGGAAATTCCATCTTTTTTAATGTTGCTGCGCGCGGTCGTGCAAGCCGCATTCTACATCGTCCATTCGATTTGCGTCCGCCGGTTTGCCGCTTCCTTCCATCTCGATTGCCTTTGGAAATAAAATGTTATTTTCCAGATGAATATGTTGGTGCATATCTTTTTCGTATTCTTCGAGTGCGCCGTAGAGCGTTTGATATGTGATGCAGGCATCGTCGGGAGCGGCAAAATGATCGCTGAATCGGCGGATTTCCCGCAGATGTTCGCCCGCCGCATCGTGTTCTTCGACCATTACTTTGACCGGATTTTTTGCCGAACCGAACGGCGCGGACGGAATCGGCTGACCGAAATTGAGCGAGCTTTCCATCAATGCGATATACGGGAAAAGCATCCGTTCTTCCTTCAACATATGGTTTTCGAGTTCGAGCCGCAACGCGCCGAAAACTTTCTGAATATCGAAAAGTTCCGCGTGATTTCCGCCGTGAACCGAGCAAGCTTTTTCGAGCAACGCGGTGATTCGCTCGTTTTCATCACGCGTAAAAACGTGATGTTTCCGCACGATGTAATCTGACAAAGATGCCAGCGACATTGTTGTAAAATCCGTGTCCGACAAATTATTTTGCGCCGAACCGTTGACAGTTTTTTCAAGCATTTCCGCTACTTGATTCATTTCAACTCCGGCATTTTGACACGCTTTTTCAAACGAAATGTGTCCGCCGCAGCAGTAATCAATCTTAAACTTTTCAAACACACGCGTTGCCGCCGGATTCTCGACCGCTAAGTCGCGGACAGTTTTGTTTTTGTCAATTAACATATCTATAACTCCTATATAATATTTTTTTTTAGAAAAGTCCTGCGCCCGCCGTTTTCGCGTAGATGTGGTTTTCAACCGGCGGATGAGCGATTGCGCCGACTGCCGCGCTTGGTTTGTAAAAATAAATAAACCAATGTGCCGGACGGCGTTCTTCCGCCCAACTCGCGTAGCCGCGCCGCGCAAACATATCTCTGAGCGGAATCGGATCAAACGGATGATGAATGAGCAGAACGTCTTCAGCGTGTTTGAGCGAAACCAGACCTTTGGCAATCTTCGGCATCGGGTCTTGGTGCTTTTCCGCCTGTTCGATCACATCAATGAAAATTATTCGCGCATCAATATCTTTCAAACCCAAAATTTCGAGCGGTTTGCGCGGCGGATTCGTTTCGCGGAATTCGTGCGTTTCACGCGAATAAACTTGCAATTCTTCGGCGAGTTCTTCGGAATCAACGCCCGCCGCAAGATTCAAAACATATAGTGCTTCGGAAACAGGAATCCGCGCAATCCGCGCCGCCTGAGCGACCGTAACTCTGCCGCTCATCGCCCGCCGCAATTTCGGATAATTCAAACGCTCGAATTCCGGCGCAAGCCAGATGAACGCGCTCAAAAGATGCTCGCCCAATTCCAAAACTTCTTTGACTTTCATATCTGCCGTAACTTTCATTTGTTCATAACCTCCTGCTGCATCTGTAAAGTTAATTATGAACCGAAAAAAAGTATAAAATATGATTTGAATCACAAAACCCGACTAATGTTCGGGCGCAGGCATTGCCATTATTCGGAAATTCAAGTGACGAAGTTGGATTTTGGTTTTTGGTTGATTATAATTTTTCTCATTTTTTTGCCCACATGAGGAATTATCCGAGAATTACCCGCTTGACAGGCACGAACGGGTAAGACAAAACTTGCGTAAAAAGAGCTTGACGGCTTTTGCAGAGACGAAATTCGAACGGAAACTTTACCTGAGGAAGAAAATATGTTGGATTTGCAGGCGGCGCATTAACTGATTTACCGTGCCGATTGTTCGTTGTTTAGGGTGTGTCCGGTTTCGAGCGCGAGCATTAACTTTTTCGGCGCGGTGATTGAATTGTAGGCTGAAAGCATCAAGGTCGGCGGACGTGTTTCGTCAGCATCAGCAACGCGGTTAAAAATGAGTGTCAATTTCTGCAATGATTTTGATTAATTTTTAGTAACCAAGCGACACTGCAAATCAAAACTGATGTCCGCCTCAAAAGTTCGGTTCCACGGCAAATCGAATGTTAAATTTGAAGGCTTTTCGCACATCAGATTTCCTTTTGAACTCTGCGAACTCGCGCCGAAAAAATCGTTTGATAATTCTTTAAACGAATCTTTCAATAAATTTAAACTGTAAACTTCGACTTTCTGAGTCGCTTCGTCTGACAGTCGAAAAGCATTCCAATCATTTTCTTTGATATAACTTTTCGCTTTGGCGCGAACGATGTTGTGGAAATAATAATCGTCTAAAACGCGGTGGAACGTGAACCAGTTTTCCGCCGTTAAAATTCGCGTTTTGGCAGCGTCGGATTTCGTCAATTTCGCTTTGGCGAGCGCGAAAATCACGCCTTGCGGCAGCGTCGTGCCGATGGTATTTCCAGCGGTGTTCCACGCGGCGTAACTGTTGATGCGCGGCATAATTTGAGCTTCGGCGAGTTGTTTGGTGAACGAAACGTCGCCGCCCTGCACATCGCCTTTCGGGTCAATGTCGGCGACGATGATTTGACGATTTTCGTCGAGTTTGTTTTTGATTTCAGCGGCGAATTCGCCCGCCGAGTTTTTTTCAAATCTGGTCGCGTAAACGTAAAACAGCAAATCTGCCTTTTTCGCGTCCGAAACTTCGCGCCCGCCGACGGCTTTGATGTGAAAACCGACGGTTTGCTTGAGCGGACGATCTTCAAACGGCATCACTGAATTTGCCGCATCGGTTGACGAATAGACGGCTTTGACGGTCGGATGAAAATTGAATTTGTCGCTCAAAGAACGTGCCAAAAGTAACATCGAAACTTCGTCCGCGCCGGGTTGAATGGCTATTTTTTCGGTCAGTTTCGTTTTCTTCGTCAGCGCGATTAAATTTTCGCGGTCGGCAACGTGAATGCCTTTCGGTTTCGCGTCGTCCTGCGACAAAATCAGGAAATCAATCGTCTTATCTTTAACTAAATCAACGACTTCGCGGTTAATTTTCAAATCGCGGACACGCGCGGCTTTGTAATTCGCCAACGCTTCGGCGGGAATTTTCGCTTCGAGCGCGGCGGTTTGCGCTTTCAACATCGGATCAACCGAAATTTCCGCCCATTCCGCCAGATTCGCCCGATACGCTTCGTTCGCGCCCGTGCCGGTCGGCGCGAGACGCATAATCACGCTTGAGCCGTAAATTTTCATTTGCGGCGCGAGTTTTCGCATTTCTTTGATAAACGCGAGTCGTTTGAGCGCAGTTTGATCGTCCGTTTCGTGAACGCGCATCGCCACGAGTCCGCCGTAAGCGAGCATATCAACCGAGATAATCGCCGCGTCGAACGATTTCAAATCCTGTTTTTTAATCCATTCGATGATTTGATCGGACTTGCCCGCGTCGGTAAATTTACCTAAAAGTTCCATCGGCGGCGCGACGATTTCGGCATCGCCGATCAAACCCATTCTGACGGGAAATTGCAGACACGGCGGACGGTCGTCGAGCGGAATCAAAAGAATTTTCGTCGGCAGTTTCGTTTGATTTTGCGCCGAAACGCCGCCGAAAGAAGCGAGCGTAAAAATGATGATGAAACAGATTTTGATAATTTTCATTTTAGGTATTTTTCGACAGATAAAAAGTCGCACGGTAACGGTCGGCGCGGTAGGTCGTGTGCGCCGATTCAATCGGCTGATTCGATTCGCTGAAAACGACGCGGTGGACGACCAAAACCGGCGCACCGGCGCGAATTCCCAACTGTTTGGCGACGAAACGCGTCGCCGCTTTCGCCTCCAAAATTTCTTCGGCGTGGTGCATTTCCAAATCGTAATTTTCGGTCAAAACTTGATACAGCGAATTTTTCGTTAAGTCGAATTCTTCGAGTTTCGGGAACAAATAAGCGGGCAAAAAAGTTTGCTCGAACGCCATCGCTTCGCCGTCTGCCAGCCGCAAACGCTCTAAATGGATGACTTCTGCGCCCGCGCCGAGCCGCAGGTTTTCCATCACGTCGTCGGTCGCCAGTTCTCTCTGCAAAGTCAGAACGCGGGAACTCGGTTTTAAGCCGAGCGACAGCATCTCTTCGGAAAACCCGTTTAAATTGCGCGTGTGAACGTCAATTTTGCGGTTGTTGACGAAAGTTCCGACACCGCGTTCGTGATAAATCAAACCTTCGAGCCGCAGTTTTTGCAACGCTTGCCGAACGGTCATCCGGCTGACCAGATACCGTTCCGCCAACTCGCGTTCGGACGGCAGATGTTCCTTTTCCTTGAACTCGTCGTTCTGAATCTGAATTCGCAGAGCTTCGGCAATTTGCGCGTGAAGCGGGACGATTCCGTTGCGCTGTAAAGTTTCTTGCATTTTTTTTGTTCGCGTTGGACTAGACCGGCAATTCTAAAGCAGCTAATTCAAAATAGAATCAAACGCAGGTCAATGTCAAACATTTGCCGCAGATTTATCGGATTATCCGTTTCTCATTTGACAATGATTTTAAATTTCTGTTACAAATTAGTGGTCTAGTCCACTTCTAATTTATATAAAATTCGCCCGCATCTGAAAAACTTTCCGAAAAGTCGGCAGGCGGCGAATATCCGGCAACTTATTAAAATTTTATTTTCGAGGATCAATTTATGAATTGTTTGAAAAAAATCGCTTATTTAATGACGGTAATGGCTTTCGCCTGCGCTTTTTTTCCGTCAACAGCGGCGGCGCAGCAGATTACGGCGACCGTTACGGGAACGATTACCGACCAAAACGGCGCGATTGTGCCGGGCGCGGCGGTGACGATTACGTCAATCGAAACTGGTTTGGCAAAAAACACGACCACCGGTGATTCGGGAAATTACACCGTCACTTTTTTGCAGCCCGGAACCTACAACATCGCGGTCAATAAATCGGGATTCGCGCAGACGACCCGCGAAAATATCAAACTCGAAGTGGCGCAGACTGCCAGCGTGGATGTCGCGCTCGGCTTAACGGCGCAACAGGCGACGGTCGAGGTCGGCAGCGAATCGCCGATTCTGCAAACCGAAACCTCCAATCTCGAAACGACCGTCGAGCAGAAATTGATCGAAGATTTGCCGTCGTCGGAACGCAACATTTTTTCATTCGTCAATCTTGTTCCGGGAACGATTGATACGAACGTTGCTCTCGGCAATCCGAACGGCGCGATTGGCTCGTCGGCGAACCGCAACTTTTTCGATTCAAACTTTGCCGTCAATGGCGGACGCGCTTCGACCAACGACGTTTTGCTCGACGGCGTAACAAACACCATCGGCGATTTTAACGGCGTGACAATTTCGCCGCCGCAAGATGCTGTGCGCGAATTCAAAGTAATCTCCGGCGTTGCGCCCGCCGAATACGGACGCACGGGCGGCGGCATCGTGACTATTTCTTCAAAATCGGGAACGCGTAAATTTCACGGCGCACTTTACGAATATTTTCAGGACGGAAACTTGAACGCCAACGGATTTCAGCGCAATCGCTTGAGTCAGGCGCGCATCAACGACCAACTCAAACATCAATTCGGCGGTGCCATCGGCGGTCCGATTTACATTCCGAATTTCGGCGAAGGCACGCCGGGCGGATTCGCCAGACAGCTTGCCAAAACTTTTTTCTTTGCCAATTACGAAGCGCGGCGCGAGCAGAATCCATACACGCGCACACTGACTTTGCCGACGGCGCGGATGAGAACCGGCGATTTCGGCGAGCTTTTGACCGGTGCGCCGCGCACGGGACAAACCAATGCCGACGGCACACCGTCTATTTTCGGTCAGCTTTATAATCCGTTCGGCGCATTGGTCGGCGGCAAAAGACAGGCATTTGCTAATAACAATCTGAGCAGTCTGTCCGTTTGTCCGGCGACGGGAACGCGCACGACGGCGTGTCTCGATCCGGTCGCGCTGGCGTTTTTACAGTATCTTCCGCTACCGAATCAGCCGGGATTAATAAATAATTTTCTCTATTCGGGAACGTCTGAATTTGACCGCAATATTTTCGCCGCTCGCATTGACCACACGGTTTCCGAGCGTCAAAACTTTTTCGTGCGTTTCAGTTATGAAAAAAGAAGCACCGTACCGCCCAACTTCTTCGGCACAGCGGCGACGGCGGTGTCATCTGTGACCGACCGCTTTAGTAACACGACGTTTAATCACGTTTACAGCATCACGCCGACTGTCATCAACAATTTCCGTTACGGATTTACGCGAGCCGCCGCTTTGCAGGGACCGTCGAACCTCGGCTTTAATCCGACATCACTCGGTTTGCCGTCGTATTTAGCGGCGAACGCACCGATTCTGCTGTTTCCGACTTTTACCATCGGCGGCGGCGCGGAAGGCACGACTCCGGCGGGCGAAATCACGGGCGGATTCATCGGCGGTTCGGGCAACGATCAGGCGCGTGACACGCACAACGCTTCTGATTCGCTCACTTATGTGCGCGGTTCGCACACGTTTCGAGCGGGCGCGGAATATCGTTTATATCGTTTTTATCCGTTCCAGTTCTTAACGCCGGACGGCAGTTTTTCGTTCAACCGTTTTGCGACGCGCGGACCAACGCCTGCACTTGCCGCCGGTTCTTTGACCGAATCCACGGGTTCGTCGTTTGCTTCATTTCTGCTCGGAATTCCATCGGGAATCACGCAGGAAGTCGTCCAGCCGATTTCGATTTATCATCATTACGGTGCAGGTTATATTCAGGACGATTGGAAAATTCGCCGCGATTTAACGCTTAATTTGGGTGTGCGCTACGATTTTGAAACGCCGACGGCGAGTCCGCAAAATCAGATTACGACATTCGATCCGAATGCGGCTTCAATTTTGCAGGGCAAACTGAATTTGACGAATCTCGATCCGGCAGTTGCCGCACTCAATCCGAACATCAGAAATTTGACCGGCTCAATTTCATTTCCCGAAAATTCGCCGCAGAGCAGAACAAACAAAAATCGTTTCGCGCCGCGCATCGGTTTCGCTTACAGCTATGACAACAAAACAACTCTGCGCGGCGGTATCGGAATGTTTTATCTGCCGATTTCGCTCGAAGCGGTGACGGCGGTCGGCGTAAATTTCATAAATACGCAATCACAAACCGGACTCGACACGGCGCAGGTTTCCGCCAACACTATTTTCCTGAACGATCCGTTCAGAATCGCCGGATTGCAGGGCGCGGTCGGCAACACGCAGGGAGCTTATACACGACTCGGCAACACGGTCGCCGGCGCGGTCGAACCGGTGCGCGAGAATCCATACAATATGGCGTACAACCTCGTTTTATCGCGTGAACTGCGAAAAAATCTGGTTTTGGACATCGCTTACGTCGGCAGTCGCGGCAGAAATTTGCCGTCGCGCGACATCAACTTAAATCAGCTTTCGCCGGACGCTTTGAATTACGCCCGCACGCATTACACTGATCCCAATACTTGCGGAACAGCCGCCTGTGCGACGGTCGCCGCATTTTTGGCGCAGCCGGTAGCAAATCCGTTCGCCGGATTAAATTCGGCAGCGACTCCGATCAGCACGCAGATCACCGGCGCAACGATTCCGCGCGCACAGCTTCTGCGCCGCTTTCCGCAATACACGACCGTGACCAATTCGCGTCCGCAAATCGGCAGAAGCGATTACAACGCATTGCAGGTCAGTCTGCAAAAACGCTTCAGCAAAGGCTGGTCGGCACTCGTCAATTACACTTTCTCGAAACTGCTCGACACGGGCGGAGTCGGCAACGGCGCATCATTTACCGATCCGACGAATGCCGAAGATATTTTTAATTTTGACGAAGAATATTCCTATTCGACGCTCGATGTGCCGCATCGCATCACGGCAAGTTCGACTTATGAACTGCCGTTCGGCAAAGGCAAAACGTTCGGCAAAAAATGGAGCGGTTTAACCAATACGTTTCTCGGCGGCTGGCAAGTTTCCGGGACGGGCGTTTATCAAACGGGCGCACCGCTGACGATTACCAACGCGACGGTTTTCGCGGGCGGCGGCAGCGTTTTGACGACGGTCGGCAATTCGCAGCGTCGTCCGAATATCGTTTCGGGCGTTCAGCCGCGCTACGACAATATCGGCGAACTCGTCCGCAACAATCAGTCAATTTTCAATCCGGCGGCGTTTTCCGCGCCGAGCGACGCGCTGTTTGAGTTCGGCAACGCTGCGCGAACGTATAACAACATTCGCCGAGACAATTACAAGAATGTTGATTTGTCCATTATCAAAAACTTCAACTTCAGCGAAGGCAAACGCAAAGCGCAGATTCGCGGAGAGTTTTTGAACGCCTTCAACACAGTCGTTTTCGGCACCCCGGGAACACAAGTCGGCAGCAACACGTTCGGCAAAATCACGACGCAGGGCAATCGTCCGCGCATCATTCAACTCGTCGGACGTTTCACGTTTTAAAATTATGAAGGCGGAACGATGAATTAATTAATTCATCGTTCCGCCTTCATCGTTCAAATTTATGTCGGCGTTTTTAATTTTAATAATCTTTATCGCCTTCGCTGCGCTGATGTTTACGCGGAAAGTTCCGGCATTGTTGGCGATTCCAGCGATGGGAATTTTGATTGCGGCGGCGGTCGGCACACCTTTTACAGTTGTTTTAAACGATGTTATTTCCGCCGGTTCGATCAAATTAGCATCGGCATACATCGCGGTTTTCGCGGGCGCGATGTTGGGGCGCGTGATGATGCAGACGGGCATCGCCGAAGGAATTATCAAACGCGCGGCAGAATTCGGCGGCGACAAACCGCTCGTCGTCGCGTTCGGTCTGATGTTTGTCACGGCGGTTCTTTTTACTTCGCTGACCGGACTCGGCGCGATTATTATGGTCGGCTCACTGGTTTTGCCGATTATGATGAGTTTGGGAATTCCGCGAAAGCTCGCCGGAACATTTTTTCTGTTCGCCTTTGCCACCGGATTTATTTTTAATATTTCACTGA
Organism: Pyrinomonadales bacterium; assembly: GCA_038235165.1. Lineage (GTDB taxonomy): Bacteria > Acidobacteriota > Blastocatellia > Pyrinomonadales > Pyrinomonadaceae. The sequence continues at coordinate 51,830 of JBBSUG010000019.1, forward strand.
TTCGTTTCTACCGCGATATTTTGCAGGTCGCGGAAAATGCGCCGCTGCCGTCTGAAATCGTACATTTTCAATTGATTCTGCTCGCCGTAATGACAATCGGAACGATACTTTATACGGTTATTTCCGCCAAGCGTTCGCCGGAACTCGCCTTGATGACGGCAGAAACGAAAGACGAATTAACCGACAAAATCAACGACAAAAACGCGCCGCTGATTTCATTTATCACGCCGCTGATTCCGCTCGTTTTGTATTTCGGTTTCAACAGTTACGGCTGGAAGGAAGTGCCGTCTTTCTTAGCCGGTTCGGTTTTCGGCACGCTCGTGACGCAGCCGAAACGAATCATTCAGGTTTTAACTTCGTCCCTGATTCGCGGACTCGAAGACGGTGCGCCCGCCGCGATTTTGATGATGGGAATCGGAATGTTAATCAACGCATTGCAATTGCCTGCGGTGAAAATCGCGCTCGAACCCGTGATTAAAAACCTGCCGATTTCAAGCCCGTGGAGTTATGTTTTGTTTTTCGGCATTCTGTCGCCGCTCGCGCTTTATCGCGGACCGTTTAATCTGTTCGGTTTAGGCGCGGGATTTTTCGCCATCGTCGCGGGCGCGGGACTGATTCCGGCAATCGCCGTTCTCGCGGCGGCAATGGCAATCGTCCAACTCCAAAACGTCTGCGATCCGACCAACACGCACAACGTCTGGGTTGCCAATTACGTCGGAGTCAGAGTCGAAGAACTAACTAAATCAACGATTTTAACGATGATTGCGATTTGTTTCGCCGGTTTAATGATCGGCGCGGTTTTGTTTTTGAAATGAGGAGAATTTTAACCGCAGATGGACGCAGATGAACGCAGATAAAAGAGAGATTTTGACAAAAGTAATTTCGTGTTCGTTCGTGGCTAAATCTTTATTTGAAAATCTGCGTTTATCTGTGTGCATCTGCGGTTAAAAAATAATTTTTATGATTGCTAAAATTTCCATTTTCGTGATTTTGATACTTTCCGCCAGCGCAACTTTCGCGCAGAATAAATCAAATATCGTCGCGCCAAACGGTCTGACTTTTCAAGTTTCCGGCAAAGACCGCCAGCGCAAAGACGAGGAAATCGTCGTTTACACCACCGATTTTTATAAGAAAAATCCGACGTTCAAAAATGGCGTTGATGTTTATGTGGTGGACGGCAAAGTTTCGATTATCAACGACCGCGCCGGAGCGGTTTATCAGCAAAACAAACCCGATCCGGGCGCGATTGCGGTGGAAAACAAAGGTTTTGTTTTGAGCGCGCAGGGCGCAGCCAGAAAATGGATTTTGGCGAATTTCAAAACAGGCGACGAAGTAAAATTCAGCGGCGATCTGGCGGGTTTCGGCGGCGCGGGAAAAGTTTCGACAAAACCGGGCGGTGAAATCGCGCCTGCCGCTTCGATTCCGTGTTTTCCCGGCGCGTATTACCGCAAAGCCGTTTCGAGCTTCGATTCGTGGACGGGCATCGGCGGAATGGTCAAACTCGGCACGCCGACGGTTGACGAAGACCGGCTCGGCGCGGAAACGAAACAGCCGCTCGATAATTTTTCTGTTTATATGGGCGGCAACGCGGGCGGCAATTACGAAGTGGACGCGGGTTTGACGTGGGAATTTACCAACGATGAAACGGGCAAACGCAGCGCACGCCGCAATGCTTTTCGTCCGTTTTGGCGCACGAAAACGTGGAACGCCGCGCCCTCCGAAAAGCAGTTTTATTTTTATCCGGGCGAAACCGTCCAGATGGCGATTTTCATTATCGCGCCGAAAAAATTGCGCCTCGTCATCTCGAACGGCAAGGATAAAATCTTTCAAACCGATTTCGATGCCGAAGGTTTTGCACCGAACGTGCCGCGCCAATTCAAGCGCGTCAACGCGATAGATCAAGTCGCCAACGAAGGCAAACCCGTTCAAAAAACCAAAGCGCAAATCGTCGGCGCGGAATGGACGCAGACATTTCTGCTGCGCGGCGCGGGCGCGGAGGCGAAACAAATTCCGATGGACAAAACGCGCTATACCGATATGCGGTGCAGCGACGAAAAACACATTGTCGTCACCACGACCGACGACAAAAAAGGCGCGGAAAAAATTGATATTTTCGGGACACCGAAGAATTAATTTAACCGCAGATGGACACAGATGGACGCAGATTTTTAAATCAAATTCTAGCCACGAACGAACACGAAATGACACGAAATTATTTTTATCAAATTTTCTTTTATCTGCGTTAGTCTGCGTCCATTTGCGGTTAAAAATTTTTATATGAAAAAGCTATTTATTTTATTGACGCTGTTAATTTTCGCCGATCAGCAAATGATTTTCGCGCAGACGAAAATTGATCGCGCCGGTGAAGATTGGGTTGAAAAAACGCTCAAATCAATGACTTTGCGCGAGAAAATCGGGCAGATGATCGTGACCGGAGTTTTGGGCGATTATAAAAATGTGGACGGCGATAAATTTGCGGAAGTTCGCAAACAAATCGTCGAAAACAAAGTCGGCGGCTTCGTATTTTATCGCGGCGACGCGCTCGAACTGGCGGCTCTGACCAATGAAATGCAGGCGATTTCAAAAGTTCCGCTGTTTATGGCGGCGGATTTTGAACGCGGTTTGCCGATGCAGATTCGGAGTGGCACATCGTTCACACACAATATGGGAATCGCAGCGGCGGGCAATCCGCAGGACGCGTTTCGCAAAGGGCAAATCATCGCCGAAGAGATGAAAGCTATCGGCATCAACTGGCTTTACGGTCCGGTTTCCGACGTTTTAAATAATCCGGCGAATTCGATGGTCAACGTCCGCAGTTACGGCGAAAATCCGGCGACGGTTTCCAAATTCGTTGCGGCGGAAGTGCGCGGACTTCGGGAAGGCGGCGTGATTTCGACCGCCAAACATTTTCCCGGTCACGGCGACACCGCGCAGGATTCTCACATCAACACGCCGACGATTAACATTGATCGGGCGCGTTTTGAAGCGGTCGAACTCGCGCCGTTTCGCGCGGCGATTGCGGCGGGATTGGATTCGTTTATGACGGCGCACATCGCGCTGCCGCAGATTACAGGCGACGATATTCCCGCGTCTTTGAATCCGAAAATCAACCGCGATTTGATTCGCAAAGAGTTGAAATTTGACGGAATTATCACCACCGATTCGCTCGGAATGGGCGCAATTATCAAGAATTATAAAGGCACGGACGGCGCGGTTTTGGCGATCAAAGCGGGCGCGGACATCGCGCTGTTGCCGCCGAATGTCAAAGGCACGATTGACGCGCTCGTAGCCGCCGTCAAATCGGGCGAAATTCCCGAAACACAGATTGACGATTCGGTGCGAAGACTTCTAAAAGTCAAATATCGCATCGGTTTAATTCAAAAATATTCGGTTGATTTGAATCAGGTTTCCAAATTCGTCGAAAAACCGGAAAACGTCAAATTCGCCAACGATTTAGCCGAACGTTCGATGACGCTTTTGCGAAACGACAACAAGGTGTTGCCACTCGATTTGAAACAGGCGGAAAAAACTTTGTTCATCATCGCGGCGGGCGACGACGATGCCGATCAGGGCGCGATTTTTAGAGCTGCCGTCGAACAGCGCGTCAAAAATGCGCGCGTCGTAAGAGTTGACAAACGCACGACTTCCGCTGAGTACGCGCAGCTTTTGAGCGACGTAAAATCAGCCGAAACGGTCGTCGTCGGCGCATTCGTCAAACGCGCCGCGCTCAAAGGCACGATTGCCCTTCCCGACGCGGAAGCCGAATTTATCAAGCAGACGATTTCAGCGAATAAAAACACCGCGATCATCGCGTTCGGTTCGCCGTATCAACTCCAACAATTTCCGCAGGCGAAAAGCTATCTCGCGGCGTGGGGGGTCGAAGATGTCGCGCAAACCGCCGCCGTCCGCGCCATTTTCGGCGAAACCGCGATCAACGGACATTCGCCCGTCGCGCTCCCGAACCTGTTCAAAATCGGCGACGGATTACAGATGAAATCATCAAAAGAACGCGAAAAAGATGCGAAGGAAAAGAAGGAAATTTTTAATTGATGAATAAGAAATTTAGCCACAGATTTACACAGATGAACGCATATTTAGGACAGATGATTATAAATTGATTTTATGTCTCTTTTATCCGTGTCTATCTGTGAAAATCTGTGGCTAAAAAATTGTTTTGATCGTTTTATGAAAAAGTTATTAATTTCATTTACGCTGTTGATTTTACTCAGCCAAAATGCCGTTTTCGCGCAGACGAAAGTTAATAGGTTGAGCGATGTTCGAGTTGAAAAAACTTTGAAATCAATGACTTTGCGCGAGAAAATCGGGCAGATGATCGTCATGCCTTTGAACGCGGAATTTGGGAATGTCGAAAGCGCGAAATTTAAGGAAATGCGACGGCAGATTGTGGATTTGCACGTCGGTGGATTTACGCTGTTTCGCGGCGAAGCCAATTCGATTGCGATTTTGACGAACGAAGCACAGAAACTCGCTAAAATTCCGCTGACGTTTTCCGCCGATTACGAACGCGGACTGCGGATGCAGCTGCGAACCGGCACGCCGTTCACGACGAATATGGGCGTGGCGGCGGCGGGCGACGTGCAGGCGGCGTATAATCAGGGCAAAATCATCTGCCGCGAAATGCGTGCCATCGGCGCGAACTGGCTGTTTGCGCCCGTCGCTGATGTCAATAATAATCCCGATAATCCGGTGATAAATATCAGAAGTTTCGGGGCTGATCCGCGACGGGTCGGCGAATTCGTGGCGGCGGAAACGCGCGGCGTGCGCGACGCGAATTGTCTGGCGACGCTCAAACATTTTCCCGGTCACGGCAACACGGCGACCGATTCGCACATCGGTCTTTCGACGATTTCGGGTGATCGCGCCGAACTCGATTCGACCGAAATCGTGCCGTTCAAACGGACGATTGACAGCGGCGTTGATTCGATTATGACCGCGCATCTGGCGGTTCCGAACGTCACGGGCGACAATTTGCCCTCGACTCTGAATCCGAAAATTTTGAACGATATTCTGCGAAAAGATTTGAAATTTAACGGCATTATCACGACCGATTCGATGGAAATGGGCGCGATCACCAAAGCGTATCCGAACGGCGCGAGTGCGGTGTCGGCGATCAAAGCGGGCGTTGATGTCGTGCTGTTTCCGCCCGACGTTGACGCGGCGTTCGCGGCGATTGAAACGGCGGTCAAAAACGGCGAAATTACCGAAGAAAGATTGAACGAATCGGTCAGAAGAATTTTGAGCGCGAAATATAAAATCGGACTTTTTCAAAACCGTTTCGTTGACCCGACCGCTGCGACGCGTGAAGTCGAAAAGCCCGAAAACATCGCTGAAGCAATGCGCGTCGCCGAAAAATCAATCACGCTTTTACGAAACGAAAACGGTTTTCTGCCGCTCAGAAAAAACGATTTGAGCAAAACTTTATTCGTCATCATCGCGGCGGACGACGACGCAGTTGAAGGCGCGACGCTGACGACGGAAATTCAAAAAAGAAACGCGAACGCGAAAATTACCAAACTCGATTTTCGCTCGAACGCTGACGATTACGCGAAAGTTTTAGCCGACGCGAAAAATTACGATCAAATAATTCTCGCGCCGTTCGTCAAACGCGCCGCCGCCAAAGGCACGGTCGCGCTGCCCGAAAATCAAGCCGATTTTGTCCAAAAAATGATCGCGTTAAAAGGGGAAAAAGCCGCCGTCATCGCGTTCGGCAATCCGTATATGATTCGGCAATTTCCCGAAGCGAAAACGTATTTCGTAACTTACGCCATCGAAGAAATCGCGCAAACAGCGGCAGTCCTCACGATGTTCGGCGAAGTTCCGTTCGCGGGAAAATTGCCGATTAATATCCCGAATCTATTTCAAATCGGTGATGGAATTGTTAAATAACGTGGAAATCCAAAATCCAAAATCTAAAATCCAAAATCGGAAAGTCAGAATCGGCATTGATGTCGGCGGCACGTTTACCGATGTCGTCGTCATTGATAATGCTTCGCGCGAGGTGATTTCGCAGTTGAAAGTTCCGACGACGCACAACGCAAAAGAAGGCGTGGCGTTGGGAATTATCAACGCGATTGAGCGGGTTTTGAATGAACTGAAAATTTCGCCCGACGACGTGATTTTTATCGCGCATTCGACGACGCAGGCGACAAATGCGCTGCTCGAAGGCGATGTCGCGCAAGTCGGCGTAATCGGTTTGGGTTCGAGTCTGGAAGGTTTGAAGGCGAAAATTGATACGAAAATTCCGCCGATTGAACTTGCGCCGAATCGGTTTTTATCGCCGCAGCACGAATATGTTTCGAGCGCGAATTTCACGGAAAAAGCTATTGGCGAAATTATTGAAAATTTTCGTAAAAAAGGCGCGGAAGTTATCGCCGTGTCTGAAGCATTTGGCGTTGACCACATTCAAAACGAAGAGAAAATTGCGAATATGGCGCGGGCAAAAGGTTTGCTGGCGACGAGCGGACACGAAGTTTCGACGCTTTACGGTTTGCGGACGCGAACGCGGACGGCGGTTTTGAACGGCGCGATTTTGCCGAAAATGATTCACACGGCGACGATGACCGACGAATGTGTGCGTCGCGCCGGAATTACTGCGCCGCTGATGATTATGCGTTCGGACGGCGGCGTGATGTCGGTCGAAGAAGTGCATCGGCGACCGATTATGACGATGCTTTCGGGTCCGGCGGCGGGCATCGCGGGCGCGTTGATGTATGAGAAAATTTCCGACGGAATTTTCATCGAAGTCGGCGGCACATCGGCGGATATTTCCGTCATCCGCGACGGCGCACCGCAGACGAAAGCGGCTCGTGTCGGCGGTCATCGAACGTATTTGAATACTTTGGATGTGCGGACATTGGCGATTGCCGGCGGTTCGATGATTCGGGAAAAAAACGGCGCGATTGTTGATGTCGGTTCGCGTTCGGCGCACATCGCGGGCTTGCATTACGCGAGTTTCCAATCGCCGGAAATCTTTGCGAACGCTAAACTTATCCATTTGCGTCCGACGACGCACGACACCGACGATTACACGGCGATTGAATGCGCGAACGGCGAAAAATACTCGCTAACGCCGACGTGCGCGGCGAATCTTTTGGGCATTATTCCCGACGACGCTTTTGCGAAGGGCAACGCTGAATCGGCGCGATTGGCTTTCAAACCGCTAGCGGAAAAAATCAATTTATCGGTCGAAGATGCGGCGCGAAAAGTTCTGGAAATTTCGTGTAAAAAAGTCGAAAAACAGATCGAAGAATTGATCGTCGAATACAATCTCGACCGTCAAACCGTCGAATTAATCGGCGGCGGCGGCGGCGCGGCTTCGTTGATTCCGTTCACCGGAACGCTGATGAATCTGCCCGCGAGACTGGCGAAAAAAGCCGAAGTTATTTCGACAATCGGTGTGGCGTTGGCGATGGTGCGCGACACGATTGAACGCAATATCGCCAATCCGACCGCCGAACAAATTTTGCAAGTGCGCCGCGAAGCGTCCGAAGCGGTCGTCAAAATCGGCGCGGTGCCGGAATCGGTCGAAGTGCAGATCGAAGTTGATACTCGAAGAAGCATCGTCCGCGCGACGGCGTTCGGCACGACGGAATTGAAAAAAAACGACGAATCGGCGAACGTCGGCGGTATCGAAAACGCGGAAATCGCGGCGGCGCGGTCGCTGAAAACCGACGCGGCGAACATTTTTCTAACGACGGAAACCAGCGGATTTTACGTTTTCACGCAGGAAATTGCGACGAAAAGTTTTTTCGGGATATTTACAAATAAACGGCTCGCCGTGCGCGTTTTAGACAAAACAGGCGTGGTTCGTCTTCAGCGAAGCAACGCCGAAGTTCATCCGTCAACCGTCGAAAACACTGCTCGCGAACTCGAAACGATTATCAATAAATTAACTGATTTCGGCGATGCCGGACGCGCTTTGCCCGACATTCATCTGCTCGTCGGGCAGAGAATCGTCAATCTTTCGGGACTCGCCGAACTCGATCAGGTCATCGTCCTGGCGCAAACGGAATTGGAAAATTTAACGGCGGACGAGCAACTCGTGATTATCGCTTCGCCGAAATAAAATTGGGAAGAAAAATTAACCGCAGATGAACGCGGATAAACGCAGATAAGACAAATTGATAGAAACACTTTCGTGAATTTTCGTGTTCGTTCGTGGCTAAAATTTGATTCAAAAATCCGCGTTTATCTGCGTTCATCTGCGGTTAATAAATTTCTTGAAAGCCGAAAATGGAATTGAGAGAATTACAAACTGAATTACTAATCGTCGGCGGCGGAATCGGCGGCTGCGCGGCGGCACTGGCGGCGTGTGAAAACGGCGTGAATGTAATTTTGACTGAAGAATCGGATTGGATCGGGGGACAATTTACATCGCAGGCTACACCGCCGGACGAACACGGCTGGATCGAGGAATTTGGCTGCACTCGAAGTTATCGAAAATTCAGAAACGACGTGCGCGATGATTATCGAAACAATTTTCCGCTGACGAACGAGGCGAAAAACAATCCGGTTTTGAATCCCGGCGATGGTTGGGTTTCGCCGTTGTGCGCCGAACCGAAAGTTTTTCTGCGCGTCATCGAATCTTATTTGAAACCGTTCGTCGAGCGCGGAAATCTGCAAATTTTGTGCGAACATTTTCCCGTCGCCGCCGAAAATTCGGGCGATGAAATCGAGAGCGTAACTCTGGAAAATCTGCGCGACAAATCGAAGGTAAAAATCACCGCGAAATATTTTATTGACGCGACCGAACTCGGCGAATTACTGCCGCTGACCGACACCGAATTCGTCACCGGTTCGGAATCAAAAAGCGAAACGAATGAGCCGAACGCCAAGGAAAACGCTGATTCGAACAATTCGCAGGCGTTTTCGATGTGTTACGCGATGAGTTTTCACGCGGACGAAAATCACACGATTGCGCGACCGGAAAATTACGATTTCTGGCGCGATTTCGTGCCGCGAATTACGCCGCTTTGGAGCGGAAAACTGTTGGGTTTGATCGGCTTAAGTCCGCGAAATTTGGAGCCGGTTCATTATAATTTTCAGCCGAACGACGAACCGAATACGGCGTTTGCCGGACTCTGGACTTATCGCCGAATTTTGCACACGAAAAATTTTATCGCGGGCGCGTATGACAGCGACATTACGCTCGTTAATTATCCGCAGATTGATTACCTTTTGGGAGATTTGGCGAACGCCGCGAGTTACGATGCGAAGCGCGAAATAATTGATGAAGCAAAGAGGCAAAGTTTGTCGTTTTTGTATTATTTGCAGACCGAATTAGGCTTCAAAGGTTTGAAAATTCGTCCCGATGTCGTCGGCACGAACGACGGTTTGGCGAAGATGCCGTATGTGCGCGAATCGCGCCGCATCAAAGCCGAATTTACGATTACCGAACAGCAAATTCGCGCCGCGCACACCGATCAAATTTACGCGGAAAGTTTCGCCGATTCGGTCGGCATCGGCTTTTATCGGATTGATCTGCATCCGACTTTTGGCGGCGATAATTACGTTGATGTCGAGGCTCTGCCGTTTCAAATTCCGCTCGGCGCACTAATTCCAAAGCGTGTCGAAAATCTGCTGGCGGCGTGCAAAAACATCGGCACGACGCACATCACGAACGGCTGTTATCGTCTGCATCCTATTGAATGGAATATCGGCGCAGCGGCGGGAAATCTGGTAAATTATTGTTTGCGAAACGATTTATCGCCGCGCCAAGTGCGAAATAATTCGCAATTTTTGCGCGATTTTCAACGCGAATTAGTCGAGAAAGGTTTTGAACTCGAATGGCGCGAAAATTTGAATTTGGAGGACGGAGATCCGCATCGTTTTGCGATGGAAAAGAAATGACGGCGACGGAAAAAGCGCGAAATATAATCGAAAAATTCGGCACGAATGACGTTTTCGTCATCGCCGAACGCGCTGACGTGAAAATAATTTACGAAAGCTGGCATCCGTCAACCGTTGGCGAATTCGACAAACAGCGAAAAACAATCTGCGTCAACCGTCGCGCCGTCGCTGAAAAACATTACGCCGAGCGCGAAATTATCGCGCACGAACTCGGACATTTTTTCGCGACGGCATTTGATTTTGACAGAAAACGGGAAGAAGATTTTGCGTGTCAATTTGCTGACGAATTAACAAAATAAAAGTGGAAAAATCTAAAATCTATTTGGGCATTGACGGCGGGCAAAGCCACACCGAAGCGAGTATTGCCGATGAAAACGGCGTTATTTTGGGGCGCGGATTCGGCGGCGCGTCAAATCACGCGGAAATTCCCGGCGGGCGCGAGCGTCTGGAAAATGCGATTAAAGATTCGGTCGGCGCGGCGTTAAAAAACGCCGCGTTGCCGTCAATTGACGAAACGATTTTTACCTCGGCGCATTGCGGGATGACGGGCGGCGCGATTTATAAAGACGAAATTATCAGCGCGATTTTGAAAGCCGAAAAACTCGTCGTCGGACACGATGCGCCGACCGCACTGTTTGGCGCGACTGCCGGAAAACCCGGCATCGTCGTTATCGCCGGAACCGGTTCGGTCGTGTTTGGCATCAATGAAACGGGCGAATCAGCGCGAATCGGCGGACTCGGATATTTGTTTTCCGACGAAGGCAGCGGTTTTTGGCTTGCCGCGCAGATGGTTCGGCTGGCGATCAAAGAACAGGACGGTTTAATCGAGAAAAACGGAATTTTAGAAATGGTTTTGAACTTTTTCAAACGCGCCGAAATCCGCGAAGTAACCGATGATTTTTACAACGGGAAAATTTCGCGCGACGCGATTTCGAGTCTGGCGAAACGCGCTCACGAAACTGCCGCCGACGGCAATCAGACGATTCGCGGACAGATAATTCACGGTGTTGAAGTGTTGACCGAAAGCGTCGAACGCGTAGCCGAAAAGCTGGACTTTCGATCAAAATTTCCCGTCGCCGGCATCGGCGGAATGTTTCGCGCCGAATTAACGAACGAATATTTCAAAGATTCGCTCGCCGAAAAAATCGCGCTCGCGGCATTCGTCAAACCGCGTTTCGGTCCGGCGATTGGTGCGTTGCTGTTGTCTTACGAACAAGCGAAAATTAAAATTACCGAAGATTTATTAAACAATTTGGAAAACATCTCAAACTAAAATGAATACTATTTTTGAAAAAGGGCGTGGCGGATTGATCGTTTCGTGTCAGGCTCCCGCCGGTTCACCGCTCGCCAAACCCGAAATCATCGCGGCTTTTGCCGAAGTTGCCGAACAAAACGGCGCGGTCGGCGTACGGATTGACGCGCCCGAAAACATATCGGCGGTCAAATCGAAAATCAAAATTCCCGTTCTCGGTATTTACAAAATCGTCGGCGACCAGAGTGAAGTTTATATCACGCCGACGTTTAACGCGGCGCAGCAAGTCGCCGTTTCCGGCGCGGATATTATCGCTTTGGACGCGACTTTTCGCACACGTCCGAACGACGAAAAAATCGAAAAAATCGTCCGGCAGATTCGCAGTCAATTAAATCAGCCGATTGCCGCCGACATCGCCACGGTTGAAGAAGGATTAAAAGCCGCCGAAGAAATCGGTTTCGATGCGATAATCACAACGCTTTCGGGATATACTGAAAACACGAAACACATCGTCAAACCCGATTTTGAACTAGTTGAAAGATTGGCGAAAAAACTTTCGATTCCAGTGATTTGCGAAGGTCGTCTGAGTTCGGCGGAAGATGTCAAGAGAGCTTTCGACTGCGGCGCGTTCGCCGTTGTCATCGGCAACGCAATCACTGGCGTTGATAATTTGGTCAGAAAATTTGCAGCCGCACTGCCCGCAAATAATAAAGCGTCGGTCAGATAATTTTTTGTTTGCTATGACCGAATCGTATGTTTGATTATTTCGCACGAGTTGTTGAATCCCGCACAAGAAGTTTTGCCGGAAGCATCAAGACAGCTTCATCCTGATAAGTTCTATTTTTCTCCGAATTAATAATTCGCAGCAACATTTGCATTGCACACTTGCCGATTTGGTATGTTTGCTGGGAAACCGTGGTTAGTTGAGGCGTGAAATTTGCCGCCCACTCGAAATCATCGAAACTTACTACGCTGACTTTTTTCGGGCAGGCAATATTTAATTCGGTCAATGATCTCATCAGCCCGAGCGTCATTTTGTTGTTGCAGGAAAAAATAGCCGTCGGCGGGTTTTTCAAGTTCATTAATTCGAGACCGCACTGGATGCCACTTTCGAGCGTAAAATCACCGTGCCGGAAATATTCTTCACGAATCGGCAGATGCGCTTCCTGCATCGCCTGCCGATAACCCGCAACGCGGTCGGAGCCGGTTGACAGCAAAATGTTCCCGGCGATGATCGCAATGCGTTTATGACCGAGCGAAATCAAGTGGCGGGTCGCGTCATACGCCGCCTGCACATTATTGGTGATAACCGCTCTTTCCATACAGCCCGGCGGCAGACGGTCAATAAAAACAATCGGGAAGCGGCGGCGGATCTGCCGGTCGTAAACGGCGGTCGAATCGGAAGATGCAAGCAGAACTCCGTCAACCCTCTGCGAAAAAAGCATACTCAGAAGATGCTGTTCCTGATCCGGGTTTTCATTTGAATTGCACAGCATCAACTGGTAGCCGTGAACACGGGCTTCGTCTTCTACGCCGCGCATCACCTCGGGATAATATTGATTGGTCACATCAGGAACGATCATGCCGATAACTTTCGTGTGACCGAGTTTAAGACTGCGGGCGACCAGATCGGGATGGTAATCGAGCTTCGACATCGCATCTTTAACGCTCGCCGTTCGTTTCGGACTCACGCCGCTTTTTTCATTAATAACGGATGAAACGGTGGCAATCGAAACTCCGGCTAACCGCGCCACATCGTGCATCGTCGGTGATTTAGTCTTTTCTTTATGTGAGTCTGCCAAGTAAATATTCCTCTCAACTTAACCGTTAAACCAAACAAATTTACAAAACTTTGCTTTTCTCGGAGATATAAATTCGTTTTTCTGATTCGTCAGAAGAGAATTTAAACGTTTCAGCTATAAAATTCAAGAAAAAACTTCGATATTACAAATTTCGGAAAAAAAACTTGAAAAATCTGTTGACAAAACATCAAATTGAGTTTATAAATCTTGTAATAAGTTTTTTAAACGTTTCAGACTTTTATTCCAAAAGCAGACAAAATTTCAAAATTCAATAATTCAAAAGCAATAAAATCCTTTTATACTGCTTTTTCTTGAAAAAATTGTCTGCCCAAAACAAAATCTAAACGTTTAGATTTTCTCCCGAAGACGGGGCGATGTCGCGTTGTCAAATAAAACCTTCACAATTGTAACCAAAGGCTGGGCGCAGTCAAAATCGAATTACGGAATTCACCCTGCCGGGGAATTTATTCTAAAAGTTAGATTTTATGATGAAGATGACTAAGAGCAAAATTATGAAATTAAAAAGTTCGTTGACACAACAAACCATTTTTATTTGGATGCTGAATCTTTTTCTCGCTGTGTTTGGTTCGCAGACGGCGGCGGCGCAGACGGGAACTGTGCCGGAAATAGATTTGAGCCGAGCCGTAATTGCTGCGCCTGCGAACTTATCAGGTTCGGAAAACAAAGCGGTTCAAATGTTGGTTGAAGAGGTCGAGAAACGCACTCAAATAAAAATGAGCCGAGACGTTTCGATTCCAAATAATGCGGCACCTGCGATTGTCGTGGTTCCGATGTCGTCGTTGAAATCTTTTGCCGGAGAATTTGCCCCGCAAATAAAACTTGATAAAACCCCGGTAGCGGCGGAAGGGTATCATATTCGAGTTGCGAAAAAGGGAACTGCGCCGGTTGTTTTGATCGTCGGAAATGATTCGAGAGGAATCCTTTTCGGGGTCGGGAATTTACTGCGCGAAATGCGGATGAGCAAAGGTAAAATTTTGCTTCCGGCGGATTTGAATATTGATACGGCACCGAAAGTCGCGCTGCGCGGTCATCAACTCGGTTATCGTCCGAAAACGAATTCTTACGATGCCTGGACTTTGCCGATGTGGGAACAATACATCCGCGATTTGGCGGTTTTCGGCACGAACGCTATCGAACTGATTCCGCCGCTTTCGGATGATGATGTGGACAGTCCGCATTTTCCCCTGCCGCAGATTGACACGATGATCGGTATGTCAAAAATCGCCGACGACTACGGGCTTGACTGCTGGGTCTGGTATCCGGCGATGGACAAGGATTATTCCGACCCGAAAACGGTTGAGATTGCCTTGAACGAATGGGGAGAAATCTTTAAAAAACTGCCCCGGATTGATGCCGTGTTCGTTCCGGGCGGCGATCCCGGACACACGCAGCCGAAATATCTGATGGCTCTGCTCGAAAAGCAAACCGCCGTTTTGCACAAATATCATCCGAAAGCGCAGATGTGGGTTGCGCCGCAGGGATTTAATCGGGAATGGATGAAAGAATTTTATGCGATTGTCAATCAAGATCAGCCGAAATGGTTAAACGGCATCGTCTTTGGTCCGCAGGTGCGCGACACGATTTCAACGCTCCGCAAAAGAATTCCGAAGCAGTATCCGATTCGCCATTACCCGGACATCACTCATAGTTTTTCCAGTCAATTTCCCGTTCCCGAATGGGATTTGGCATATCCGCTGACCGAAGCCCGCGAAGCGATCAACCCGCGACCAATCGGCGAATCACAAATATTTAAAGCCATACAGCCTTCCACAATCGGATTTTTAACTTATTCGGAAGGCTGCAATGACGATGTTAACAAAATCGTTTGGAGTAGTCTCGGCTGGAATCCGGACGCGAATCTGCGCAATGTTTTGACAGAATACAGCCGGTATTTTATCGCCGATAATTACGCTGACGATTACGCCGAAGCATTATTCGGTCTGGAAAGAAACTGGAATGGTCCGCTCGCCTCGAACGCGAATGTCGAAATGACTTTGAATCGTTTTCAGTCAATGGAACGTCAAGCCACGCCGCAAATTTTGCTGAACTGGCGTTTTCAGCAGGGACTTTACCGCGCTTATTACGATGCTTTTGTTAAAAGCCGTTTGTTGCAGGAAACGGCGGACGAGCAGAGAGCCGACGCGCAGCTGCGGGATGCAAAAAGAACGGGTTCGCTGACGGCGATCAACGAAGCGGAAAAAAGTCTCGACCGTGCGGTGACTGACGAAGCGGCGCGAGGCTATCGGGGACGTGTTTTGGAACTCGGCGAAGCACTTTACCAAAGCATCCGAATGCAGTTAAGCACGGAAAAATATCAGGGACAACCCGGACGCGGCGCAAATCTCGACACGCTCGACACGCCGTTAAACAATCGAATGTGGCTGAAAGTGAAGTTCGCCGAAATCAGACAGATGCCTGATGAAAAAACTCGTCAGAACGCCATCAACGAAATCGTCAACTGGACTAATCCGGGACTCGGCGGCTACTACGACGATTTGGGCAATGCCAGCCGCCAGCCGCATTTGATTAACGTCAATGATTTTGCCAAAGACCCCGGCGCGATGGAATCGGCGTTCAACGGATTTGCTTATAAACCGGAATGGCGCAGGTCTTGGTTTGACGGCGCAGAAACGGCGTTCGACACGCCTTTGCAGATGCGCTACGCGAATCTTGACCGCACGGCGCAGTACAAAGTCCGTATCGTCTATGCCGGAACGCTTCCGCAATTAAAAATTAAACTGACGGCTGATGATAAATACGAGGTTCATCCGCTTATCAGCAAACCCGCGCCGGTTGCGCCGGTCGAATTCGACGTTCCGGCGGCAGCGACGGCGAACGGGGAATTGACTTTAACGTGGGAAATCGAACCCGGACGCGGCGGTAACGGGCGCGGCAGACAGGTTTCCGAAATCTGGCTGATAAAAAAATAGATTTTTTGGGGAGTAGAGAGGAATTTTAAGGAGTGAAACAATGAATTTATACAGATTGATGACAATGGTAGTCGTATTCTTGGGCAGTAGTATTCTACTGTTGGCGCAGGGGTCTCCGACCGGAACTATTACCGGAGTGGTAAAGGACGATGCCGGAGCGACGGTCGCCGGAAGCCGCATCGTCGCCACCAACACCGGAACGAGCGCAAATCTCGAAACCGTCAGCAATGAGAACGGAATCTATACTTTTCGCGCGGTGCCGGTCGGAAATTATAATCTCTCGGTCGAAGCAAACGGATTTAAAAAGACCAATTTAACCGGTATCCCCGTGCGCGTTAATGAAGAAGCCAGACTTGACGCGACTTTGAGCATCGGCGCGATCAGCGAAGAAGTGACCGTCACGGCGGAAGTTTCGCAGGTCAACACGACAACTTCGACTTTGAAAACGACGATTGACGAACGGCGCATCAATGAATTGCCGCTCAACGGTCGAGACCCGAACGCTCTTATTCAGCTTGTCGCCGGTGTCCAGCCGGATACGCGCACGAGCCTGACATCCGGCGCGACTTATCCCGGCGCAGTTTCGGTTTCGTCAAACGGCGGGCGCGGAAATACGACCAACTATGTTCTCGACGGCGGCTCGAACAACGACTCCTACAGTAATCAATCCAATCCGACTCCGAACCCTGACGCTCTCCAGGAATTTAGCGTCCAGACAAACAATTTCAGTGCCGAATACGGACGCAATCTCGGCGCGGTCGTCAATGCCGTGACAAAATCGGGAACGAATAATTTCCACGGTTCGGCGTTCGAGTTCGTCCGAAATGACGCGCTTAATGCGACCAATTTTTTTGCTCCGGGCAAGCGCGACGGGTTAAAGCGCAATCAGTTTGGCGGCACCATCGGCGGACCGCTGCCGCTGCCGCATTTCGGCGAGGGCGGACCTGTTTTTGACAGCGGGCGCGACCGCTCATTTTTCTTTTTCTCTTATCAGGGAACGCGCACCCGCCAACAGCCTTCGGACAGCACGGCGGTCGTGCCGACGGCGGCACAGCGGGCGGGAGATTTCTCTTCGATCAGCACGGCTCTGAGAAATCCGGCGACGGGAACTGTTTTTGCCGGCAACCAGATTTCTCCGACTCTTTTCAGTCCGGTCACGCAGCAGTTATTGAAATTTATTCCGCTGCCGAACGAAGCCGGCGGACTTTTGCGGTTCGCCGTTCCGATAGCTTTGGACGACGATCAGTATATGATTCGCCTGGATCATAGATTCAGCGATAAAAATAATCTTTTCGGCAGATACTGGGTTTCCAAAGCGGCGCAGCCAGCCTTTCTCGATCCGACTAATTACCTGGCTTCTTCTTTCGGGCGCGTTTGGAAAAATACGATTTTCGGTTTGAATGACACGCATATTTTTAGTCCGAGCGTCGTCAACAATACGGTTTTTACCTTCAATCAAACCAACAACGTCAACACGCACGTCTATCCGCAGAGTCTGCGTTCGTTAGGAGCAAACTACTACAACGATTCGACACCGCAAATTCAGTTGACCGTCGCCGGATTTTTCGGAATCAACACGGGTGACACGAACACTTTTGCCAGACGCGAATATCAGATTGCCAACACGACGCGCATCACCACCGCCAAACATTATATTTCCATCGGCGGCGATTACAGTTACGCGACCAACGACATCGTGAATAATTTCCGCGCCAACGGACAATTCACTTTCAATAACAGCGCGGGTTTTACCGGAAACGCGGTGGCGGATTTCTTTCTCGGAAAATTTGCGACGCTGGTGCAGGGAGTCGGCGAATACAAAAATACGGTCGCCCATTTTCCGGGAGTTTTTGTTCAGGATGATTACCGCATTACCAAAAAATTAACGCTCAATCTGGGGTTGCGTTGGGACCCTTTTATTCCATACACGGATAAAAATAATCGTCTTGCCAGTTATCGCGCCGGACAAAAATCAACGGTTTATGTCAACGCTCCGGTCGGACTGCTTTATCCGGGCGATCCGGGTTTGCCCGAAGGCGGCTATGATGCTTCGCTTTCAAATTTCGGTCCGCGAGTCGGATTTGCCTATGATTTAACAGGCGACGGTAAAACCAGTATTCGCGGCGGCTACGGAATTTTCTTTGATCGTCCGAATTTAATTTCAACTAACAGTTCGGCAAATCAGGCACCGTTCGGAACTTTGGTTTCTTTTAACGGGAACAATCTCAATTCACTATCCGAGCCGTATGCCGGGAGAATTAACCCGTTTCCGCAAGACATCAATCCGGGACCGAACGCGGCATTTGTCTTTCCTATTTCGGTTTTCAGCTATGATCCAAATCTGAAAAACGGAAGACTTCAGGCTTACAACATATCTTTCGAGCGCGAAATAATTCCGACGTATGTTTTTCGCGCTGCTTATGCCGGTTCGAAAGGCTCGCGTCTGTCAATTGTTAAGGAAGCAAACCCCGCGGTTTACGTGGTCGGCGCGGCGACTTCGACAACTAATGCGCGTCGCCCCTTAGCACCGTTTTACGGCAGTATCGCCAGCGTCGAATCAAACGGATTTTCAAGATATGATTCGCTGCAATTAACGCTCGATAAACGATTTAATCGTGGGTTTTCAATTTTGGCTTCTTATACTTTGTCTAAAAGTACCGACAACAGTTCCGAAAACAAGGAAACCGGCATCACGCAAATTAACCCGTTTGATTTGAATTTTGATAGAGGACTGTCAAATTTTGACCATCGGCATCGTTTTACCGCTTCATTTCTCTACGAATTTCCCAATAAATATTCCAATAAAGCTGCCAGAACTCTGCTCGGCGGCTGGAACTTGACGGGGATTTTGGCGTTGCAAAGCGGCACACCGTTCAGCGTTTTGAGCGGCGTGGATAATGCCCGAAGCGGAACGGGCGGACAGCTCGCCGATGTCAACGGCGACGGCACGTTGTCAAGCGACAGAAGCCGTGGCGAAAGAGTTTTGCGATGGTTCAATACTTCTGCCTACACGACCAATGCCCTCGGAACATTCGGCAATTCGGGCAGAAACACGCTGACCGGACCAGGTTTTAAATCGCTGAACGTCGGTCTTATCAAGAATTTTACGATTCGTGAAAACTTTAAACTTCAGCTTCGCGGTGAAGCCTTTAACGTGCTTAACAATGTCAACCTGAATCTGCCGGATTCGACCGTTACGGCAGCTACTTTCGGGCGCATCAGGAGTGCGGGCGACCCGCGCATTCTGCAATTTGCCGTACGCATCGTTTTTTAATTTTGCGGCGATTGTTATTGAGCGGACGAGACATTACAGCGAAACAGTAGAGCGAGATCAACAGCTTTATTGTTTCGCTTTCAAATCATCATTTTATTTTCAGTTTCAAGCACAACCCGAGCTTTAATTTTATTAGAAATATGCCGCGAACAGGATTGAACATACCAATTGTCACCGCGCTGGATGAAGCGGGGAACTTGATCGAATCGGATCAGCGACTAATTGTACGACACGCTATTCAGCAGGGACACGGCGCGGACAGTCTGTTTATCTGCGGCACGACCGGCGAATACAATCGTCTGAATTTTCAACAGTGCCGCCGTCTGCTCGAAATCGGGATCGAAGAAACCCGGCTCGTCAATTCGCTTCTGCCGAAAGATGCCGTGCCAATCGAAGCGTGGGCGGGAATCACCGCGCCGACGAAAGCGGAAACGCTCGAACTTTTAGATGTCGCCGCGCAGTTAAATGCTGAAATGGCGGTGATCGCGCCGTATGCGATTTCAGATTTGCCGTCGTCCGAAATCGTCGGATTTTTCAAAGGCGAAATCGCCGAACGAATTCGCTCGAACGAATCTTTAGTCATCGGCTTATACGATAATCCCGATATTGCCGCGCCGCAGAATGCCGGGAAAAATCTAGCCGACGAATTGGTTGACGAACTAAAAAAGCTGCCTTTTGTCGCTTGTCTGAAGGCTTCGGCAAACAGAACTGCTTTTCGCAATTACGTGAAAAATTTTGCCAGAGGTGCGGATGACGATTTCACGCTGTATGCGGGCAATGCCGGATTGATTTTCGAGATTGGCGAAATTCAGTGCGAAGCCGAACTCGAAAATTCCGAAGTTGTCATCGCCGGAGTCGTTTCGGGGACGGCAAATGTTTTTCCGCGCGAATGGCAGCAGGCTTGGCGGGCGGTCGTCAACCACGACACGAAAAAAATTTCAGTCTTTAACGAACTCTTTGCCGAATTCGTATCGCTGACCGGATTTCCGGGCGAAAACGGCTACGGCAGCAAACTAATCGGCGGAATCAAACAAGCAATGTTTCATTTGGGAATAATCGGCAGCCCGTGCGTTGCTCCCGGAACTCCGGCTTTGACCGCAGTCGAGGCGCAGCAGTTAAATGAAAATCTCGATAATTTAATTTCCGAAATGCGTGCGGAATTTAAACCCGAATATTTATCCGTTTATGAAAACGAAAAAGAAAACTTTGGGTCGCGTATTCAAAGTTGCGAGTAAAAAATGATGAAAAATTTCAATAACTTTCGGCTTATTTTGTCCCTTGGTATCTCACTGCTGCTGCTGACTTTTTCTTTGAATGCGGCATCGCCGTTTCACACGGCGGAGCTGATTTTTCCGCTTGAAAATTGGCATAATCATTCTTCCGCGATTGTCGAAACGCCGAACGGAGAGTTGTTGGTCTGCTGGTTTCACGGTTCGGGGGAACGCACCGCCGACGACGTTAAAGTTGAAGGCGCACGGCTGAAGAAAGGTTCGCAGAAATGGAGCGAGAGATTTACGCTCGCCGATACGCCCGGTTATCCTGACACCAACGCGACGATTTTTATTGATCCGAAACAAAGATTGTGGCTGATGTATCCGACGATTCTCGCCAACGAATGGCACACGGCTTTGATGAAATACAAAATTTCGTCGAATTACGAAAAAAACGGTGCGCCGGTTTGGGAATCTAACGACGTTCTGCACATCACGCCGGGTGCGGAATTTGCAGCGACGGTCAATCCGGTTCTCGATTCGTGGACGGGATTGATTGAAAAAATGCCTGCCGAACAGCAGACGCGGGCGCGAGCGCGAGTTGCCGAAACGCGGAAAAATGCCGCCGATAAACTTTATAAAAGACTTGGCTGGATGACGCGGGCGCATCCATTCGTGTTGGATAACCAGCGTCTGATCGTGCCGCTCTATTCCGACGGTTTTTCGTTTTCGCTGATGGCGATAACCGACGATTGGGGCAAGAGTTGGCACACCAGCACGCCGCTCGTCGGGCTGGGAAATATTCAGCCGAGCATCGTTAAAAGACGCGATGGCAGTTTGCTGACCTTGATGCGCGACAACGGACCTGCGCCGAAGCGTCTGCAAATGAGCGTCTCAAAAGATCGCGGCGAAACGTGGAGTCCGGTTGTGGACACTGATTTGCCGAATCCGGGTTCGGGCGCGGAAATAATTTCGCTTAAAAACGGGCATTTTGCCTTAATTTACAATGACACCGAAAACGGTCGCCACAGTCTCGCGGTTTCGACTTCCGACGATGAAGGACAGACGTGGAAATGGACGCGCCATCTGGAATTGATGGGAAAAGATGCGGGCGAATTTCATTACCCGTCCATCATTCAGGCGCGTGACGGTTCGCTCCACGCTTCATACAGTTATTTCGTCAACACCGATCCGCCGGAAAAAAATGCCGATGGAAAAGATAAGCGCATCAAGTCAATTAAACACGCGCATTTTAACGAAGAATGGGTGATGGCGGGCGATAACGCGACAAAATAAAAACTTGATTTATGAACGGACAAAAAACGGAGAATAAAACGGAATATGTGATCGGCGTTGATGTCGGCACGGGCAGTGCGCGCGCCGGAATATTTGACTTGAACGGCAGTATGAAAGCGTCCGCCGCGCACCCGATAAAAATTTTCCGCCCCGCGCCGAACCACGTTGAACAATCAACCGAAGATATCTGGTCTGCCGTCTGCAAAAGCGTTCGGGAGTGTCTGAAAATCAGCAGCATCGAGTCGCAAACGATAATCGGGATCAGTTTTGATGCGACTTGTTCGCTGGTCGCGCTCGACGCGCAGGACAAACCAATTTCCGTTTCGACGACCGGCGATGACGCGCAGAACGTCATCGTCTGGATGGATCACCGAGCCGAAAAACAGGCGGCGGAAATCAACCGCACGAAGCACCGCGTTCTTGATTACGTCGGCGGGAAAATTTCGCCCGAACAAGAGCCGCCGAAACTAAAATGGCTCAAAGAAAACACGCCGGAAAAATACCGGCAGACCGCAAAATTTCTCGATCTGGCGGATTATCTGGTGTATGAAGCGAGCCGCGCCGACGTTCGCAGTCTTTGCACCGTCGTCTGTAAATGGACGTATCTCGGACACGAAGACGAATTCGGCAGTTGGGACAAAAGTTTTTTTGACGAAATCGGACTCGGCGATTTACTCAAAGAAAATCGCATCGGCGACACCATTCGCCCGATGGGAACACGCGCCGGGAATTTAACGGCAAAAGCCGCCGCCGAACTCGGTTTAACTGAAAAAACAGCGGTCGGAGTCGGAATTATTGACGCACACGCTGGCGGCATCGGTTCGCTCGGAATGCTTTCGCCCGATGAAACGACGGGCAGAAAAAATATCGAACAGACACTCGCGTTGATCGGCGGAACTTCGTCGTGTCAGATGGCGATTGCGCCCGAAGCGAGATTTGTCGAAGGCGTGTGGGGACCGTATTTCGGGGCGATGATTCCGGGGATGTGGCTCGCCGAAGGCGGTCAGAGCGCAACCGGCGCACTGCTCGCTCACGTTATCGAAAATCACGCTTACGCGCATCAATTGGAAAAGGATGCCGCCGCGCAGAACACGACAATTTATTATCTGCTCAACCGCAAAGTTGAGGAGTTAAAATCCGGCGGCAATGAAAAGCCGACCAGCAACGTTCATTTGCTGCCGGATTTTTTAGGTAATCGAAGCCCGCGCGCCGATGTTCATTCACGCGGAATGATCAGCGGTTTGACGCTCGATTCGACGTTTGAAAGTCTCGCCGTTTTGTATTATGCAACGATTCAGGCGATTGCCTACGGAACGCGCCATATCATCGAATCTCTAAACGCGAAGGGCTACCAAATCAATCGCATTCACGCCTGCGGCGGCGGCACGAAAAATCCGCTCTGGATTCAGGAACACGCCGACGTAACCGGCTGTAAAGTCTTTATTGCGAAGGATTGCGAAACAGTTTTGCTCGGCGCGGCAATGCTGGCGGCAGTCGCGGCGGGAAAATTCGCCTCGATCACTGACGCAATGGAAGTGATGAGTCCGCAAGCCGAAGTCGTCGAACCGAATACTTCAACCGGCGCATTTCATCAGGCGAAATATCAGGTTTTTCAGTTGATGTATGAGCATCAGCTTGCATACCGGAGAGTAATGGACGGCGCGATTGGTGAACGCAGTACGGCGACCAATGCCGAATAGATTTCACTTTTAACTTCAAAGATAAAGCACTATGAAACAAACGATTTATTTAATTGCCAACGGGGATTTGAGATTATCCGCTAATCAAAAATGTGAGGCGGCGCAGACAGGGATGGAAGCGAAGGTGACGGCGGCAGTCGAAAAACTAGGCGCGGAAGTCAGACGGGCGCACGATTACGATCCGGTTAAAAAGCACGGTTTTATTGACAGCCAGAAACGCGGGTTGGAAGTTTTTCGCACGATTCCGCCGGATGCGCCGCTCATCGTCGCCGAAGCCGTCTGGCAGTACAGCCAGCAAATTCTGCCCGGATTATTTACGCATCGCGGACCGATTTTAACCGTCGCCAATTGGGAAGGCGAATTTCCCGGTTTAGTCGGACTGCTCAATCTCAACGCTTCGCTGACAAAAGCAGGCGTAAAATACAGTTCACTTTGGAGCGAAGATTTTACCGACGATTTTTTTATGGACGGTTTGAAAACCTGGCTCGAAACCGGGAAAATTACGCACGATACGTCGCACGTTAAAATGTTTGACGAATCCGCCGCGCCGGGTGAAATGGTCGAACTCGGAAAAAATTTCGCGCGTGAATTCAAGCAGAAAAAAGCTCTGATGGGTGTTTTCGACGAAGGCTGTATGGGAATGTATAACGCCATTATTCCCGATGAAATGCTGCACCCGGTTGGTATTTTTAAAGAACGTTTGAGTCAAAGCACACTCTATGCCAAGATGCTGACTGTCAAAAATGAAGAAGCAAATGACGTTTGTGAATGGTTAAATGATAAAGGATTGACTTTTAAATACGGCACGAACGAAGCGACGGATTTGACCGAGGCGCAAGTTTTGACGCAGTGCAAAATGTACATCGCCGCCGTTCGTCTGGCGGATGAATTCGGCTGCGATACGATTGGCATTCAGTATCAGCAGGGATTGAAAGATTTAGTTCCGGCTTCCGATCTGGCGGAAGGTTTACTGAACAATGTTGATCGCCCGCCGGTTTTTCGTGAAGAAACGGGCGAAGAATTGTTTGGCGGTGAAGCCCTGCCGCATTTTAACGAAGTTGACGAATGCGCCGGACTCGACGGACTTTTGACTTATCGTTTGTGGAGAAAACTCGGATTCAAACCGGAGAATACTCTGCACGATTTGCGTTGGGGCAGACATTTCAAAGGCGGCGGCATTGACGATTACGTCTGGGTTTTCGAGATTTCGGGAGCGATTCCGCCCGAACATATCACCGGCGGTTATCACGGTGCATCGAGCGAACGCCAGCCGCCGATGTTTTTTCGTTTAGGCGGCGGCACTTTAAAAGGAATCAGCCATCCGGGAGAAATTGTCTGGAGCCGAGTTTATATCGAAGACAACAAATTAAAATGTGATTTAGGGCTTGGTCAAGCAATCGCTTTGCCGGAAGCAGAAACAAATGATCGCTGGAAAAAGACCAATTCAGAATGGCCTATTATGCACGCCGTTTTGCAGGGCGTGACTCGCGATAAAATGATGGCGAAACATAAATCGAACCATATTCAGGTCGTTTACGCGCCGGATGCAGAGAGCGCAAAAAACGGCTTATATGCAAAAGCGGCGGCGATGCGCGAACTCGGTTTGGAAGTCTTTTTGTGCGGCGATATTTAACGAAATCTCGTTGGAAGATTGTCCGTCAATAAATATTCTCGACAACCCAAAATTATGAACGCACTCGAATTGAAGGAATCTTTCAGAAGCGGCAAACGGGTTTACGGCACGATGACCGTTGCGCCGTCGCCACTTTGGGTTTCGCAGATCAAGAGGTTAAATCTCGATTTCGTTTTTATTGATACGGAGCATATTCCGATTGATCGGACGCAGATTTCGTGGATGTGTCAGGCGTATCGGGCGATGAACGTTGCGCCGTTGGTGCGCGTCACGTCGCCCGATCCGTTTCAGGCGACCAACTTGTTAGACGGGGGCGCGGTCGGGATTGTCGTGCCGTATGTCGAAACGGTCGAACAGGTGAAAATGATGCGCGGCGCGGTCAAAATGCGTCCTCTGCGCGGACAGTTTTTGCAGAATATCGTTGACGGAAAAGAAGAACTTGCGGACGGTTTGAAATCGTATATCGAAAAACACAACCGCGAACATCTGTTGATTCTGAACATCGAAAGTCGTGCTGCGATTGAAAATCTGGACGCAATTCTCGAAGTTCCCGATATTGACGCGGTTCTCATCGGTCCGCACGATTTGTCGTGTAGTCTCGGCATTCCCGAACAATATCATCATCCCGATTTTGAACACGCCGTGCGCGAGATTTTCCGCAAAGCGCGAGCGAAAAATATCGGCGCGGGTGTGCATTTCTGGTCGGGACTCGATCAACAAATCTCGTGGGCGAAGGAAACGGAGATGAACATTATCGTGCATCGAGCCGATATTTTGAATTTCGTCGAAAGTATGAGCAAAGAATTGCAGGAAATCCGTTCGGCTTTGGGCGATGATGTGACGGCGACGGGCGGCAGTTTGAATATTTAAGGGAGCATTGAACTTATGATTTTCGGGAAAAATTACAAGTGGTTTGTCGTCGGGATTTTGTGGTTCGTCTGCTTTTTTAACTATGCCGACCGGCAGGCGATTTTTTCCGTGTTTCCGCTTTTGAAAGCCGAAATGAATTTGTCGGACGTGCAGCTCGGCATTGTTGCCTCGGCATTTATGTGGGTTTACGCCGGGTTTGGCGCGATTGCCGGACTTGTCGGTGATCGTTTCCAGCGCAAAACTTTAATCATCGGCGGACTGATTTTCTGGTCGGCGGTGACGGTCGGCACGGCACTTTCAACCGACTACGCACATCTCGTTCTGTTTCGTGCGCTCGAAGGTTTCGGCGAAGCGTTTTATTTTCCGGCTTCGATGTCGCTTCTCAGTGATTATCACGGCAAAGACACGCGCTCCAGAGCGATGTCGTTTCACCAGTCGAGCGTTTACGCCGGAACGATTGCGGGCGGCGCATTGTCCGGTTACATGGGGCAATATTACGGCTGGCGTTCGAGTTTTTACGTTTTCGGCGGACTCGGAATTCTGCTCGGCGTGGCTTTATTGGCACTTTTGAAAGAACCGGAACGCGGACAGTCCGAAGTTGACGTGTTGGAAGACGGCGCACACGTCGTGCTTGATTTGCGGCAGAAAAACATCGTCGGTTCGATCAAAGACGTGTTCAGCAAACCGATGGTCTGGGTTCTGATCGCGGTGTTCATCGGTGCAAATTTCGTCGCCAGCATCTTTTTAACGTGGATGCCGTCATTTCTCTATAACAAATTCCAGATGAGCCTTTCGATGGCGGGTTTAAACGCGACGGTTTATCTGCAAATCGCTTCCGTTCTCGGCGTGATTACCGGCGGATTTTTGGCGGACAAACTCGCGCACAAATTTCGCGGCGGGCGAATGATGGCGCAGGCAATCGGTTTGATGTGCGGCGTGCCATTCATTTTCCTGACCGGCTGGACGCTTTCCGTTCCCGTTTTGATACTTGCGCTCGTCGGTTTCGGCTATTTCAAAGGAATGTATGACGCAAATTTGTGGGCATCTTTGCACGATGTCGTCAAACCGCAGAACCGCGCGACTGCCGTCGGGTTTATGAACTCGCTCGGCTGGTTCGGCGGCGCAATTGCGCCGATTGCCATCGCTTATGCCGCCGAATCATACGGAATGAGCGCGAGCATCAGTGCAACTTCGGTTCTGTATTTGATCTTCGGTTTATTGATGATTTTCGGCATCTGGAAATTTATGCGCGGCAGACGGGAGCCGGAATTGGCGACGAATTTCGGAGCGGCTCAATCCGAAATATAAAAAGGAAAATAGCGCGGGAGAAATAGATGAGAGAAATAAAAATTAACATTTACATTTGGCGGATTTTTCAATTGGCGTTGTTGTGTTTATTCATTGGTTTGACGCAGCAGGTCGCGGTTTCTCAAAAACTTGCCAAGCCGACCGCGCTTGATAAATATGTTCAGGCTGCCGATCCGAACTATCAATACGAATTAAAAAAGACTACTTCCGGCGATGGTTTTACCACCTATCTAATCGAGATGACTTCGCAGTCGTGGCGTGCGCCGTCCGAGGTAAACCGCACTTTATGGAAACACTGGCTCGTCGTCGTGCGACCGGACAAAGTTGAACACACGACCGGATTTCTTTCTATTGCCGGCGGCGGCAACGACAATCAGGAACCGAAAACTAATCCGCTGCTGATCGAACTTGCCAAAACGACAAATTCCGTCGTCACCGAACTAAGAATGGTGCCGAATCAGCCGCTGATTTTTGCTGATGACGGAAAGCCGCTCGTCGAAGACGGCATTATCGCTTATACATGGGACAAATATCTTCACACGGGCGACGCGAATTGGCTGGCGCGGCTGCCGATGACGAAAAGTGCGGTGCGGGCGATGGATACCGTCACAACATTCGCCGCGAGCGAGGCGGGCGGCAGCGTGAAAGTTGATCGCTTCGTCGTCGCGGGCGGCTCGAAACGCGGCTGGACGACGTGGACGACCGCCGCCGTTGACCGCCGCGTCGTCGGAATTGTTCCGATGGTGATTGACCTTTTGAATCTGGAAAAATCCTTCGCGCATCATTACGCGGCTTACGGATTTTGGGCGCCCGCCGTGAAAGATTACGAAAAAAACGGTTTAATGAACTGGATCGGAACGCCGCAGTATAAAGCGATGCTGAAAATCGTCGAGCCGTATTCTTATCTGGATCGTTTGAAGATGCCGAAATTTTTGATCAACGCGGCGGGCGATCAATTTTTTCTGCCGGATTCATCGCAGTTTTATTTCGACGATTTGAAAGGCGAAAAATATCTGCGCTACGTTCCGAACACCGATCATTCGCTTCGCAATTCGGACGCGCAGGAAAGTCTCATCGCTTTTTACGACGCTTTTCTGCAAAACAAACCGCGCCCCAGATTTTCGTGGAAATTTGAAAAAGACGGTTCGATCAGCGTTAAAACCGTTGACCAACCGGCGGAAGTAAAATTATGGCAGGCGACCAATCCCGAAAAGCGCGATTTCCGGCTGGAAAGCATCGGCGCGGCTTATAAAAGTTCGAGTTTGACCGCAGGTGAGAAAGGAGTTTACACGGCGAAGGTGGAAAAACCGGCGACCGGCTGGACGGCATTTTTCGTCGAACTGACTTTTCCGAGCGGCGGCAAATGTCCGTTCAAATTTACCACCGCCGTGCGCGTCGTTCCCGACACTTTGCCGTTCAAAATGCCGAAACCCGACCGCAGTAAAATCAAAGTGACGGCAAAATAAATCCAGCCGAACAGAGAATATTTATGAAACGAAAAATACATTCGACCACGCTTTTAATAATATTTGTTTTTATCGCTTGCTGCGCTTCTGCGATCAAAAGCCAAACATCGCCGTACGACATTGCAAAGAAGGAAAAGAAAGAATTTATTTACGACACCGCTCCGTTTCCATCGGCACACGCTTCGACGATTGTCGAACTGGCGAACGGCGATCTGATGGCGGCGTGGTTTGGCGGCACGGCGGAAGGAAACCCGGATGTCGCCATTTGGGGTTCGCAACAGGCAAACGGCAAATGGTCTGCGCCCGTCGAACTCGCCCGCGAAACGGGAACGCCGACGTGGAATCCGGTGCTTTTTTATACGAAAGACAAAAAACTTTGGCTTTATTACAAATTCGGCACGCACCCGACGATGTGGACCGGCGCACGAAAATGGAGCGCGGACAACGGCAAAACGTGGTCGGACACGGAAGTTTTGCCCGCCGGATTATACGGACCGATTCGCGCCAAACCGCTTGTGATGGAAAACGGTGTCATCGTCAGCGGCACGTCGGTCGAAAGTTATCGAAATTGGGCGGTCTGGATCGAACGCAGTGAAGACAACGGACAAACATTTCAGAAAATCGGACCGATCACGATTCCCGATAAATTCTACGGCGAAGGTGTGAAAAGCCTGATTCCGAAAGAAGTTCCCGGCTCGAACGATTGGGGATTTACGAAGGGAATCATTCAGCCGTCGGTCGTTTCTCTGGGCGGCAAAAAACTGCGTCTTTACGCGCGTTCGACCGCCAAAATGGGTAAAGTCTGCGTCGCCGATTCGCTCGACAGCGGCGTAACGTGGACGCAAGCCAGACCGATTGACGTGCCGAATCCGAATTCGGGATTGGACGCGGTGCAGTTAAAAGACGGGCGCGTCGTTATGATTTACAACAACACGAACAGCGGTCGTTCGCCATTAAATTTAGCGGTCAGCACGGACGGCGAAAATTTCAAAATGTTCCACACGCTCGAAAGTGAACCCGGCGAATTTTCGTATCCGAACGTCATTCAGGGAAAAAACGGCGATCTCCATATGGTCTATACGTGGAATCGCAAAAAGATGAAATACGTTTATTTGAATCTAGCGGATGTGCCGAAAAATTAAATCATTGTGCCGAATTTTGACCTAAAAAAACAGGCTCGTTCGATTTTTGCGGACGCTTTGCAAAGTGTCAACGCACAGACGGCAGTGAGCAAGACAGTCGAATTTGCAGACGATTCATATTTAAAAATCGGCGATGAAATTTACGATTTAGCCGAATTTTCAATTTATGCAATCGCCATCGGCAAAGCCGCTTATCCGATGGCGATTGCGATTGATAAAATTCTCGGCGACAAACTTCAAGCCGGAATCGTTGCGGGCGTTCTGCCGGATCATTCAGCCGAAAAAGTTGAAATAAAAAACCGACATCTGACAAATAAATGGAAATTTTTTGCGGGCGGACATCCGCTTCCGAACGACTCGAGTTTCGCCGCCGCGAGAAGTTGTTTTGAATTATTGCGGCGTGCCGACAATAAAAATTCGCTGATTATTTTTCTGATTTCCGGCGGCGGTTCGGCGATGATCGAGGCTCCGTGCGACGAAAATATTTCGCTCGAAGATTTGCGCGAAACGAATCTTAAATTAGTAACTTGCGGAGCTTCGATTGCGGAAATTAATAAAATTCGCAAATCATTATCCCTAATTAAAGACGGCGGTTTGGCTTCATTTGCGCCAAACGCTAAACAAGTTACGCTGATCGTTTCGGATACAGAAACAGGCGATGAAATTTCTGTCGCGTCCGCTCCGACTTTGCGCGGTGAAAAAATTGAACACGAAGAAATCATTTCGATTATCAAACATTACGATTTATCGCTGCCGTCAAGCGTTTTAAACACTCTTGAAAAAAAGAACGTTAAAAGAATCTTTTCATCGAAACAGAATTTTCCATATTATGTTCTACTCGATAATCAAAGCGCGATTAAAGCGGCGGTAAAATCTGCCGAAAAGCTCGGCTGCGTGGTCGAGACTGCCGCCGACATCAGTCAGCAAAATATTGCGGAAGGCTGTGAGCAATTATTTGAGCGGATAAAAAATTTGCGCTCGGAAACACCGAAAGAAAAAATAGCGTGTTTGATTTCAGGCGGCGAATTTGCCTGTCAGGTGCGCGGAAAAGGCATCGGCGGGCGAAATTCGGAAACTGTTTTGCGAATGGCGATGTTGTTTGATAAATGCCAAAATGATTTTTCAAAAATCGTTTTTATCAGCGCGGGAACTGACGGAATTGACGGCAACAGTTTGGCGGCGGGGGCGGTCTGCGACGAAAACACTTGGGAAAAAGCCGGACAAATCGGCTTGGACGCGCAGCGATTTCTCGAAACGAGCGATTCGTATAATTTTTTCAAATCGCTCGGCGACGACGTAACGATTGGCGCGACCGGAACAAATGTTCGTGATTTACGAATCGTGCTTGCCGTCTGAAATTTATAAAGTTATTCGCGCCGCATAAAATTTAGTTGTCAATAAACAGTATGGAAAAAATAGTTTTTCTCGACCGCAAAACGGTCAAAGCCGAATTTAAAAAGCCGTCGTTTGAACACAAATGGACGGATTTTCAAATGACGCAGCCGGACGAAATAATTGAAAGATTAAAGGACGCGACGATTGCGATTACGAACAAAGTCGCGTTGCGCGAAGCGACGCTCGAACAATTGCCGAATTTGAAGATGATCGCCGTCGCCGCTACCGGAACTGATTGCGTTGACAGCAGTTATTGCCGTCAAAATGGCATAGTCGTCTCCAATGTGCGTAATTATTCGATTCATTCCGTGCCGGAGGAAGTTTTCAGTTTGATTCTCGCACTGATGCGAAATCTGATGGCTTATCACGAAGAAATCAAGCGCGGCGCATGGCAAAAATCGGACGTTTTCACGATTCTCGATCATCCGATTCGTGAACTTTACGGCGCGACGCTCGGCATCGTCGGTTATGGTTCGCTCGGCAAGGCGGTCGAAAAAATCGCGCTCGCTTTCGGGATGAAAATTTTAATTTCCGAACGTAAAAATGCGCCTGATGTCAGAGACGGTAGATCATCGTTTGAAAAAGTTTTACGCGAGAGCGATGTCATCACTCTGCACTGTCCGCTGACTGACGAAACGCGAAATTTGATCGGCGAAAAAGAAATTGAGCAGATGAAAAATTCGGCGTTTCTAATCAACTGCGGGCGCGGCGGTTTAGTTGATGAAAAAGCACTTGTTGCCGCGCTGCAAAAAGGCGAAATCGCCGGAGCCGGATTCGACGTTTTGACGACCGAACCGCCGCGTGAAGGCAATCCGTTATTAGACATTCAATTGCCGAACTTAATCATCACGCCGCACGTTGCGTGGGCAAGCGAAGAAGCGATGCAGACGCTCGCCGATATATTGATTGATAATCTCGAGGCTTTCGTCAAAGGTCAGCCGAAAAATGTCGTTTTATAAAATGAGTGCGGCAAAAACTTAGAAGCTGAAGCCGCAAATAAGGAAGTGTATGAGGAAAATATTGTTCGGCAGTTTTATACTCATAGTCTGTATGTCAAATTTTATGATAAATGCACAATCGCAAACCCAAGCGGATAAAGTCTGGACTGAAAAAGAAGCGGCAAGATGGTTTAAAAAGGGTGAATGGCTCGGCGGCGCAAAAATCAACCCGCACAAATCCATCAACAAACTTGCGTTTGCCGCGCAATACCATAAACACCGGGAACGGTGGGGTAAAGCCTTCGCCTATCTGAAAAATACCGATCTATTAAATCTAAAACCCGGTACTTATCCGATTGACGGCGAAAACGTTTTTGCCATCGTTGCCGAAGCGAATAAAAAAGATTTTGAAATGACCAAGTGGGAATCGCACCGCAAATATCAGGATATTCAAATGGTCATCACCGGCAAAGAAAAAATGGGCAAAGCGAATATCTCGACGCTCGACATCACCGAGCCGTATTCCGAAATGAAAGACATCTTATTTTATTCCGGCGACGGCGAATATTATTTAGCAGAACCAAACACGTTTTTTATTTTCTTTCCGCAGGATGCTCATCGCCCCGACATTAAAGTCAGAGGCTGTGAGACGGACAAGAAAATTGTTATCAAAGTAAAAACGGATCAATGAAAAACTGTTCCTGACAAAAAGCTGTCTGAGTTTGAGCTGTCAATGAAAATTTTTGATTGGCAAATCGGCTGCAACGGCTTTTTATCAAGTTGTTCTGTCTTCAAAAAAATCCCTTCGCAAAAATCGGATTTAAAACTCTCATTATCAAATAAAGCTTGAAATAACTTATGATAACTTGCGTTATAGAAAGTTAACAGCGGAATAGAATCAGTTTGGATTATAGTAAATTCAGCCGCAAAGTAAGTCGTCTGCGGCATATTTTCCGCAGCCTCGTGCAAAATATTCAAAATCATTTATGGAAACATAGGAAACGCTCCGACACAGCGACATTGAAACCGTGCAAATATACGTCCTGAGGTTCGCCGCAAACAAAGACAGACACTGGAAATCAATGCGGGAGATTTTGAAAAAAACAAGCTCGTTTCAAATCATATTTATCTGAAAGATTCAAACTAGATGAATGGTAAAACCAAGGATTATTTCAAAAAAGACGATTGCAAGCGATTGAGGAATATTTCGAACGATTTAAACACCTGAAAAACAGCAATTTTTTACAAGACTTTATTTCATTTAACCGTTCAAATGTATTTTAAGGGAAATTTTTTTATTAATTGCTGAATGTAAAAGTTTAGCCGTTGTTCACTTGATTATTTAGAGAATTCCACTGTGTAACATTCTTTAGCGGTTATTTTTTTGCGAACAAGCAATGGCTTGGTGTTTTTGCTTTACAAATTGCATCAGCGGGGAGTGCCGACCAAAAATAAAACCGCGAACAGAATTTGTAGATGTTGAGAAATTAAAAATATGCAGCGAGAAATTACGATTGACGAAATACAAAGAGGAACTGCTGTTTATCCGAAAGAGAATTATTTAAACAACGGGTTTAGTTTAAAGTCTTGGCTTTTAACCAAAGACCACAAACGCATCGCCATTCTTTATCTGATAAGCGTATCGTTTTTTTTCGCTGTCGGCGGAACTTACGCCGCTTTGATTCGGCTGGAACTTTTGACTCCGGCGAGTGATTTGCTCGAATCCGCCACGTACAACAAAGTTTTTACCCAGCACGGGATCATCATGGTTTTCTTTTTCCTCCTGCCTTCGATTCCGGCGATTCTGGGGAATTTTTTGATACCGCTGATGATCGGCGCAAAAGACCTCGCTTTTCCGCGCATCAATTTACTCAGTTGGTATCTTTATATGGCGGGCGCGAGTTTTGCTGTTTGGGCGATGATGCAGGGCGGGGTTGATACGGGCTGGACGTTTTACACGCCTTATTCGACGACGTTTTCAAACGGTTATGTGATCGCCACCGGACTCGGAATTTTTATTGCCGGATTTTCCTCAATTCTGACCGGGCTGAATTTTATCGTGACGATTCACACGATGCGTGCGCCGGGAATGACTTGGTTTCGTCTGCCGCTTTTCGTGTGGAGTCACTATGCAACTTCACTGGTGATGATTTTGGGAACGCCGGTGATTGCCATTACAATTTTGCTGATGGCACTGGAACGCCTTGCACACATCGGCATCTTCGACCCCGCAATCGGCGGCGATCCGATTTTGTTTCAGCATTTGTTCTGGTTTTATTCGCATCCGGCGGTCTATATTATGGTGCTGCCCGGAATGGGCGTGATCTCGGAATTGATTTCCAGTTTTTCACGCAAAAAGATTTTCGGCTACGAATTCGTCGCGTTTTCTTCGATTGCGATTGCCGTCTTCGGATTTCTCGTCTGGGGACATCATTTATTCGTCTCGGGGCAGTCAATTTACGCGGGACTTGTTTTTTCTTTTCTTTCGATGGTGGTGGCAATTCCGTCGGCGATCAAAGTTTTCAACTGGACTGCCACGCTCTACAAAGGTTCGATTTCTTATAACACGCCGATGCTTTACGCCTTGTTTTTTATCGGTTTATTTTTAATCGGCGGTTTGACTGGAGTTTTTTTAGGCGCACTCGGCATAGATGTTCATTTGACCGACACCTACTTTATCGTCGCGCACTTTCATTATGTGATGGTCGGCGGCACCGTTTCGGCGTATCTCGGCGGA
>JBBSUG010000020.1:0-80098 GCA_038235165.1 Pyrinomonadales bacterium
CAAGCGTTGCTGATTTAACGCCGATTGCGTATCGTAGAGTTGGCAGATAAGACAATAAAGTTCGATAAGTTTGATTTCCATAATAACTTCATCTTATCGAATTTATGTCTATCTGCTAAATTTCTACTCTTGATTCGCATCGCTATTATGCACCAAGAAAAGGTGACAGGCATAGGATATATTGATGACAACAAGAACAAAAAACACCAAAATAAACATTCCCACAATTGGAATTGCAATTGAGTCGCCATTCGTTGAAGTTCTCATTCCATTTTCGTATTCATAATTTAATTGGCTGCTGAGGTGAAAATAATAAAAAATCGGAGATACGATCTGAATGACAGCACTTATGACAAACAAAAGGAAAGGTTTTTTCATAATTCATTTTCTTACTATGTTTGTATTTATCAAAATGTTCTTCCTGCTTTAATTTATCAAACCAACAGTTTTTGAAAAGGGATCGTCTTTAACGCCAAATTAACATAGCAGCACAAGATAGGATATTACCAAGCAACATCGACAAATCATGAAATAAGTAAAGACTGTCTAATTATTTACTTAGAACAGCCTTTGCTTTTAACCTTTTCACCTTTTCACCTTTTTAACTTTCCATCTATCCTGCTTTCGCCGCCTGTGCTTTGCCGCGCAGGATCTCGAGAGCTTTTTTCATTTGCAAATCTTCCAACGCCGGTTTCGGCTGTTCGGCTTTGGGAGTCGGCTGCGGAGTTGCTGTTTGATTCGGCTGGGGTTCTTGATTTTCCTGTTCCTGCTGGTCAACTAAATTTTCAACTTCAAGCGGTTCTGGGGTTTCAGGACGTTTTACTTCAACCGAAGGTTTCACGCCGGAACTGCTTCTTTCGCTCGATAAAAATGTGCTGCCGTTTGCCGAAGCCCATTTTGCCGTTGTTAAAAGCAACCCGTCGCCGCCGCGCAACGTGAATAACTGTTGCTGCGTTCCGGCACCAAAACTCCGTTCGCCGACGACTTCGCCGCGTTTGCGGTCGAGCATTGCCGAGGCGACGACTTCCGACGCGCCCGCCGTTCCCAAATCAATTAACGCCGCGACATCGCCGCCGAATAGAAATTTATTCGGGTCAGCCGTAAACGTCTGCGTCACTTTGTTGTCGCGCCCAATGATTTCCGCCAAGTTGCCGTCTTTGATAAAAAGATTGGCGACATCAACGCCTTCGTTAATATCTCCCGCTGCCACGCCGCGCAAATCGAGGATGATTTTTTGAATATTCTGTTTCATCAAATCCTGAACGTGGGCGCGAATGTCGGCGGCTTCGCCTTTCTCCAAACTGTAAACTTTGATGACACCGATTTTGCCGTCTTCGATTTTCGCTTCCGACGAGGGAATTTTATAACTGCCGCGCGGGACGGCGATGGTTTGCGGCTTTGACCCTGTTCTCAAAACGCGCAAATTTGTTTTCGAACCTGATTCGCCGAGCAGCAACTGCCGCGCATCGTACAAAGAAATATCGCGGGTCGCTTTGTTTTCGATATATTCGATCACGTCGCCCGCTTTGAGTCCGGCTTTGTCCGCCGGGGAATCTTTAATGACGGAGACGACGTAGAGGTAGCCGGACACCTGCGAAAATTCCGCGCCGATACCGGCTAATGTGTTTTGTTTCTTCGCCTGGTAATCCTTTACTTGATCCGCCGTTAAATATGACGAATAGGCATCGAGTCCGGCAGCTAAACCGCGCATTGCCCCGCCGCGAACTTTTTCAAGGTTCGGTTCGTCAACATAATCGTTTTGAATATGCTGCAAAACGCTTTCAAAAATACGAATTTGCGCCCCGGCATCGTTTATCGGTTGTTGAGCATGAGACTGCCACACACCTAAAATGCCGCCGACCACCGCATACAACGCGACTCCCGCCGACACCAAACCGATCATAAATTTTCCGCGATATGACATTCTTTATACCTCTTAGTTTTTGTTATAATGAGCTGCTAACAATTATCTATTAACTAAATTTTTCGTGCAAGAACTAGAAACAACTAATCCTGATGATCTTACAGATGTTTTTCGCGCTCCCGTCAAAGGCAGATTACTGGCTCTCGATTTGGGGACGAAACGCATCGGGGTCGCCGTCAGCGACGAACTGCAATTCACCGTGCGCCCGGTTTGTGTGATTGAACGCACAAGCTGGAAAAAAGTTCTCAAACAAATTATCAATCATCTGGAAAACTTTGATGCCGTCGGATTGGTTTTAGGTTTGCCGTACAACTCGGACGGTTCGGAAAGCGCGATGTCGGGCGAGGCACGGCGACTGGCGCGAAACTTTTCACTCTCGCTCAACGTGCCGGTTATTTTGATGGATGAACGCCTAACATCTTATGAAGCCAAAGGTTATCTCACCAAACTCGGATTGAGTTTAAAGGAAATCAGAAAACGGGTGGACAGCGAAGCCGCCGCCATTATTTTAAGCGACTTCATCGAATTCAGAAACTCGCAATAGGTTCAAGGTTTCAGGTTTCAAGTTCAAGGTTTTCAATTTGGAATTTGGAATCTGGAATCTGCAACCTTGAATCCGAAACCTATTTCGTCGGTATCAGCACCATCACGTCTTTCGCAGCTTTTTCGACTGCCGGTTTTGTGAACGGGAAAACCGGCGTGTTGCCGGTGCGCCAACCTTCCAATTGATCTTTGTAAAACGGTGATTTCGGATCGCCGCTTTCGCCGAGCGCAATGCCGTGGCGTGTTTCGTCCCAATTTCCGGGAACGGTAATGTGGCGCATCGAAACATTTGCGCCGACATTCGGCGTTTCACCGCTGCCGTATTTCGGAAATGCGTCAATCGCAAAAAGTCCGCCGATCAGCGGCGCAGCGGCTAACGGGTGATTGAATCTTATTTTATACGCTTCTCCGTACAGCCAATTACCGTCGTCCGCGCCGTATTTCGCCGTCAGGTTTTTACGCGCTTCAGCATCTGCCGCTTTGAGCAGTTCGTCGTAATTTTTAAATTCTTTCGGCAGCCAGTTCGCCGGTTTTTCAGTTTCCAGCCAATCAACAAACGAAGCCATTTCGCCCCAACGGTAAGCGTTCGCCCGTTCCGCGCCGATGTTGGCGGTCAAAACTTTGTTGAGAAAAGAATTTCTGATCTCGCTAATCAGCAGAGCCGCATTTGAATCGGCAGACATTTTCCCGTCCCAGCCGCGCAGAATGTCGAGAGTTTCCTTTGACGCGGCATTATTTTTGACGATTTCACGCGCAAAACTTGATGATGAAATATTAAAAACGTCGCGCTGAATGTCCATCACGTCATTGACCGAGACTTTCGTGTTCGCCTGTAAAAGCTGGTAAATTCGCCGCGCCCGATACGGTGAAGCCCACTGATGCGTCAAAAAATACTTGTAGCTGTCGCCGACGATGCGCTGGTTCGCCGTGACGATAAAACCTTCGGGCGGATTGTAACTGCTCGGCAGTTCGTCATAAGGAATGTAGCCGACCCAGTCGCCGTTGTTCGTCGCGCCGTTATATGGGAGCGAACCGTCGCCGGTGCGCCGAATCGGGATTTTTCCGCCGTTGTGAAATCCGATATTTCCCTTTACATCGGCATACACAAAATTCTGCGTTGCGCCGCCGTAGGTTTTTAGCGCGTTATTAAAATCGTTCCAGTCCTTCGCCCGGTTGAGCAGCAAAAACGCTTCAAACGGATTTTGACTGACATCGCGCACCGTCCATTTCAGCGCGTATTTTTTATCATCCTGCCCGGTGATGACCACACCGTCGCGGGTCTCGACAATCTCAATCGTTTCCGTTTCAGTTTCGGGATTCAGCACATTTTTGCGAACTTTTATTTCTTCGCGCCGCGTTTTCGCGTCCACCCAGCCGGTCGGCGTTTTGTATTGATTTTTGTCGTTAAAAGTTTCTGCATACAAATCCTGTACGTCGGGACCGAGATTGGTCGCGCCCCACGCGATGTATTCGTTATGACCGAGAATCACGCCCGGAACGCCCGGCAGAGTGACACCAGAAACACGCATTCCCGACGCGGCAAGATTCGCCAAATACCAAATTGAAGGCACGGACGGCGGCAAATGCGGATCGTTCGCCAAAATCGGATTTTTGTCCAGAGTCCGCTTCCCCGAAATCACCCAATTGTTGCTCGCCGCGTTGAATTCCTGATAAAATCCGATTCTCTCCAGCGAAGATTGGCGAAGTTCGGCATCGCGCCGCGCAAATTCCAACAACGCCGCATCCGCAATGTTTTCTTTCAATTTGGAATCTGGAATTTGGAATCTGGAATTCTTCGCCGTGTCTTTACCGACGACCAGCACATCGAACGGCGTTTTCTCAATAAACAACTGCTTGTATTTCTCCGGCGGCAGATCGGTAAACGCCGCCCGTTCGAC
Organism: Pyrinomonadales bacterium; assembly: GCA_038235165.1. GTDB lineage: Bacteria > Acidobacteriota > Blastocatellia > Pyrinomonadales > Pyrinomonadaceae. The sequence continues at coordinate 4,366 of JBBSUG010000020.1, forward strand.
ATCGGTTTGCCACGTCGTGCTTAACCCGTCGGCTAAAATCGCGCCGATCACGAGCGAATCGGTCGGCTTCCATTCGGTCGGTTTATATTTGAGAATTTGAAATTCAACCGGCAGTGTTTTTCCGTCCAGTGAAGCGATGTAAGCGTTCACGCCGCGAGCGTAACTTTCAAGGATATTTTTTTGTTCGGGCGTAAATGTTTTATAAGATTCTTCGACAATTTGTGAAAACCCGAATCTGCGCCAGCGTTTGTCTTCTTCGACGGTTAATTTTCCGAACAATTCGGCAGTTTCGCCGCGAGCAACACGGCGATACAAATCCATCTGCCACAACCGGTCACCCGCCGTTGTGTATCCCTGCGCGAAATACAAATCCGCCTCATTTGCCGCTTCGATATATGGAATGCTTCGCTCGTCGCGCCGCACCGTCACAGTTCCCTGCAAGCCGGAAACAGACACGCTCCGCGCCGGAATTTGTGCAAAACAAGAAGTTACCGACATCAAAACGGTAATAATAAACGTCACAAAAGCAATTCTAATTTTCATAATCCAATCTAAAACCTGAAACATTGAACCTGTAACCTAGTTTTTAAGCACGAGAATGCGATCCGGCGGCAGTCCGACCATACATTCTTCGCCGATGTGCAGACCGACCAGCCGCAAAACCATTGCTTCGAGCCGCAGTCCTTCAGCATCGAGAATAATCAGTGTTGATTCGCCTCTGAAAATAACGTTGGCGATTTTGGCTCTCAGCAGATTGTCTTCGGGAAAAGACGCGCCGAACGAGATGGAAATATGTTCGGGGCGAATCGCCAAAGTTACTTTTTTATCATTTGGGTCGAGCAGTTCTCGGTCAATTTTATCAGTGTGAAGACGATGTTTGCCCTGATATGTGATAAATTCGGGCATATCGGAATTGGCAGAAGCGGCAAATTCGGCTTCGATTAGATTATTTCTGCCGGTGACGCGGGCGACGACCGGCGAATTCGGATGATCGTAAACTTCGCGCGGCGTTCCGGTCTGCACGATCACGCCGTTGTGAAGAACCGCCACGCGGTCACAGACCGAAAAAATTTCGTCGTAATCATTGGTGGCGAATATCACCGTCAGATTTTTTTCTTTGGCTTTGCTTCGCAGTTTTTCACAGTTGTTTTCGCGCGTCTGCTCATCCATAAAGCAAAATTGATTGTCAAGCAGCAGCACTTCTTCGGCACTGCCCAATGCTTCATGAAGCGCAAGAGTTTGTCCTTCGCCGTCGGCTAATTGTGACGTGTTTTCCGTGTTGAAAATTGATTTCCAAAACGCGGCGTTGGTCAAATTCGGAAAGTGAAAGCCGCGATCTTCACAGGATATATAGGTAATGTCCCGCGAATCGAAATGAACGGTTCCGCCGTCGGGCTTTAAAATTCCCGCGATGGTTCGCATCATCGTCGTTTTCCCTTCGCCGACCACGCCGAACAAACCCAGGATTTCGCCGCGTTCGACTTCGAGCGAAACATCTTTGAGTACCCAGTTGTCATCAAATTTTTTGGAAAGATTCTTTATGATAAGTGTCATCGTTTTATTTTAAAATTGAAACTTTAGCAGAAAAGCCGCGTGCAAAGTTAGAGTATGCTTTTGTCATCGGATTTAGGCAAGTGTAAAATTATTACAAAAAATAAAGGGAAGGTAAAACAAATGTCTGATAAAAATCCGAGTATAACACGCAAATTGGCTCAAGCCGGCGGTTGGAGTTTAGTTCGCCGCGTGGCGAAATCGGTGCCTTATGTCGGTTCGGCGATAGCAATCGGGATGGTCGGCTACGACATTAAGCGAAAGGGTGTGGTCGGCGGTGTTTTGAACACCGGAATTGACGCGATTCCTTTCGTCGGCACGGGGAAAAACATCGTCGAATTTTTTACGGGCGATCTTTTTCCGGATAAAACGGTGAAAAAAGTTAAAAGCTGAAAATGCGAAAAGTTTAAGCCGGGAAGCGTTGATGGAATGTTGGTATTTTTGGCTGTTTGCTTTTCGCTCATTCGCGTTAATAAAATTATGAGAGTTAAAATTCGGAGCTTAAAGTTGTCAAAGTTTTACATTGCGCTGGCATTTTTATTGTGTTTATTCGTTTCATTTTCAGAAATGAACGCGCAGACGACGCGCCGTAAAAGAACAGTTCCGCCGTTCACATCGCCAACTCCGCCGCCCGTGCAAACGGTTCCGGAAATCGTCAGCCGCGCCACCGATTATCCGAATGAGAATCAAATAATTGTGCCGACAAATGTACCAACCGAAAATACGGCAAACGAACCGACGACTTTGGATGAAAAGATTGACAAAGTAAATACGCGGCTCAAAGATATGAGTTCGCGGCTCAAATCGCTCGAATCAACGCAGAAAAACGAGTATGATGAAAAACAAAAACGTCTGCTGTTGAATTTGGATATTCTGACGCGGGCGGAACAGCGTGCCGAGTCGCTGCGAAAACAGCTTTTTGAATTGATCGAAAAGGAAAATTCGGTTAAGACCCAAATCGAACGGGTCGAGTATAATGCGCGTCCGGAAATGATCGAACGCTCCGCCACCTTTGCCGGTTCGCTGAGACCGGAAGAAATCCGCGACCAAAATAAAAAATCGCTCGCAACCGAAAAGGCGAAACTCGATTCGCTGCTCGCCCAAATACAATCAAACCGCACAAATTTAGAAGCCAACGTCCAAAAAGCCGACGAACTGGTTGAAAAAGTCCGTGCCAAAACCGAAAAAGCAATTGACGATTCTCTGACCGACGAAAAAACCGACGGAAATTGATTGAGGGAGTGCGAACGGCTCATCCGCCAACGCCAGCGCAGCAAGGCATTAAACTGGGAGCGCGGACGGCTCGTCCGCCAACATCAGCGAAGCAAAATGTTGCAGCGTGTCTTGATTAATAAAACAAATCGAACGCAAATGCTTTCTCTCTGTAGACTGTTCGCGTCTATCAACACCGGCAAAATGAGAGAGTTGAATGCGTTGTTCCATCAGCTGCCTGGTTAGTAACGAACCTTATTGCGCTGTTCGCGCTCGAAGGGCGGACGAGCCGTCCGCGTTCCTTGTCTGAAGCGTCCGCGATCCTTTTTAGTTTGTTTTTTTTCTGCAAGTGACGGCAATCGCCCTCGTTCCCTAATTGGTCGAATCAAAAATTAAGGAGAAAATTGATGAGTTTTAAGAATGCCGTAGGTTTGTTTTGTATTTTATTGATAAGTTTATTCACCGGAATGTCGGCAAAAGCACAGGGCGTGATCGTGCCGATTGTGTGTGATGCGCGTCCGTGTCGTCCGCTGCCGCGCCCGCGTCCCGTGCCGATTCCGAACGCGTTGCCCGTTAAATCAATCGAAATCAACACCAAGATTGAAGGACAGGTGGCGACGACGCATCTGACTCAGATTTTCCGTAATGATACGCCTTACACGCTCGAAGGAACTTATTTTTTCCCGATTCCCGAATCTGCTTCGATTGTCGAATTTGTGATCTGGGAAAACGGCAAAAAACTCGTCGGCGAAGTGCGTTCACGCGAAGAGGCGCGGCGGATTTATGATGAAATAGTCCGACGGCAGCGCGATCCCGGTCTGCTCGAATACGCGGGCAAAGATTTGTTTCAGGCTTCGATTTTCCCGATTCCGCCCAATTCCGATAAAAAACTCGAAATGACCTACACGCAGGTTTTAAAAGCCGAATCCGGCACTGTGGCTTATCGTTATCCGTTGGGGACGGGCAGAAATTTATGGCGCAATAACAATCCGCAATTTGAAAATGTCAATTCAAAAAAACCGGCGGGCGATCAAAAATTCGGCACGGTTTCGGGCAAAATCGAAATCATCGGCAAAGAAACACTACGAAATATTTATTCGCCGTCACATTCGATTGATATTAAAAACAAGGGCGAGAAAGCCGCATCGGTTTCGTTTGAAACTTCCAATAACGATAATGATTTTCAGCTTTTTTACGGTTTATCGAACAACGATTTCGGGATGTCGCTGCTGACTTACCGCGAACCCGGCAAAGACGGTTATTTTCTGCTGCAATTGTCACCGAAAGACAACATCGCGGAAAAAGATTTCGTCAGTAAAGACATCGTTTTCGTGCTTGACACGAGCGGTTCGATGGCGGATGAAGGGAAAATGGAAAAAGCGCGTTCGGCACTGCTGTTCGGCATCAGAAATCTGCGCGACGGCGACAAATTTAACGTCGTTAGTTTCGCGGGCGAAGAACATTTGATGGAGAGCAAACCGATTTTCGCCGACGCTGCCGGTAAAAAACGCGGCGAAGAATTTGTCAGAAAATTAACGGCGACCGGCGGCACCAATATCAATGATGCGCTGAAAGCATCACTTCGCCAATTCGATTCAAATGACAGACCGAAACTGCTTGTCTTTATGACCGACGGTTTGCCGACAGTCGGCGAATCGGACGTTGAGAAAATCATCAAAAACGCCAAGGAAATAAAAGTTGACGGCTTGCGGCTGTTCACATTCGGTGTCGGTTACGATGTTAACACACGACTTTTGGACAAACTCGCGGCGGAAAATTCCGGCACGGCGGATTATGTCGAGCCGAAGGAAGATTTGGAAGTCAAAGTTTCCAATTTTTTTACAAAAGTAAATTCGCCGGTCTTGACCGATTTGGAACTCGATTTCGGCGGCGTGAATACTGAATCATTGTATCCGCGCCGGTTGACCGACATTTTCAAAGGAACGCAGTTGACTATGATCGGACGTTACAAAAATACGGCTGACATTGAAAACGTCGTTTTAAGGTTGAGCGGAAAGTCCGGCAAAGAAACGCGCACGTTCGAATATAAAAAACTCGACTTCCCGTTTCGCGCCGAAGCCAATAATTTTTTGCCGCGTTTGTGGGCGACGCGGCGCGTCGGGTGGCTGGTCGAGCAAATTCGCTCGAACGGCGAAAATAAAGAACTGCGCGACGAAATTGTTGATTTGGGAACGCGCTACGGCATCGTCACGCCTTACACTTCTTATTTGGCAACAGACGGCAGCGAACGGGAAACGGCGGATTTACCGGTCAACGGCAGACGGATTGATTTATTTTCACAAGGCAGATCAAACGACAGATCAGCGGGTATGACTAGGGTAATCAGACCTCAGGCGACACCAGCACCGCCTGCCAAATCGTCCGTCGGTTCAACCGCCGTTCAGGACAGCAAAAAAGCTAAACAGCTGCAGGAATCAATATCCATCCGCACCGAAGAAGACGAAGCGATCAGAATTGCCGGTAATTTAAAAAAGGTCGGGGCGAAAACTTTTTATCTCGAAAACGATGTCTGGATTGATTCCGAATTCAAGGAAGAAGCCAAACTATCCGAAGTGAAACTGCAATTTGCAAGCAACGAATACTTTGATTTAATCACTAAAGAAAAGGATTTGGCGCAGTATTTCGCGCTCGGGGAACAAGTCGTCGTCGTCTTGAACGGCAAAGTTTACCGCATCATCAAGTGACAAAATTTAGCTGTATTTCTAATTCGGTTTTTTAATAAAAGGTGATTTGTGGTAAAAGTAAAGTTTATTTTTATCGCAGATCGCCTTTTTGCAATTCCAACAGGAGAATAAAATGTCCATTTTTCAGAAAATAACTTGGCTGGCTTTGTGCGCCTTGTTTGTCGTTCAGGTTTCTTACGCGCAATCCGGCTGGAGTTTTAACAAAAGCGGCGGTTCAGGCGATTTGGTGACGGTGTTTTTCACCTCCTCAGAACGCGGTTTCGCTGCCGGAGACGACGGTTATCTGGCTTTTACCACCAACGGCGGCAGAACGTGGACGAAACAAGCCATCAATACCAAAGAAAATATCAACGAGATATATTTTCGCAACAAGGACAACGGCTATGTCGTCGCCGGGAAAAAGATGTTTCTGACCGATGACGGCGGCGGCAACTGGCGCGAGATCAAGATTTATAATCCGAATGAATTCAAAAACGCCGTACCGGAATTTTTAAGCATTCGCTTTGCCGACAAAAAGCGCGGTCTGATCGTCGGTTCCCTGCTCAACAAAAATGACGAAGTAATTGATTCGCTCGTGATGCGAACCGACGACGGCGGCGAGACGTGGGAGCGAATTGTAGTGCCGTCGAAACGCGAATTGTTTCATCTCGATTTCGCCAACAGTTCGCGCGCCTGGATCGTCGGCGATAAAGGCTTGATTCTCGTCACCTTCGACGGCGGCTTAAATTGGCAAATTCAGCAGTCGGGAACCGACAAAGCCCTGTATAATGTTGATTTTCGTGACGAAAGCAATGGTTATGCGGTCGGCGGCAAAGGCATCATTTTGCGAACGGAAAACGGCGGCTTAAATTGGGAAACGGTCAAAACCAGCTTTCCCGAAACATTTCTGCGCGTTGACTTCGCCGACGACAAAAACGGCTGGATCGCCGGTTACGGCGGAACAGTTCTACGCTCCTCTGATCGCGGTAAAACTTGGGTGCAACAGGAAATAAACACCAAAGAAAATCTTTACGGCTTGTTTATGACTAAGAAATACGGCTGGGCGGTCGGTGCGGAAGGCTTGATTATCCAATACGAAAAATAGGTTGCAGGTTCAATATTTCAGGTTCCGGGTTCAAGATTAAAATTTCAACCCGGAACCTGAAATCTTAAATCTCAAACCTTGAATTTAACATCTCAAACCTCAAACCTCGAACCTCGAACATTAACAAAGTGTTACGTCTCATTTCAGCTTCTGACTGAATTGTGCTAATTTACATAAGCATTCCTTTAATCGTTATTATTTACCATAAGGTTTCATTATCTAAATTTACACTTCAAATGGAGGAGAATTATGAGTTTTAAACCAAGTTCAGCTATCTGCGCGATAGTTGTCTGCTTATTGGCATTGTCCGTCAACACTTTCGGACAAGGCACCACCACCCGTATCACGGGAACAGTTCAGGATAACACAGGCGCGGCGGTCAGCGGTGCCACCGTCACTTTAACCGACGAAGGCACCGGAACTTCGTTGAGCATCGAAACCGGCGAGAGCGGAAATTACGCTTTCGATTTGATCCAAGCCGGAACATATTCGGTTTCGGTTGAGAAACAGGGTTTTAAGAAATTTGTTTCAAAACGCAACGTCGCCAATATCAATCAACCGGCGACGGTCAATATCTCGCTGGAAGTCGGCGGCATTGCAGAAACCGTCACGGTCGAAGGAACGGCGGAAGTCGTGCAGACCAGTTCTTCGGGTAATCTCGGCAGCACGATTACGCAGCGGGAAGTTGAAAGTTTGCCGATTGTCGGCAATCGCGGACGCAATCCGCTTGATTTGCTTAATTTTCAGCCGGGCGTGATTAATACGTTCGGCGTAACCGGCGGCGGCGGCGTTCACGTCAACGGTTCACGCGACCGTGCTTTTAATTTTACACTCGACGGCATTGACATCAACGAATCAAGCGCGGGCGGCTCAAATTTTACGCCGCTCCGACCAAATCCCGATTCGATTCAGGAATTTCAAGTCGTTACCAGCAATTTTACGGCGGAACTCGGTCGCAGCAGCGGCGCACAGGTGACTTTCGTAACGCGCTCCGGCACCAACAAAGTAAGGGGTAGTGCTTTTGAATATTACCGAACGCCGGAATTTAATGCCAACGAATATGGAAATAACTTAAATGGTGTGCGGCGACCACAGTTCATCCAACATATCTTCGGGGGCAGCGTCGGCGGTCCGATCATCAAAGATAAATTTTTCTTTTTCACCAATCTACAGATTCTGCGGTCAAACGACACGACTCCGATTACGCGCACCGTTTATACGCAAGCCGCCCGCAACGGTATTTTTCGGTATGTGCGCGGCGGACAAAATGCGCCGACCGGAACAAGTAGTGCTTCGGTTGATGCTGCCGGAAATTCGGTTTTTCAACCGTGCAGTGCGACTTTGACGACCGGTTGTCTGGCAACTTACAACGTCAACGGAAATTCTGCCGCCGGAACGGGAAACCCGACCGCTGTCGGGATAGACCCGGCGATTCTGGCAGTTATTAACGCCACGCCGCTGCCGAACAATTTTTCTGCCGGTGACGGGCTAAATACGGCAGGATATACTTTTAATACGCCCGGAATCGAAAAACAATACGATTTCGTCACGAAATTCGATTACAAATTCGCTGACAACAAACTGCTTTACGTGCGTTACGCACAGGGCGCACAAAATACTTTCGGCGACGGCGGCGCGAACGGCGGGCGACCGATTTTTCCGGGAACACCGAATATCGTTGATACGTTTCGCAGCCCGAAGAATCTGGCGGTCAATTACCGTTGGTCACCGACTTCCAACATCACCAATGAGGCGTTGTTTGGTTTCAGCCGATTCGCCTTCGATTTTACGACACCGCAGCCGGATGCGGCAATTCCCTATTCATTTAACAATGTCGCCGCCCCGAATATTAACTTCAGCTACAACGCCCGCAGCGTTGACACTTACCAGGCGGTTGATAATTTGACGTGGATTAAAGGAAATCACATCGTCAAAGGGGGCATCAATTTCCGTTACAACATTGCCAACGACGACCGTTCGGGCGTGGCGGGCGGACAAATCGAACCGCTCGTCGGTTTTGGTGCCGGAACCAACACTTTCGGCGCATTCGGTTTGCCGGCAGCCGGAATCAACACCAACGATTTGACCAGACTGCGCGGCACGATTAACGATTTTCTCGGCAGAATCGGCAGTTATTCGCAAGCATTTGTTTCCGATCCTGCCAATCCGGCTCAATTTGCGTCCGCCCAAACGCGCTGGATTTTCAAGGCGACTTATCCCGAATATGATTTCTACGCGCAGGACACTTGGAAATTTCGCCCGAATTTGACATTCGACATCGGTCTGCGATGGGAATTCAAATTGACACCGAAGTCCGACGGCAGACCAATTCTCGCGCCGGACAAATCGGTGGTCATCGGCGCGGCTCCGGCAAATGACATCAAATTTGTCGAGAGAAAATTGTTCAATAACGATGTGAACAACCTTTCACCGTCCATCGGTTTCGCGTGGGACCCGCTCAAAGACGGCAAAACTTCGATTCGTGCCAATTACCGTTTGGCTTACGATAGATTCCCGACGTTTTTGTTTTCTTCGAGTATTTTTCAAAATGCTCCGGGAAACACTTTTTTGGGAAATGACGGCGTATTTAATCAAGGAGCTAATCTGTTAAGGAACGGTCTTCCTTCATTGGCACCGACCGCATCGCCGGATGTGTTGCGTCAGCCTGCGGCTTTAGGGTCGGGAAGCGTCACCGTTATTGATCCCAACTTGAAGTTTCCTGAAATTCACCAGTACGCTTTGAGTTTCCAGCGCGAAGTTTTCAACAGCACCGTCGTCGAAGTAACTTACATCGGCAAACACGGCACCAATCTGTTCGGCGGTTACGATACTAATCAGGTGAATATCAACGCCGCTGATTCGCGCTGCGGCGGACAAACCTTTTTGGATGCCTTCAAACAAGTTCAAGCCACAACTAACGCGGGTAACCCGGGCGGGGTTTGTTTAATCAATTATTTAGCGGGCGGCACCAACGCTAACGGCACCGGCACGGCGAATTTTAGAACTCAGTTTTCAAACCAGCTCGTACAAAATTCCGTTGCCGCCGCTGCCGCGACACTTTCGGCAAGAAGCGGAACGACTGCCGGCAGTACTACCGGGTCTCTGACCGCCAACGGTTTCAGTCCGTTCTTTTTTCAAAGATTCCCGCAATTTGCCGGCGCATTAAATGTTTTGGACAGCAGCGATTTGTCCAGATACAACGGGCTTGAATTTATTCTCAAACGCCGCTTTAACAAAGGTCTCGGTTTTCAGGTCGGCTACACTTTGAGCAGTTCAAAAGATACGCGTTCGTTTGACCCGACCTTTACGACCGTTTCTCGCGGTTCATCGCAATCGGCGGGCGGAACTCCGTTCGACATCAACAATCGCCGTCTGAACTACGCGCCGTCGGATTTCGACAACCGGCACGTTTTACAAGCGACTTATGTTTACGAACTGCCGGTCGGCAGGGGCAGAATGTTCGGTTCGGAAATTCCGAAAGCTCTCGATTATGTGATCGGCGGATGGCAGATTGCCGGCAACGTATTATGGACATCCGGCAGACCATTCACGGTTTATTCAGGCGCGAACACGCTGAGTAATGTCGTGCAGTCAACAGCAAACTGCACGGGATGTACTCGTTATATGGGCAATTTAGTGCAGGAAAACGGAACGAATTATTGGTTTACTGCCGAACAGCGGGCAATGTTTTCAATTCCCGGTGTCGGAGAAACGGGCAATACCGGGCGTAACTTTTTTATCACACCGCGTTATTTTGCAACTGATGCTTCAATTTCCAAAAAGTTCCGGGTGACGGAAAGATTCAATTTCGATCTGCGGCTCGATGCCAAAAATCTGACTAACAATCCGTCGTTCGACAACCCGACGGCGGTCGTCACATCGTCAATTTTCGGTCGAATTCGTGACAGCGTAACCAGCAGTTCAAGAAAATTGCAGGTGTCACTGAAATTGAATTTTTAGTACTTGAATTTTTCCGTATGACAAGTAAAAACTCTCCAAATATAAATTGGAGAGTTTTTTTTATTTTCAAATGCAACTTTATCTAAATCTGCGACATCACTTAAATAGACCGTAAGTTTTGCCATTTTTTTGTGGTAGAAAATATAAAGCAGGACTTACAGTTTTTTTCTGATTCCTCCTGTTTCAATGCTCGTTGGGCGTGGTATCCTAACGAGCATTTTTATATTTGGTTTTTAGTTTTTGGTCTTGAACCCGTGATAATCCAAATTCCAAGCGGCTTCCACGAAACGGACCGGCGAAAACTAAAATCTAAAAACTAAATATCTTTCTATTGCTTTTTCTGCAAACTTTTCCGCGCCGACAGCGCGAGTTGTCCGGCGCGCGGCAGCGACTGCACCGCTTTGGCGATTTGTGCATCTTCTTCGATCAAAACCTGGTTTGCCGCGACGCTGCCGTCAGCCGCCGATGCGAGATTGTAGCGCAGTCGCAGTTTGATATATGCTTTTTCAGATTGAATGTCGGTGGGCGAAGTTTTCCAGCCGTTCGCCGCAAATTTACCGAACGCAGCTATCAATTCGTCGGTCACGGGAAAATCCGACGGGCGAATGCGCTGTCCGTATTTGATCTGACCGCCGACTTTGTAATCTTCAAAGCCTTTGACATTGCCGTTTGCCAATTCGCCCGAAAAAAAGAAAATCGGGTCGAGCAACGCGATTTGCGTCTGATTGGAACTTTGAGTTTTAACCGTTTCGTCCGGTTCGATGCCGTCGCCGCCGAAAACTTTTCTGCCCGTCACCGTTTTACTCGTCGAATTTAATTTGTCTTTGTCGGACAAGCTGATTTTGTGGTTGAAATAATCGTAGTTGCTGCCGCTCGAGTAATCGCGCTGAATCGAACGACCCGACGGCGTGTAATATTTCGCCGTCGTCAGCGTCAAACCGGAGCTGTACGGCAAATTGATGACGCTCTGCACCAAGCCTTTGCCGAATGTTTTCTCGCCGATGATTAAAGCGCGGTCGTAATCCTGCATTGCGCCTGCGACAATTTCCGATGCCGATGCGCTGCCGCCGTTGACCAACACGACGAGCGGTTCGTTTTCGGGTTTAGTATTTTTTGAAGTCCAGTTGCGGTTGTCTATTTTGAATCGTCCGCGCTGCGTGACAATCGTGCTGCCCGTCGGCAAAAACTTTTCGGCAACTTTGACGGCTTGATCTAAAATTCCGCCCGGATTTTCGCGCAAATCCAAAATCAGCGAAGTCATTCCCTGCTCACGCAAATCCGTCAGTGCCGCGCTCAATTCGTCGGCAGTCGTATAATTAAAGCCTTCCGACATATCAATATAACCAACACCCGGACGAAGCAGATAAGCATCGGGAATCGAAGGCTGCGGCACGCGATTGCGCTTTATTTCAATCGTTTCGAGTTTATGCGTCGCCGCCCGTTCAATCGTCAAACGCGCCGCCGTTCCCTTGCGCCCGCGCACTTTGTCGCGCACATAACCGGAACTCTTGCCTGACATATTTTCACCGTCCACCGCAACGAATTTATCACCGAACCGCAGTCCGGCACGAAAAGCCGGAGAATCGGGAAAAACGGAAGTGACGTAAGTGTCGTAAACGTCGTCTTTTTTATAATTGACGATGCTCGCACCGATGCCGTAATATTCGCTCTGCTGGTCGGTCAGCAAATCCTGATAATCGGCGGAATCAAAATAATTAGAATGCGGATCGAGTGTGCGGAGCATCGCCGTGATCGAAGATTTTGTCAGTTCGTTGTAATCAATCTTTTTGCCGCCGACGTAATTATTTTTGATGATGTCGAGTGCGTCCGAAAAATCCTGAGCAGCCGCATTGCTGCCCGTCAGTTCGGTATTGATCGAAACATTCTGACTTTTTGTTTGATAAGTCGAAGCGGAAAAGGAACTTCCTCGCGATATTCGGAACGGTTCGACTTCGGGCAGCTGCGAGATACTGTTCGGTTTGGTTTGAGCAAACACGAGCAAACTGTTGATTGATAAAACTACGATTGTAAAAAACAGACTTTTCTTCATAATCAAAAAACTTTAACGACCGGTTCAATGGAACGCTTCGAGCCGTAAAAAACTGCCGCTTATCGCCGACATTTTTACGCCTCAAGGTGTTCCTCTCAACCCGCGCACTAAATTATCGCTTTGAGCGAATCTTACAAAAACAGACAGCGATAGCGCAACCCGGAAGAGCGCGAAAGCCGGATAAAAAAACAAATTTTCTTTGTGCTTTGTGGAAAGTTTCAATAGCCGAAAGTTTCCATTTGTTTTTTATTTATTTTTCGATGTTGATTAAACCCGGCAAACTAAGCGAAAATCTTCATTATGTCCGACGAAAATTCAAATATTCAGGAAGAAAAGTTTCGGTCAATTGTTGAAACCATTGATATTGCTCATACTTTGACCGAACCTGTCACAAAGTCAATCATCAACCTTCTGCGAATATCCGCCGACGAGATGGATTCTGAAGAGGCTTCGGTGATCGTTCGTGACGGCGATCAGGGAGATATGAAATTTCTGGCGGCGACCGGAAAAGTGGCGGAACAGGTGATGAATCTGAAAATTCCGTCCGGCAAGGGCATCGCCGGTTTCGTCTTTTCTTCGGGTCAGCCGATGGCGATTACCGAAGTCGGCGAAGAGAACAGTTTCTACGCCGAAGTTGACAAACAAACGGGGTTTTCCACGCAGACGCTTTTAGCTACGCCGCTGCGCTACGACGGCGAAATCATCGGCGTTCTCGAATACATCAACCGCAAGGGGGAACCGCCCTTCAAAGCATATACACCGGACGAAATGGATCGCGCCGCGCTGTTTGCCGATGCGATTGCTTCGCTCGTCAATGCGTATGAAGCCGCTGAACTGTTCAGAGGTCTGAGCGACAGAATTTTAAGTGCTGATGATAATGTTGACTTTCGTGAAGTCCGCCAATGGTTAAAAGATATCCGCGATACCTCGCAGCACAAAGAAATGATTGATCTGGCACTGCTCATCAGGGAAATTGCCGGTCGCGGCGATGCCGAACGCCGAATGTGTATCCAAATTTTGGAATCTGTTTTGCAGTATTCCGACAATTTAACGGGAACGAGCTATTTGAATTTCTAACAAACTTTATGACAACGGTTACAGGCTACAAAGAAAACGAAAACAGCGCGACATTTATTTATTTTCAAATCAATGAAAGTTGGAAAGCGCGCACCGGAAAAGGTGTCAGCGTAGCAATTATTGACAGCGGCATTGACACTAATCATCCCGACTTACAGGGCAAGGTCAAAGGAAGCGTCGAAGCCAGAAAAGAAAATATGCGAATCGTTTTCGAGCCGTCGGAGTCCGGCGATTCGGCGGGACACGGAACGGCGTGCGCGGGTATCATCTCCGGCATCGCTCCCGACAGTGAACTCTACAGCATCAAAGTTTTGGGCGCAGGCGGTTTGGGCGACGGGCAGGCATTTCTCGCCGGTCTCGAATACGCGATCAACAATCGGTACCGCATTATAAATCTGAGTTTAGGCACAACGAAACCCCAATATTTCGCGCCGCTTCACGATCTGCTCGACCGCGCTTATCAAGCCGGCTGCATCGTCGTTGCCGCAGCCAACAACCTGCCTCAGCCGAGTTTCCCGTCGGTTTTCTCGTCATCGCTGATTTCCGTCAGCAAAAGCGACGAAACAAACCCGCTCAATTTCGGTTTCAAATACGGCGAAATCATCGAACTGACCGCACCGGGAGTCAATATCCGCACGGCGTGGACGGGCAACGGCTACCGCAACTTAACCGGCAACAGTTTCGCCTGTCCGCACATCGCCGGCATCATCGCGCTCCTGCTCGAACAGCATCCGCGCCTGACCCCGTTTCAAGTCAAATCTGCTCTTTATGCGATAGCCGAAGAAAATCTTGAAAAGGAAACCTCAAACGAGCCAAATGAGGAAGACACACAGGAATTAAAGTAAATTCCCGAAACACCTGTTTCGTTTCGTGAGCGTCTTTTGCTTTGCGACTAATTCTTTAAATATTTGGTCATCGAAATCCGTGTGCCGTCGTCAACCTGTTCAAATTTCACTTCGTCCATCAAATTCTGCATCAACTTTACCCCCCAACCGCGCCGTCCTTCATCGGGTTTGATCTCTACGGCAGTTTTGTCGGTCAGACGCAAGCCGCGATTCGAGATGGTGATGATGATTTTGTCGTCTTCGACCGTGAATTTTTGATAGATTTTGCGGTCGGGACTGACTGAATGTTCGGTTGCATTGATACACGCTTCGACTAGCGCGGTTTTGATTTGGTTGATCGCTTTCGGCTCGAAATGATGGCGGCGGGCGATTTCTTCGACGGCTTGGGCGGCGATCAGTTCGGTTTCGTCGCCCATCGGGACGATCATTTCATATTCGTGCAGGTTGAGTTTTTCGCCGACAGTTGCTTCGGCATTGAGAAATTTGATCAACAATTCGATTTGGCGGCGGCTCGAACCATAGGCGCAGCGGCGGCGCAAAACGTCCGACGCTTCAGGCGAAAATCCTTCCGGCGCGACGAGCCACAGCTTATAGTTGAGAAAATTGCACATCAACGCAACCATTTCCAGCCGGTCGCACCAAAATTCAGCGAGTTCTTTCGTCGCTTCGAGTTTCGAATCAATTTCCGCTGTGATCCAGACAATTTCGTCGTCGTCGGTATATTTACATTCCTGAAAACCGAGCGCGACGGCGGAGCGTTCTTTTTCAGAAACCTGTGCAATCGGCGGGTAAAAAGCAAAAGTGTGTGCGGTGTAGGCGATTTGCGGCAGACGAATCTTTTTCGCCTCACTACCGATATTTTCTAAAATCTCGTCGTCGGGCAAACCTTTCCACTCATCCTTAAAAACTGAATAATCGAGCAAACTGACCGGCGTTTCCTGACAATCGAAAACCGAGAGCAGTTCGCGCAGACCAATTGCCGATTGGCGGCGATAGAATTTCGCCATCGTTTGCGGCGCGCGTTTGATAAATTCCGACAGCATTTCCGCCATCACCAAAGCCCTCGGTTCAGCGATTATTTCCAGCCGAAAACGCGATTTTATGTAATCGGTCAGAATTTGATTTTCGCTCATCGGTTCGACCAAACTTGAAACGACGCGAACTATTTCGTTGATGTTCAAAAGCCGCATCGTGCGGTAGAAATTGACATCATCCAAACCTGTCCGCCGCTGCCACGAATCAACCGGGGTTTTCTCTTCACCCAATGTCAGCGCATCGTATAAAAGTCCTAAAATACTTTTTTGCGTTTCGAGATTGGGCGCGATTTCGTCGAAAACAGTATCATAGAAATTGCCGATTTTCCCGCCGAACAATTCCGCCGCATAAACCTTCTGCACTTTTTGAAAGTTATCCAAATCGGCTTTCTTTTGTTGCGCCGCATTCACTAAACTTTTGATAAAAGCCGGTTTACCGCCGATCTGCACGGCAATCAAATCGCGCGGCTGCTCGCTGATTTTTATGGTACTTCTTTCCGCCGAATTTTCGATTAAAAATCCGGCATCGGTGAATGTGAGCGGCTTTAATTCTAATATTTCGGCGTTGAGCGTCGGCATCGCATTGTAAATAAAACGTCGTTTGCCCGCAAAAACAAACGGGATTTCCGAACGTGAAAATATCTCCCTGATTGTTTCGACGAAATTTGTCTCGCCCGAAAAGTGTTCGGCTGCGGATAAATTGTCAATCATCACAAATGACTGTGCGCCGTTGGCGAAAGCACGCTGCGGCGCACTCAGACAATTCGTAATAAAAGCGCGGTCATCGTTAAATTTGCTTTCTGTTTGACAGTTCTCGACAAGCCGGTCAATCCAGTAACCGTCGGACGGGGCGGCGAGTTCGGCGAGTTCGCAAATGTCCGGCGACGCACCCAAAATCCGCGTGTCCTGACGACGAAACGCAACTGTTTGCCGCAGAAAAGTATGCACAAACCGGAGCGCGGAATTTTTGGCGGTTAGATCGCTTTTTTTGAGCGCGAAATAAAACGGAATTATTTTTGTTTGAGTCTGGAAAAGACGGTCGTAAATTTGTTTGAGAAGTTCGGACGCACCGAGCGCGGGGGCGGATAAAAGCAATAATGCGTTATGTTGATTTTCACCGTTTGCGTGTCGAAGCAGCGCGTCGAGTTCGGCGTTTCTGCCGATAAAATTCTCCTGTTCGACCGTTGACAGTATTTTCGATGACGATGTTTTTTTGACGCTGTGATTCATTAGACGATTTAACTGAACGCGGAATAATTGAGACCAAGCGAGTCAATTTTCGCTCGATTTCACACTCCGTAAATATCAATAGTTATCCTGATAAATGTCTAATAACGGTGAGACTTCAATTTTTTGAATTAGTTTTTGGTTTTTAGTCTTTTGTTTATTCTGTATGTCATTTTTTGGGTGAAATGATCGTCAAATATATATTTGATCAAACTGATAGACGAAACCAAAAACTAAAAACCAACGACCTTACTCTACAAAATTGACTTCGACGCGGTGCGGAATAATGCCTTTCTCATAACCTTGTTCGAGCAAAAGTTTAACACCCTCACGTCCGCGTTCACCGTAATCGAGCGTTAAATCATTAACCCACATTGCGACGAAACGGTCGGCGAGTTCGGGCGGCATATCGCGGGCGAACTGCATCGCGTAAGCGAGCGCATCTTCGCGGTTGTCCATCGAATAAACGATGCTTTCGCGCAGATATTTGGAAACTTCGCGCATCAAATCTTCGCCGAGATCGCGGCGGATGACGTTGCCGCCCATCGGCAGCGGCAAGCCGGTTTTTTCAAACCACCATTCACCCAAATCGAGAACTTTCGTCAAACCCATCTGTTTGTAAAAAAGCTGTCCTTCGTGAATGAGCAAACCGGCATCGGCTTTGCCTTTCTGAACGGTTTCAATAATTTCATCGAACGGCACGACGATGTATTCAAAATCCTGATTATAGATTCGCAGTGCCAAAAACGCACTCGTCAATTCGCCTGGAATGGCGATTTTCAAATTCGGAATTTCTTCCGCCGTGTGTTTCTCTTTGGAAACTAAAATCGGACCGTATTTATCGCCGATGCTCGCGCCGTGCGGCAGCAACGCGTATTTGTCGTCAATATATGCGAAGGCGTGAAAACTAATCGCCGTCACGTCGAAAACGCCGTTTTTCGCATCTTCGTTGAGCGTTTGAATATCCTTTAAGGTATGTTCAAACTTTAAACCGTTGGTTTCCAATTTGTTGGTTGCCAAGCCGTAAAACATAAAAGCATCATCCGAGTCAGGTGAATGTGCGACGGTAATTATTCTTTTATCAGGGGTTACGTCCATAATTCAATGTTGCGCGTAAAACACATTAGTTTTGTATAATATTTCTATTCTACCGTTTTCCGCGTGTTCTGCAAAAAGAGATTCGAGTTTTTTTATCATCGCATCAAAACGCGGATTCTCCGCCGTCGGCATATATGATGATGACAACATTCTGCCTTTCAAGCCGTCAAAATCAAGACTCTGCACATTTTGAAAAGTCGCCTGCCGGACTTTATCGCCGAAGAAACCGCGCAAAATGTCGGTATTTATATTTTCGTGACGAACTTGTTCGTAATCCGTGCCGAATTCGACCAGTATCTTTTCGTAATCGCGCAAAAACTCGTTGATGTCGAGTTCCCGCTCATTCCAGATCAACGCGATAAAACCCTTGTCCCGCAAAATACGACGAAATTCGCTTTGTGTTTGTGCTTTGTCAAACCAGTGAAAAGCCTGCGCTGCGATAACGAAATCAACGCTGTCATCATCCAAAGCCGTGTTTTCGGCAGTTCCGTCAACCGTTTTGAAGTGCTGAAATTCCTTTAAATAATTTTCAGCCGCATCGCGCATCGCCGCGTTCGGCTCAACCCCGACGACCGTGTTGCCGTTTTCGAGAAAAAGTTTGGCGGAAATTCCCGTCCCCGCGCCGATGTCGGCGACGACCGAAGTTTTTTGCAGATTCATTTCATCACGAAACAACTGCAAAACTTCCGGCGGATAAGACGGGCGATATTTGACGTAATTTTCAACGCGGTTGGAAAATCTTTCGAATGTGTTCATTTTGAGTTTCGACGCGCCCATTCGTTTATTTCGGGGGCTAATTGATTTTTCACTAATTTCCGGTAATTCTAATACGGCTGACACTTTTGTTATAAGACTTTTTTTAAGAGTGATTTTATCGCGATTCCTTGACTTCTTCGCCCGTCCACTGTGTTTTGCGCGAATGCGGAATGTCAAATTGATCTAAAATGCGAAAACAGAGGTGGTCAACGAGTTCTTCGATGTTTTGCGGGCGGTGATAAAACCCCGGACTCGCCGGTAAAATTTGCGCCCCGGCGCGGGCGAGTTTGAGCATATTTTCCAGATGAATCATGTTATACGGCGTTTCGCGCGGCACAATGACGAGTTTGCGGTTTTCTTTTAACGTGACATCGGCGGCGCGGTGAATCAAATTCGCGCCCGCGCCCGAGGCGATTGCGCCGAGTGTTCCCATCGAACACGGCACGATAATCATTCCGGTTTGTTTATTTGAACCGGACGCGGGTTTCGCCGCCAAATTATCGAGCCGCCAGACACGAACAATTTTCGAATCGCGCTCTAAACCAAGCCATTCATTAATTTTTTCCGCACTCGGATCGCGCAGATTCACGCCGGTTTCGACCTGCGCGACGGTGGCGGAAGTTCCCGACATTATCAAATTTATCGTTGTCACCGCGCCGCTGTTTGCCAAAAGCTGCAATGTTCGGTGGGCGTAAACGGTGCCTGATGCGCCGGTTACGGCGACTGTTAATTCCATAGAATTAATTGTAGCGATAACTCGTTCGATTGACCAAACCGAACAGCTCAAATTGATACACCGACTGCAAGAAAATCGGTCAGATTGATTATGATAAAGAGTTTATTTCAGCACAACTTATTCGACTAAGCCGATAAAGTCAATGGTTTCAATATTTCCCGCTACTTGGCACACCGCTTGCTTAAAAACTGGCGGTTGAATGCTCTTGGAACAGGAAGATTTATGAAAAGTCCGAAAATTTTAGAAAATGAAGTTCTGCTGAAACTGGTCAGCCGTGATTTGGTTGCGTGGACTCTGGTAAAAGTTTTCACGGCTTATAAATACGTCGGTTTTTTGGTTTAATCGGGTTTACTTATTTATTTTGCGAAAAACGGTGCTTAGTTCGCCGTTTTTTGTTTTTAAAATTCCAAACGGTTAAAATAAACGAATGAAAACAAACGAGATCAAAGAAATACTCAATTCTCACGCGGACGGCACGATTTCAGCCGATGAAGCCGCCGCCAAAATCAAAAACCTATCCTTTGAAAATATCGGCTACGCTCGAGTTGACCATTCCCGCGCCGAACGTCAGGGCTTCCCCGAAGTAATTTTCGGTCAGGGGAAGACAAAAGAACAAATTGTGGGAATTTTTGAACGACTCATTGTTCACGCGCCGAATGTTTTGATTACCAGAACGAATGCGGAAGTTTTCAGCGGGATTCAAAACATTTACGCGGATGCCGAATGGCACGAATCGTCAAAAATAATCCGCGTGTGGCGCGACAAAACCGAACTCGGCACCGGCGAAATCGCCGTCGTTACCGCCGGCACGAGCGACATTCCGGTCGCTGAAGAAGCCGCGCTGACGGCGGAAACGATGGGCAATAACGTCAAGCGAATTTGGGACGCGGGTGTAGCGGGCATCCACCGCATTTTAGCCGAACGCGAAATGCTGCAAAACTGCCGCGTCGTCGTCGTCGCCGCCGGAATGGAAGGCGCACTGCCGTCGGTCGTCGGCGGACTCGTCAAAGTTCCAGTCATCGCCGTCCCGACGAGCATCGGTTACGGCGCATCATTTCACGGACTCGCCGCCCTGCTCGGAATGCTCAATTCGTGCGCGTCGAACGTCACCGTCGTCAACATTGACAACGGTTTCGGCGCGGGGTTCGTTGCCAGTTTGATCAATCGCCGGTGGGAAGAAGCGGATTCCAAATTGCATATTCCAGATTTCAGAATGGCGGAGCAGGATTAATCATTGACCATCAGATACAGTTTTTTCGTGATATATTCTTCGACCAATAGAGAATTACCTTATGAAAAACGAATCAAAACAAAGTTTTGCCAAACATCTAATCTCGAAATTTTATTTATTCTATTAGGTTTATCTACATCAACTTTGGCTACTTCGATTGAGAACCTGCCGTATCGCCAACATTTGATCGCAAATTTCAACGGCGACGGCAAAATGGGGACTTCTGTTTGACATTTTTAAAGTGTTTTACGAAAAACTCTTTACAGTCTTGAGCAAATTCCTTTTGACGTTTCGTCAGGTTAATTGTTAGTAGATTATAAATATTTGGAGGAAAATTTAATGGGAATGCTTAGTACGTCGTGGAAAGTTGAAAGTTCTGAGGAAAAAGCCGGATCGCTCATTGTTGGTCTTTCTTTTGGAAAGATATATTTAGTTCATGATATAAAAAAAACCAAAATGATCGTCAATTATCGCTGCTTGAGTATCGGATTTGGTACAGGTGCTCCTCATTCAATCGGATATTCCGAATCGAATACAGGCGATCCGAGCGGAGGAGTCGATAATGTTTCGGTGGTTCAGGGACGTGACTTTAGCGAGTTTTCATTTCCCTGTCGCGGATATATTTTGACCGTCGGCGCGTCGGCAGGTGTTGTCGGTAGTGTCCTCGGAATGGATATTACAGGCGGCGGTTTGGCAATGGCATTGTTTGGACAAATGCCGGTTTTTGCCGGAGTCCGACTTTGGGGATTTGGACGCGCCTTACTCCCGGGTGCCGGTTTTTCGGGCGGTCTTGCTCATTTTTGGTTATAAAAACTAGTCTGTAGTCTCAATACTTCGGACAATTTTTTGATGGTTAAAAGCAAATGAAAAAGAACGTTTTCTGTGTTTTGAAAGTGTGAATTAGGTCAAAGTTAACTCAAAACCTAACATTGATTTAATTCACACTTTTTGTATTTCTCAACAACTCAAGAGAATTATTGATTTGAAAACTGTCCGAATCATAGTTTGAGTTTGGATTTGAAATCTTGTAATTTTAAGGATTTATCAAAACGAAAAGTCTGTCCGCCCAATCTGACTTAGTATTTCGCAAAATTTCATACTGCACCATCGCGTTGTCACGGTCGCCGAGTTTGAGATAGGCGCGACCGAGATTAAAACGCGCTTTGTCGAAGTTGGAGTTGTAGCTGACGGCGTTGTTGAATGCGTCCACACTTTCTTCGGTTTTACCGAGTTCAAAATAATTTTCGCCGAGATAATTGTATGTTTTCGCGTCGGGTTTGTAAGTTTTCAACTGTTCAAAAGCAGCGAGCGAATCGGCGAATTTCTTTTGTTTGAAATAAGCTGCGCCGAGCAGTTCGTAGGCATTGGCGTAATCTGGTTTAAGGGCGACGGTGCGTTTATAAGCGAGAATTTCTTCGTCCGTCCGACCCAATTTGCCGAGCGAGAGACCGAGTGCATATTGCGTGTCGGGGTTGTTTGCGTCAATTTTGGCGGCTTGCCGATACGCTTCCGCCGCTTCTTTGTATTGTCCGAGGGCATAGCTCGACGCGCCGATGTTGACGTAGGTTTCAGACCATTCGGGGCGCAATTTTGCCGCCTGCCGTGATGCTTTCAACGCGTCGGTGTGTCGTCCGAGCATCCCGTAACAAAAACCCGACTGATACCACGCTTCGGCATAATTCGGATCAATTTCAACGGCTTTTTCAAAATAACCGACAGCGCGGGTGTAGTCGTCACGCGACAAAATGCCGAGTCCCTGCGAATACAAACTCTCGGCGGCGGCGCGTTTATTTTTTTGCGATTCGGAATTAAGCGATGAAAAGGATTGCAGCTCACCGATTTTCAATTGCAAAACCCGTTCACCCGGGACGGCAAAGTTAAGACTCTGCCCTTCGGCGGCTTGCAGGGTCGCCACGCCGATCACTTGACCGAGCATATTGACGACGGGCGAACCGCTCGAACCCGGCGAAATCGGCGCAGTAATTTGAATAATCTTCCCGTAACCCGGAATCTCACGAACGGCGGAGACGATGCCATTCGACACCGAGCCTTCCAAACCATACGGATTGCCGATGACAACGATTGATTCGCCTTCCTGCGGCACAGCGCGGACAATCGGCAGCGGCACGGCATCGCCCGCCGGAACGCTGACTTGCAATAACGCCAAATCGCCTTCACCGTCAATCGCCAGAACCCCGCGCACGGCAAATTTTTTCCCGTTCATCAAATGCACTTCAACGCGATTCGCTTTTTCAATGACGTGCCGATTGGTAATAATTTTATCGCTGCCGACAAAAAAACCGCTGCCCCGTGTCAACGTCGCGCCTTTCGCGTCAAATGTTTCAATCGCCACCGCCGAAGGTTTAACGCGCCGCACCAAATCGGGCAGATAATCCTGCGCGAAAACGGCGGATGCACCGGCGCAAAACACCAGCAAAACGGGCAGTAATTTTAGGATGACGAACTTTGACATTACAATCTCGGTTAATTCTTTCGTAATTATAGGTTCTTTATCCGAATCAAACAAATATTTTTACACGATAAAAAGTTTTCGCTTTATTGATGAAAAAAAACGGTCAATTCGTTGCCGCGAATTGTTGACGTAACAAAGCACGGACAGCTTGACGGAGCGCGGACGGCTCGTCCGCCAACCAGCGAAGCGAAGTTGCAGGCGTTTGTCTGTGAGTTTTACATTAAATGAACGCTATTCAACGCTTTGCTGCATTAGCGTTGAATGGACGAGCCGTCCGCGCTCCGTCGAGAGTTGTTCTGTAATTATTTTATGCTAAACTCTTGAAATGACAAGCGGGATATTGAACTTTTTTACTCTTTTTAAAAGTCTAAAAACTAACACACAGCCGACATTTGACGCGCAGCCGAACAATTTCCTAATCACTCGTCCGATTAATTCCCAATGCTGCATTTGCATCGTCATTCCGGTGCGCGACGAGGCGGAAAATTTAGATAAAACTCTCGCATCCGTCATCACCCAGGTTGATTTGACAGGCTGTCCGCTTGATCCGAACAGTTTTGAGATTATTGTTCTCGCCAATAATTGCCGTGACAACTCGGCTGAAATCGCCTGCGAGCGTCAAAAACAAAACGCCGCCGTCCGTCTTCACATTGCCGAGATTAATCTGCCAAAAAAAGATGCGAATATCGGGTTCGCCCGTCGGCTGCTGATGAACGAAGCGTACCGCCGGTTATCGGCAAACGATTACGGCGGCGGAATTATAATGACAACCGACGGCGATTCGCAGGTCGCGCCCGATTGGATCGCCGCAACGATTGCCGAATTTGAAAATGGTGCTGATGCTGTCGGCGGGCGCATCGAAGTTCATCCCGCCGAATTTGAAAAACTCGATGACAAAACGCGCAGTTTTTATCGGCTTGACGAACATTATCGCCTGCTTGCCGCCGAATTTGAATCGCGTCTCGACGTTGCGGCGCACGATCCGTACCCGCGTCACCACCAGCATTTCAACGGCAGTTTCGCCGTCACGACCGCCGCTTATCAAAAAGCGGGCGGCATTCCCGATGTCAAATGTCTCGAAGATGTCGCGTTTTATAATTCACTGGTTCGCGTTGACGCAAAAGTTCGGCACAGTCCGAAAATGCGTGTTTTTACTTCAGCGCGAAATGCTGGTCGTACTACTTTGGGACTTTCGACGCAGTTGAACGAGTGGCAGATTATGGGGCGGAACAATGATGTTTACTTTGTTGAATCTGCCGAATCGTTAGAAAAAAGATTTATTGCACAGCGAGATTTACGTTTAATTTGGCAGAACTTTCAAACAGTTAAATTAACTGATTACGATGGAATTTTAGCGATTGCCAAAATTTTGTGCGTGGCGGCAGAGCGACTTAACGATACGCTGCAAATTTCGCCGACGTTCGGCAGCTTATGTGAACATATTTCAAACGAACAGGCGGCAAACGGTGAATGGAATCTGCAAAATCCTTTAGTTGCGGTCGAAGCGGCGATTTCCGTTTTGGAAGACAAACTGGAAAAACTGCGCCCGCGTGAGAAAACTCTGAACAAAACCGCTTAAATTTTTTCCCAAACGTCGAGCCGGTATTTTTCCGCTCGTTTCTCGCCAAGATGTCTCATTTTACCGGCGACGAATTTTGTAAAAGAATCGTGAACTGCGTCGCCGGTCTGCGGATAATCGTGGACGAACGGAGTCCAGTGGACGAGCATAACCTGCCCATTTTCGGTCAAATGCGCGTAGATTTCCGTCATCGCCCGTTCCCAATCCGGCAGCGCGAGATAGTAGCCGACTTCGGAAACCAAAATCAAATCGAATTTTTCGGGCGGAAACTCATTTTGAAAATTCATCATCGCAAACCGCACATTCGGCAGATTCGCACAGCGTTTTTTCGCCGCTTGCAGTGCCGCGTCGGAAACATCAACAGCAAGCAGATTTTCACATTTCCCGGCTAACTGAGCAGTTAAAACGCCGATTGAACAACCGATTTCAAAGGCGTTGGTATAACTTTCGCGCGGTAACGCTTCAATCGTCGTCACATATTTCCCGGCTTCGTACTCACTCGCCTGAAAATTCCACGGGTCGTCGTTCGCCTCATAAACTTTGTCAAAGTATTCGGATGTCAGTGATTTTTTTTCAGTTGCGCTCATTATATTTCTTCCAAATAAACTTCAAAATCGGCGGCAAAATTCTCTAAAATTTCCGGTGTCAATCGAAACCCGTCCGGGTCGTCGTCAATTAAATCGGTAGTTTGCGAAGCGTGAGCGCGAATTGCCCGCTGTTTTTTCTCGCTCACGCAACTAATATCAATCCGCCGCGCGAAAACTTCGCCTAACTGCGGCGCATCTGCGCTCTCGGCGATTTCCCAGAGCCAAATCGGGTATTCGAGAATTTTCGCCCCGGTGTTTGCCGCTTTGATTAAAGTGTATGCGGCGCGGTGATCGGGATGCGGATCGCGCCGCCACGGAACTAAAATTGTCTGCGGCTGAATATCATTTAAGTATGCGCGGCATCGTTCGACCATTTCACCGGCATTTTCATTTGGCACTGAACGATCTTTATAACGAAAAAACGTCACGCTGTTTTTCTCAACGCCCAAAATTCGGAGTGCGGCGAGCATTTCGTTTTCGCGCACATCGCGCAGCTTTTTAGCCGGAAATTTTGCCGAATACGGGTGCGACAAGGTGCCGTCGCTTAAAACCAACACATTAACCTCAATTTCAAACTGCCGCAAAAGCGCAATCGCCCCGCCGCAGCCGAGCGATTCGTCGTCAGGATGCGGCGCGACGACGAGAGTTCCGCCCCAACTTTTTACCGATTCGGAACCGTCCAACGCCAGTCCGGAGATGTCGGCGAGCGGCGACTGCCGCAAAACTTCAAGATTACTCATAAATTATTGAGGAGCGCGGAAGACTCGTCCGCCGCAACGCCAGCGCAGCGAGGCGTTGCAAGCGTTTGCTGCATGAACTTTGGTGACAACGCTTCCAACGTCGCTATCGCTTGTTAGCGGACGAGTCTTCCGCGCTCCGACTTTTAATCTAAAAAATATTTCCCGACAGCGGCGAGCGCAGCATCGGGCGCGGGCTGGCGCAGGTAAATCGTCAAATCGCGGATGACTCTCTCAAAGTGAAACGGTTTGTTCAGTCCGCGTGCGCCGACGCATTTAACGCACAGATTCATTATGTCGGTGCATATTTTTTCAATTACCGTCCGCATCATATTTGTGTAATCCAAGAATTTATCGCTCATCTCCGGCGCGGGGTTTTCCTGATATTCATCTAACTGCCGCGCCGCGCCCGCCAACCATAAATTGCCGCTCTCAATCAAAATCGCCATTTCGCCGATGCGCGTTTGCTGCATTAAATCCGTCGTGCGGTGCAAATCGCGCAGATATTGGCGCGTTTCGTCGAACAACAGTTCCGCCGCGCCGAACTGCACCGCTGCAAAACGAATCGCGCCGCCGCCGAACCACGGCGGCGTGTAATAATCGCCGGGACTGCCGATTAAATCTGAATAATCGAGTTCAACGCCCGTAAAATCAACGCGAAAGCTGCGGGTTGATTTCATACCGAGCGGATTCCACCACGACGCATCAACCTTGGTCTTGACTTTTTCCATCGGCACAACGCACATTTGCCAGCCGCCGTCGGGTAGTGCGCCGTTGACAATCGGGCGTTCAACGAAATCAACGCCGGTCGCAAAAATTTTTGACCCGGCAAGCCGGTATTTCCCGCTTCCGAGCGGTTCGATTTTCACGCCGTCGCCGGCTTCCGTATTCCAGACCCCGAAAATTTTGTTTTCCGTGATAATTTCAGCCGCATATTTTTTAATCTGCTCATCGGACGCGAATAGTTTGAGTAGCAGAAGTGCGTTGAAATGTCCTTCGTAAACGCGCCCGACGACTAAATTACCGTAACCGAAATGTTTGAGCAAATGCAGCATCTCCAGATTTTTGCCGTTTTCCAACCCTAAACCGCCCCCGCCGAATCTTTCTGGCAGCGGGACGGACAGCAAACCGGTATCGGCAATTTTGACAAAGGTTTCCGCAGGAAATTTATCAACGCCGTCAGTTTGCGCGGCTTCCTTCAAAGCCTCTGCCGCAATTTGTTTGGCGTTGATCAATGCGTTTTGAATGAGATTGATCTTTTCAGTAGCCGTTGCTGTCGCCGCCGAGGTTTTTTCCGAGTTTTTTGATTGCATTAGATTAATTGTAAACGATTTCCCGCACTTTTCGCCGGGTGACGGTTATTTTCCAAGGTTTCGAACTCTTTTTGTTCTTCTTTTTGTTTTTCGATTTCTTCGGCGAACGGCTGGTAAATTTCGCGCTGTCCGGCTTCATCCGGGTAATCCCACAAACCGTTGTAACAATGACGGTTATCATCCCATCCCGGATGATTGATAACCGGATATAAGCAGATTCCTTCGATCAATATATCGTTTGATTGGGCAGCGCGAACCTCTTCGGAAATATACCGGAACCAATCGGGACGCGCTTCGTCTTCGATGCCGGTTTCGGCGATCAAAACCGGTCGCCGGTAACGCGCAAACCATTCGCTCAGAATCTGATTGAACGGTTTGTAATCTTTATTGCCACGCAAAATCCGCCGCCCGCTCGGATGCCGCCACTGATTGTTGTAATAATAATTCAACCCGATGATGTCCAGATATTTTTCGCTGCCGCCGAGTTCCGGCGCACGTTTGCCGATGAGCATGTCAATCGCGTGAAACTGCGATTGGTGATAATTTTCAGCATCGCGGCGGGCGTTCGGGAATTTCGGCGAAACCGTCACGCGAATCGCCGGATCGGTCTGCACGAACCGCGCGTTCGGACACACGGCGCGAATTTTATCAATCGCCGCGATTGACGAACGAATGAGCTGCCGTTTTAATTCGTCGCCGCGCCCGCGCTCAAACGGAAAAAACATCCCGACATCGCCCGCAATCCAAGAAAAAAATGAAATTTCGTTGACCGGACAGAAAAAGGGCGTTTCGCTATTTTCCGACAGCAGGAATTTAGTGAACGCTTCGGCGAAACCGGCGAACCTGATCGGAAATTCCGGGCTGAAAATATCCAAATCTTCGGGATAACCGTAGTGAAATAAATCCCATATAATCTGGATGCCGGTTTGTTTGGCAGCGCGAACTTGATTTGTAATACTTGAAAAATCGTATTTGTAAGGTTCGCGTTCGATCAAATGCCAACGCACGCCGTCGCGTGCCGTCTTCATTTCCGCCGACATCAAACGGGCGTAATCGGCTTCGGCAAATTCGTCGTGCCGCGTTCCGGCGATGACATCAATCCGTTTCCCCTTGTAATTGCGGTGCGTCGAACATTCGAAACCGCCCATCAAAAACCCCTTGAATACTTTTTTGTTCATTTGTGAAACTTAATTTTTCCGCTTTTTTAAATTTTAAACTTCCTGCCTTCATCAAACAAGCTGTGAGATGTTTTTTATTCGCAAATTAAACAAAAATGAGTTAAAATTCTTCCCAATTCCAATTCATTCGCTATTAAATTATGAAAATTAAATTTGCCGCATTTCTTTTTTTACTTTTTATCAATCAGACATTCGCACAGACAATGCCGAAAGATGCCGATCCGAAACTGTGGGCGCAGGCTTTGAAGATTCATCAAAAGGCGATTGTTGTTGACGGACACAACGATATTACAACGCCGATGTATGATGATGATTTCAATTTAGCGACGGATTCGCGCGGCAAATTTCACATTGAAGGAACGTCGTATCACACTGACTTGGCACGATTCAAACAAAGCGGAATTACCGGCGAATTTTTCTCGATTTACGTTGACAAAGATTTCGTCAAAAACGGCGGCTCGGCGCGCAGGGCGATGGATTTGATTGACACGGTGTACCGCGAAGTGGAGAAACATCCCGCGCAATTAATGCTCTGCACTACTTCGGCGGACATTTATCGTGCCAAAAAAGCCGGAAAAGTCTGCGCTTATATGGGAATCGAAGGTGGACATGCGATTGAAGATTCACTCTTTGCGTTACGCGATTTTTATCGTCTCGGCGTTCGTTATATGACGCTGACGCACAACAACACGAATAGTTGGGCGGACGCTTGTTGCGACACGCGCGACGGGAAACCTTATAAACCTTACGGCGGATTAAACGATTTCGGCAAAGAAGTTGTCAAAGAGATGAATCGCCTCGGAATGCTCGTTGATATTTCGCACGTTTCCGACGACACGATGAAAGATGTTTTGGAAGTTTCGACTGCGCCCGTCATTTATTCGCATTCTTCGGCGCGAAAATTTTCCGACCATCCGCGCGACGTTCCCGACGATATTTTAAAGTTGACCGCGAAAAACGGCGGCGTGGTGATGATCAACTTTTATCCCGCATTTCTCGATCAGCGAACGCTTGACGAAGACCGTGCCAGGGATAAAAAGTTTGAAAACGAGGTCAAAGCGTTGAGAGAAAAATATAAAACGGACGAACCTGCATTCAACATCGCCAAGCGCGAACTTTTCGACAAAAACCCGATTTATTTGCCGTCATACACAAAAATCGTTGACCATATTGATTACATTAAAAATCTAATCGGCATTGATTACGTCGGCATCGGTTCGGATTTTGACGGCGTTCCGTCGCTTCCCGCCGGAATGAACGGCGCGGAAGATTTGCCGCTGGTCACCTACGAAATGCTCAAACGCGGTTATTCCGAAAAAGATATTACAAAGGTTTTGGGCGGAAATTTTATGCGCGTTTTTGAAAAAGCCGAACAGGTCGCCAAAATCAATTCGCGCAAAATCAGCGGCGAAGGAAGTTTGAAAAAAATCAAATGAAGGTGAAATCCTTTTCATTTTGTGGTGGTTTTGAATGTTTGCTTATACGGCTGTTAAAATTTTTATCGGGAAAAAAAATTAATATCCGCAAAACCGGCGGTAATGCCAGTCTAAAAATTATATGCAACACGGATACGAATTAAAATACACTTGGACAATCGAGTTTATCGAATCCCAAAATTATATAAAAGTCATCGCGGAAAATGATTTTTCGGTCGAGGGACATATGGAAATGCTTGCCGATGTCGTTGCACGGGAATTTTGGAAACCGGGAATGAATCTTCTATTTGACGACCGCAAAGTTGAGTTCAAAGGTGTCAATATAGAATCGGTTAGAAAAGTAAGTCACGATTTCCGAACCTTCGAAAACGAACTCGGCAACGGAAGAACCGCCCTTTTGATGGATACATTGAGCGATTACGCGCGCGGACGACAGTTTGAATTATTAACGGACGACAAAGTTTCCACTGATATAAAAATTTTCAGAGACGAAGAAGAGGCTTTGAGCTGGCTGGCTTCCTAACCTAACAACCATTTACACAAGATTTCACGAAATCAATAATTTCTATCACACTTCGCCATTGAGCCAAACGAGGGAAACAAAAGAAAAGCTAAAAAACTTCGACTCAGCACCGCAGCCGTCAATAAAACTGCCGGTGAATAAGTGAGACTCGATGCGCGGGTTGATAAACTTGAGGCGGCTTTGGTTTGGAATTTACAAAAAAGAGTCGTAAAACATTGATGTTTTACGACTCTTTTGACTTTACATCATTCCACTTTGAGAATCTTCTAATTCAAATTCATCATTTCTTTCACATATTTGGCGGGCGGCGAACCGAATGAAAGCATTTCGTCGTGCATTGTTTTCAGATCAATTTTGCCCTCATGTTTCGCCTCATAAGCCTTTCGCAAATCGTTGACTTCGACCGAACCGACGTAATAAGTCGAAAGCTGGGTTGACGACATCTGAGCGCGTTTCCACTTCCCTGCCGCTTCGCCTTCTTCCTGAAAACCTTCGTCCATCATAAAATCAACCGCCTGTTTTTCCGACATATTTTCGGTGTGGATTTTCTGGTCAATGATGGCGTTGATAATTACGCGCAGTTTCATTTTCAACTGCTGCATCTCGACTTCCGCGCCGCCGTAGCCTTTTTCCGCCATCAACTGTTCGGCGTAAACCGCCCAGCCTTCGACGAATGAACCGCTCGAAAAAAGTGCGCGAATTGGTGTCGGTGCTTTGAATTGGTTCGAGTGCATTATTTGCAGATAATGTCCCGGCATTGCTTCGTGAATCGTCAAATCTTGCAGCATATAATCATTATATTCCTTAAAAAATGACGCTTTGCGCTCCGCCGTCCATTCATTCGGAGTCGGCGAAATAGTGAAAAATGTTTCGTTCTTTTTCTCCAGTGGTCCGGCGGAATCAAAATAAGCGACTGCCGAACCACGCGCAAATTCGGGCATTTCGATTACTTTCACAGGTTCGGTCGGCACGGTGACGAGATTATTTTTACGAACGAAATCGGTCGTTTCTTTCAAATTACCGCTCGCCTGCGAGACAATGTTTTCATTGGTCGGATGCGATTCGGCGAGTTTGTCGAGAACTGATTTGATAATAAATTTCCTGAGAGCCGCTTCAATAAGTCTGATTGTCTCGGTTCCTTTCGGATAATATTTCTTGAAAAGCGGCTGCGCGACTTCATACATTCTATCCTGCGTCGCTTTCAAATCCGCTTCGGCGCGTTTGAGCAAATCTTCCTTCGACATATCGGACGACAGTGCGAATTTCAGCTTTTGCCGATATTTCGCCTCGCCCAAACGAAAATCGCCGTTTGAACGCGGAAGCAAATCTTTTTCGAGCCAATTCCCATATTCTTCAAGGGCGGCAATCGCTGTTTTTTGCGCTGGCGCGAGTTCGGCTTTCATTCCGCCTTGATCGGCGAACATCTGCAAATCGCCTTTGATTAGCGCGATCACGCCTTTATTCTGCGCGATGGCGGTTTCAGTATAAACACGCGGCGGATTTTTCAAATTAGCTTTCGCGGCGGCGACCACCGACGGAATCGCTTCGAGCCGACCTTTGACGTTTATCAACCTTTTTTTGAGCGGCGCGAAATCGCGGGAAATCATATTGTTAATCGCGCTGCCGACGTTGTAATTCATCGGATTCCATTCGTATTCGCGCAAGGTGTCAATCTGAAAAAGATTATATTCGAGATTGTCGCGCATAATCCGCGCGTCTATGTTGTTGATTTTGTTCAATCTATCAAGCGGAATCGCTTTTAATTTTCCGAGATAAGCGGCGTTAAATTCGCGCTCTTTTTTAACGCCCGCCAAACTGTAATCATTCAAACGATTATCGTAAGAGTGTTCGCCGAGATTCGTCGCCCATTCCGGGTTCATTTTCAATAGTTCGGCGATATATTTATTCGCTAACGCTTCGAATTGCCGGTCGGCAGTTTCTTTTGCGTAAACTGTCAAAGCCTGAAATAGAAAAAGACCGATAAAAATAGTTATTAACATTTTACTGAACATTTGATTTTCCTTTGTTTGTTTGTTTGTTTGGTTATTCGATTATCAAGTCAATTGTAACATCAAGTCCAATTTTGCAAATAACAAAACAGCGAATCGAATTATTGAAAGCGACGATTTTTACAAACATTGGAGGTAAAAAAATCACCGCCAAGATTACCGGAACTTGTCCGATATTTCTTGCGGTGACTTTTTTAATCCGGTTTCGTTAACGCTTGATCAATACCTGGCGATTTACTGTGCGGCGATGAAATTTATGTCGCCGGAGTCTGTGGTGACTGACAGAACCTGCGTCGGCTGCGGAAATTTATATCGCTTGCTGACAACGCTCAAAACATAACTCGTTCCGGTCGGCGTTTCCGCGAAACTGTAGTAGCCGAATGTATTGGTCACAGCAAAGCGGGATTCGCCCGCTGCGTTTGTCAGCGTGACCCGCGCCTGTGCCGCGCCGCGTCCGTTTGCGGTCATTACTCGCCCGCCAATGGTCGCCGTCGCTGCCGTCGGTGCGATAGGTTTTGCCAGTGTCCAATCGGAAAAGTTTGAAACATTATTTACCGTCGCCGTATTTGCTTCCGTGTCAATCGTCGCCGTCTGTTCTTCCGGCGGAAAGGGAAAGTCAATTTTGTAAAGTTTGAACAGCGATTCATCCCCCGCCACATCCGACTCCAAATAATGAAATGTCAAATTTGTGACCAGAGGACTTTCGCCCAGCGCATCTAAAGTCCAATACCGATTCAGACGATCGGTCGTGGCGGCAAAAAGCGGTTGCGGCTGTTCGACGGCATTGACGACCAGCAGGCTTCCAACCGCTACCTGCGGATTAAGGTCAACCGGCGAGTAACCGTTCGCCGTGCCGACCGTAAAGGTGAACGGAGCGACTGAACCGAACTGTTTTCGCATTTTACCGATCACATAGCCGCCAGAGCCATCCAAATCAGCAATATGATTAGTCGTCGCGTCCTCAGCCAGATCAATCATTCTGTCCGCGCCCGCGTTGACTATTCCGCCGGTCAGCCAGAGTTTTCCGTTCATTGTAAAATTCTTTTCGAGAGTGAGCGTCCGGTCGTCGGCAACCGTTAAATTATCAAAGAATTTGGGTGCCGCCGGATTATAGGTCGGATTGTCAAAACTATTGCCGGTGTATGGAATATAAACGCTTTCATTATTATTCGGAGTGATTCCGCCGTTCCAGTTGTCGGTCGAATCCCAATTGTTGTCGTCATCGTCCAAACCGTTCCAGATGCGGCAGTTTACGGCTTCATTATCCGCGCTCAGTTCGGCGAGATATGATTGAAGGCTGGTGCCGGGAGTTTGCAGAGTGATGCAGTCGAGCGAGATAGTTCCCTGAAAATCGCCGGAAACGAACATTGTTTGCCGCGCCGGATTGTATGCAATGCCGAGCGGATTATAAGTGTTTTCAGTCGCGCTGTTCGGGTCGTCCGGGTTACCGATGGCGATTTGACCGTCAATTCCGGTCGAAGCAATCGGCTTTGCCCACTCGAAATTTCCGTTTGTTTCATAACGTGCGACAAATAAATCTTCGCCGCCGAAACTCGCCAGAGATTCTTCGTTCGCCGTTCCCGCGCCGAATACGCCGGTATCGTAAAATGTGCCGACGACGTAAACTCTGCCCGCGCCGTCGAGCGCGAGAGATTCGCCGATGCCGCCGAATTCCTGCGCCCACACAAAATCGCCATTCGCGTCCATTTTCGCAATGTAACCGCCGACACTCGCTTGAGTGTCATCGGTGCCGCCTTCCGTTTCGGTCAGCGTAAAATCCCCGAATGTCGCCGAATCGAAAAAATAGCCGGTCAGAAAAATTTCGCCTGCCGCGTTGACCGCGATGTTTGAACCGCCAAGCGTGTCGTCGTTGTCAAGATTAATGACCATCGAATTATCGCCGTTTGAATCGAATTTGGCGATAAAAGTATTGGTCGAATTTTCCAGCATATCCGTCGGATCGTCAGGATTGGCAAAAGTATCACCGTTCGGAAACGTGATGGATTCTGAACCGTAATTGCCGATAATGTAAAGGTTGTTCGTACCGTCAATTTTCAAATCGAGCGCGTTGTCGTCGTCCGTGCCGCCGATAATTTGTTTCCAAACAACCGCGCCGTTTGCCGGATCGAGTTTCGCCAGCAAAATGTCCGATTGACCGTAATTTGTGAAAGATTCACCGAGAAACCGACTGCCGGAAACGAAACCGGCGACAAACGGATTGCCGTTTGAATCGAAAACGATCTGGTCAACTCCGTTTTGCCCGACTTCGAGATTGGCAGCATTTTTTGGACTGCCGGAATCGCCGCCTTTCGCCCAAATCAAATTGCCGCCAACGTCGTATTTAGCAACGAACGATTCGTAATTGATACCCGCCGCGCCGTCGTCGTTGAGCGTAATCGAATTCGCGCCGCCTTGCAAAGTAATCGTTTTGACGAACGAGCCACCGATATAAACATTGCCGCCCGCGTCAATCGCTAAAGCCGTCGCGCCTTCGACGGCGAGCGTGTCGGGAACTCCGCTCGTCGCGCCGCTCGCCTGTCGCGCCCACAGCGCATCGCCGTTCGCGTCGTATTTGGCAAGGAATAAATCGAAATCATTGGTGGCGGTGAGCGTCGTCGCGCCGATGGTCAAAGTGCGGGTGAAACCGCCGCGCACGTAGCGATTGCCCGCCGCGTCAAAGACAGGCGAACCGATTTGCGTGATTCCGCTGCCGCCGATTTGCTGACTCGTTTTGAAAACGGGCTTATTTGCCGCATTCATCACGCCCGTCATTTTCGATTTGTCGAGTTTCGCTCTTTTTTCAGCGGAAACGCCGGTCGGATTGGTCAAAACGCTAGTGACAATCATTGCCAGAAATAAAAATCCCAAAGCTGAAAGCGCGAACGACGGTTTGAGCGCGATTCCTAATAATTTCGGCACTATTTTTCCGTTTTGCCTGATACTTTTAGCGAACCGGTGCCAAGCTAGAATCATCAGTGTCCAGATTCCGCCGAGCAAAAAGAAGATTGATAAATAATACGAAATGCCTGTCCGCGTCGGCGTTTCTCCGCTGCTAAATCCGTTGCTCGGCGGTTGATTATGTTGATTTCTAAACTGTGCCGCTGCCAATTGCCTATCAGAGTGTTCCGGTTTCTGTTTACTGCCGAGTAACGTAGGTTTGCCTTGCTGAGCGCGACAGCCTTCCGGAGGGCAAGGTACACCGCCTTGTGCGGTGGGTGCCCCGGCAAAGACTTTTTGATTAGCGGTAAATAATCCGGCAAACAAAAAGACAACAGTCAAGACCAATATGTTGCGGTTAATAAATTTTAAGTTAGACATTTTAGTTAATTTTTTAGTGCGAAAATTCGATTGTTTTGAAAACATTTCAGTTGAAATTGAATAAACGTCTGATTTTTTTCAAGTTCTTTTGTTCTTTAATCTTGTTTTCTCAGTAGTTTTAGAGCGACAAGGCATTCTGTAATTTGCGTCAAACAATATGTTTCACCGACAGCGTAAAAATTTACGGAAAATTTTACGGATAAAGAAAATCAAACAAAAAACTTTGTCTTTCTTTTTGTATGACAGAAAAAATTCTGGAAGGTTTAGAGAAATCAAAATTTTTAATGATAAAATTATCATCAGGCTGACAAAAAATCTTCCGTGAATATAAAATGTTGATTCGAATAGCCTTATAAATAAGGCATTATCTCACTATTTAGCTAATGATTATTTTTTTTAGGTTGATTCAACAGACAGATGCTCCCAAATGAGAAATTGCCCGGAAACAATTGAAGAAATTATCAGTGCGCTGAAACAGGGACTTGAGAACGATTTCTATTTCCGTTGTCTTTACGAACGATACTTTTCGCGGACGCGACTTTTCTTTATCCGAAAAAAAATATCGCCCGACGACGCGCTCGAACTAACCCAAGAAGTGTTTTTTTCTGTCTATCAATATTTGGAGTCACTCCGTCAGGCGAGTGATTTTGAAGCGTGGCTTTACCGAATCGCTCTGAACGCTTTTCGCAATCATCTGGAAAAGAGCAAAGCCGGCAAGCGGGCGGGAATTTTAGTTGAACTCGAAAGCGCGGATGATGAAAAAAATCTGTTGGAAAAAATCGCCGCCGATGTTTTATCGCCGCTCGACAACTTGCTCAAAAATGAACGCGAACGGCATTTTCAACGCGCAATGAATGAATTGCCCGAACAAATGCGCCGTGTTTTTTATCTGAAAATCGTCCGCGAAATGTCGAACACGGAAATCGCCGCCGCACTCGGAATTTCAATTAACACGGTCAAAGCGCACGTTTTTCAGGCACGCGGTAAATTACAAAAGCACTTATCGGAAAATACGGAAAAATGACACCGGAAAAAAAATTAAAAGCGATGTTGAGTGATTATGAACGTGCGGAATCAAACGGCGCGGCAGTCGGCGAACATCTGCACGACGAAGATTTTATGCGTTTGATCGAAAATAAATCGTTCATTACAGAAAAAACCGGCAATGCGGCGATTTCCGCCGACAAATTCGTGCCGCTGCGCCGGCATCTCTCAAATTGCGATTCGTGTTTAGATCGATTTCAAGATTTTTACGCCTTTTTCGCTCCCGCCGAAATCGGCGAAACCGTCGCCGCCAAAAATGAAATTGATGCGGCTTGGAAATCTTTCGCACCGCGCATCGTTGAGAAAAAACGCCAGCCGAATTTCTTTACGCGAATCTTTCCGTCAATCAAAAAGCCTTATTATTTTAATACATTCGGCTGGGCGGTTGCCGCGCTGCTTTTGCTATTTACCGGAATTGCGGCTTTTATCGCGTGGCAGGCGCGAAATGAAAATTTACAACTTGCCGCCCAACTCGAACAGCAAAAACAATCTTCCGAAGAGCGTCTAAAAACACTCGAACAATCGGCACAAAATTCTGACATCGCCGACGACGAAAAAAATAAATCACACGCGGAAAAAGAAGATTTGCAAAGTAAAATCGCGCAGCTTCAAACCGAAATCGAACGCGTCAAACAGCAGAAACAGACGCGCATTGAAACACCACCACCGAATCCGCAAAAATCTCCGCCGGACAAACCCGACAATTCGCTGGTCGCCGTCAACACGCCGATTTATGACGTTTTCCCTTCCGATGCGGTCGTCCGTTCCAGCGAACAATCGGCGAATAAATTAATCGTTCCGAACGCCGCAAAATCAGTCGTGCTGATTTTAAACGCTGCCGGACGCGCGGAATTTCCGATTTATCAGGCATCACTTCTCAACGGCGCAGGCAAAACCGTTTGGCGCGGCGGCGGTTTGCGAAAAGACGCAATGGGAAATTTCACTTTGACGATTTCGCGGACGGCTTTGAAAACCGGAAATTACCGTTTCAAATTATCGTCCGGTTCACAGTCAGTTGCCGAATATCCGGTCATCATCGAAATCGGTAAATAAACCTTAAAAATTGGAATTCGGTTTGCCTTGCAAAATGAATGATGCCCAGTAAAACGGGTGAGAATAACGATTTTCGTTAATCATTTTTAACTGTGTTTCGCGCAGTGCGGCGGCTTTGTCGCGTCCGTCATTTTTACGCAGATTTTCGTAAAATGAAGTCATCAGTTCGGCGGTCGAAGCGTCGTCAACCTTCCACAAACTGACCAGCACCGACGGCGTTCCGGCGTAGAAAAACCCCCTTGTTAACCCGACGAGTCCTTCGCCGCGCAATTCCTGTCCCAAGCCGGTTTCACACGCCGAAAGCGTTACTAGATCCGCCCGCAGTTTCAAGTTGAAAATCTCCGTCGTTTGCAGCAGACCGTCTTCTTCGATTTTAGATTTTGGATTTTGAATGTCCGATTGTTTGTCCGCTTTCGGCAACGTCAAAATCAGACTCGAAAACTGCGGCTGATTTTCGTCAATCAAACCGTGAACGGCAAAATGCAGATAACGGTACTGGCTCAATAAATCGTTTGATTTGGCACGTTCTTCGGTTGCTTCCGTGCCGGTGAAAACGTCGGCTTGTCCGTCAGGAAAAAGTTTGGCGATGCGCGTCGCCTCCACTTTGGCAAATTTCAAATCGGTTAAGTTCCAAGCGCGGTTATCATCCAAAACCGAGCGCGTGTTTTGAGTAGAAAGCGGATTTTGATTCTCCGTTTTCGTGTCGTAATCGGGCGCGGCGAAAGCGAGAAACGACTTGTTCGGTTTCGCCGCATCATAATTTTTGAGATTTGCCAGCACACTGGCTGAAGGCGTATAGGAAATTTCAAAATCTCGCACCAAATACGGCAGTTTGCCAAAATTTGCGTTCTGATTATTTCTGAGCAGAACTTCAAACGGCAGATAATTTAACGCGCCGTCGGCGGCGACTATAATTTTCGTTTTCGTTTTTAGTAAATTTTCAATCGGCGCAAGTAATGTGGTATATAATTCGCGTCCCGTAACCAAATAATTCGCCAGATTAGTTCGTGCCGGTGTCGAAATACTGCGATGCAGCGTTTTGATTGAAGCACGTAGAGTTTTCTCATCCGGCAAACACACAATTTGAAATTCATTTTTGCCGACGGCGAACAAAAATGAAGCGTCCGCGCCGGTTTGATATTCGAGCAGAACAGTTTGGTCGTCGAGCAGTTTTTGCGTTTGTGCCAGATCAATCGTCGTCGGATGTTTCAGTTCGGCGTAGCGCGGATTGGTGCGCTTGATTTCCGATTCGAGTTTTTCGCGCTCATTATCGGCTTGGACGATCTTGTTCTGTGTTTCACTGATGAATTTTGCATCCGGTTTTTCCGCCGATTTAAGCCCGATTAACTGCGTTTGAAGTTTCGACAATTTCGCGTTGACATTGCGTTTCCGTTCCTTCATTTCGGGGCTGATGCTGGATGAAACGTCAATCGAAGATTCGGCGAGCAAATCGAGCAGTCCGCGTCCGCGCGATTTCTCGCTGACGGCGAACGCCAACGCGCCGAACTGTCTGTTTTCCGGATGTTTCTCCAATTCCAATAATAGTGAAATATAAAAATCATATTTATCTTGGACAATCGAAAAATAAGTAGTGAGGTCTTCCCGTCCGACTAACTCAGCGCGGGTTGACTCGACAATTTTTATCGAATCTTCAATTAAATGAAGCGCGGCAGCGGGATTTTTTTGAGTGCGGCGGACGCGGGCGAGATTGTAAAGTGCGTCCGATTCGGTAATTCGGTCGCCGATTGTTCGCGCCGTTTCCAGTGCTTCGTCGGCTGTTTCACCGGCTTTTTCCGGCTTTAACAATTCGAAATACATATCGGAAACATTGATCAAAGAACGCAGTGCCGATCTTTTTATCTTCATTTCGTTACCGATGTCCAACGATTTCAGATAATTGTCGAGCGCAAATTGTTGATGACCGAGCATTCTTTCAATATAACCGAGTGTAAAATAACTGTTTCTGATCCGCGTTAAATCAACTGGCGTGTCACGCTGCGCGAGTTTCAGCGCGGCGTTGACTGTTTCTTTTGCCTTTTCGTAATTCCTGACACCCATATAAATGCCGCCCTGTAAATCCAGATTAACCCTTGTCGCGGTTTTATAATGAAGCGTGTTCAATACCGAAATCGCCTGCCGCGTATAACTCATCGAGCGCGTATTTTGACCCAAATTGAAATAGTCTTTAGCAAGATTTATCAAGCACATCGCTTCATCAAATTTGTTGCCGGTCGAGTTTTGAGCGAAATCGAGTGCCTGTTGGTCATACTCCAGACTTTTTTGTAACTGTCCCTGATAGCTGTAAGCGATTGAGATGTTGGTGTAAATGTTGCTGAAAATGTTCGCCAAAGAAATTCCCGATTCTTCTCCGAGCGAAATAGCCTGATTTGCCGTTTCGAGTATTTTAAAAGGCTCTTCGCGGTCAACATAAATTTCGGTGAATGTTATCAACGATTTGATTTGAAGATTT
Organism: Pyrinomonadales bacterium; assembly: GCA_038235165.1. Classification (GTDB taxonomy): domain Bacteria; phylum Acidobacteriota; class Blastocatellia; order Pyrinomonadales; family Pyrinomonadaceae. The sequence continues at coordinate 44,652 of JBBSUG010000020.1, forward strand.
TGATCGCCGAGCCTTTTCGCCATTTGAAATGCTTGATCGGCAAGCTCCAGACTTTTCGGCGAGTCATTCGAGTATAAATGAGCGTAACTCAAATCCAGCAAAACATTTACTTGCAGCGCATCATCGCCGAATTCTTTTGATTGGACAAGCGTTTCCGTCAAAACTTTAATGCTTTGATCGTATTCGCCCATCAAAACGAGTGCCGCGCCGATTGATTCATTGATTGCCGCCCGCTGATATTTGTTTTCTTCACCTGTCAACAGAAGAATCGCCGCTTTGCCGTATTCGATTGATTTGTCAGCCTCGCTGCTGTTGATTGCAGCCGACTGCAAAAATCTCAAAGCCGTCGCTTCGAGCCGTTCGTCGCGGCTTTCACGGGCAAGTTTCCGACCGTTTTCCAACAGCAAAACCCCTTGCTGTTTGGAAATCGTTTTTTCTTCCGAAAGCAGTTTGACGGCAGTTGCAATTGATTCCTGCGCGATGGTTCTCGTTTGATCGCGTTTGTCCTCTGATTTCAGTTCCACTTGTCCGAAACAAACTGCGGTAAAAGCCGAAATATATAAAATAACGGATAATTTGAGTCTAAAACGAGAGATTGGAAGAAGAAATCGCATATTGAATGTAAGTAATTTTGCTTCAAGTTTAGTTTGATCAAGCCTCCGGCGAGTGAGTTTTTGAAACAAATTTCTTTGGGAATTCTTTATCTTTTACGAGTAACTACCTGCCGGATTATTGCAGATACTAGCAAAATACTTATCAAACAGCAACTTATCGGCAGCCAATCACCGAAGCGAACATAAAGCGTTTGTTCGTCGGAAAGAGCGATTCGCGCCGCCAAAATTTGTTCCGACCACGCCGGAACTTCCGCCGTCACGCGCCCGAATTTGTCGGTAGCTCTCGTAATTCCGGTCGCCGCCGCCCGAACGACGGCGCGTCGCGTTTCAATGGCGCGAAAACGCGAAAACGCGGCAAGCTGATATTGTCCTTGCGAACCGGCGAAAAATCCTTCGTTAGTAATCGCCGTCAAAAATTGCGCCCCGCTGCGAACGAGTTCGGCGGACATCTCCGGGTACAAATTCTCGTAGCAAATCATCGTCCCGACACGAACCGTCGCGCCGTCTTTGGTTTGAAAATCAAAAGTTTGCGCCGTTTCGCCGTAACTCAAACGCGGGCGCGTGCCGATGGGAATCATCCAATCAGCGACCGGCGGAAAACGGTCGGAAAACGGAACGTGTTCGAGAAACGGCATCAAACGGCGTTTTAAATATAAATCCGCCAAATTTATCGGCAGCTTATTGTCTTGAATCTGCGACGGCTGAAACAATGCGGCGGCATTAAAAAATTCAGTCCGGCGATTTTGCGCTTCCATCAATAGCGGACGCGGTTCGCTGTCGGCATAATTTCTGACTTCAATCAATCCGGTTAAAACAGGGGTATTCCATTTTTTGATTTGTTTCGCCAAATACTCATTTGCGCCGTCATCGTCAGAGAGAATATACGGCACGGCGACTTCGTTCCACAAAATCAAATCCAGCGTTTCGTTTTTGAGAGCCTTGCTAGTCAGCGCGAGTTGTTTGCCGAAAATATTCGGCAAATTTTTCTCCGAATAATCAGCAAACGGCGAAATGTTCGGCTGCACGGCAAAAACCGTGATTTCCTTTTCCGGCGGCTGCGTTTTGAGAAAAACAAAAGCCGCATAACCGAGCGGTAATACAAAAAGAAGTACCGCCGGAAGCGCGTTTTTTGTCAGCAACGTCGCTAAATTAAACTTTGCATTCGTGTTGGAAAGTTGTTTTTCAATAAAAACAAAGAGCGCGACATCGAGCAGCACGAGCCAAAAGGTTACGCCTTCCGCGCCGGTGATGTCGGCAAACTGAATAATCCAGATCAAGTCAGCCTGGGTGTAACCGAGCCGCACCGCGCCGAACGAAAATTCGGTCAAATGATAAAGCCATTCCCAAGCCGTCCACACAAACGGCAGCGACCAGAGCGCAATTTTCCAACTTAAAAAACGCCGCACGAAAAAAAAACAGATGAGCGGAATCGTCCAAACGACAATTCCCATCAGCATCGAAGCGAACAATCCGATAACCGAAGCGTTGACTACCCACAGCGTGATGATCGTAAATCCGATGCCGACGGAAACAAGCGAACGCGCGACAAATGCAGTAAATTTTTCCGTTTTTTCGAGTTCAAATAGAAGCGGCACGAGCCACCCCCAAGCCAGAAATCCGAGCGGAGCAAAAGAAAAACTCGGCACCGATAAACCGAGCAGCAGACCGCTGATGACGCACATCAAATAACTCTGCGAATTCTTCATCCGCCTTAATTCTCCAAAAGAATTTGTAAATTCATAAAATATGTTTACACGAACGCCTCTCAAAATAGCAAATTCTATGGCGGCAATTGGTTGATTATTTCAGAAATGCCGCAAAATCAAAGCAATTTTTTCTCTCTGCCAAAAGAGTGCAATTGGATTTTATCCAATTGTGCGCTATAAATTATGTAAATCTTTAATTTTCCAACCATCAAAATATGAACACCAACAACCAAAATCGCCGTGAATTTTTGCAGTTCGGCGCGGCAGGTTTGACCGCGATGACCTTTTTGAAAAATGCCAACGCTCAAACGTCGTCGAATATGCCAATTGAAGAAATAACGATCAATGAATTACAAGCGAAAATGAAATCGGGCGAGTTGACCGCGCGAAAACTTATTGAACTTTATTTACAGAGAATAAAAGAGATTGACCCAAAACTCAATTCCGTTCTCGAAACCAACCCCGACGCGCTGAAAATCGCCGACGAAATGGACAAAGAACGCAAAAACGGCAAAATTCGCTCGATGATACACGGCATCCCGATTTTGATCAAAGATAATATTGACACCGCCGATAAAATGAAAACGACCGCCGGAAGTTTGGCGTTAATTGACGCACCGACTCCGAAAAACGACGCTTTCATCGTCCAACAATTGAGACGTGCGGGCGCAGTGATTATCGGCAAAACAAATTTGAGCGAATGGGCGAATTTTCGTTCCTCAAAATCTTCGAGCGGTTGGTCGGGACGCGGCGGACAAACGCATAATCCGTATATTTTAGACAGAAATCCGTGCGGTTCAAGCGCGGGAACAGGCGCATCAATCGCGGCAAATCTCGCGGCAATCGGCATCGGCACGGAAACCGACGGTTCGATTATTTGTCCGTCGGCGACGTGCGGCATCGTCGGTTTGAAACCGACTTTGGGTTTAGTTTCGCGTTCGGGAATCATTCCGATTGCACATAGTCAGGATACAGCAGGACCAATGGCGCGAACCGTTTCGGATGCGGCGATTTTGTTGAGTATTTTGGTTGGAAACGACAAAAATGATTCGATCACTTCACAAGCGTCAAAAGGCGAAACGGATTACACAAAGTTTTTACAAAAAGACGGCTTAAAAAATATGCGAATCGGTGTCGGTCGGCAGACATTCGGCAGAAATGCCAAAATTGATGCCGTTGTCGAACCGCAATTGAAGGTTTTGAAAGACGGCGGCGCAACTTTGATTGATATTGAGTTTGAAAATCTCGACAAGTTCGGCGATGCGGAATATCAGGTTTTGCTCTATGAATTCAAGGAAGATTTGAACAAATATCTGACAGGACGCGGCGGAAAATATAAAACTCTGGCGGATTTGATCGAATACAACAAAGTCAATGCCGCCAAAGAAATGCCGTATTTTGGGCAGGAAATCTTTTTGCAGGCGCAGGAGAAAGCCGATTTGAATGACCGCGCCTACCGTTTAGCTTTATTGCAAAGCAAACTTTACACGCAGGAACAGGGCATTGATGCGGTAATGAGCAAAAACAAGTTGGACGCATTCATCGCCCCGTCGGGCGGAGCGGCGTGGATGACCGATCTCGTCAACGGCGACTGCGGCGTGTTTGAAGGTTTGACGAGTCTCGCGGCGGTTTCCGGTTATCCGAGCATCACCATCCCGGCGGGCTACGTGCAGGAATTGCCCGTCGGTGTCACCTTTTTCGGACGCGCCTTTGCCGAACCGACGCTGATAAAAATCGCCTACGCTTTCGAGCAGGCAACCAAGGCGCGGAAACCGCCGAAATTTTTGCCGACATACGCATAGTACAGCAGTCGGGACGACTACGTTACATTGCTTTGTTCCATTCGGTTTCGATATTTTCCAAAATTTTGCAGTCGCAATAACCGCCGTTTTCGTTAAGCCACGAGATGATTTTCGGAAACGGCAGATGGTTATCAACCAGATACTGCATTGTAAATTTTGATGTGTGGTCACACAACTGCGTCTTAAAGCGTGAACGGATGTAGTAGAAAAGTTCTTCCAAATCTTCCGGTTCAATCGGCAGTGTCGCCACATATTCTGCCAATTCCTGTTCATTTAACTGCGACAAAATTTCGATTTGCCGCTTTTTTAAAATAGCCATTTAAGTTTCCTTCTATTCCAAATTTATTGAAATTTCAAATCGTTGACCGCCCGGTTCTGTGCTTCTTCGATTTCCTTTTGTTTAACGCCTTCGCGCCCGTCATATTTGAGAAATTTCGGCAAAAAAGCCGCCGTCATTCCGACCGCCGCGACGCATAAGATTCCGCCGGAAACAATCGCCGTTTTTACGCCGTAATGTTCGGCGACAATACCCATTTTAGCACTTCCGAGCATCGGTCCGGTCAAGTATGACATCATTTCGATACTGGCGAGCCGTCCGCGCAGAAAATTCGGGATCGTTTGATTCCAGATCGAACCGCGAAAAATGCCCGAAATCATATCACAAAAACCAGCCGCGCCGAGAAACAACAGCGCAAACACGAGGCTGTCTGACATTCCGAAAAAGGCAATCGCCACGCCCCACAAAATCGCCGCAGTCGTCACGAGCAACCCGTGCCGGTGAACATTTTTCGTCCAGCCGGAAGTCAAACTTGCCAAAAGCGCACCCGCCGCAATCGCCGCCGGGAAAAAACCGACGTATCTGTCGCCGTAAATTCCCGCAAGTGCCGGATATAATGCCTGCGGCATCGCAAAAAACATCGCGCCGATGTCAATCAAATATGTTCCCGTCAATTCCTGCCGACTCAGCGCGTACTTCCAGCCTTTGATGATACTTTGCAAACTCGGACGTTCGGCGTTTTCGGGCGGCGCGACGACATTTAGCAAAAATACGGCGATCAGCGACGCGATAAATGTGAACAAATCAATCGTATAGGCAATTGCCGGAGAAAACTGCGTGGCGATAATTCCGGCAATCGCCGGGGATATAATCGCGCCGAAGCTGTACCGAATCGAATTCAACGCCATCACCGCCGACATCAAATCGTTGGGAATAATTTTTTGAATAAAAGATTCAAACGCCGGACGCTGAATCGCCGCAAAACCCGCGTGAAGCGCGACCGCCACAAACAACAGCCAGATATGCGGATTCGGCAGCAGCGAATTGATTAATAAAATCGCCGTCACGGAAGTTTGCCCGATTTCCGTCAGGCGCAGCATCTTCCGTTTGTCGAGCGCGTCAGCCAATGCGCCGCCGATGAAGGCAAGACACACCATCGGCACGAATTCGGCGAGATAGAGATAACCGACCATCGCGCTTGATTGCGTCAGTTGATACATCTGCCACGGCACGACGATAAACGTCATCATCGAACCGAAAAAAGAAACAAGCTGACCGAAAAAGAGCAGCCGATAATCGCGCGATATTTTGAGCGGCGAGATGTCCACCGCCATTTTTTTCAACCAACTCATTCGGCTTTTTTATCTTTTTTCTGCTCTGACAAATTTTCAGTCAAAAATTTTATCGTCCGTCCCCACGCGAGTTTCGCGGCTTCGGCGTTGTAACGCGCTTCGTTCGTATCGTTGTGAAAAGCGTGATTGACACCTTCATACATATACAGTTCGTATTTCACATTATTTTTCTTCAACGCCGCTTCATACGCCGGAATTCCCGCATCAATTCGTCCGTCGAGACCGGCGTAATGAAGCTGAACGGCGGCTTTTATTTTCGTCACTTCTTCCGCTTTCGGCTGTCCGCCGTAAAAAGCCACTGCCGCTTTTAAGTTTGCCGCGTTGACGGCAAGCTGATTCGCCATCGAACCGCCCCAGCAAAAACCGACGCAGCCGACATTGCCGTTGGAATTTTTGTAACTTTGTAAATAATTAACCGCCGCGACGAAATCTCCGACAGTTCAAAATTGTTTCACTCAATTCTAACTCATTTTACTCGGTAATTCCGATAATCACGCCGAAATTTCCGTCCGTCTGTGTGATATTTTCTTCCGGCGCATACATTCTCGAAACAAAGCCGTCGAGGTAAAGAGCGTTGCGGCATCCAGCGGGTTTACGGTCTTCCTGATACATTCCGCTGTTCATCGCAAACCGCAGTTTTTTGCCCTGCTTAGCGGCGTGTTGTTTGAGATTTTCAAGACTGCCGAAATTCTCGCCCGTCCCGTTTTTCCAATAAAATTCGATGTTCGCCGTTTTTGCATCAATCGTAAATGCCGTGAAGGTTTCCTCAATTTTGGTGTTGACATCCTGCCGGTGAAGCAGAAAACCGGCAAAGAGAACAAAAAACAAGATTTTGATTAATATTTTCATTTGCCGCCGATTATTGTTTCCGCTTCCGCTATCGCATCCTCGACGTTCGTAATGTTGCCGTCAAGCTGTAATTCGTACACCGCTTGAATTATGTCGCCGAATTCTTTCGATGGTTTTAAACCGAGTTCGATCAAATGTCTGCCCATCAAAAGCGGTTCGGGGGCTTTGTTTTCGATCTGTAAATTTCTCACACGTTCGATAAACCATTCCTGCGCTTTCGCGTCGAACCATTTTTCACGCGGCAGCCAATCCGGGTTTCTGCCCAAAGAATCGGCTTTGGAAACTCGGTACAGCAAATCCGGCTCGACCTTTCGCGCTAACCTGCGAAATGCTCCGTCCCCCGGCTGAGATTTGTAAAACATTCCCGGCAGCAAATGGTAACGGACGAGTTGGATGATTTGTTCGCGCACGTCGAAACCGTTGATCGTATAAATTCCGAGCGTGTCCAAAAATGAAATCGTCGGCGCGACACCGGCTTCGTCGTGCGCGTGTGAACGCCAGCGACCGTCAAAAAACTTCGTCGTCGCCGGTTTCCCGAAATCGTGCGCGATTGCCGCCAGCATCACCGTCACTTTTTTCGGGTATGGCAAATCGTCAATCAATTTTGCCGCTTCGTCAACGACCATCAGCGTATGCACGTCAACATTTCCCTCAGGATGCCATTCCGCTTCCTGCGGCACGCCGACGAGTGCGACGAGTTCGGGAAACAGTTGATTCGCCACATTCAAATCATAAAAATACTGCAACCCGACGGACGGTGTGGCTGATTTCAAAAGCAGTTTTTCGAATTCGCCCCAAATGCGTTCCTTCGGCAGATCGGTTAAATCAATTGTGCGGCAAATCTCAACGGTTTCCGCATCAATCGTAAAATTAAACCGCGCCGCAAACTGCGCCGCCCGCAACACTCTAAGCGAATCTTCGGCGAAAGTTTCTTTTGAAACGACACGCAGAACTTTGTTTTCGATGTCTTTTCGTCCATTAAAAGGATCAATAATCTCGCCGGTCAGCGCGTCTTGCATAATCGCGTTGATCGTAAAATCGCGGCGTTTGGCGGCTTCGGCAAAAGACATATTCGGGTCACCTTCGACAACGAAACCTTTGTGTCCGCGCCCGGTTTTTCGTTCGCGGCGCGGCAGCGCGACATCCAAATCATCGCCGATTTTGTAAACCGTGAACGCTTCGCCAACTGCATCAACTTTCCCGAATCCGTCGAGAATTCCCCTTAGTTTCGGCGGTTCGATGCCGTAGATTTCCAAATCGAAATCCTTCGGCGCAATATTCATCAAACCGTCGCGCACACAGCCGCCGACGAGCATCGCACGTCCGCCGTTTTGCTTGACGATTTCGGCAAGTTTGATGACTTTTTTGGGTAAATTCATTTAATTCAAATGATTGTAGAGACGATCGCTTGTGGTCGCCCGCCGCTTGAGCAATCAAACGAACGAGCGAGGACAAGCCATCGCCCCTACATTTTCACCGCCAATATTTTAGCTCAAACGCTTTTGCAAATATCCCTTCAACTCAGCAAATGAAACCCGCTCCTGTTCCCAAGTATCTCTATCTCTGACGGTTACGGCGTTATCTTCTAAACTTTCGTGGTCAACTGTGACGCAGAACGGCGTGCCGATTTCATCCTGCCGCGCGTAAAGTTTGCCGATGCCGCCGGTGTCGTCGTAAACGGTTCGCATCGCGGGCAATAATTGTTTTTTCAAATCCTTTGCCATTGCAACGATTTCCGGTTTGTTTTTGGCTAACGGCAGAACGGCAACTTTGATCGGCGCGAGTTCGGGTTTTAATTTTAGAATAACGCGCGTTTCGCCTTTATCGTTTGTTTTTTCCGTGTAAGCGTCCATCAAAACGGCAAGCAGAGTTCGATTGACACCGACCGCCGGTTCGATGACATACGGATAAAAACGCTGTTTTGTCGCTTCGTCGAAATACGATAGATCTTCAGTCGAATCGCTGTTTATTCGTTTGCCTTCCGCGTCTTCCGGTTTTTTCGAGTGCGCTTTTAGGTCGAAATCCTTGCGGTTGGCGATTCCCATCAATTCGTCGAACTGTTTTTCCTCGTCGGCGCGTTCGGGGAAAAAGCGGTATAAAATATCAACCGTTCGTTCGGCGTAATGCGCGAGTTCTTCTTTAGTTTGTTCATACAATTTCAAATTTTCCGATGAAATTCCCAAAGTGTTGAACCATTTTTGAAACTCATCAATAAATTCCTGCATAATTCCGGGTGCTTCTTCCGGTTTGCAAAAATATTCCATTTCCATCTGCTCGAATTCGCGTGTGCGGAAAATAAAATTTCCCGGCGTGACTTCGTTGCGAAATGCTTTGCCGATCTGCGCGATGCCGAACGGAAGTTTTCTTCTCGAAGTATCCAGCACATTTTTGAAATTGATAAAAATTCCCTGTGCCGTCTCCGGTCTGAGATATGCCAAGGCTGATTCGTCTTCGTCAGATGAAATCGCGCCGACGGTCGTTTTGAACATCAGATTAAACTCACGCGCATCGGTCAAATCGCATTCTTTATCTTCGCCCGGATGAACTGAAGGGTGTTTCGTGCAGACGACATCCTGTAATTTATCAAGCCGAAATCTGCCTTTGCAAATGCGGCAATCGACCAGCGGATCGCTGAAAGTCGTTTCGTGTCCGCTGTATTTCCAGACATTGCGGTTTTGAATAATCGAAGAATCCAAGCCTTCGATGTCGTCGCGTTCGTGGACGAGCCATCGCCACCAACTGCGTTTGATGTTGTTTGCAAGTTCCACGCCGAGCGAGCCGTAATCCCACGAACTTCCCAAGCCGCCGTAAATGTCCGAGGCGGGAAAAACGAATCCGCGCCGTTTTGAAAGCGATACGATTGTTTCGATATTTGGTGCTGTCATAATTAGTTTTTTGTCCTTTGTTATTTTGGTACAGATTCTTTAGAACATTGATGTTGATGAAAAAACAGAAGCGTAAAATTATGTCAAAGCGTTGATTTTACAACGAACAAACAAAAAAGGACAAAGGACAAAACAAAAAAAAGGACGACCGAAGCCGTCCTGATAAATTCAAATTTGCAGCTTTTTACTGCGGCACGGGCGGCTGCGCTCCCGGCGGAATAATCCACAATTCATACATCGTTTGAGCGCGGGTTCCCCAATTCGTGATAACGATGCGGCGCGGATCAAGACCGCGTGTTTTGACTAAATAATCGAGCGTGCGTTTGCTGAGTTTATCAACATTGCGCGTCTTGATGCTCAGTTTGTCGGTTCCCTGATACATAATGATATAGCCCTGCGAATCAGGATTATTTTGCAGTTCGATGGCGAAAGCGTCGAGTCGGGCTTTGTCGTCGTCAAAGGCAAGTGACTGGAATTCGTCAAATTTGCGCGGCGACGGCGGCAGCGGTTTCTTCTCAACAATGGTCGGCACCGAAATTCTCTGGCGGCAAGTCGCGTCATACACGCCGTCGTTGACATCGAGATCGGCGGTGATCGTTTGTCCGCCCATTCCGGTCGTATCAACTGTAATCGAAGGCGTTCCGAGCCCGCTGGTCACGTTGACATTATTCGGCGAAATCGCCCAATTGTAAAGCACCGGAATCGCGCCCGTCGTGACGGTATTAAAAGATGCAAACGTAATCAAATCGCCTTCAATGACGCTTTGCGGTCCGTCAAGCTGAATATTATACGGACACGCCCGACTCGTCGTTTCTTCAACAATTTTCAGACAAATGCAATTTTTGACATCTTTTCTGATCTCGATCTGTTTGGAATATCTTTTGCCGTCGGGTCCTTCGACATCGAGTTGATGAAAACCCGGTGTCAGGTAAAATTCCGACGGCGTGTTGACTCCGCTCATCCCGACGAGCTGCCCGTCAATCTTCACCGGGTATGAAACCGGTGTGGTTCTGATAGTCAAAGTACCCGTGTTTTTCGGTCTCTTCGTGTCTTTTTTATCGGCGGCGAAAACCGTCGAAAAACTCAGTGTTAAAATCAAACCGATCACAAACAGAATATTGTATTTGATGTTTCGCATCTTCTTTCCTCTAATTTTTTGCAAGCAATTTTTAATTTTGCTTCGATCTAATGCCCGTCGAATGTTTTGACGACGGCATTTTTTCCATAAACGATTGATCTATTTCGCCCGACAAATTTTATTATTCAATTTCATCGGAATCTTTTTTGCCGAATTTTCTGCGTGCCGCCAAACCGATACTGGCAAGTCCGGTTCCGAACAGCAGCAGCGTCATCGGTTCCGGCACGGTTTCCGGCGGAGTCGGCGACATCGTTGGAGTCGGGGTCGGAGTCATATCATTCGGGGTCGGGGTCATCGTCGGACTCATCGAACCGGGCGGTGTTTGAGTCGGAGTCGGCGTGTTTTTGTCTTTACCACGCGGTATTAAAAAAAGCAGCGGAACCGCCGCCAGACCCAATAATGCGTAGTAGGGAAACTTTTTGCCGACAATTTGAGGCTGTTCGCAGTCGCAAACGTCGTCTTCGACAATTTCCGATCTCGTTTCGATAATGACGCGATCATCTTGCGGCGGCGCGGCTGTTTTATTTTTACCGGAACTCTCGTCGCCGTCTTTATCGTCTCCGGAGACATCGCCGCCGACCAACCGTAATTGCGAAAAATTGCCGGTGTTGGCTTTCCCCGGTTTCGCGTTAATAACTTGCACGACTTGATTAAATTTGACCGGCGCGGCATTTGCCATTGTCACCGCCATCAACACTGAAAACGTCGTCATAACCGAAAGAACAAATCTTATTCTAAAATTTTTCATTTCCTTAATTTTTCCTGGATGAACTTTGATCTGTGTCAGATACAACACAATTACAAGTCTCAGATTGACCTGTTTATCTTGCCCTATCGAGATTTACCGGCAACTATACCAAAAAGTCGTCAGAATTGCACACTGTTTTTGATATTATTATCACTTTTCCGAAGATAATACCAGCCGTCCACCAAAAAGAAACACTGAATAAAGATAGTCTTCCAAATTTTTGGTGATTTTTTAAATAAAAAAAAGGCGGAACAGTTTCCGCCTGAAAATTATCACTAAACTACAGAGATAATAATAATTTAAGATTTTGGATTTAAAACGGAGCGTGGACGGCTCGTCCGCCAACGAGCGACAGCGAAGTTACATTCGTCATCAGTGAATTTCACATAGAAAAACGAAGACAACGCCTCGCTGCGCTGGCGTTTGGCGGACGAGCCGTCCGCGCTCCTTTTTTTTACTGCTCAGTCGTTTTCGCCTTTTCTTCGTCTAAAACGGATTTACGCGAAAGTTTAATTTTATTACCTTCCTTACCGATGCACTTGACGAGAACCTGCTGTCCTTCTTTGAGTTCGTCGCGCACATCGCGGATTCTTCGGTCCGAAATTTCAGAGATGTGCAGAAGTCCGTCAACGCCGGGGAAAATTTCGACGAATGCGCCGAAGTCAACAATGCGGTTGACCGTTCCCATATAGGTTTCGCCGATTTCGGCTTCGGCGGTTAAAGCGCGAATGCGTTCGACCGCTGCCTGTGCCGCTTCGCCGTCGGCGGTGGCGATCAACACCGTGCCGTCGTCAGCGATGTCAATTTTCGCTCCTGTCTCTTCAGTAATTGCCCGAATAATTTTGCCGCCCGGTCCGATCACGTCGCGGATTTTGTCCGGGTGAATCTGGATGGTAATGATGCGCGGCGCAAACTCCGACAGTTCCTCGCGCGGTTCGGCGAGTGCCTGTTTCATAATCTCCAGAATGTGCAGCCGACCTTTGCGGGCTTGTTCGAGTGCTTCCTGCAAAATCATCGCGTTAATTCCGGCGACTTTGATGTCCATTTGCAGCGCGGTAATGCCTTCGCTGGTGCCGGTCACTTTGAAATCCATATCACCATAATGATCTTCGGCACCGGCGATGTCTGACAAAATCGCGTACCGATTTCCTTCCATCACTAAGCCCATCGCCACGCCCGCGACCGAGCGTTTGAGCGGAACTCCCGCATCAAGCATCGAAAGACAGCCGCCGCAGACCGATGCCATCGAAGACGATCCGTTTGATTCGGTGATGTCGGAGACGATGCGAATCGTATATGGAAATTCATTTTCGTCGGGCAGAACCGATTCCAGTGCGCGGCGGGCTAAATTTCCGTGACCGATTTCGCGGCGGCTCGTACCGCCGAATCGTCCGGTTTCACCAACCGAATACTGCGGAAAATTGTAGTGGAGCATAAAGCGGCGTTTGAGTTCGCCTTTTTCGAGATCGTCCATATATTGTTCGTCCATCTTCGTTCCCAAAGTTGACGTAACAATCGCCTGCGTTTCGCCGCGTGTGAAAAGTGCCGAACCGTGGGTGCGCGGCAGCCAGCCGACTTCGCACGAAATCGGACGGATTTCCGAAAATTTGCGCCCATCGGGACGACGGCGGTTGCCGAGCATATCTTCACGAAAGATTTTTTCCTTCAAACGACCAAAAACTTTTCCCGCCATCGCGCGTTTTTCCGGTTCTTCTGCCGGATAACTTTCGACGACTTCTTTTTTCAGTTCGTCCACTGCGGCATAGCTCGACAATTTGTCTTTGCCTGTCGTGTCGAGCGCGGCGCGAAGGTTCTCGGAGTATTTTTTCTCAATTTCACCGGCAAATTTTTCGTCGAACTGTGCCGGTTCGAAAATGCGTTTTTTAATTTCCAACGCTTTAAACAATTCTTTCTGCCACAAACACAAGCGTTTAATTTCCTTGTGCGCGAGCATCATCGCCTCCAGCATAATCTGTTCCGAAACTTCGTGGGCTTCGGCTTCGACCATCACAATTGCTTCTTCGGTTCCGGCGACAATCAAGTTCAACGACGATTCACGCCTTTCGTCATAGGTCGGATTGATAATGTATTTTTCGTCAACCAAGCCGACACGAACTCCCGCAATCGGTGTTTCAAACGGAATATCCGATAAATACAGCGCACACGATGCGCCGGTAATGGCGATCACGTCCGGGTCGTTATCCGCATCGGCGGAGAGAACCGAACCAATAACCTGCGTTTCAAATCGGTAGCCGTCAGGAAACAACGGGCGAATCGGGCGGTCAATTAACCGACAGGTCAAGACTTCTTTTTCGTTCGGGCGACCTTCGCGCCGAAAATAATTGCCCGGAATACGTCCGGCAGCGTAACTCGATTCACGATATTCAACAGTAAGCGGAAAAAAATCCAGTCCTTCTTTCGCTGTGTTGGCACCGACGGCGGCGACCAAAATCATCGTGTCGCCGTAGCGGATGATCACTGATCCATTGGCTTGTTTGGCGATTTTTCCGGTTTCGACGGACAACTCTTTATCGCCTAATTTGATTGATTCTTTTAAGTATTTTCTTTTTGACATTCGCTATTCCTCATCATCCGTCAATCGTTTTAATGGTGAATCGTAAGTAGTTAAAAATTGAGTAATGAATTTTTATTTGCGATTCACGATTGACGATTGACGGTCTTTAAAAAAAAGGCGACAGTTGCTATGCCGTGAAGCCCTGCCGCCTTTGGATATTCAGTTGATTTGATGATTCTCATTCGTTTGGGGGTTTTAACGCTGTCACGTTCAGCATCCCCGGCAAATTCTTCGAAAGAATCATTTTATGTTGTGTGACCCGAAGCGGTCTTCTTATGGGTTTCAAGTTTAAGGATCAATATCTGAACAGTCAACTCTTTAACTTTGAACCTGTAACTCTTACCTTCTCAGTCCTAATTTCTCGATGATCGTGTGATATTCGTTAATATCCTGACGTTTGAGATAATCGAGGAGTTTTCTTCGCTGCGAAACTAATTTCAATAAGCCTCGCCGTGAATGATTATCCTTTTTATGCACTTTGAAATGCTCGGTCAATTCGGTAATTCTCTGAGTCAAAAGCGCAATCTGCACCTGTGACGAACCCGTGTCGTTATTGTGTGTTTTGTAATCGCTGACGATATTTTCTTTTAATTCTTTTGGTGTTGCCATAACTTACTTAAATCAGTCTCTCCTTGTACGCAGTCGTAACCGCGTTTAATTTTTCACGAATAATCTAAAAACGATGTAAATTGTTTATGTACTATTCATTACATATTATCTATTATTTGTTCTGAACTATCAACTTTTGCTTAAAAATTCTTCCATAAATTTCGTCGAGAAATTTCCTTTTTGAAAGTTTTCATCGTTCATAATTTTGATGTGCAGTGGAATCGTCGTTTTTATCCCTTCGACGACCATCATTTCCAATGCGCGTTTCATCCGGGCGATGGCGAGATCGCGGGTGCGGGCGTGGACGATCAATTTAGCAATCATCGAATCGTAATAAGGCGGGACGACATAGCCGGGATAAACCGCCGTGTCAACGCGCACGCCCGGACCGCCGGGAATGTTGAAAGCAGTTATTTTTCCGGGCGACGGGGTAAATTTTACCGGGTCTTCTGCGTTGATGCGGCATTCGATTGAATGCCCGACGATCATTAAATCATCTTGTTTGTAGCCGAGTTCTTCGCCTTCGGCGATGCGGATTTGATTTCGCACGATGTCGGCGAGTGTCACCATTTCCGTTACCGGATGTTCGACCTGAATGCGCGTATTCATTTCCATAAAATAAAATGAACCGTCTTCGTCGAGTAGAAACTCAAATGTTCCCGCGCTCGAATAACCGATTTCCTGACACGCTTTGACAGCGATGGAACCCATTTTTTCGCGTTGTTCCGGTGTGATGACGGGCGACGGAGCTTCTTCGAGCAGTTTTTGATGTCGCCGCTGAATAGTGCATTCTCGTTCGCCGAGATGAATGACGTTGCCGTATTCGTCAGCTAACACCTGGATTTCGATGTGACGCGGGCGTTCAATATATTTTTCGATATAAACGCTCCCGTTTTTGAAAGCAGCGAGGGCTTCGGTCTGCGCGGTTTCGAGATTGACGGCAAGCTCTTCTTCACGGCGCACGATTCGCATTCCGCGTCCGCCGCCGCCTGCCGCCGCTTTGATAATGACCGGGAAACCAATTTCTTTAGCTAATTTGATTGCCTCTTCCGCACTTTCAATCGGTTCGGGGCTGCCGGGAAGAATCGGCACACCGGCGGCTTTCATCGTCCGCCGCGCTTCGACCTTATCCCCCATCAGCCCGATCACATCCGCTCTCGGTCCGATAAATTTGATGTTGCAGTCTTCGCAAACTTTTGCAAAGGTCTGTGATTCCGCCAGAAAACCGTAACCCGGATGTATCGCGTCAACATTGGTAATTTCCGCCGCACTGATAATTGCCGGAATATTTAAGTAGCTCTGAGCGGACGGCGCAGGACCGATGCAAATCGCTTCGTCAGCATAGCGAACATGCAGTGCGTCTTTATCAGCAACGGAATGGACGGCGACGGTGCGAATGCCCATCTCTTTGCACGTCCAAATGATGCGGCAGGCGATTTCGCCGCGATTGGCAATTAAAATTTTGCGAAATTCCCGCATTTATTTTTACAATTTTTTAGCCACGAACAACCACGAAAAATCACGAACAAATTCAAATAAAATTTTCGTGTTTTGGGTATTTGTTCGCAGCTATTAATATTATTTCCTAATTCCGAAAAGCGGTTGACCAAATTCAACCGGCTGTCCGTTTTCAACGTAGATTTCGATGACTTCACCGGCAACCTCCGCTTGTATTTCGTTCATTAACTTCATCGCCTCGACAATGCAGACGGTCGTTTCAGAAGTAACGGTTGCGCCTTCTTTCACATACGGGTCTTTGTCGGGCGAGGGCGAACGATAAAAAGTTCCGACTATCGGCGAAGTAATTTTGTATAAATCGCTTTCCGGCGGTATTTCGGATGAAGCTGATGAGCCGCTTTTAACTTCCGAACTATTTTGAGCGACCGGCGCAGCCACGGGCGAATAAGGTTGTGCTTGAATTATTTGCGGTGCGGGATTTTTGCTCAGACGAACGCGAATATTGGCATTTTCAAATTCAAAATCGGTAAATCCGTGTTCATCAACCAAACTTGCCAGCTCGTAAAGTTCGTCCATATTCAAGGAAGGTTCAGACACTTGACTCACCTTTTTCGGCACATTTTTTTTGCCTTTTCCGCGTGATTGATCTCCGTTTTCTTCCTTCGCTTTTGCTGAACTCTCAGTCATTTTAAATCTGCTCCCTATCGCTTAACCCTTTGATAAAACTTCACGTACACTATCAACCAATTCGATAACCGCCATCTCCGCATTGTCTCCGCTGCGACGACCGAGACGCATAATTCGTGTGTAGCCGCCGTTGCGGTCTTTATACCGTGCGCCGAGTTCACCAAACAAACGCTGCACGGCTTTGACACCGGCGGTTCTTTCAATTTTTTCCTTTGGTTCGCCTTTTTTGCCGCGAAAACGACTCTGTTCATTTTTGAACGTATGATTTCCAGCGTGAAAAAAACCGGCAGCCTGTCGGCGCAGGTGAACTTCACCGACCTTCGCATCGTCACCCGTCAACTTTTGCGCCTTACGCGCTAGCGTGATTGCTTTTTCAACAAACGGACGCAGTTCTTTTGCCTTCGGGACGGTCGTTATAATATATTCTTTCTCGGCGTTGATTAATGATGTCGCCATATTCCGGAGCATCGAAATTCGATGTTCGGTTGTTCTTCCCAATTTACGGTGTGCTTTTAAATGTCTCATATTTTCCTAAGTCTAAAGTCCAAAATTTCTAAACTTTGGATTTTGAACAAATGTTTTATCCCAAACTACGTCCGCCAGAACCCGGAATCGGATTTCCCTGTTCGTCAAAGTCCATTCCGAAGTCCAATCCCATTCCATGCAGCAAATCTTTAATTTCCGTCAATGATTTTTTGCCGAAATTTTTCGTATTGAGCATATCGTCTTCACTACGGCGAATCAAATCACGAATCGTGCGGATGTCCGCATTTTTCAAACAATTATACGAACGGACGGAAAGTTCGAGTTCGTCAACCGAACGGTCGAGCAAGTCGTTTCTAAGCAGCGGCGGGCGGGCAATGTCTTCAAATTTAAAGTCTTCTTCCTCTTCTTCAAAGTTGATAAAAATGGTCATATGGTCTTTGACCAATTTTGCCGCTAGCCCAATCGAATCATCGGGCTTGACGGAACCGTCCGTCCAAACTTCGATGATTAATTTATCAAATTCGGTATTGGAACCCTGCCGCGTTTTATCAACGCTGTAATTAACTTTTTTGATCGGAGTGTGGACAGAATCAATCGGAATATAGCCGACCGATAAATCTTCGTCGTTATTGTATTCAGCGGAAACATATCCGCGCCCGCTTTTCAAACGCATCTCGACATTCAAATCTCCACCCGCACTGATCGTAGCGATATGAATCGTATCGTCGAGAATCTCAACATCGCCGTCGGCTTCAATATCCGCGCTGGTTACCTCTCCCGCACCGCTTTTACTGATTGTCAAAGTCTTTGAATCACTCGTATTGTGCAATTTGAACGGAACCTGCTTGAGATTCAAGATCACATCGGTCGCATCTTCAACCACGCCTTTGATCGAAGAAAATTCGTGTTCGACTCCTTCAATTTTGACCGCCGTAATTGCTGCGCCCTCGATTGATGACAGAAGAGCACGTCTGAGTGAATTGCCGATAGTCGTTCCGAAACCGCGCTCAAACGGTTGCGCGTAAAATTTGCCGTAGCGTTCAGTCAAGGTTTCAGATTCGACATTTAGACGTGTTGGTATTTGGAAACCGTTCCACTGATTATTTTGTGTCATATTTTTAAAAAGTTGAAAAGTTGACCGAAATTGCCGGGTTGATCGAGTGCATTAAAACACCGTCACCCCAGCAAATTCAGACAACTCACTAAATTACTTACTGTAAAGCTCGACAATTAACTGTTCGTTGATGTTCGCGTCAACATCTTCGCGTTTCGGCAAAGCGGAAATTGAAACGCTGAAGTCTTCGGCACCCGCTGAAATCCAGTTCGGACGACCGCGACCACCGGCGGTCTGCCACGCGCCTTCGACGTGAACATTTTTGACACTCTTGTCTTTGACACCGATCACATCGCCGGGTTTTACCTGAAACGACGGAATATCAACTTTCTGCCCGTTTACTTCGATATGTCCATGGTTGACAAGCTGCCGCGCCTGACGGCGGGAAGTAGAAAAACCAGAACGATAAACGACGTTATCTAACCGACGTTCCAACATAAAAAGCAGATTTTCGCCCGTCACACCCTTTTGGCGTAACGCTTTGTCAAAATAATTGCGAAACTGTTTTTCAAGCACAAAGTACATGCGCTTTACTTTCTGTTTCTCACGAAGCTGTTGCCCGTAGCCGGACAATTGCTTACGTCGCGCCGCGCCGTGCTGTCCCGGCGGGTTGACACCGCGTTTTTCAATTGCACACGACGACTTAAAACAACGGTCGCCTTTCAAAAAAAGTTTTCCACCTTCGCGACGGCACAAGCGGCACACCGCATCTCTATATCTAGCCATAATATTTTTTTCCTGCTTCCGTTAAACCTATCGTGCAGATTTGCTTTATGATACTTGATTTTTCTCAAGCAATGCTCACAAATCCAATCGGCGTTATAGTATTTTTGACGGAAAAGTTTACGGGTAAATTTCCTCTCCGAAAATTACCCTTCGTCCTTTTGATAATTTCATTCAGACTTACGATCCATAACCGGCAATCTAAAATTCTGGAATTGATCAAACTCTGCGTTTTTTCGGCGGACCGCATCCGTTATGCGGGATCGGAGTTGTATCACGAATCGAAGTGACGCGAATTCCCGCGTTGTTAATCGCTCTGATTGCTGATTCACGCCCGCCGCCCGGACCTTTAACTCTAACTTCTGCTTCGCGCATTCCGACTTCCGCCGCCTTTCGCGCTACCTCAGTCGCCGCCTGTTGTGCGGCAAAAGGCGTTCCTTTACGTGAACCGCGAAAACCGCGCGCTCCCGACGAGGATTGAGCAACAAGATTGCCGTTGACATCCGTAATCGAAATCAAAGTGTTATTAAACGATGCTGCGATAAAAACAATTCCGGTCGGAATGTTTTTTTTCTCTTTTTTGCGAAAAGTTTTTTTCTTAGTTGTTGCTTTTGCCATAATTTTATTAGTCTTCTGTCCTTGGTTCTTTGTCCTTAGTTTTCATTCAATTTCGTTTTAACGACTGATAAAGTTTACTTCAAGAACGAAAAGTTCTTATTATTGAAAACAAAAGACAGAGAACGAATGACTAATGACAGACTACTTCTTACCCGGTGCTTTTTTCTTGGCAACGGCGGCTTTGCGCGGACCCTTGCGGGTACGGGCGTTAGTACTGGTTCGCTGTCCGCGAACCGGCAGACCGCGACGATGACGAAGGCCGCGATAACAGCCGATGTCCATCAAACGCTTGACATCCATCTGCGTACGCTTTCGCAAATCGCCTTCAATGTTTCCCTGAGAATCTAAAAGCGCACGAATCTTCGTCAATTCGTCTTCGCTCAGATCTTTGATTTTCGTATCTATGCTAATATCGGCTTCGTTTAAAATCGCGGTTGAGCGCGGTTTTCCAATGCCGTAAATATATGTCAATCCGATTTGCGCTCTTTTATTCGGCGGCAAATCCACCCCTGCTACACGAGCCATAATTTTCTCCTGATTCCAGACTTCATCTTCCAGATTAATTCAATTTTGCAAAGTAAAATCTGGAATTTACAATTTTAACCCTGTCGTTGTTTGTGTTTTGCGTTTTCGCAAATTACACGGACGATTCCTTTTCTGTGGATGACTTTACATTTGTCACACATTTTTTTTACTGACGGACGAACTTTCATAATTTTTTCCTTACATTATTACTTATAGCGATAAGTTATCCGCCCCCGACCCAAATCGTAGGGCGAAAGTTCTACCAAAACTCGATCACCGGGCAGAATGCGAATGAAATTTTTCCGCATCTTACCGGAAATATGTGCTAAAACCTGATGTTGATTGTTTTCGAGTTCAACCTTGAACATCGCGTTCGGCAGAGTTTCCAATACGGTAGCCGTTACTTCAATCGCTTCTTCTTTCGACATAATTACTGTGCCAAATCCCAACGAAATGACAAACTAATGATGTTACTGCTTTTTTTTGATAATTTCAAGTTAGGCCGCGACGCTTTCCGATTTTGACTTTTTTAACTGCGCTTTCTGTTCTTTCGTCAGCGTCAGAATTTCAGGACCGTCTTCCGTCACTGCAACTGTATGCTCAGAGTGTGCGCTCGGCTTACCGTCAAGGGTCACAACCGTCCATTTATCACTCAAAGTTTTCGTTTCGTGCGTTCCGAGGTTAAGCATCGGTTCCAGCGCAAAAGTGTAACCGAGACGAATTTTTTCCTTTGTTCCGGCTCTACCGTAATTAGCAATTTGCGGCGACTCATGCATCGACCGTCCAATACCGTGTCCCGTATAGTCGCGGACAATGCCATAACCGAATTTCTCAGCGTGTCCTTGAACTGCTGCGCTAATATCGCCGATTCTGTTATTCAGACGACACTGTTCAATGGCTAAGCCCAGACATTCATCAGTTACCCGAATCAATTGCTTCAACTCATCACTGATCCTGCCGACCGGAATCGTCGTCGCCGTATCACCGACAAAACCGTTGTATTTCGCCGCCATATCGAGCGAGATAATATCACCTTCTTTGAGCGGTGTACTATTGGAAAAACCGTGAACGACTTGTTCATTCACCGAAGCACAGATTGCAAACGGAAACGGCACCATACCCTGCGGTTTGTAACCAACAAAAGACGGAGTTGCACCCGCGTCGCGCATCATTTTCTCCGCTACTGCATTAAGTTCGAGGGTCGTAATTCCCGGCTCGACCATTTCTCGCAAAGTTTCCCGAACTTCGGCGATCAATTCACCAACTTCGCGCATTTTATCCAAATCTTTTTTTGACTTTGCAATAATCATTCTTTTTCCCAACAAAACTTGTTTGATTTTTGAGAATAGTGACATCAATTCACAATTTTATGCCGGTTGAATAAAACGAAACTCAAGGTTTTAAAGTGTGTTTGCTCTGAACGAAAGATTAAACTAATTTTTCCAATGCCTGATAAATAATTTCAGATTTGCCGGTCCCGTCAACTTTTTGTAAACGACTCGATTTTTCATAGTAATCGAGCAGTGGTTTGGTGTTTTCTTCGTAAGTTGCCAACCTGATTTTCACTTTCTCTTCCGTATCATCGGCACGATGGCTCAATTGGTTTTCAGAATGAAAATCACAAACATTATCTTTTGCCGGCGGCTTAAAAAAAACATTGTAAATCTCACCACAAACGGAACAGCTTTGCCTTCCGGTCATCCTTTTCTCAAGTTGGTCAAACGGCACGTCAATTAAAATTGCGCTAATTTCCTTATTTTGATTTTTAGCTAAATTTTCAAGCATCTCGGCTTGCACTGCCGTTCGAGGAAAACCATCCAGAATATATGATCCTTTTTCTCTCGAAGTTCGCTCTTTTACTATTTGAAACGTCAAATCGTCAGAAACCAATTTTCCTGCTGCCATGATCGCCTGCACTTCTTTAGCAAGCGGCGTGTCTGATTTTTTCATATCCCGGAACATATCGCCCGTCGAAATTTGCGGAATGCTGAGTCTTTCCTCCAAGAGTCTGGCTTGCGTTCCCTTACCCGCGCCGGGCGCACCGATCAAGACGATAATTTTATCCATATTTTACTAGCAACAATTTTATTGTCAGTAACAGCAGCGTTAATTTCAACAATGATTAACAGCCTGATGCTCTCAACTGTTATTGCTGCTTCTGCCGCTGCCGACATACTTATTGTCTTCTACCGCGCAATTGTGAACCGGCACCTAAGAATCCTTCATAATTTCGCATCACGAGCTGAGCTTCAATTTGCGCCACTGTGTCCATTGCAACGCCTACTAAAATCAAAAGCGATGTTCCGCCGAAGAAAAATTGATAACCTAATCCAGTCGGAATCCAACTCAAACCCGGCGTGGCTGTCAAAAAGTTGTCAACCGAAGTGCCGATAAAAGGCAGCCGCGCAACTTTGAAGCCGCTAAGAAGCAGTTGAGGAACAAACGCGACAAATGCTAAGTATATAGCCCCGACTGTTGTCAATCTGGTCAGAATAGTATTCAGATATTCTGCCGTCGGCGCACCGGGACGCACACCGGGAACAAAGCCGCCGTGTTTTCTCAGATTATCGGCGACATCATCAGTGTTGAAAATAATGGTAATGTAAAAGAACGTGAACAACACGATTAACGAAATAAAAACGAGTTCATAATATGGATCGCCGCCATGAAACTGCTGAAAGAATACATAGATTTTGCTCCACAGACCGTTCGGATTATTTTGATCCGGCTGAAACGCAGTAAAAACAGTTTGCGGCATCGCCAACACGGAAGAAGCAAATATCACCGGAATAACACCGCCCATATTGAGTTTGAGCGGTAAACTCGTCTCTTGTCCGCGA
Organism: Pyrinomonadales bacterium; assembly: GCA_038235165.1. Classification (GTDB taxonomy): domain Bacteria; phylum Acidobacteriota; class Blastocatellia; order Pyrinomonadales; family Pyrinomonadaceae. The sequence continues at coordinate 67,658 of JBBSUG010000020.1, forward strand.
TATGTTTGATTTCCGACACGACGACTCGCATAACTGATCGCGATATTTCTGCGTGCCGATTCCATATAGACAATCAAGGCAATCAAAGCGACCATTACCGCAACCAAAAAGATTACCCCGAATGTTTGGAGCGGATCGCCTCCGCTCACCCGATCCGAGATTTGAGCAATTCCGCGAGGCAGACCAATGACGATTCCGGCAAAGATCAGCAGCGAAATACCGTTGCCGATTCCGCGTTCGGTGATCTGCTCACCAAGCCACATTACGAAAATCGTGCCGGTGGTTAAGGTCACAACTATCATTATTGTCGCCGTCCAGGTGTTTGGAATGATCGCGTTGGATTTCAGCCACGTTGCCACAAAGAAAGTTTGCACCGCACATAAGGCGACTGTCAGATAGCGTGTCCACTGGTTAATCTTTTGCCGTCCAACTTCGCCTTCTTCTTGAACCCTTTTAAATGCCGGAGAAAGAACCGGCATTAATTGTAGAATAATCGACGCGGTGATATATGGCGTTACGCCCAATGCAAAAACCGAAATGGTTCGGAAATTTCCGCCTGAAAATAAATCCAGAACGCCGAGCAAAGTTCCGGCAACTTCCGACCAAACCCGTTCGAGTTTGACTTTATCAATGCCGGGTGCGGTGACGTGCGCGCCTAAACGATAAATAGCTAAGAGTCCCAGAGTGAAGAGAATACGTCTTCTCAACTCAGGAACCTTAAACATATTTTGGACAGCGGCAAAAAACTTTTCCATATTTTTAGTCCTTTGTCTTTGGTCTTTTGTACTTTATCCTTTGTAAAAATTTGATATTTGAAACCAAAGAACTAATAACAAATGACTTATGACTTGTTGTTAAATGTTTCTTTTTTGATTTCCGTAATGCTTCCGCCAACGTTTTCAATTTTTTCTCTGGCAGATTTAGTAAAACGGTGCGCGGAAATTCTTAACGCTTTCGACACTTCACCGGTGCCTAAAATTACCAGATCGTGTTTAGCTTTTTTGATTAAACCGCGCTTGTGCAAAATATCCGGCGTAATCTCATCATTCGCACTAAAGTTTTCTTCCAATTTGGCGAGACTGATTTCAACCCACTTTTTCTTAAAGATGTTAGTGAAACCGCGTTTCGGCAAGCGACGCTGAAGCGGCATTTGACCGCCTTCAAACCCGATTTTCCGACTGTAACCGGAACGTGACTTTTGACCTTTGTGTCCCTTTCCAGCGGTTTTTCCGAGTCCCGAACCGGGTCCCCGACCAACTCTTTTCTTTTTATGAGTTGAGCCGGGAGCTGGGCTTAAATTATTTAATGCTAATGCCATTTTAATTTTCCTTTATAAATTGTAAATCGTGAATCGTCAATCGTAAATAGTATTTTGCCCTAAAGATTAGGATTTATCTATTGACGATTTACTATTCACGATTTAGCGAATTTTATTCGACTATTCTCAAAAGATGCGGAACTTTCTCGACGATACCGCGCATTGACGGGTTGTTCGGTCGTTCGACAATCTGATTGAGTTTAGTAATTCCTAAGCTCTTAATTACCGCTTTCTGTTTTTTGGAATAACCAATCATACTTTTGTAGTATTGTATTTTGATTTTCCCACCGTTTTCTTGTGTTTTTTCTTTCTGTGCCATTTCGTTTATTCGAGTTGACTGAGTTGACTGAGTTGACTGAGTTGACTGGTTAGGAACTTTTTCTCCAACTCGGCAAACTCGGCGAACTAAATCAACTCGGCAAACTATAAAAGTTCGTCCACTTGTTTGCCGCGCAAACGTGCCACATCCATTGGGTCTTTCATTCTCAGCAAACCGTCGAAGGTTGCTCGAATCACATTGTGCGGATTAGTCGAACCTAAAATTTTCGTTCTGACGTTGTGAACGCCGAGAGATTGCAGAACTGCTCGAACCGCACCGCCGGCGATAACTCCTGTTCCTTCTTTCGCCGGTTTGAGCATCACTTTCCCCGCGCCGTATTCACCAATCATTTGATGCGGCAGAGTTCCGTCAATCAGCGGAACGCGAATCAAGTTATTTTTCGCCGCTTCGACCGCTTTCTTTATCGCGTTCGGAACCTCTTTCGCTTTGCCCGTGCCGAAACCGACGTGACCGGCTTCATCACCGATTACTACCAGCGCGGCGAAAGACATATTTTTACCGCCTTTGACAACTTTGGTCACGCGATTGATGGAAATCAACTGGTCTTTCAAGTTCAGACTGTTTGGAGAAATTCTTTGTTTATTCTGTTTCATTACTTTCTGTTTCTTCCTGCGCTGATGTTTCGTTTTTATTCAAACCCGCTCCGCGTGATGCGTCGAGAAGTGCTTTAACCCGACCGTGATAAACGTATCCGCCCCGGTCAAATACGACTTGCGAAACGCCTGCCGCCTGTGCGCGTTCGGAGATTGTTTTTCCGATTGTTTCCGCCGCCGCCACGTTGCCACCTGATTTAATACCCAAATCTTTCTCGGTGGTTGAAGCCGACGCTAAAGTCGCTCCCTTTTCATCGTCAATGATCTGCGCGTAAATATGATTAAGACTGCGAAACACTGCTAAACGCGGACGTTCCGTTGTTCCGTGAACTTTTTTGCGGATGCGGATTTTCACCCCGCGCCGAATATCTGCTCTGCTTCTTTTCATTATCTTTGTCCTTTGTCGTCAGTCGTTTGAACCTTGTTCTTCGTTTCTGGATAGTTCCGTTATAGCTGTAATTACATTCTCAAATAAAAACAAAAATCTTTAACACAAAAAAATTACAGAGCGAAGAACTGATGACCAAAAAATTATTTGCCGGTTTTGCCCGGTTTCAATTTGTAAATTTTATCGGAATAACGCAGTCCCTTGCCTTTGTAAGCGTCCGGTTTCCGCAGCCGGTTCAATTCGGCAGCGACCTGTCCCAACAATTGTTTATCAATTCCGCTCAATGTCACAGTCAGTTGATATTGGTTGATTCCGGTTTTCGCCGGTTTTCTTTCCGTTTTTGCATCAATTCCGTCGGGCAGAGCATATTCGACCGGATGCGAATATCCCAGCGCGAATACGATTTTTTTACCCTGAACTTCAGCTTTATATCCGACTCCAACGAGGTCTAAATCTTTCGTAAATCCATCAGTTACTCCAACAATTGCGTTATTTGCCAAAGCCCGCGCCAATCCGTGCAAGGCGGCTAAATCATCATTGGAGCGCTCTGCGACCAAAGTGCCGTCTTCCATTTTGAAGTCAACACCGGATGGAACAGGAGTCCTTAAAGTCCCTTTTGGACCCTTGACTTCCAATTCGCTGTTATTTATTGTTACGTTTACGCCTGTCGGTATCGTAATCGGTTTTTTTCCTACACGAGACATATTTTGTGTCCTTTGTCCTTTGTCATTTGTCCATTATTTTAATTCATTTTCATCGTCAGTTGTAGTTTTCACTAAAACCGAGAGCCTTATTATTAAAAACAGGGGCAATTGAATCAATGACTAATAAATTTCCGCTAAAATTTCGCCGCCGACATTTTCCTGACGGGCTTTTTTGCCGCTCATTAAACCTCTGGAAGTGGATACAATGTTTACTCCGTAACCGCCGAGGACTCTCGGTATACCGGTTGCGGCAACATATACTCTTCTTCCCGGCCGAGAAACTCTCGACAAATGCGTGATTGAAGAAGTGCCTTTCGCGTCGTAGCGAAGGAAAATGCGAATTACATATTTCACATCTTCGCCCTTGGTGACAAAATTATTAATGTAGCCTTCTTCTTTCAAAATTCGGGCGACTTCCATTTTCAGTTTTGAACCGGGAATATCCACCCGCGAATGGTTTGCAGCTATCGCGTTACGAATTCGCGTGAGCATATCTGCGATTGGGTCTGTCATTTCTATTTAACTCCGTTAAATTTGTTTCAGGTTACAAGTTCCAAGTTCCAGACTAATTTGGAACTTGAAATATGAAATTTGGAATTTTCTTACCAACTTGATTTTACAACGCCCGGAATTTGACCTTCCAGTGCTAACTCTCTCAAAGCAATGCGCGAAACACCAAACTTTCGCAAATACCCGCGTGAACGACCTGTTTGTGAGCAACGATTGCGAACTCGAATCGGACTTGCGTCTCGCGGAAGTCTTTGCAGTTTCATCACTGCCTCATCCACTTGTTCCGGCGTTGATTCGGGATCATTAATAGTTTTCTTAAATTCCAACCGGCGTTCAGAATACTGCACGACCATTTTTTTGCGTTTTTCGTTTTTTACAACTCTACTTATCTTTGCCATATATAAAATTTCAGATTCTAGATTTCAGATTCAGTTTGTAATCCGAACTTTGAAATCACTGCTTAAAGGGCATTCCGAGAGATTTCAGAAGCGCACGAGATTGTTCGTCGTTTTTCGCGGTGGTGACAATTGAGATATTCATTCCGCGAGTTTTGTCCACTTTATTAAAATCAATTTCCGGAAAAATCAACTGCTCACGAATTCCGAGCGTATAATTTCCACGACCGTCGAAGGCTTTGCCTGAAATCCCGCGAAAGTCGCGCACACGCGGCAGAGCAACTGATATCAGCCGGTCAAGGAATTCATACATCCTTTCACCGCGCAGCGTAACCATCGTGCCGATGTTCATTCCCTGACGCAGTTTAAAAGAAGCGATTGATTTCTTCGCTTTTGTAATCACCGGCTTTTGTCCGGTAATCACTCTCAATTCTTCAACCGCAACATCAAGAATTTTAGAATTGCTGATCGCCTCGCCCATTCCCATATTGATGATAACTTTCTCAACACGCGGAATCGCCATCGGATTTTTGATGTCAAAGTCTTTAGCCAACTGTGGCGCAATTTCTTTGTTATATTTTTCTTTTAATCTTGCCATTGCATTATTTGATATTTATCTTCAGTTTCTTTTTGCTTTCTATCCAGTAAAAAAGCAAATAAATAAACATAAGGGGTAGATATTATTCTTCCTCGTTAGCGGTTTCTGTCTTTTCAACTCGCCGCGCTCTTTCCGGTTCGGGAATTATTTTTCCGCCTTTTGCCACGCGAACTTTCTTGCCGTCACGATCTTCGTATTTGATGCGGGTCGGTTTGCCCGATTCAGGATCAATATGCGCGACATTGGAAATATCAACCCAGGCTTCCTGTTCGATAATTCCACCTTCGATATTCATTTGCGGAACAGGTTTGCGGTGGCGTTTCATAATCATTGCCCCTTCAACCTTAATCTTTCCTTTAATGGGGTCAACGGCAAGAACTTTTCCGCGATACGGTGAACGTTTTCCGTTACTGTCGAAACGGCTGAACTCTCTGCCCGCGATGAAAACAACTTGGTCGCCACGCTTGATTCTGCTTCTAATTGTTCCTTTTTTCTGACTTTTCATTGTTTTAATCTTAGGTTAAAATGTCGGCGAAATCATTTACTTATTTTCGCTCTCATTCTCAAACCTTTAGTCATTAGATAACTTCCGGTGCCAACGAAACGATTTTCATAAAATTCTTTTCGCGCAATTCACGCGCTACCGGACCAAAAACACGAGTTCCAATAGGTGTGTTATCATCTTTAATCAACACGGCGGCATTTTCATCAAATCGAATATAAGTTCCGTCTTTGCGACGCACTTCTTTGCGCGTTCTCACAATAACGGCATTATAGACTTTTCCTTTCTTTGCCGTGCCGTCAGGTGATGCTTCTTTAACGGTAACTTTAATTTTGTCACCCAACCGGGCGATTTTGCCGGTCGAACCGCCAATCGGCATAATCATTACTACTCGTTTGGCACCTGAATTGTCTGCGACCGTTAACGAGGTCTGCATTTGAATCATAACTGTTACTCCGTTCAAGTTGACTGAGTTTATTGAGTTGATTTAATTGACCGAATTATAGAACTCGGCAAACTTAACAGACTCATTGAACTCGGCAAACCCTTATAATTATCTAACCGCTTTCTGAATAATTTCAACGACACGCCAACGCTTTCGAGCAGAGAGCGGTCTGGTTTCGACGATTCTGACTTTATCACCAATCGCCGCTCCCATTTCATCGTGCGCCATAAATTTCTTTCTGCGCTTGATATACTTGCGATACATCGGGTGTTTGACTACGCGGTCAACGCGAACAACAACTGTTTTCGTCATCTTATCCGATGCCACAACTCCGATTTTTTCAGCTCTTTTGCTGTGTTTTTCAGTCTCTTTTGCAGTTTCACCCGCACCGGTCACCGCACTAACGACCGTCGAAACTCCGTCAACCACTGTTTCAGCAACTGCTCCGACTGCTGAGGCAACCGTTTTAATGACACTTTCTATGATTGAAGGTTCGTCGTTGTTCGATGCTGCCGCTGTGCTGATTTCTTTATCGGAATCAGCCGACGTATTCTCTGTTATATCCGTACTTTCTGCGTTCGAGTCTGATTCAACGGCAACTTGTTCGATTGCTTCCGTTTCGTTTGTCACATCAGTTGATTCTTCGTTTTTCTTTTTTGGCATTTTCTTATTTTAACCTATTTCGCTAGTGCCTTTGCTTGCGCTTCTTTCTCAGTGATTAGTGTATGCACACGCGCTAGTGTTTTTCGTTCGCGGCGAATGTCATTGACCGAATCGCCAACACCCAAGGACTTCTTAAATTTCAAGCGAAAAAGTGATTCCTTCAAACTGTCTGACTGTTCGCGCAATTCTTCCAAATCCATTTCGCGCAACTGACTCATTACTTCTTTCCGTTTCATTAAACGATTCCTCCTTCCAGATCAGCGCGGGTAACAAATTTCGTTTTGATGGGGAGTTTTTGTGCGGCAAGCTGCATTGCTTCTCGCGCCAAACTTTCGTCAACACCCTGGATTTCATACAGAATGCGTCCTGGGCGGATGACCGCAACCCAATGATCCGGCGCACCTTTACCTTTTCCCATACGAGTTTCCGCCGGTTTTTTGGTAATTGGCTTATCGGGAAACATCCGAATCCATACTTTTCCGCCGCGTTTGATATGACGAGTCATAGCAATACGAGCCGCTTCGATTTGGCGGTCGGTGATCCAAGCCGCTTCTAAAGTTTTGAGTCCAAAATCACCAAAGTTTAACTTGTCGCCGCGTGAGGCTTTGCCTCTGTTGCGACCCTTCATAACTTTGCGGTGCTTGACCTTTTTCGGCATTAACATAGTGATTAGTCCTTGTTTTTCTTCTTCGGTTCTTGTTACAAATCTATTGCGAGAAACTAGAAATAAAAAACATTTTTATCTTCTATTATCGTTTCTATCGCGTCCGCGCGGCGGTCGGCGACCGTCTCCGCGACGCGCATTTTTATCAACTTTCACTTCTTTCATCGGGTCGGTGTTTGTTCCGCGAGCCATTGATGCGTTTGGGTCGAGAATCTCACCTCGATAAATCCAAACTTTGACACCGATGATGCCGAATGTCGTCAACGCTTTGGCAAAACCGTAATCAATATCCGCTCTCAGCGTATGCAGCGGCAAGCGACCAACCAGCGACCATTCAGTGCGGGCGATTTCCGCGCCGTTTAAACGTCCGGCAATCATTACCTTGATTCCTTCCGCGCCGAATCGCTGTGACTCTTCGATCGTTTTCTTCATTGCCCGACGAAAAGCAATACGTTTTTCAAGTTGCTGAGCGATTTTTTCCGCCTGCAATTGGGCGTTCAGTTCCGGCTGCCTAATCTCCTGAATCGAAATTATCGTTTCGCGTCCGGTTTTTTTCGTCAAATCTTCTTTGAGCTTTTCGATTTCCGAACCCTTCCGCCCGATAATAATTCCCGGACGTGCTGTATAGATGATAATTTTCAAACGATTGGCAGCGCGTTCAATGTCAATATGCGACACGCCAGCTCCCATAAAACGCTGTTTCAGATCACGTTTGAGTTCTAAATCTTCCGCAAGAAACTCGGCAAATTCGTGTTTAGAATACCAGTGTGAGTGCCAATCTTTGTTGTATCCGACTCGAAAGCCGTATGGATGAACTTTTTGTCCCATAATAATTTATTGTCTTTCTAACTGCTCGTTTTCGTCCAACTGCGCTTCATCAGCTTTTTGTGTTGCGTTAATTTCGACTGTTCTCTGAGACGATGCATCTTTTGCATCAGCAGCTTGTCCCTTGTTTTCCGCCGATTGCTCATTGAACGCTGTTTGTTCCGATGCGGGTTTTTCATCCGGCAAAACGCTCCCGGCTTTTTCTTCAACCGTCGGAGCTTCGACTTGTACCTCTTTGGTATCCATCATTTCCGCAACCGGGTCCACCACAACTACTTTTTCTTCCTTGACCTTGTCAGCCTTTATCGCTTTTTTGGCTGTCTTTGGATTGTTTTCGCCCGCTTCCTTAGCGAGCAGTTTTTTACCTTTCTTGCGCGGTTTTTCAAACTCTTCGACCTGCGGCTTATCGTTCGAAACCAAAACTGTGATGTGACAATAATGCCGATGTTCACGAAATGCTCGACCTTGCGGGGCAGGACGCATACGACTTCTATTTTTATGCGGTCCCATATCCACGAAACAAGTTTTGATAAATAAATCGTCTGGGTCAATAGCAATATTTTGCTGTTCCGCCGCGTAGGTCGCGTTGGCAATTGCCGAACGCAAAACCTTTTCAATCGGGTCTGCCGCCCGCTTATCCGTAAATTTAAGAATTGCCAGAGCCTGTGAAACGTTGCGCCCGCGAATCAAATCAATCACGAGCCGCGCTTTACGCGGCGAACCTTTCAAATTTCTTACTTTTGCTATCGCTTCCATATCTCTTAGTCCTGAGTTTCGAGTCCTGAGTCCTGAGTTCTTTAACAACCCAATTCTGAGCATACAAAACTATTTTCTTTTAGCTGATTTCTCCGCTTTGGTTCCTGGATGTCCCTTATAAGTTCTCGTTGGAGAAAACTCACCGAGTTTGTGTCCAACCATATTTTCCGTAATATATACCGGAATATGGCGTTTGCCGTTGTGAACGCCGAAAGTCAAACCAACCATATCAGGCGTTATTGTCGAACGGCGCGACCAAGTTTTGATCGCTTGCGGCTTGTTGCCGCCATCTAATATCCGTTTCAGAATCTTCTGAACACTCAAATCAATGAAGGGACCTTTTTTTAATGAACGTGGCATATTTCGATTTTGGGTTGCCGATTTTGAATTTTCGATTTCAATATTCGCGTCACACGTTGATATTAACTTGTTATGCTAATTGAGAATCTAGAATCTAAAACCTAAATTTTATTACTTCTTCCTTCTGTCGCGCACAATCATATTTTGTGTGCGTTTATTTCTTCGCGTTTTATAGCCGCGTGTCGGAACTCCCCAGGGAGTTACGGGATGGCGACCACCGGAAGTTTTACCTTCACCGCCGCCGTGTGGATGGTCAACCGGATTCATTACCACACCGCGAACTTTCGGACGTCTTCCCATCCAGCGTGATCTTCCAGCTTTACCTAAACTGACATTTTCGTGTTCGACGTTGCCGACCTGTCCGATTGTTGCAGTGCAGACTACAGGAATACGGCGGACTTCACCTGACGGCATTCTCATTTGCGCGTAATCACCTTCTTTGGCAACGAGTTGGGCAAAAACACCGGCTGAACGTGCTAACTGTCCACCTTTGCCCGGACGCATTTCGATGTTGTGAACCGAAGTTCCGAGCGGAATGTTTTTAATTGGCAAAGTGTTTCCCGGCAAAATGTCCGCCTCTGCTCCGCTCATAATTGTTGCACCGACTTTCAAACCGACCGGCGCGATGATGTATCGTTTTTCACCGTCCAAATAGGTTATCAAGGCGATGTGAGCCGAACGATTCGGATCGTATTCCAATTGCGAAACTTTCCCCGGAATACCTATCTTATTACGCTTGAAATCAATAATGCGATAAAAGCGTTTATGACCGCCGCCCCGCCGTCGAACCGTTATTCGCCCGTCATTATTGCGACCCGAAATTCTTTTTTTCGGTTCCAGCAAAGACTTTTCAGGCTTAGCGTTCGGTGTCAATTCATCGCGCGTCAGATATGTTTGATATCTTCGCGCCGGTGATGTCGGTTTTAATCTCTTAATTCCCATTTCTTTGTCCTTTGTCTTTTGTTCGCTATCCGCCGCTTATTTGGCATCGGGTAAGAACTAATGACTAGATAGCTTCCGCGTAATCAATATGCGGCTCGCCTTTTTTCAATGTTACGTAAGCCTTTTTCCAAGAAGCACGACGACCTTGCTGTTTTCCGCGCCGCTTCATTTTGCCTTCGTAATGGACGGTGCGAACTCTGGAAACTTTTACACTAAAGATTTCCTCCACCGCACCTTTGATGTCACTTTTGTCCGCCGTTCGTGCGACGCGAAAAGTTAAAACTTGTCCGATATTTTCATCGTCACTGCTCGCTTCTTTCAACAAGACGCTTTTCTCCGTGACGACGGGCGACTTTAATATATCCCAAACTCCTAATGCCATTACTCTGCCGCCTCCTCATTTGATTGATTACTGCTGTTTGCTTCCAATTTTACGCCGCTTTTTTCACGTTCTGGGTCAAGTAGATGATTTAACTCTTCCAACCCTGCTTTTGAAATCAAAAGTTTCTCGTGGTAAATAATGTCGTAGATGTTCAGACCGTAACCGTTAGTGACTTTCGTCTTTTTGACGTTACGCGAAGATAAAATCAAATTCGCGTTGTCCAGTGAATCAACGATTAACGTTTTAGTCTGTTTTTTCTTATCAGCGAGTTCGAGAGTTGAAAGAATATTGACAAAACCTTTTGTTCTCGGACTGTCAATAACAAATTCATCAATCACAATCAGATTACCCTCGCGGAGTCTTTCTGACAAAGCTGAACGCAGCGCACCGCGCCGCATTTTCTTCGGCATTTTGTATGACCAATCGCGTGGCTGCGGGCCGTGAACATTACCGCCTCCTTTCCACAGCGGCGAGCGAAGCGAAGCGATACGCGCTCGTCCCGTACCTTTCTGTTTCCAGAGTTTTCGCCCTGAACCGGACACGTTGCCGCGCGTTTTCGTTGCGGAAGTTCCTTGCCGGCGATTTGCCAGATAATTTCTGACCGCACCGTGAATTAGTGATTCGTTTAACTCGACACCGAAAACGGCATCTGACAAAGTAACTTCACCAATCTCTTTATTTTCTAAGTTGCGAACCTTTGCGGTAGGCATAATATTCACTCCGTTTAATTTTCGGTAGTTTCAAAAGTGTTGGGAATCAATTTGGCTCTCCAAACTTTATGAACTCTCCAAACTATTTTTGTCTGACAGATTTTTTGACTACAACCAAACCGCCGTTCGGTCCAGGAACTGCTCCTTTGACCATTAGCAGATTGTTTTCGGCATCAACTTTGGCAACCGTCAAACCTCGAACGGTAACCCGCGCATTCCCCATATGTCCTGATGATTTAGTCCCTTTAATAACGCGCGAAGGATATGCCGACTGACCGATTGAACCCGGCGCACGTACGTTCATTGAGCCGTGTGACATCGGACCCCGACTGAAATTGTGTCGTTTGATCGTCCCGGCGAAACCGCGACCTTTTGATTTTCCGATTACTTCAATCGTATCCCCGTCGGTAAACAAATCGGCTTTCACTTGATCGCCAATACTTACACTCGGCTCTTCCGTCAAACGGATTTCCTTCAAAATTCTCGTTGGGGGCAATCCGCCGCCAGTCTTTTCAAAATGTCCGCGCATCGGCTTGGTGACATTTTTTAATTTAATCGGTTTATCTTCAACAAATCCGAGTTGAACGGCATTGTAGCCATCATTCCCCGCCGCTGTTTTAGTTTGAACCACAACGCACGGTCCTGCTTTGATAACGGTCACAGGTGTTACTGTGCCGTCTTCCGCAAAAATCTGCGTCATTCCTACTTTTCTACCGATAATTCCGCTTATCATATTCTTTATTAGTCCTTTGTCCTTTGTCCTTTGTTCTTAGTTATTTTGTCTGTGCTTAGGCAGAAGACAAATGACTAAAAACATAAAACTAATGACTAATTCTTGCCGAATGCTTTAATTTCAACATCAACACCGGCAGGCAAATCCAACTTCATTAGTGCATCAACCGTTTCCGCCGTCGGGTCGAGAATATCCATCAGACGTTTATGCGTTCTAATTTCAAACTGTTCACGCGATTTCTTGTCAACGTGGGGTGAACGTAAAACCGTCCATTTATTTTTGACCGTCGGAAGAGGTATCGGACCTGCAATACTCGCTCCGGTGCGTTTCGCCGTTTCAACAATCTCAATGGTTGACTGGTCTAAGACGCGGTGATCGTAGGCTTTTAACTTAATGCGTATTTTTTCGTTCAGCATAATCTTTAATTACAGATTCCAGATTCCAGATTAAATCGGAATCTGGAATGATACTTTTACTCGACGATTTCAGAAACCGTTCCCGCTCCGACCGTTCGTCCGCCTTCTCTGATGGCGAATCGCAATCCCTTTTCCATCGCAATCGGCGCGATCAACTCGATCTCCATCTGGATGTTGTCTCCCGGCATCACCATTTC
>JBBSUG010000021.1:0-79552 GCA_038235165.1 Pyrinomonadales bacterium
CAGGCACATAAATGCTTTAACAACTGTCTTCATAAGAAGCCGCTGCATTATGCGGTATTAGCGTTCGTTTCCGAACGTTATTCCCCACCCCGAGGTAGATTACTTACGTGTTACTCACCCGTGCGCCACTTTATATCTTTCCCGAAGGAAAGTTTAATCGTTCGACTTGCATGTCTGAGGCACGCCGCCAGCGTTGATTCTGAGCCAGGATCAAACTCTCGTTAAAAAGTTTTTACTAGCTATTCTACATTGTTCTATTTACTTAAATTAACACATGGACTCGCATATCTAGTTTTCAAACATCAACTTTCGCTTTCACTGTTTTGTTGGGCGAATTTTCAACTATATAGAATTAACTTTATGTTGTCAACCCGTCACAGAAACTTTTTCATTTCCTTCACTTCCGGGCGAACTTTTAATCCTATACAGATTAAATTTTTTTGTCAAACCCTTAAGAGCGTTTTTCTAAAACCTGCTCTATGGGGCGAACTTTTAACTATACTCAGTTAAAATTTACTTGTCAACCGTATTCAAACTTTTTTTTTTAATTCTGAAGTTAATCTTTTAACTTTTGAACTTCCAATCGTTTGAAGCAATTTACTATTCTCTACATCTGCCTGACGTTTGTCAAGCGTAGTTGCAACTTTTTTTAATTAGATAATTCCCTTTGTTTTCAGTATCAAATCCGTAGTTTCTCTAATTGCCCCTAAGCCGCCTCTGCACTCAGTTATATAGTGGGCGTGAAGTAAAATTGCTTTGTTGGCATCTGCCACTGCGACTGCAAATCCCACTTTTTCAAACAAAACCAAATCTTGTATATCATCACCTATATAAGCTGTTTGATCGGCATCAACTTTGGCTTCGTTTAATATATCCTCAAAACAATCAGCTTTATTTACTGAACCTTGTTTAATGAATTGAATTTCGAGTTCGGTTGTTCTTTTAATTAACATTGTAGAACTTCTCCCGGTAATGATACCCGAACGAAAGCCGGCTTTGTGCCACATCGTCAATCCCTGACCATCGCGGACGTGAAAAACTTTCATCGTTTCACCGCTCTCGGTAAAGTATAGTCGTCCGTCAGTTAAAACTCCGTCGCAATCCATCAAAAGCAATTCGATTTTTCCGACGCGTTCGATCAATTCTTCGTCCATATATTATGTGCCGTTAACCATCGCCTGCGTTTTACGAAGGTTTGCGCCCTTAAATTTCCCCGTCGCCTGTACAGTTTTCAGAAAACTGTTTGCTTGAGCCGCAGTTTTTCCCGCATAAACAGCGATAAACCCCACATTGTCAGCGACGTTTGTGTATGACAAGTCCCCAGCATCCGAACATTTGAGCGCAAAAACTTTGTGATCGAGAAACACTTTTTGAATCTCCAATCTTTCATTTTCCGAAATGGCGTTGTCACAATTGACCTTGACATTGTATTTTACGGTTTTCAAAACCACCATATAAAATGACTCGGATTCGTAAATTACCGCATTGTCGGTCGGGAGTTCGAATGGGATTTCGTGTGCCGGAAAATCTATTTCGGGTGTGCGGCATTTAAGCTGTGGATTGCCGCAAATTTTTCCTAACTTGGCTTTTGGGCTTCTTCTCTGTGCATTTGCCCCAGACGGAGAGATGATGATGCACATCACTCCCAACAACATCCAAAACACAATTTTTGTTTTTAACATTTGGATATCTCCTTAATTTATCGCACCTCAAAAATTTCTACGCCGCTCAATTTCCAATTTCCGCCGACTTTCGCCAAACGAAATACTGCCGTTCCGCTCTCCGCGTCCTTGGTCAATAGTTTGATGTTGAGAGCGGTTTCAACTAACACATTGTTTGCATCAACTTTATCAATTTGCACGACATTCGTCTGCCACTGTTGCGCTCCAGCGATGCCGCCCGCAAATTTCGTGATTTCGCCTGCGACGATTAATGCGTCAATGTCGGCTTTGTTTCCAGAAACTGCCGCTTTGTCGAATTGTACGAAAAAGGCTTTGATGCTTTCGTCATTCGCAGTCAAAACATTCGATTTATTTCTGCCTGCCCGCGCTGCCAAAGCCGCGCCGTAATCAGCGTCCGCTTTGATCGTTTCTCCAAAAAACTGCGCCGCCTGCGCCGCCTGTCCATTTTTCAGCGCGACTTCGCCAAGCCCTTCATTCGCCCACGCCAAACTTCGCGCCGTCGGCAGTTTCGCCTCCGCCACTACGCGGAATTCTTTGTCGGCACTACCAGTTTTCGCCTGTGCCAACAGAGCGCGGGCCAATAGAATCCGTACATCGTCAAATTGTGGGTAAGACTGCAAAACGATTCGCGCATTTTTCTCCGCTGCCGTAAAATCCTGTTTATCAAAAGCACGTTTTACCATTAATAAAGAATCACTGTCGTCGAATTCGCGCGGCGCGACATCATCAAAGTACTCGGTTTGCGGATATAATTTATCAGCATCAACTTCCGCCCGCACAATTTTGTTCGGAGATTTGAATGTCACTTCACCAAAGCTTTTAGCCGGAATAGTGGTCTGCGTCGTCATTTTTTCGCCGCTCGCCGTCGTCGCCAGAACATTGACCACCGCATCAATCGAACCCGTATTTCGCAGGGCGACTTTTGTTTCCGTCCCATTCACCTGCGGCAAACCAATCAGCAAATTAGTATCGGTAACTTGACCGAACAAGTAATCCAGCAAATCTTTTTGAGAAGAAAATGCCGCACGTAGATTACTTAACTGCAAACTTCCGCTTTTCATATTCGTCCGCAAAGTGCTGAAGAATTCGTCCCGCCCGACTTTTTTCGCTAAAATCTGCCAAATCATCGCGCCTTTGTTCGCAACTTCGGTGTAATAATAATCGTCCAGCGGCGAAGCGACCGTTATCGGCGCATCGCGTTTTGAAATTCCCGCGTAAGCCGTGCGCTGCCGCAACCTTTCAATATCGGCGACATCTTTTCCGTATTTTGATTCCAAAAATTGGGTGGCGACGTATTTTGTCAGCCCTTCGCGAATCACTCCGTAAGCGTCACCATCAACCTGCACGGCATTTCCCAGCCAAACTTTAGCGACGGCTTCCGCCACCGTCATCGCCGTCTGCGAATCAATTTTCTGCCGCCGGAAAACGCCGTCGTCAACGAAAATCGCCCCGCCGCCGGAAAAACCCGTGCCGCGCTTGACGGCGATAATTTTAATCGGCACATCGGGCGCAGTTCCCAGTAAAGCTGCCGTGAAGGTTTTTGCCTCTGAAGTCAGACCCGCCAATTCCTGCGCGCGTTTCTGCGCGTCGGCATCAGAACCTTTCGGCATAAATACCGAAACATTGTTCGCTTCGATTTTGTCCCAATTGCCCGCAACGAAAAAAGGCTGCCCGTTTAATTTCTGTTCGAAACTGCCGCTGCCCTCCGTTCCCGACGATAAAACCGTCAGATTATTTGCCGAGTTTACTTTCAAATTAAATGGCGCGTAATCTCCACCTCGCGCAAAATACCAACTGTTTGGTGTCGGATACCAAAACGCCAGCGGCAAAAACTGCGCTCCGACCGGCGAAATTGAATTCAATCCCGAATTTTCATTGACGTTCAATTTATAATCAATCACCGCCGAAATAATTTGATTTGATTGTGTTGAGGGAACGCGAATGACGATTTTTTGAAAACTGCTGCTCGCGTTAATTTTTTCTTCGCGCTTGCTGAAATCCGCCGTTGCCCCGTTGACACTGACCGCGCTGACCACCGCATTCGAACCGATTCGCAAAGATAAGGTCGAAGCCACGCTGCTTGAAACATTTTTCAAATTTAATGTTGCTTTGACCGATAAATTTCTATCCGTTTGAACCGTCGGCAAAGTTGCTGCGATGTCATATTTCTGCACCTGCCACGTTATCGAAGCGCGACTGTCGTCTTGCGCCACGGCTGAGAATGCAAAGGTTAAAATTAAAAAAGTTAAAATAACTGCTGAACAAAAAAATTTCATAACTGTTAAAAAGGAAATTTTAATCCCATCTCACGAATCTGTAAAAGTGCTTCGGCGTTTCCAATCGCGTCGTCAACTGGATTGTGCGTATGTTCCGTCTTTCTAAATTTTTTCCATTTTGAGGCGGCGAAATAATCTTTGACGAGTCCGGCATACAAATCGCCGATTCTTCTCGCGCTGAAGCCGAACGGATTTTTGCCTGTAAAAAAGTGAAAATAATAATTTATCCACTGCCAGTCAAACGCCGGATTGTCCGAAATAAAAACTGTCTGCCCGCTTGAATTAGCTTTTATCCATTCATCAAACGCCGTCATCACATCCTGCGGATCATCAAAAGCCAGATGTTCTTCCCGCGAAAACCCGCTGATCGCCAAGGCTTCGGGAATAAATTCATCGGAAATAGGTTTCGTTTTCCCATAAAAAGTCTTCGACAAACTCGGTTCAACCACGACCGCACCAAAACAAACCATTGAGTATTTATGCGGAATCGCGCCGTCGGCTTCAACATCAACTACAATTAAAGACATAATTTAATTCAAAGCAAACTCAGCAAAAAAACTTTTGACCGCTTCGTGCATTTTTGTCGAGTATTATCATTATTCATTCACCAATTCGTGAATCGCTTTCAATTTCGTCAAAAGTTTTTCCAATTTACTCAAAGGCAGTTGATTCGGACCGTCTGACGGTGCAATACTCGGATTATCGTGAACTTCCATAAAAACCGCGTCCACTCCGCAGGCGACACCGGCGCGGGCAAAATGTTCGATGTATTCGGCTTGTCCGCCCGTTGCCTTACCGAGTCCGCCGGGAAGCTGTAACGAATGCGTCACATCAAACATGACCGGCACGCCGAACGAACGCATTACTGGGAAACTTCTCAAATCCACCACCAAATTATTGTAGCCGAAACTCGCGCCGCGTTCGGTCAGAAGAATTTTCTCGCTTCCTGCTTCGCGCAGTTTTTCGACGATGTTTTTTGCATCCCACGGCGACAGGAATTGTCCTTTTTTGACATTAACGGCTTTTCCCGTCTTCGCGCTTTCGACCAACAAATCTGTTTGGCGGCACAGAAATGCGGGAATCTGAATCATATCGGCGACTTCAGCGACTTTTTCAACCTGCCAAGTTTCGTGAACGTCGGTAATGACTGGAACGCCGATTTCAGCTTTAACTTGTTTGAGAATGTTCAACCCGAATTCCATTCCCTGCCCGCGAAAACTTTCAATCGAACTGCGATTCGCTTTGTCGAACGAAGATTTATAAACAAATTGGACACCGACATTTTCGCAAATATCTTTAATTTCCCGCGCCATAAAAAGCGCGTGCTGTTCATTTTCGACAACGCACGGACCTAAAATAAAACTTAGATTTCCGTCGCCGAAAGTGACATTTTCAACCTTAAAAGAATTCATTATTATTTTCCTGCTTGTAATAAGCGATGACATTTCTCTGTGTAAAATACCACCAACCGAGTCCGAATAAAAACAAAGGTTTGAGCAAACTGAATCCAAACAACAGTATATTCGCATCATAAAAACCGTTCGAATTCGGCTTAGCGTATGAAATCTCCAAAATCAACACAAAAACCGACCAGAGCATATTTAGCGAAATAAACGTCAACAATAAGATTCGCGCCAGATTTTCTCCGAAAAAAGTCCAAATTGATGCGGCTGCCGAAAAAACATCCAGAGCTATCAAAAGTGCGGCGATCAGTAGCGGCGTTTCATTTTCGGTTTGCCGCATCGCGGACAAGTCGTAATAAAATTGATATATCCCGAAGTTAAAAAATAACAGAAGAGCCATTAGATAAACGCCCTCGGGTTTGGGAATGCGATTTTTCGTGACATTTTCCATAAACCATTTTAGAAAATCGAAGAGTTTCTTTTGGTCATTTCAAACAAAATAAGGCTTTAATTTTTGTCACCATTATTTGATTCTCAATCTAAGAAGTGTATTCTATTTTACACGACTATTTTCTTTTCAAGAACTGTTTGTATAATATCAGTGGGAAATAGTAAGTGAAAATTTTAATGATAGGGGAAATTATGAGCAAGGATACAAAGAAAAAAACGGACACGAAATCGAAAAATGCGGCGGCATCAAAAAAAGCTCCGGCAGCGGTCAACAACGATGCAGCCCAGCCGATTACCAATCAGCGCGGACACATTCTACAAGAATATGACACGGTTGTTCGGCTGCCGATTGGAATGCAGGAAGAAACTTGTCTAAAAAGCGTCAAAGCACTCAATGAAGTTTTGGCGGACACGATGACCATCCGCGATATGTATAAAAAACATCATTGGCAGGTCGCCGGACCCACTTTTTATCAGCTTCATTTGTTGTTTGATAAACATTATGAAGAACAAACCGAACTGGTTGATTTACTCGCCGAACGCATTCAGCGGTTGGGCGGCATAACATTAGCGATGGCTGCCGATGTTGCTGAAGAAACCAATATTGAACGCCCGCCGCGCGGACGCGAAGAAGTTCCCGTACAAATTTCGCGGCTATGCGAAGCACACGAAATTATTTTGAATGAATCGCACAAATACGCCAAAGATGCTGACGATCTCGGCGACGACGGCACGAATGATTTGTTGGTCAGCAACATTATTCGCACCAATGAACGCCAGGTTTGGTTCATCGCCGAACACCTCGTCGAAGTACCGGTGGTGATCGCCGATTAATTCGGTTTAATTGAAAAAAAAAGGAATGCCGGTGAAAATCTGATCAGATTTTCACCGGCGTTCCTTTTTCGTTTAACCATTAAATGAATAGTTTTTCATCACAAAAGTTCCTTTATATTCGTCTTTCATCAGCTCGAAATCCAAAAATTGATGCGCGTGAATCTCAAAACCGGCTTTTTTATACGCCGCAATTGGTTTTTCCGCCGTATCCATTGCAACCAGCCAAATACAGCCGCAGTTTATTTCCCGTGCGCGTTGAAAAACAAAATCCATCACCTCGCGCCCGACACCTTTACCCGTCCATTCTTTGATAAAATAGATTTTCTCAAGATAAAGTGCGTTCTCGACATCTGAATCCGGCAGTAGTTTACGCAAAACGAGTTTCAAAATGCCGATATTGTGTTCTTCCGCCGCGATAATATAATACTCAACATTTTCGTCAACAAGTTCGTTTTGAAGAAACTCGACACCGAAACAACGCTCTAAATACCACTCTAACCCGTGCGGTTTCCACAATTGCGAATAATGCGGAATGTATGATTCGATGCCGATGTCGCGCAATTCCAGCAAATTCGGCAGTCCGACTTTTCTCAAATTCATATTTATTCTTCCGCCGCCGCGCGTTCGAGCATCTCGATTTTTTTATCGCCTGAAACATCTTCCCGCAAATTTTCGCTGTTGAGACGATTTTCGTGTGCGGCTTTGACGAATGCAACAAACAGCGGATGCGCGGCAAGCGGTTTCGATTTGTATTCCGGGTGAAACTGGCAGCCGACGAAAAACGGATGCGTTTCTTTAGGAAGTTCAATCATTTCAACAAATTTTCCGTCGGGAGAAATACCGCTGAAGATTAAGCCTTCTCTTTCCAACGCCGGACGAAATTCCGGGTTGAATTCGTAGCGGTGACGATGACGTTCGGCGACTTGTTCCGCGCCGTGATAAATTTCCCTGACCAAACTTCCCTCTTTCAAATCGCAGGTGTATGCGCCCAGGCGCATCGTCCCGCCATATTCTTCGACACCGACCAAATCCCGCAATTTAAAGATAATCGGAAACGGCGTATCGCCAGAAAACTCGGTCGAATCGGCATCGCGCAATCCAACGACATCGCGGGCAAATTCGATACACGCCGTCTGCATTCCGAGACATATCCCGAAATACGGAGTTCCCGACTTGCGGGCGTATTTGATGGCGCGAACCATTCCCGAAATGCCGCGTTTGCCAAACCCGCCCGGAACCAAAATCGCATCGTAATCCTGCAAGCGGGTTTGATAATTTTCGTCGTCAACCAAACCTTCCGACTCGATCCAGTTGACGTTGACCTTCAAGTTATTCGCCACGCCCGCGTGTGTCAGAGCCTCGCGCAGTGATTTATACGAATCTTCGAGTTCGACGTATTTGCCGACAATCGCAATTTTCACTTCGCCGTCGCCGGGTTCTTTGATAATCGAAACGAGTTCGCGCCAATTTCTCAAATCGGCATTGGGGAATTCTTCATTTAATTGCAAATTGTCCACGATTAAATCGTCTAACCCCTGCTCGTGAAAAGCGAGCGGCACTTCGTAAATTGTTTTGACATCAAGCGCGGAAATGACGGCGTTTTCCTGCACATTGCAAAACAGCGCGATTTTTCTTCGCAGTTCGAGCGATAAAGGATGTTCCGAACGACACAGTAAAACGTCGGGCGCAATGCCGATTTCGCGCAGTTCTTTGACCGAATGCTGTGTCGGTTTGGTTTTCAGTTCGCCTGCCGCCGCGATATACGGAACTAGCGTGACGTGAATAAAAATCGCGTTATTCCTGCCTTCTTCATTGCCGATTTGTCTGATCGCCTCTAAAAACGGCAACGATTCGATGTCGCCGACCGTGCCGCCGATTTCGACAATCAAAACGTCGGGCGTATCTTTTTCGGCGACAATCCGCACCGCCTTTTTGATTTCGTCAGTGATATGCGGAATTACCTGGATAGTTTTCCCCAAATACTCGCCGCGCCGCTCTTTTTCAATGACCGAAAGATAAATGCGCCCGCTCGTCCAATTGTTCGCTTTCGTCAGTTTCGCGTTGGTAAATCTTTCGTAATGCCCCAAATCCAGATCAGTTTCCGCCCCGTCGTCGGTAACGTAACATTCACCGTGCTGAAACGGCGACATCGTTCCCGGATCAACATTGATATACGGGTCGAGCTTCATCATCTGCACCCTCATTCCCCGCGCTTCCAAAAGACAGCCGATGGAACTCGCCGCCAAACCCTTGCCCAAACTCGAAACCACGCCGCCCGTTACGAAAATATATTTTGTCATTTTTCATTTGTCCCGCAATTTTTATAATTTCTTTCCACATTTCAAGCCGCTTCCCCAGAGGTTCGCTCGAAAATCGAAATTTGAAGATGTTAATAATCTATTTCGCCTAGTTTTTGTCGCTCCTCGCTCGGATTATAAAATTCCGTTTTGCTTTTGGTCGAGGGCAGCGGCAGAATTTTCGCTTTATCTTTGACTGCTGTCTTTGTATTTATGATCTAAATTTTCTCTAAATACATTTGAACACGCTCAAAATCTTCCGGTGTATCCACACCAATCGAGCTTTCCGATACTTCGACAACTTTAATTTTCACCCCGTTTTCCAGGGCGCGAAGCTGTTCGAGCAGTTCGGTTTTTTCGAGAATGGTCTGCGGGAGTTTGGTATATTTGAGCAAAAATTTGCGGCGATAAATATAAAGCCCGGTGTGTTTACGATAGAGCGCAAGCAAATTTACATCATTATGCAAAGCGTTTTCCAAACTGCCGTGTTTTTTCACGGCTTCACGCGAAAACGGAATCGGCAGCCGCGAAAAATAAAGCGCAAAATCGTTTTCATCGGTGACGACCTTGACGACATCGCTACTCAATACATCCTTTATGTCATCAATCGGCTCGCACGTCGTCGCCATTTCGACTGTATTATCTTCAAGCATCGCCGCAATCGCTTTCTCAATTGTATGCGGCGAAATTAGTGGTTCGTCGCCCTGCACATTGACGATGATCGAATCTGCCGGAAGCGTTTTGGCAACCTCGGCGATCCGGTCGCTGCCCGACTGGTGCGCGGCGGAAGTCAAGACAGCTTCGTTTCCGCTTTGTTCGACGACGCGCACAATTTCTTCGCTGTCGGCGGCGACGATGACGCGGGAAATGCTTTTTGCCTTTTTTGCCTGCTCCAAAGTCCAGAGAATCAGCGGTTTTCCGCCAATCGGCAAAAGTAATTTATTCGGCAGACGAGTCGAAAAAAGCCGTGCCGGAATAATTGCAATGATATTTTGTTGTTTGTTGTTACCGTGTTGTCCCACGGAACTTAAAGTTATCCTTATTCGGTTCAAATTTCAAGGTTTGAGGTTCAAGATTTCAGGTTTCAGGTTTCAGAAATCTTGAACCTCGAACCTTGAACCTGAAACCCGTAGCCTTGAACTTTGTTTCTCAAACTTTTTTCGTTAAACTCTTTTTCGTGATGAATACAAACCAAGACGTTTTCCAAGAAAATTTGCCGACAAATTCGCAGACTGATCCTGCCGTTGAAAAGCCGAGTCCGAATAATCCTCCGTGGAGCGTTCCGATGGCTTTTCTGGTGTGGTTTTCGAGCGTCGCTTTCATTCTAATCATTCCGAGCCTTGCTGTTATCCCGTATATTATTTACCAAAAGAATATGCTTTCCGATAAGACAGCTTTGACGGAATTTGTTCAAACGGACCCGACCACTGTTCTAATAAGTTTGATTGCGATTATACCGGCACATATTTTAACTCTGCTGGCGGCGTGGCTAGTTGTGACGAAATTTAAAAAGTATTCATTTAAAGAAACATTAGGATGGAAGTGGGGCGGTTTTAATTTTTGGAACTGTCTGCTGATTATCGTCGGAATATTTGCGGCTTCGGCAACTACATCTTATTTAATTCCCGAACAGGACAACGATTTGTTGAAAATACTGCGTAGTTCGCGCGAGGCGGTTTATGTCGTTGCTTTCCTTGCAACGCTGACCGCACCGCTAGTCGAAGAAGTGGTTTATCGGGGCGTTTTATATTCATCACTGCAAAAAACTATGGGTGTTCCGACCGGAGTTTTGATTACGACTTTTTTGTTCGCCGTCGTCCACGTCCCCCAGTACTGGGGTAGTCCGGGAACTATTTTGATGATTTGTCTGCTCAGTTTGGTTCTGACGTTGGTACGGGTCGGCACGAAAAATCTGCTTCCCTGTATAGTTCTGCACACTATTTTCAATGGTCTTCAATCGCTTCTGTTAATTTTTCAACCTTATCTCGACTCGCTCACGACAAAGGAACAAGCGGCTTCTTTTATTAATTTGTTAATTAAACATATCTAAAATCAGGTTTGAACTATTCACTCAAAACCGCTCATTCTCAAACAGAGATTAATCTTATAAAAAAAGCCGGAGACATTTCTCCGGCTTTTTATTCAATTTTCCAAAACATTATTCATTGCCTTTGCCGGGTCTGCCGGTAGGAGAAACTAAAACCGGTGCCGGTGAAGATTCTCGCTGCGGTGACGTGCTGCGCGTCGGAAAATGTGAACCGCCGTTAAATATTGACGGTGAATCGTCACGGTAAATCGGTGCCGGAGAAATATCTCTCTGAACCTTTTGGTAAGGCGGAGTTTCCATCCGGCGACTAGCGGTTTTCGACGGAATCCCGGAGCCGGAACGAATAGTTCCAACCTGCGGATTTTGATTGGTCACGGGCGGTTGATAATAGATATAGGTCGGAAGACGCATATACCAAAGATCGCGTCCGTAACCGT
The DNA here is from genome assembly GCA_038235165.1 of Pyrinomonadales bacterium. Lineage (GTDB taxonomy): Bacteria > Acidobacteriota > Blastocatellia > Pyrinomonadales > Pyrinomonadaceae. The sequence continues at coordinate 11,427 of JBBSUG010000021.1, forward strand.
AACCATATGGTGAACTCCAACCGTAACCGAACGGTAGAAAGCAATTGCTTCCGCTGAATCTGTCATAAACCCACAGCCCGTAAGAATCGTATATATTCCAGCCGCTTCGATTATAAGAACTGACCAGCGTGTTTCTAAGGTTTCCCCGCACTAATCTGGAATTGATTTTAGCCAGTTCTTTAGCTCTGACTTTGCTCCACGCTTCCAGTGAGTCCTTGTCGTCACGGTCGAATTTTTCGATTACTGCAATCTGTCCGCCGTTGACCGTCGCTGTTCGTCCGCTTTTGATTTCTACCGCATTAGCGTCGCTTCCAACTTGCGCCCTGCCTTTCCAAACTTCGATTTTGCCGCTGCCGTTTCCCAGAACATCCACGCGGTAAACGCCTGATTTGATAATGTTAAAACTTCCCTTGGGCGTATTGACGACAAAGTTGAAATCATCGTCCGTGATTACTTCGAACATCGCACTGCCGCTGTCGAGCTTCAACTGTAAATCTTCCAAAGCGGTCGTCAAAAATTCAAAACTGGAATTTTCCGCCAGACGGACGTAAGAACCGGGATTCAGCAAAATTTCCGCTTTCCCGTCGGTGCCAGTCGAAACCTTCTCCCCAACATCCAGTTTGTCGCCTTTGATCAAATAACCGTTCCTACCGCTATTTTGTTTAACGGAAACTTTTCCCTCGACGTAATTCACGCCGCCGGCGTTTGCCGAAATGACGTACGAATTTCCGGCGACAGACACTTGCTTATTTTCCTGGGCGAGACCGGACGCGGCAAACAAGCAAACAAATGCGCTGACTGCGAAAACATAGAAACTGTTATTTTTCATTTTTACTCCTTCAAAATATCATTCGGGTGGCACTTTACTAAGTACTATAGCGTTTTTGTTGTCAAAACACAAACTTTTTTTCTTCTTCTACCGGCATTTCCTGACTGTTTTCGGGGCGAAAAATTATAAACAACCTTTGTGATGAATTAATAATCAAAAAAATTTGCCGGACACAATATCGTGTTCGACAAATTGGCAATTTATAAAGGTAAATATTATGGCTACTTTTCACGACCCGATAAACTGTTTTGCGCCGCTTGAGATAGTTGAAAGACTGCTTGAGATTCGTGCGGAACTCGGCTTTGCAGAAACTCTTTATGTAGATAATTCAGTTGATTTGGTAGAGTTTTTAGACGCTTTCGGCTTTGACGTTTACGCTTTTACAAACCGCAACGAGAAAATAAATTACGGAGATTATCGCGCACCGATTGTCCCCGGCGGCGATGTCGTTCACTGTTCGCTAACAGCACATTAATTTTTTATAAGTCCCCAACAACTGAAGGAACGCGGAAGGTAATTCTTAATCGAGGAGCCTTTCGCGTTTTTTAGTTTCTGGTCTTTAATTTTTTGTTTTTGGTATTCAATCCTCACCGAATTCAAACAAAGTAGATTTACTGAAGTTGTCATCAGATAATTAAAAAATGACGACTAAAAACTAAACCGCCTTGACGATGAAAAGCGTGCCGTCGTCGGTCAAAAATTTCTCGCCGGTAAAATCAGAGACACCTTTGCGAATAAAATCAATCAACTCTTTGGCGGGCAACTCAATTCCTTCCAAAATTCTTTTGGCAAAACGGTCTTGCCCATATTCTTCGCCGTTTTCGTTGGTGCTTTCAGTGATTCCGTCAGTATATAAAACCAACACTTGATTCTGTTCAAACTTAATAAAGTGCTGATGATAACGCATATCACGAAACATACCGAGCGGCAGATCGCCATATTCGACAAAGCGGTATTCGCCGTTCGGTTTGATCAGCAACGGCGGGTTATGTCCGGCGTTGGAAAAAACAAACGTCCGGTTGGTCGCATCTAAAATGCCGTAAATTGCCGTGATAAACTGATTATCTTCAATTGAATCCCACAACAGATTGCCGACTTTCGATAACGCGATGTGCGGCGCGTAGCCGATTTGAACGCTCGAACGCAGAGCTGCCCGTAAAAAAGACATCAAAAGCGCGGCAGGAATTCCTTTTCCAACCGCATCGGCGACGATAATGCCTATTTGATCGTCAAACATTTCGACCCAATCGTAATAATCTCCTGAAACCTCTTCGGTCGGGAAAATATACGCGCTGATGTCAAAACCTTTGAGCTGCGGATCGGCTTCCGGCAGCAGTTCGAGCTGTACCTGACGGGCGATTTCGAGCTGCGCCTGCAATCTTTTTTTTTCGACAAGCTGATCGTGCAGTTCGACTTTTTCAATAATGATCGCTACCTGCGAGGCGAGAAGCTGCAAAACAGACAGATCATCTTCCGTGTAAGCGTTCAGTTCGTCGCTTTCGAGATCAAAAACCCCGATTACTTTGTCGTTGGCGATAATCGGAGCGACCATTTCCGACTTGGTAAGTTCCCGGGCGGCAAAATATCTTTCATCCTGCGAGACATCCGGCGAAATAATCGGTTTGCCGGTTTGAGCGACATCCCCGATAAAGCCTTCGCCGAGCTTCAGACGCGGTTCGACCAACTCAAAATTTATGCGGTAGCCGCGAATTGCTTTTGATTTGAAGCTGTATTGACTTTCGCCCTTTTCGACCGCCGAATCAATCAAATAAATTCCCGCTGCATCATAAGGAATTAGCGAACCGAGCGTATCCATTACGAGCGTCAAAACTTCGTCGGAATCAAGCGAACGGCTGATGGTTTTTGTAATGTCGAGTAGCAGCCGCAATTTATCAACTACCGTCAGACGCAAATCCGGCGTGGATGGTTTTTCAATTTCCTGAATTTGTTCGGGCATATTCGATAGACGAATTACTTAGTCGGGAATCTCTCCGGTAATCATCTTATTTTTATAATCTTCCCACAACCGGGACACTTTCATTCGATACTCGACGAGTTCACGGCTGACGTTGTAGTGCCGCGCAATCTCCCTTGAAGTTTTACCTTCATTTATCATCTGACGCAACCCTGCAAACGGAACGAGAGCCGCCGCGCCGACCGAATACGCTGCTTCTTCGTCGTTTTCACGGTAATCGCGGGCAATCGGTTTCCCGTGTTTGTTGACATTTTCGATTGCCAGACGGCTCGGCTGATGTCCGAGAAAAACGTGACAGACTTCTTCCATCAAAGTCGCGTTCTGCCGGTTTTTGCCGTGCGTCGGATTGAGAATAATTAGTTTTCTGCCGTCGTGCAAAGTTTGCGAACACGCGCCGCCCGACCATTTATCGCTGCCCGTGCCAAGCAGGTGAGATTTTGTTTCTTCAGTCAAAAACGGTTCGATCTGCTCGAACGATGCAACCAGCAGTTTCGCATATTGCGCCAGTTCAAAAGGATTCAGCGATTCGTCATCGCGCCGCAAACCAGCAAATTCGCGCAGTCCGATGGCGCGAATCTCATATTCTCTGCCTTTTCTCGTCGTCGGCAAGTTTTCCGTATCCATAGACTGTATAATCGTGTGATAAATTGCTTTACATCAGATGACGGGGATTTTATCTGATTCCTGCAATTGGACGCTCAGAAGCAAAAGTATTGAAATAATCAACGTGATGCAGCTCAAAAATTCGATATTTTTGATGCGCCGGTAAAAGAACACAGCAAACTCGTTTTCGATTTTGCTCGTGAAACCAATCAGCGTCAGCATCAAGTTGAGAATTGTAGTGAAAACCGTAATCGAAGCGAAAGTCAATGTCTGCGTCGTCGGCAGCATCGCTTCAATAAAACGCCGGAATTCGGAACCGGAATGAATATGTCCGACGAGAAGATTACCGGACAGCGCGAGCGCAATGGCTGTGCCACCGCCGCTGACAAACGACAAATTGCTGCCGGAAAAAAGATTTTTCTCGCCTATCTTTTGATCGGCTTTACTTTCTGAGGAATTCATTGAGCGCGAAAAACTTCCAGAAAAGCATTCGGCTTATACCTCTTTGAACTCAGAATCAACGTCTTCACTCGATAAGGCAACGCGGTAGTTTTTTGATTGTTTTTGCTTGGTTATCAGCAGGTCGTCTTTCGTTTTGAGCAGATCGGCGCGATTATAGACCGAAATTTCAAAGTTGTAGCCGTGCGTGATCGCGTCTTTCGGGCAGGCTTCGACACAAAAACCGCAGAAGATACAGCGTCCGTAGTCAATGTTATAAACTTTCGCATAGCGTTCGTCGCGCCCGATGCGTTCCTCATAAATTCTCGAATCAGTTTCAGCTTCAATATAGATGCAGTCCGACGGACATGCTGCCGCGCACAGATAGCACGCCACGCATTTTTCTTTGCCTAATTCGTCAACGTGAAGCAGGTGCTGTCCGCGATAGCGCGGTTGTACCGTAATGGGAACGTCCGGGTACTGCACCGTCCACTTCTGTTTCGGAAGCTGTGAGAGCGTGATGCTCATCCCTTTGATAATTGATTTAGTCGAATTTATTACGTCGCTGATTAATGACATTTTTTTCTTTTATCTAATTTGTTTTCAATCTGATTATAACGCACAAAGCCCGCCTCTGTACAATCGAAGCGGACTTAAAACTCAATTCGTTTTTTTATCGCGGGATAAGACCGGCAAAACCAACCACGAAAATTAAAATCCAATAGATTATGCTAATCAGTAGAAACAATCCGCCAAGAACCATTCCGACAATCGCCAAAGTTTTTCCGCCATAATTCATCGGGTCGGTGTTGGCATTTTTCATCCCCAGATAACCTGTTATCAGCGCGGCGATACCGGTTAGCGGCGATATGTAACAGCACAACGAGACAATTCCCAAAACCAGCGAAATTATCGGCAAGGTCTGATTCTGTCCTTGTGTTACAGACGGCGGCTGAAAAGACGAGTTTTGATTAATTTGCTGGTTTTGCCAATTTGTGTCCGGCGCAGGCGGCGGTGACCAATTCGACTGTTCCATCGGTTGATACGGCTGTTCGACTTGATTTGCGTAGGGAGTATTCAACGATTCGGCTTTAATTTCCGCTTCCTTAAAAGCCGGTTGATTATACGGCGACTGCCCGAACAAATCTTTCTCATCATTAGATGCCGGATCTGCGTGTCTCAGCGGCGGCAGCGGTTTCGACATTGCCTCATAACCGATCATTGATTCGTCAAACGGCGACGGAATCGGTGTATTCATCAGTTCTTCATAAGATGCCTGTGTTGAAGGATAATCTTTAGAGAAAGGAGTCGGGTCGGGTTGCTGTTTTGCGCTGCCCGGTGAAGAATCGGCAGCGGAAGCCTTATCGCCCGCCGTCTCCGGGTTATTAGTGCCTAACGAAAATCCTTGATCAAAGGGTGAAGAAGGTGTTTCAATATTTTTCTGACCGCCGGAAAACTGCTCCTCGATCTTTGGATTTGGTGAAGAAACCATTGTTTTCAGCATATCGGGTTCTTCGGGCAGTTCTAAGATTTCATCTTCTTCTATATTTTTCGGCGCAAGCGGGGCAACCATCGTTTTAAACGGGTCAACCGGAATCGCCGAAGCTATTTCATCCTGTCTGGCGACCACCGTCGTAAAAGGGTTGTCCGGCGCAGCATCTGCAACTTCAACCAGCGGCGTACCGTCTGTTTGGCAAAACTTCATTCCGTCATCAAATGTTTTATCGCAAGTCGGACATCTTTTCATTTTTTCACCTTTTTTTTAGTCCGGGAAGTCCAGGAAGGAAGATTAAATCTCAAACTATTGATATTTCCCAGACTTCCCAGACTTCCCAGACTCTCAAAAATTGCTAAACCAATTCAAGTTTGCTAAAGAAATACGAAATTTCAATCGCGGCGTTTTCGTCCGAATCCGAACCGTGAACGGCGTTCTCGCCGATTGAACCGGCAAATTCCTTACGAATCGTCCCATCTGCCGCTTCCGCCGGATTCGTCGCGCCCATCAAATCGCGCCACGCTTTAACGGCGTTTTCCTTTTCGAGTGCCAAGACGACACACGCACCGCTCGAAATAAATTCCGTCAATTCGCCGAAAAACGGACGTTCGGCGTGAACCGCATAAAACCCTTCGGCTTGTTTTTTCGACTGATGAATCAGCTTCATCCCGCGAATATTAAACCCGTTCGACAAAATTTTGTCAATAATTTTTCCCGTATGCCCGTTCGCCACCGCGTCAGGCTTGATAATTCCAAATGTTAAATTGCTCATTGTTTATTAATTTTCCTTTTATTATTTTTTGCCTTTAATAATTGTTCCAAAGGTCTTTCTAGAAGTTTATTGTATACTTTGGCTTTTTCCGTTTCAACTTTTGTATTTTCCTGCAAACATCCATCCCCTCCATATCCACAAGGTTCTGAATTTATCGAATCAAGCGCAATATCAAAAGTCATTTTTCCCGAATAGGCAGGAACGAACTTAAATTCTTTTACTGAATATTTTTCAAATCCTCGGTATTCTAAATTAACAACGATTTCAAACTTTGCAATTCTAAAATTAGCAGAAGATTTTTTGGCATTGTAAGAATTAAAAGGTAATGTCAATGAATAAATGCCATTATCATCAGTTACTGCCTCAAATCTTTCACCTTTCTCACTTGCAGCTACAACTTTCTCTCTCGGAATAACTGCACCTGTCGCATCACAGAGAGTTCCAGTCAAAATCGCTTTTTGCCCAAATGCAAAAACAGTTAGTACGAAAATTGAAAATAAAATTTGAAAGATTTTCATATCTTTACTTCAATTCAAAAGTTCGATCATCTCTGCCGAGATGCGCGACAGTTTCGATTTTTCGCGGTCAATCAAACACCAAATGCTTTTTGCTTTAACTAATAATTCTCCGTTGCGCGTTATTTCTGTGAATCTTTCCCAAGTGATGCGCGTTGCGTCGCCGACCCACGTTGTGGCGGTTACCTCTTCATTTTCAAAGGTCTGCTTTTTATAATCAATTTCGTGGCGCGTCAGCATCCACGTAAATTTGTCGCGCATTTCTTCAGTCGTAACCGAAAACCAATGCGCGACGGCGACATCCTGAATCCAGCGGACATACGCGACGTTGTTGACGTGACCCAGCGCGTCAATGTCGGCGGCGGGAACGCGGAAAGAATGCGAAAATTTCATTTAGGCTGATGCTTTTGCGCCGAGAACTTCCTGAATCGCTTTGCCGATGTCAGCGGGCGATTCGACGACGCGAATTCCGGCTTCGCGCAACGCTTTCATTTTCTCCGCCGCCGTGCCTTTGCCGCCCGATATAATCGCGCCGGCGTGTCCCATTCTGCGTCCCGGAGGCGCGGTTTGTCCGGCGATGAAGGCGACAATCGGTTTGGTCACATTATCTTTGGCATATTCTGCTGCTTCCTCCTCGGCTGTTCCGCCGATTTCGCCGATCATCACAATCGCGTCGGTTTCATCATCTTCCTGAAATAAGCGCAGTGCGTCGGTGTGATTCGTGCCGATAATCGGGTCGCCGCCGATGCCGATGGCGGTTGATTGTCCTAAACCTAACGCGGTTAATTGTCCGACAGCTTCATAAGTTAATGTGCCGGAACGCGAAACAACACCGATTCTGCCTTCTTTGTGAATATGTCCGGGCATAATCCCGATTTTGCATTTGCCGGGGGCGATGATGCCGGGACAGTTCGGACCGATTAAACGGGTATTTTTATCGCTCAAAAATTCTTTGACCTTAATCATATCGGCAACCGGAATTCCTTCCGTAATGCAGACGACGAGCGGCAAACCGGCTTCGGCGGCTTCCATTATCGCGTCGGCGGCAAACGGCGGCGGAACATAAATAACCGAAGCGTTCGCGCCGGTTTCTTTAACGGCTTCGGCAACGGTGTTGAAAACCGGAATGTCTTCGTGCGTCGTGCCGCCTTTTCCGGGCGTGACACCGCCAACGACCTTTGTGCCGTATTCGACCATTTGCTGTGTATGAAAAGTTCCTTCTTTTCCAGTGATGCCCTGCACAATCAGGCGGGTATCTTTATTGACTAAGATGCTCAAATCTTTGCTCCTTTGTAAAATTGCGATTGAAAATTTAGTTCTTATAAAACGAAAAAAGTATAACACGGCGCAAGTTTTTTATAAAAATTAAGCGGCGCAAACTTTTATCGAAACATTCACGAAAAAACCGTCGTTAGTTACAATGTCGCGCTTTTCAAATAAATATAATTAAACATTTTCGCCGCGCTCGTTTTTTATGAAGCAAGTTTATTCGTTTTACATTGACGCTTTTTTGATTTCGGTCAAATCAATTTTAGAGTATAAGTTGCGGGCGTTTCTAACTTTAATCGGAATTATCATCGGGGTCGCCTCAGTCGTTGTCGTCGGCGCTTCGATCAGCGGGCTGAATTCGTATGTGTCGGAGAAAATTTCCAAAGTATTGGGCGCAAATCATTTTATGGTCAACCGGATGGCACATTCGGGGAAAATGGACGATGAAGAATTCGAACGGCGCAACCGGCAAAACAAAAACGTAACGTGGGAAGAATACGAATATATCAAAGCAAAATGCACGCAATGTACGCAGGTCGGGGCGCAGAGTGATTCCGGCGCGGATTTGAATCAGGACGGAATTGAAATGCCGTCGGTTCGCATTTTGGGCGTAACGGCAAATATGGAGGAAATTGAGGAAAAAACGATTACCGAAGGACGTTTTATACTCGATGCTGAGGTCGAGCGCACATCAAAAGTCTGCGTCGTCGGCGCGGATGTCGTCGAGAAATTTTTCCCCAATCAGAATCCGCTCGGACGCTCATTAAAAGTGCGCGGTCTGCCGCTGACGATCATCGGGGTCGAAGAAAAACGCGGTTCGATGTTCGGTCAGTCGCTTGACCGAAATGTTTATGTTCCGATCAGTCTGCACCTGCAAATGTTTGAACACGGCGGCGGAATTCAAATTCACGGGAAAGCCGCCGACCGGGATACGCTGGCACTGGCGATTGAAGATTCCAAAACAAATCTGCGAAATAAACGAAAACTGCTCGGCAGCGACGAAGATACTTTCGGTCTGGTCAACACCGCCGAACTCGGCAATCAAATTGATCAATTCACCGGCGCAATTGCTGCCGTCGTCGTCCCGATCACAATGATTACGCTGATCGTCGGCGGCATCGTCGTGATGAATATTATGCTCGTTTCCGTGACAGAGCGAACATTCGAAGTCGGCTTGCGAAAAGCTCTCGGCGCAACGCGAAAACAGATTTTGCTGCAATTTTTAATTGAATCGGCATTGCTCTGCATCGTCGGCGGAATTTTAGGACTGCTGTTAGCCGTCGGCGTGACGACATTGATTACTTATTTTTTAGAAATCACGATGACCGTTACAATCGGCTATGTTTTGCTGTCAGTCATCGTTTCCAGCATGATCGGGATCATCGCCGGTCTTTACCCGGCATATAAAGCCGCGAAATTAGACCCGATTATGGCATTAACTAAGAATTAGCCGGAGCGCGGAAGTCTCGTCCCATGGAGCGCGGACGGCTCGTCCGCCGCAACGCCAGCGCAGCGAGGCGTTGCGAGTGTTTATTTATCTGCAATTCACTGACAATGCTTGCAACATCGCTGTCGCTCGTTGGCGGACGAGCCGTCCGCGCTCCGGCAGAACGACGAGGATTGGTTCCGCGCTCCGTCCAAAAAAATTATGAAAACATCAAGCGTATCGGCGAGAGAAGTTTTTAAAATGTCGCTAGACAGCATAATGGGGCATAAATTTCGTTCGTTTCTGACGATTTTAGGAATTGTCGTCGGCGTGTTCACGGCGATTGTCGTCGCTTCGATTTTGACCGGCATGCGGCAGAGCATCGTGGCGATCATCGAAGATTACGGAACGAATAATATCTACGCCTTTCACCTGACGACCGGCTTCGGCGCACCGAACCGCGATGAACGCAACCGCAAACCGTTAACGATTGAAGATGCCGATGCGATTATGCGCCAGTCCGACGCGATTGAAGATATTGCCAGCGTCGCGCCGAGCATCGGTTCGTTCGGCGAAGGTTTCGACGACAATTTAACTTACGAAGACAAGAATTACCGTTGGGCATTGACCGACGGCGTAACACCGAATTATCCGAATATTACCAATCTCGTGCTGCGCGAAGGACGCTTCATCACCGAATCCGACAATCAGCAGCGACGCAATGTTTTGGTCATCGGAGTCAACGCGGCGGACGCGCTGTTCCCCAATAAAGAAGGCGAAATCGTCGGCAAAATGGTGCGGATGAACGGACAGCAGTGGGAAATTATCGGCGTAATCGAAAAACGAAAAGCCGGATTTTTCGGCGAGAACGAAGAAGACCGCAAAGTTTTCCTGCCGATTCGCACGGCGCGAAAAGTTGCCCCGCAGCGTGATTTTGTCCTACATATCATCAAAGCGAAATCCGACCGTATTAAAGACGCGCTGCTCGACGCGGAATCGGTTTTGCGGCAGCGGCGCGGAGTAAAATTCGGCGAACCGAACGATTTTGACGTAAAAACCGCTGACAGTTTTATCGAAAAATTCGATTCGATCATCGGCGGAGTCGGTTTGGCGGCAATCGCCATTTCGTGTCTCGGTTTGCTCGTCGGCGGCATCGGCGTAATGAACATAATGCTCGTTTCCGTCACCGAACGCACCAAAGAAATCGGTATCCGCAAAGCCATCGGCGCAACCAAAGGAGCAATTGTCCTGCAATTTTTACTGGAAGCGATGACGCTGACTTTTTTCGGCGGCGTTCTCGGTGTTGTCCTGGCAATCATTATCAGCAAGCTGATTATGCTTTTAGTGCCTTCGCTGCCCGCTTCGATTCCGTTGTGGGCGGTTACTTTAGGTTTGACAGTTTCGGTCGGTGTCGGTTTAATTTTCGGCGTTCTTCCGGCGAGAAAGGCTTCAAAACTCGACCCGATTGAATGTTTGCGCTACGAATAGCAATCAAGCGATGTTTCTGCATTGCAAAGTCCTAATTAAAAATCAATTTCAGATTTTGCATTTCTCGGAAAGATGACCGTAAAGGTTGTTCCGTATTCACGATTCGATTCGACGCTGATCGTGCCGCCGTGGGCTTCGACAATTTGTTTGACGATATATAACCCTAAACCGAGACCGCTCGAATTGGCGTTTATCCCGACTTTTTTCGCTCCGCGCCAAAACGCCGTAAAAAGATTTCCCCTAACTTCTTCCGACATTATTTCGCCCTGATTATTTACCTGCAAAACAACGCGGTCGTTCTCACAGATGAGATTAATTTTGATCGGAAAATGCGAACTCCCATAACTGAGTGCGTTACTCAAAAGATTTGATAAAATCTGCCCAAAACGTCCTTCGTCCCATTCGCCGTCACAAATTTCCTGAGCGAAAAAATCTATTTTTCTGTTTGGATGTGCGATTTGAAATTCTTCGACTATCGGCTCGCAAATGTCACGCAGATCAGCGTCTTTTTTCTGAATCAAAATCTGATTGCCCTGCGCCGTCTGCGAAGCGTCTAACAAATCTTCAATTAAATACTGCATCCGGCGCGAAGTCCGCACAATTTTTTCAGCCATCCGCGCGTTCTTATCCGCGTCGAGCTTTCCGCCCTGCTGCAAAGTCGCCGCCATCACGATTGTATTTAACGGATTACGCAGATCGTGACCCAGGATTCCCATAAATCGGGCGCGTGTCTCGTTCGTTTGATTGGCAAGTTTCAGGGCTTCGTCGAGTTCTCTGCGCTGTTCTTCAGCTTCGAGTTCGTAAGCGATTAACTTCGCCATCAGCAAAAATGTTTCAATATTTTTTTCGGATAGATTTTTTGCTTTGGAGTCGAGCGCGCACAGTGTGCCGAAATAATCACCGTTTTGGCGAAATAGCGGAACACCGAGATAACTTTCGACACCGTAAACAGTCAAGCCCGGATGGTCTTGAAAGCGCGTTTCCCGACTGGCATTTTTAACTAAAAGCGGGGCGACCGTCCCGCGAATCGTATTTCAATAAGTCGTTGAAAGTGTCAATTCGTCGCCGGGTTTAATACCGAAATTTATATCGTCGTGAACGGCACACGCCGTCCACGAATCATCAGTAATACGGGCAACCAGCGAAACGCCCATTTCCGTAATGCCGCTCAATGTTTTCAAAATCATTTTCACCGCATCAATCCGGCTTAATGCACTCAAATCTTTTTGCTGAAGGTTTTCCATAAATATATTTTAATGAATTTTTTCAAATGTAAATTGAAACTCGTTAGTAAATTGATTGAAATCATTCTGACACATTACATAAAATTTCGCGTAGATTGTCGTACGCCGCTTTGATTTTTATATTGTATTTCGGTTTTGAAAACAACAATTTAACAGATTCCGGCATTTTACCGTAAGTTCCAATAATTTTTTCTACTGAATCGAATTTCAGCGGGTGCGCGGTTTCCAGAAAAACTCCTTTTGTCTGCGGATTATTTTTCAAATACTCCGAAAGCGCGTAAAAACCGACTGCGCCGTGCGGATCTAAAATATATCCGTATTTCTCAAAGACTTCACGCATTGTTTCGGCGGTTTGTTCGTCCGAAACGCTGACGGAAATCAAAATCTCCTTCAAACGCAGATAATCATTTTCAAAAATTTCCAAAATGCGAGAAAAATTGCTCGGCTCGCCGACATCCATCGCGTTTGAAAGCGTAGCGACGGATTTTTGCGGCTCTAAATTTCCTGTTTCCAAAAATCGCGGAATGACATCGTTGGCATTCGTCGCCGCGATAAATTTTTCGCACGGTAAACCCGAAATATGCGCTAAAATTCCCGCGCAGATGTTGCCGAAATTTCCGCTCGGCACACAAATCACCGGACTTTGGATTTCATCTTTCGGTTCGTTCATCCATTGTTGAAGCGCATAAAAATAATAAAATTGTTGCGGCAGCCAGCGGGCGATATTTATCGAGTTTGCCGAAGTTATGAAAACTTTTTCTTTGAGATTTTCATCAGCCAAAGCGGTTTTCGCCAGTTTTTGGCAATCGTCGAAATTCCCGTCAACTTCGAGTGCCGTGATGTTGCCGCCGAGCGTCGTCAATTGCAGTTCCTGAACTTCGCTGACTTTGCCCGCCGGATAAAGAATGACGACTTCGACATCTTCAACACCGAGAAAACCGTTGGCGACTGCGCCGCCGGTGTCGCCGGAAGTGGCGACGATGACGATGGTTTTTTCATTTTTTTCTTTTGAGAAATATTGCAGACAGCGACTCATAAATCTCGCGCCGACATCTTTAAAAGCTAGTGTCGCACCGTGAAAAAGTTCGAGCGTCGCAATGTTTTCCGTTATTTGAACGAGCGGAAAATCGAAATTTACGGTTTCGGCACAAATGTCCAAAAGAATATTGTCGGGAATTTCGCCGCCGACGTATGGTTTGATGACTTCAAAAGCAATCTGTTCTTTTGATTTTGTTTGAAAATCTTTCCAAAACTCGTTTGATAACTGCGGAATGTTTTCGGGAAAATACAGTCCTTTATCGGGCGGCTGACCGTTAAGCGTCGCTTCCCGAAACGAGACGTGAGCGGATTTTCGATTTGTGCTAAAGTATTTCATTGTTTTTCAGGTTCAAAGTTCAAGGTTTCAGTTTCCAAATTGTCTCTTTGATGCAAAAATTCCGAATTACCAAATCTAACCTGGAATCTGGGACTTGAAACCTGGAATTTGAAATCTTACATTATTTATGAAAGAGATTACAATTTTAGCTCCCGCCACTGTTGCCAATGTCGTTTGCGGGTTTGATTGTTTGGGTTTTGCGCTGCAATCGCCGAACGACAAAATGACGGTGCGCGTGATTGACGAAGAAACCGTGCGCGTGGTTCATCACGACGATTTTGATTTGCCGGTCAATGCCGCCGAAAATATTGCGGGCGTGACACTTTCAGCGATGCTCGCGGCGATTGACGAAAAGATCGGTTTTGAAGTCGAAATCACCAAACAAATCAAACCCGGCAGCGGCATCGGTTCGAGTTCGGCAAGTGCGGTCGGCGCGGCGGTTGCGGCAAACAAACTTTTGGGCGACCGATTTTCACGGCTCGAAGTCGCCGAATTTGCCCTCGCCGGTGAATTTGTCGCGTCGCAGTCGCGCCACGCCGATAATGTCGCGCCTTGCCTGTTCGGAGGTTTTACACTCGTCCGGTCAGTTAATCCGCTCGATATTATCGCGCTCGATTTTCCGCCGCTATTTGCGACCGTTATTCATCCGCACATTGAAATAAAAACATCGGAGGCGCGAAAAATTCTGCCGAAGGAAATTTCTCTGCCAAGCGCGGTGCAGGGATGGGCAAACGTCGGCGCACTCGTCGCAGCGCTTTCAAAGAGCGATTACGCGCTTGTTTCGCGCAGTTTGGAAGATTTTATTATCGAACCGGCGCGGAAAAATTTGATTCCGTATTTTGATGAACTAAAATGTAAAAGTTTGACAGCAGGCGCACTCGGCGGCGGAATTTCCGGTTCCGGTCCGAGCGTTTTTATGCTGTCGGAAACTTTGGAAACCGCCCAAAAAGTCGAAAAAGTGATGAGCGAAATTTATTCGCCGACGAAAATTGATTTCGACACATATGTTTCGGCAATAAACACCGACGGTGTAAGATTTGCAGATTAATTTTATGAATAAAACTGTTTTTTTATTTGATGTTGACAACACTTTGCTGGACAATGACCGCGTAACGCAGGAGTTGAAAGCGTTTTTGGAAAAGGAAATCGGCGAAGAACGCAATAAAAGATACTGGGAAATTTTTGAAGAAATGCGTTCCGAACTCGGTTACGCCGATTATCTCGGCGCACTGCAAAAATATCGCGTCGAACATCCGTATGATTCGCACGTTCTCGCCGTTTCGACTTTTTTAATAAATTATCACTTCGCCAATCGCCTGTTTCCGGATTCGCTTGACGCTTTGGAACACTGCAAAAAATTTGGCAAAGTCGTGATTTTAACCGATGGCGATGTCGTCTTTCAGCCGCGCAAAATCGAGCGTTCCGGTTTACTTGAAGCAGTCGAAAAAAACATCCTGATCTACATTCACAAAGAACAGGAATTAGCCGATGTCGAACGCCGCTACCCTGCCGAACATTATGTGATAATTGACGACAAACTGCGCCTTTTAACTGCGATCAAAAAAGTTTGGGGCGACCGCGTGACGACGATTTTCCCGCGTCAGGGACATTATGCTTTCGATGAGCAGGAAATCGCCAAATACCCGGCGGCTGATATAACGATTGAAAGAATCGGTGATTTGATAAACTTTGAGAATTTTAAGGCGAAAGCAAGCGCGTGAGCAGAGACGAATTTCTGTTATTTTATGAACTTTTTGACAACTTACAACTTTTCACGCACCGAACTCGAAGAGATTATCGAATCGGCATTGGAATTCAAAAGCGGCTCGATTGCCGACAAACCTTTGAACGGAAAATCCGTCGCGCTCGTGTTTTTTAATCCGTCTTTAAGAACTCGCGCTTCGATGCAGATCGGCATTTATGAATTGGGCGGTAACGCGGTAATTCTTGAACCCGGCGGAACTTCGTGGACGCTCGAACACCGGGAAGGCGCAACAATGGATTCCGATAAAACCGAGCATTTGAAGGAATTCGTGCAGGTTTTAGAAAGATACGTCGCGGCAATCGGCGTGCGAACTTTTGCGAGTTTACAGGATTGGGAAACCGAGCGCACCGATCCGATTTTGGCGGCGTTTGCGAAATATGCGGCAAAACCGATTATCAATCTCGAATCGGCGATGCACCATCCGTGTCAGGCTCTTGCCGATATGATGACGATTCGGGAGCGATTCGGCAAACGGAAGAAAAAAGTTTTGTTGACGTGGGCGTTTCATCCGAAACCGCTGCCGATGGCGGTGCCGAATTCGTTTGCGCTGGCGGCGGCGCAGTTCGGACACGATTTACGCATTGCACATCCGGCAGGTTACGAACTCGATGATGAATTGTTGGGCGAAATTGAAAATCAAACGACAGAAAACGGCGGAAGTTTGGAAATTGTCAACGATGTAAATGAGGCGTTTGAAGATGTTGAAGTCGTTTACGCAAAAAGTTGGGGAAGCAAAAACTTTTATGGAGATTTGCAAAAAGACATCGAATTTCGCGCCGATTTGCAGAAAGATTGGATCGTGGACGAACCGAAAATGGCGAAAACAAACGACGCGATTTTTATGCACTGTCTACCTGTTCGCCGCAATGTCATTGTCACCGACGCGGTGATTGATTCGGCAAATTCGCTGGTAACTGATGAAGCCGAAAATCGTCTGCACGTTCAGAAGGCGATTATAACGAATTTGATAAAATGAATACTGAAAAACTCGATTTACTGCGCGAGGCTCTGCCTTATATTCAAAAGTTCAAAGGCAAAACTTTCGTCGTCAAATTCTCCGGCAAAGTTACCGAAAACAAGGAAAACCTTGCTTCACTGGCAGAAGAATTAGCCTTGATTCATCAGGTCGGAATCAAAGTTTGCGTCATTCACGGCGGCGGCAAACAGCTTTCCGAACTCGCCCAAAAACTCGGAATGGCGCAAACCGTCATCGAAGGACGGCGCGTGACGGACGACGACACGCTGGAGCTTGCGAAAATGATTTTCGCAGGCAAAATCAACACTGATATTTTGTCCGCGCTAAGGTTTCGAGGCATTTCCGCTGTCGGGCTTTCCGGCGTTGACGGCAACATTATTCAGGCGCAAAAACGTCCGCCAAGAGAGATTTTGAACCGTCAAACGGGAATAAGCGAAACAGTTGACTTCGGTAACGTCGGCGACATTCTGGCGATCAACGTCAGTCTTTTGAGTTTATTGCTCGACGCGAACTATCTGCCCGTCGTTTCTTCACTCGGTGCTGATTCGCAGGGTTCGGTTTTCAACATCAACGCCGACACCATCGCCGCCGAAATCGCCGTCAATCTTAAAGCGGAAAAACTCGTTCTGCTGTCCGATGTCAACGGAATTTATCTCGATCAAAATGATGAAACATCAAAACTCTCCCGGCTTTCAATGCGCGATGCGGAAAAATTGATTGTTAACGGAAAAGCCACCGGCGGAATGATTCCGAAACTCGAAAGTTTGATAAGAATCCTCGAAAGCGGCGTGAAATCCGCCCACATTATCAGCGGCAATGACCGCAACGCGCTGCTCTCCGAAGTGTTCACCGACGAAGGCACCGGCACAATGTTATTCGGGTGAAAATGTTGCAGATTTGCAAAAAATGAAATAGATTGTTGGTGAAAGTTTTGATCGCCGCCGAACTGCGAAAAAGATGAATATGAAAAAAGGATTAGTAAAAACACCTTGCTTTTTAATTATTCTGCTTTTTTCCGTGTTTAATTTCTCCGTTTCGGCACAAAAAAAAGATAAGGTCGAGGTCATTCCGAAGATTTCACCGGAAACGCTTCTCAGCAAATGCAAAAGTTACGTTCTCGGTACGCCGATCTTTTTTATGCAGCCGGAATATCCGTCCGCAGCGAGAACGGCACAAATCGGCGGTACGGTGACGGTGAATATCAGCGTTGATGCGGACGGCAAGGTTATTGAAGTAAAAAACGTCACCGGGAACGTTCTTTTGCAAAGCGCGACGATTGAAGCGGCGCAAAAAGTAAAATTTACGCCGACCACCTGCGACGGCATTGCAAAGCCGGTCAATGCTTTGCTGACCTACAATTTCATTCCGTTCATATTTACGGACAGCTACTTCAAACCCGAAAAAATCGAGGATTTTGCCGACATCAAAAGAGACTCACCATTTTACGAAGCAATTCTCAATTTGACGGAAAACTACCGGATTGCATTCGGCTACGCCGACAAAAATTATCACGCCGACGCGCCGCTGACACGCGGCGATTTCGCCCAGTATTTGAGTTCGACACTCGACCTGCTTTCGGAACGCGCCAAAACAGTAAAAAAATCACCTGCCAAAATCGGACTCTTTTATCCACACAACCCTGAAAAACTAAAGCTCGCTGCCGAGATAAAAGATATAGACAAAAAAAGGAACCCGTATTTCAACGCGGTTACAAATCTGCTCGAAAAATATCAAATCGCCCCGGTCAACGCCGCCAAAAGTTTCAACGGAAATCTCCCGCTTACCCAAAACGAAGTGATTGATTTGTGGACAAACATTTTCGGCGAGGAAGCCGTCCCGGTCAATTTCGAGAAAATAAAAACCGGCGACCGAATTTTCACACGCGGCGAATTCGCGCTGTTTTTACAAGAAAGCCTCAATGTTCTGACATATAAAGTTTTGCCTTAAATCAACATCTCCGCCAATATTGTCAATTAAATAATCACTTTTCATAAACACTGCTTAACTCGGTGATTTCATTCCTGAGAGCAGAATATTGCCAACGAATATCTGTCCCGTGCGAACAATTAACCTTAAACAATTACAGTGATATAATATGATTTGAGGTGTATCGAACAAACATTTAGGCGAAGTTTATATGCAGGTTGAACTGATTGAAAAAATAATTCATTTGCCGATTGCGGAGAGAGTCGAGATTATTGAGAAAATTTCACACAGTGTAAGCAGAGATTTGAGTGAAAGCCAAGTCGAACAATCTTCGCAGGATGCGCGAAACGATGCGTATCTGCGTTTACGCGGAATTGCAGCGGTTGAGGGGAAATTCCGCCGACCGATAAAGAAGCAAAAGAAGATTTTATGAATTATCTATCGGAGATAGCATAAATAATTCGCGTGTTGCCTGATACAAATGTTGTCTTGGGATTTTGTTTTAGAATGCCAATCAGTTCTTGTCAACGCAGACGAGATTTTCGTTCGTTTGAAAAATAATAAGTTCGAGGCATTTGTTTCGGCAATTACGCCGATAAATGTTTTTTACACAATTCGTAAAGAAAGAGATAAAGGATTAGCAATTTCTGTAAATTCTGTAATAGAGGAAACTTCCCAATAAAATAAGAAAATATGGATTTACAAAAACATCTTTTCAGCTTGATAGTTTTACTCGCTTCTCTTCAAATTTGCTTCGCGCAAGAAGAATTACACGGGGCGCAAGTTGATGAGTTCGGAAAAATTTGCAGTGAAGATTTGATGGCTCGTTTCGATAATTATTTTATTCAACTTCACAATGATCCGTCAGCGACGGGATATATCGTTTTTTACGGCGACCGTTCGGCAGAGGGCAGCAACTTAAAACTTATTAATTATTTAACGAAAGCCTACCCGAATCGCAGAATTGACAAAAGTAGAATCGTACTCGTTCGCGGAACGAATCAGGAAAAAATGAAAATTGAATTTTGGGTGACTCCTGCCGGTTTGATTCCGCCGCGACCGAGCGAATATTTTGTCAAAGAAAAAATAACTTTAACTACCCGTTTTGACGAAAGCCGGGCTGATTTTTATAAAGAATCCGGCAAGTTGGACATTTACAACGATGGTTTTTTCGATTTAGGGTGCGATTTTAGCCCGAACAAAGCCGTTTTCGCCAGACAGCTTCGCTCAAACTCTGAATTGACGGGATATTTAGTGATTTATACACAATTCGGCAAAAGCAAAAAATATGCCGCCCGCATTGCCGATTTTGCGTTAAGAGATTTGACGAAAAATTTCAAAATTCGCGGTAATCGTCTGAAGACAATTTACGGCGGGCATCGTCAGGAACCCGCGCTTGAACTGTGGTTTGTTCCAAAAGGCGGAAAACTGCCGTCCCTGACACCGGATCTGAAACCGCAGAAATAAATGCTTTACGAGCAACATTTTATTGACGAATTAAAAGACCGCGCCGATCTCGTGCGGATTATCGAACCGTACGCGCCGCTCAAGAAAAAGGGCGCGAACTGGATGGGCTGCTGTCCATTTCATCAAGAAAAAACGCCGTCGTGTTCGGTTAATCCGAGCAAAGGTTTTTACAAATGTTTCGGCTGCGATAAAGGCGGAAATGCTTTTACTTTCGTGATGGAAATCGAGGGGTTGAACTTTCCCGAAGCGATTAAGCGCGTCGCAGAAATTTCTGGAATTCCGCTGCCGGAACCGATTGATGATAAAAAGTACGAACAGAACAAAAAGCGTTGGCAGGAGAAAAAAGCGGTTGCCGATCAGGTGATCGAACTAAACCAATACGCGCTCGAATTTTGGGAAAATCATTTGCAGGATAATAACGCACATTCCAAGGCGGCGCGGAAATATTTGGAAAAACGGCAAATTTCTCTTGAAACACAAAAGGCGTTTCACATCGGGT
Organism: Pyrinomonadales bacterium; assembly: GCA_038235165.1. Taxonomy (GTDB): domain Bacteria; phylum Acidobacteriota; class Blastocatellia; order Pyrinomonadales; family Pyrinomonadaceae. Next base: position 31,489 of record JBBSUG010000021.1, read on the forward strand.
TTGCGCCCGACAGTTGGGACGCGGTGATGTCGCTGCTGAAGGAAAAAGGCGCGGACGAAAAGCTGATCGAAACGAGCGGTTTGGTCACGAGAAACGAAGATAAAAAACTGACCTTCGACCGTTTTCGCGGGCGAATTATGTTTCCTATCTTAAACGTCGAAGGCGAACCAATTGCGTTCGGGGCGCGGATTTTGGCGACGGGCGAACCGAAATATCTCAATTCACCCGAAACTCCGGCTTATATCAAAGGCGAACACCTTTATGGACTTTTTCAGTCGAAAGAGGATATTCGCAAAAAGAAATATGCGATTTTGGTTGAAGGTTATTTGGATTTGATTGCGCTTTATCAGTTCGGCATTACGAATTGTGCGGCGAGTTTGGGAACGGCATTTACCGAACAGCAATCTAAACTGCTCGGCAGGTCAGCGAAAAAAGTAGTTGTCAATTATGACGGCGATGCGGCGGGTGTGAAAGCGGCGCGGCGGGCGATTGAAACATTGCTGGCGGAGGATTTCGAGATTAAGATTTTGGTGCTGCCCGACGGACAGGACCCAGACGATTTTTTGCGGGCGAACGGCGCGGAGAGCTACAACGAGATGCGCGGAAAAGCCGTGCCTTATCTGCATTTCGTTCTGCAAAATCTGGCGGCGGAAAAAAATTTAAGTTTACCGAAAGCGAAAGCCGCCGCCGTCGAAGAAGTTCTGCCGCTGTTGAGCGTCATTCGCAATGTCGTCGAAAGACGTGAGACGCTGAAACAAACGCTACGCTTTTTTCAGATTGACGACAAAGTTACGGAAAATTATCTGTGGAAGCAGATTCAAAAAGACGAGAAAGACATTGCATGGCGGCGGGATGAAAATAAATTTGAAGCAGCCAAACCGGATGTGAAAAGTTTCTTTATCAAAAGAAATCAGGCAAAAATTACCGTCGCCGAACAACATCTGCTCGAACTTTTGATCTACGATGCAGAACTGCGCGAATTGATTTTGCCCGCACTCGAAGAAACCGACTACGAGCATTTGGCGACCGCCGAAGTTTTTCGCGCTCTGCTTGCGCTGCGTGAAATCGGCACGGAAGTAACGGGCGAAAGTCTGTTGCAAATAATCGAAGACGACGCGGCGGCGAGCGATTTCGCTTCGGTTCTTTTGTTGAGCGAACCGGCGCGTGAAAAAGATGAAGCGATAGACGAGGTTTTGGTCGAAGCCGAAAATTGCGTGGCAACGCTGCGCGGAATGGCGATTTCGCGGCGCATTTTGGACATCAGCCAGGAACTCAGTTACGCAGAACAAGTCGGCGATATTGAGTTGCGCGACCGGCTCGTGATGGAACAAATCGAATTGGCGCGGCTTAAACGCGATTTGGAGAACAAAATAATCGAGAAGTGAAAAAGAGTTTTCAGTTTCTGGTTTTGCAAATTAAATGAAATGATTTCTCATCTTTTGCAAAAGTTCCTAACCCTAGTAAAATAGCCGATGGCAACAATCAAAAAAATTGCCATTTCACAAAAAATTATATATCTAAATTTCAGTTGAAACGGACGTTATTAAGTAGGCAATAAATTTAAAGAAAATTAACAATCAAGCGTCCCCGAACAAGAAAACGAATTTGCGCTTCCAGTTTAAGTGCGAATTGGTCGTTTTTTATTTAAAGAAGGACAGTGATTGAAACTTTTTATCGCTTTGGGGCGTTTACATTCATTTTAAAAACAACGATTTAGCACAAGATTTAATCAAACTCTTATTTATTAATAATATGGCAGACTACGACGAAAAGGAAGATTTAATGGATCGCCTGGTGGCACTCGGCAGACGCAAGAAATTCTTGAGTTTTGACGAATTGAACAAGGAAATTCCCAACAAAATGATGTCGCCTGACGACATTGAAGATGTTTTAAACCGGCTCGAAGGCGCGAATATCTCGGTCGCTGATTCAGACGCGCAATTATTGGAACAAGCAGCGAGTTTGTTGCTCGACGATGCGGACACGGACGATGACGACGAGGATTTGGATTTGGATTTATCAGCCGGAACGCTCGATAAATCCAACGATCCGGTGCGGCTTTACCTGCGTGAAATGGGCATCGTTCCACTGCTCACGCGGCAGGGCGAAGTGACAATTGCTCAACGCATCGAACGCGGGCAAATCAAAACGCGCAAAGCAATTTCGCGGTCGCCGATTGCGATTGAAAGGCTTTTGAAAATGGGTGACGACCTCGCCAACAATAAAGCCAGCATTCGCGAAACCGTGACGTTTTCGGAACAGGCGGAATTGACCGGCGAAGAAGATAAGGCGGAAGAATATCTGCGATGGACGATGGAAGGCATCGAAAATATTAACGTCAATTACAAAAGAGCGGTCAAATCGTTGAACAATTACCGCGAAGAACAGAAAAAAGCGAAAGATAAACAGAGTAAAAAACTAGTTGCTGCCAAACGGCAGGTGGCGCGGCTGCGGCTGGAAGTTTCGCAAGAAGTCAGAAATCTCAGCTTGACCGAACTGGCAATGCAGCGTTTAATCGGCGCGATTCGCAAAGTCGCCGACGAAATTCGTAAAGCTGAACGCGACATCAACAAAGCCGAAGAAAAACTCGAAGGCAAAGCGTCGCCGGAAGCGAAAAAAGAACAGAATCAGAAAATTGCCGATTCGCGGGCTAAATTGGCGGAAATTGAAGAAAAATATTATCTTTCGCCGGTCGAAATAAAACGCGCACTGCAAACGATTTTAATCGGCGAACAAGCAACCGGGCAGGCGAAACGCGAACTCGTCGAAGCGAATTTGCGGCTCGTGGTTTCGATTGCGAAAAAGTATACCAATCGTGGTTTACAGTTTCTTGATCTGATTCAGGAAGGCAACATCGGTTTGATGAAAGCCGTTGATAAATTTGAATGGCGGCGCGGCTACAAATTTTCGACGTATGCGACGTGGTGGATTCGGCAGGCGATCACGCGGGCAATCGCCGACCAAGCGCGGACGATTCGCATCCCCGTCCATATGATCGAAACGATCAACAAACTGATTCGCACGTCGCGTGCGCTTGTTCAGGAATTGGGACGCGAACCGACTTCGGAAGAAATCGCCAAAAAGATGGATATTCCGGTTTCCAAAGTGCGAAAAGTTTTGAAAATCGCGCAGGAACCGATTTCACTGGAAACACCGATTGGCGAAGAGGAAGATTCGCATCTCGGCGACTTTATCGAAGACAAATCAATTATGAACCCGGCGGAATCGGTCACGTTCGGCAATCTGCGAGAGATCACCGATGAAGTTTTGGCAACGCTGACACCGCGCGAGGAAAAGGTCATCAAAATGCGTTTCGGACTCGGAAACACCGGTTCCGAACACACGCTCGAAGAAGTCGGACAGCATTTCGCCGTCACTCGCGAACGCATCCGTCAGATCGAAGCGAAAGCCCTGCGTAAACTGCGCCATCCGTCGCGTTCACGCCGTTTGAAGGCGTTTTTGGAAGGAAAACAATAAACTTCACTTCGGATTTTGTATTGTGAATTTTGAATTTTGCGATTTGCGATTGCTTTTGGCGATGGCAAGTCGCAAAATGTTTTTGGGGGTGAAATTATGGACACTTTAGTTTTAGAGAAACCGACCGCAGCAATCAAAGATTTAACCGAAAAACTTTATCAAACAAAAAGTAAAGCGGAAATTATAAATGGAGAAATAGCCAAATTCATGTCAACTGGCGATGAACCTGCAACCGCAGCATCAAACATTTTGGTTAGCCTCAAACTCTATCAACGTCAAACCTCCTCAGGCAGAGCCTATAGTGATAATACGGGATTTTTAGTCAATGTTCCGAACCGCAAATCGTTTAGTCCCGACGCTTCGTTTTATGTCGGAGACAGAGCCGGAATGAAATTTTTGCAGGGCGCACCGCTCTTCGCCGTCGAAGTCAGAAGCGAAAACGATTACGGCAAGAAAGTGGAAAAAGCGATTGCCGACAAGCGTGCCGACTATTTCGCCGCCGGAACTGAAATCGTCTGGGATGTTGATTTATTGAGCGACGACGTGATCAAATCTTTTCACCGCGACGATCCCGACAACCCGAAAATTTTCCGGCGCGGCGACATCGCCGATGCTGAACCTACTCTGCTCAATTAGAGAATGCCGGTTGACGAGTTGTTTGATTAGTTTCACAAACGATTCAAAAAAAATTTCTTCCGATTGACGATTGAGGAGTGAAAATGCCAATTTCAACACAAATATTCTGGCTGGTAATTCTTTCGATGGTCGTCGGTTCAATTGCGTGGACAGTGACGCAGGAGGAGATTTTCAGCGAATGGCGCAACTATTGTCAAGACAAATGTCAGGATTGCGAAACGCTGCCGAAACGCAAGTTTTTTTATTTGTTCACCTGTGAATACTGCTTCAGCCACTGGGTGACGTTTTTGATTTTGCTGCTGACCGGATTTCAACTTTTAATTGACGATTGGCGCGGTTAGGTGTTGGCATTTTTCGCAATTCCGTGGTTGGCAAATCAATTTATGAGCATCTATCGCCGTTTGCGTGTCGGTATCAAACACGAAAACGCGCTCGCCGAAGAAGCCGCCGCTAAAGTTGAGGATTAACGATGTTCGAGTTGAATCAAATACACTAACGAATCGTCTTTGAAATCAACTTTTGTGATTTTTTGAGTAGCGTCCTTTGAAACGTTTGTTCTTTCGTTTTAGTATTTTTCAAGATAAAATTTCAATCTGTTTCACAAATCATACATCGTTGATGTTTAATGATTTACATTTATTTTTTAACTGTTCTTATATCGAACTCACGCTAAACTACACGAAACGCAGAATATTATCGGTAAATTCGGAGACTTCGGTAAAACTTCGCGCATAAAGATTGGCGGGAAATCGGTGACGAACTTGCGCGTCTTGAAATGTCCGCCCGCCAACGATAATCGAAGTCTTCAATTTGGCGATTTGCTCCGTGAACTGTTTATAGTCACGTGAAAGTCGTTCCAAATCGTTAATGACGGTGGCGGAAATACAGATGATTTTAGGACGATGCCGCCGAACTTCTTCAGCTAATGAGTAAAGCGGCGTGTTGGCACCGAAATTCATCACTTCCCAGCCTTCGTTTTCGAACGTCATTTGCGTCAGATGTGTCGGCAACTCGTGAAAATCTCCCTCCATCGCGCAGCACATCGCCAGTTCGCCGTTCATCCGGGGAACCGGAAGAACGGCGCGAAGTTTATAAATAGCATTTTGGGCGACGCGAGTCGCCAGATGCTCCTGCGTAATGCTGATTTGCCCGTTGTACCAAAGCTCGCCGATTTTGCTCATCGCCGGACAGATTAATTCGTCAAAAATTTTTGTGAGCGGTTTGCCGTCCAGATGGGCGGTAGTAATTACATTTGAAACCCCTTCTTCACAACCTGCAATCAACGAGTGAAAAAGACTCGAATCCGAATGTTTTTTATTGTCGCGCTGACGGTTTGCCGTCATCATCACCGATTCGTCGCCGTGAGATTGTTTCAGTCCGAGCTTTTGTTCGCGCTGAAAACGCACAACTTCTTCCGCACGAAAACGCCGGTGTCCGCCGCTGGTGCGCTCCGATTGGAGCAACCCTGCGTCTTCCCAACGCTTGACGGTTGCGTCGCTGACGCGGCACAACCGGGCGACTTCTTTGGTTGTTAAACTTTTCAACTTCGTCATTTAATTAAAATATTTAAGGATATAAATCTTTGAGAAGAGTAATATTTATGATACACAAACCGTACAAATCGCACAAGCCGAAATTAAGTGCCTGTGTAATCTATCATACATAAAAAATTACTCTACTGCTTATCAACAATATACTTACGCGACAATAAAATATTTTTAATTTATTAGTTTAAATCAAAAACTAGCGTCATTTGAGTTTGACATTCATCCGACCAAATTATATGATAATCGCTCAAACCGCTCATTTGCGTTTGAGATTTGAACGAACAAGGGAAGGTACATCAAACAGGGAGAAAAGTCGTTGCTGAAGCAGAACAGGGCAGCGACTTTTCAGTTTAAATTGTTAAGTTTATGATATATCTGCGGCTGTAATCATCACAGAAGCCGCTGAGATTCCGGCTGTTTAATCGGTCAGACCAAATGTTTGAACCACGCTTTTTCGGTTTATTTTTTTTGTCGGCAGAGGAGAATCGTTTTTGGTGTTTTCTTCGTGAATTGATGCTTCCGGCAGGAAGTGATTGAGCAGAACGCGAATTTTTGTGGTATCGTTTTCCTTCAGCGACTGGCGAAAATTGCTCAGAATATCGGCGACCTGTTCGCTGGAATAACCAGCGATTTTCCCGATAAAAATTTTCGGGTGAGTCGTATTGAGCAAATTTTCGCCGGTGATCTCCAGTTCCTCAAAAAGTTTCTCGCCCTGTTTGATGCCGGTGAAAACAATGTCAATGTCCTCGTAGGGCTGCAAACCGGACAGACGAATCATATCCTCCGCCAAATCCAAAATTTTAACCGGCTCGCCCATATCGAGAATAAAAATTTCTCCGCCCGTGCCGAGTGCGCCCGCCTGTAAAACGAGTTGCGCGGCTTCTGGGATCGTCATAAAATAGCGTGTCATCTCCGGGTCGGTGACGGTGACGGCTTTTCCTTCCTGAATTTGAGCGCGAAAAATGGGAATGACCGAGCCGGTTGAACCCAACACGTTGCCGAAGCGCACCGCCATATAATTGGTCGGGTAAGTTTGACTCAAATTTTGCAGAACAATTTCCGCAATCCGTTTTGAGGCGCCCATAATCGAAGTCGGGTTAACGGCTTTGTCGGTTGAAATCAAAACGAAATCTTTAGAACCGAATTCGCCCGCCAGTTCGCCAATCAATCTGGTCGCAAAAATATTGTTTTTAACCGCTTCCGTCGGGTTTAGTTCCATCAGAGAAACGTGTTTATGTGCGGCGGCGTGAAAAATAACTTCGGGGTTGTATGCGCCAAAAATCTCGCGCATTCGCAGTTCGTCGCCGATGTCGGCGAGCAGCGGAACAAATTTAACGTCGGGAAAATTTTTGGCGAGTTCGCGCTCGATTTGAAACAGCATAAACTCGGTTCTTTCGACCAGAAGAAGCAACTTCGGGTTGAAATTAACGACTTGTCTGACCAGTTCCGAACCGATTGAGCCGCCTGCGCCCGTCACCATCACGGTTTTTTCGGACAGAAAGTCGTGCAGGTTTTGATCGTCAAGTTGGACGGGTTCGCGTCCCAGCAAATCTTCGATCTGCACATCCCGAATTCGGTTGATTTCGACGCGTCCGTGCGCGATTTCGTTCAAACTCGGCACAATTTGTGCTTTCACCGGAATTGCCCGACAAATATCTAAAATACGGCGAATGTGTTTGCTGTTCGTTTGGTCAATCGCCAATACGACTTGATCAATGTGCAGTTCGTCAGCCAGCCGCGCCAGATCGTCGGTCGTCCCCAAAACCTTAATGCCGCCGACGCTGCCGCCTTTTTTGCGGCGGTCGTCGTCAATAAAACCCTTGACATCGAGTTCGGTGTCGGCGCGTCCGACAACTTCTTTAATCGTCGCCGCGCCCAGCCGTCCCGCACCGACGATCAGCGTCTGTTTGCGAATCTTGCGCCGTTTGCCAATCTGATACGTGCGCTTTTCGCTGACTTCGTAAACTGAACGACGCAAAATGCGAAGACTGAGAAGTCCGGCAAAAGCAAAGATAGTGTCCGTTAAAATAATGGACAGCGGAACCTGCCAGCGAATAAATCTTTCGGGCGAAAGCAAAAGTCTCACTAAAATCAAAATCACCCCGGAAATAAACGCGGCTTTTAAGAATGATTTGATGTCTTCGAGACTGACGTAACGCCAGATGATCGAATAAGCACCGACAATAAACAGCGAGGCGAACTGTACAAAGACGACGAACGGCAATTGGTTGAGCGCATTGTCAAGATAATATTCGTTGAGACTAAACTCAAACCGGAAAAGGTACGCCAAAAAAAACGCTCCGCATAAAACAGTAATGTCCGCGAGCAGCTGAAACGGGCGGCGCAAATACCATAAGCGTTCTTCTTTTTGCGTATGTTGAAGCAAATTTGCCATCTTGAGCGTAAATGATAACTTAATATTTGAAATTACTTGGAACACGCAAGCCTGTCAAATATTGAAGTCACAAACAATTGGCAATAGTAGTTTTTGCACATCGCCCGGTGCAAACTCAAATTCCGATATAGCAACTTTAGCAGGCAACCGTTTGAATAAAAGGTTGAATCAGAATCAATTGTAGGTTATTCTTTTCAATTACAAGTTCTTTTCTACAAGTGTAAAATTATTAGAGGTCTTAATTATGAAAATAAAAGGTTTATTACTTCTCGCTTTAACGTTGAGTTTATTTCAAGTCGGTTTCGGGCAAACACCAGTAGCGGGCGAACAGCAAACCGGTTATCTGATCGGACCGGGCGATGAACTGGAAGGAAAAGTTCAGGGTGAAAATGATTTCAACTTCAAGGTGACGGTTGATGAAAACGGTAAATTTCAAGTTCCCTTTGTTGATCAGGGCGTGATGGCGAAATGCCACACGGAAAGAGAATTGAAAGACGATGTGACTCAGCTTTTGTCAAGATATTTGAAAAGTCCGATGGTCAGCGTCAATGTTACAAAACGCAACAGCCGTCCGCCGGTGACTGTTTACGGCGAAGTCAGAACTCCGCAGCCGGTTGATTTGCGGCGAAAGGCAACATTGCTTGAGCTTATATCTTTTTCGGGCGGCGTTACAAAAGATGCAAGCGGAACCGTACAGGTTTTTCGGACGACTCCGCCAATGTGCGGCGAGAGTAGCGAAGCGACTAATTGGAAAGCCGATTTCAGCAATGGCGGCGATATTCCGTCACGAACTTATGCGATTAGCAACTTAAAGTCAGGTCAGGAAGAATCAAATCCGGTCATCTATCCGGGCGATTTAATTTTTGTTCAGAAGGCACCACCGGTTTATGTAATCGGCGAAGTTAATATTCTCAAAGAAATTAGTATTACCGAAAAAGGACTCTCGCTAACGGAAGCAATTACGCAGGCAGGCGGCGTAAATCGGCAGGCGAAAACAAAAAATATCATAATTCATCGCTTAAAAGATAATTCCAAAGAAAGAGAATTAATTGCTGTCAATTTCGATATGATTAAAAAAGGCGAACAAAAGGACGTTATTTTGCAGCCCGAAGATATTGTTGAAGTTGATAAAGCGAAGAAAAGTATTACTCAAACAATTTTAGAAATTGCTACAGGCGCGGCGCGAACCGGAATTTCGTCAGTTTCAGGCGGTGTCGGAACCAGAATTCTTTACTAGAAACTTCTTATCGTCAAAAATGCCAATCGTTGATAAAATTTTATTAACGATTGGCATTTCTGTGACTCAAAATACATTTTTACCACAAATCGCTCGAATGACAACACACTCCCTCACGGTCGCGTTTCCGCCTCGTACTTTAAAATTCTTTGCGGTAATGCTCACAACTATTTTTATACTTCGCGCATCAAAAACTTGTTGCTTTTAAAATTCAATTAAAGTTAGAATCCGTTGTCAACAGATTTAAAAGATTTATTCAGGAGTATAGATATGCGTAAAGATTCGGTTCGTAAATTTGGTGCGTCTTTTTCGGCATTGGCGATTTTGTTCGGTGCGACGGCATTTTATCCGGTAAGTATTGCGGCGCAGACCCAACCGGACAAAACAAATTCCGCGAAAAAGAATAAAGAAAAGGGTAAGAAAGCGGAACCGGAAGCAGCAAAAGTTCCGCAAACTCAAACAGATAATAACAAAACGTTATCGGTGAAAGAAGACCCGTCGAAAATCGGCACCCGCAATATTAACGGCGGCACCGACAAATTTACCGGTTGGCTCGGCGGTTCAAAGGATAAGGAAATTGCTCTCGGCAGACAGCTTTCGCTCGAAGTCGAACAGCAGTCTAAACTGGTTGACGACCCAATGATAACCGAATATGTCAACCGCGTCGGGCAGAACGTCGTGCTTCATTCCGACGCGAAAGTTCCATTCATCATCAAAGTTATTGACAGCGATGAGGTCAACGCATTTGCTCTTCCGGGCGGTTATTTTTATGTTAACAAAGGATTGATTCTCGCCGCCGATAACGAAGCTGAACTCGCCGGTGTGATGGCGCACGAAATCGCGCACGTCGCCGCTCGTCACGCGATGGAAAACCAAGGTAAGGGTGCATTAATAAATTATGCCTCGCTTGCCGGGATCATTTTCGGCGGTCCGATTGTCAGTCAGGTTTTATACAACGGCGGCGGCATTTTAGCCGGTCTTGCCTCTCTCAAATTTTCGCGCGGAGCTGAAGAAGAAGCCGATAGTTTAGGTGTTCAATATTTATATGCTTCCGGTTATGACCCAACGGCGATGGCGACGATGTTTGAAAAGCTCGCCTCGAAAAACAAGAAAAAACCTGGTACGGTAACGAAACTCTTTTCAACCCATCCGCAATCGCTTGAACGCCGAGACGAAAGTTTGTCCCTCGTCGCCCGTTTCCCGGAAAAGGAAGAATACGTCATCAGCACTTCGGAATTTCAACGTGTCAAAGCACATTTGCTGCGGACATCGAACGCCAAAGCCGGTGTGATGAGTGATATTGACGAGGGCGAACCGGGCAAACCGACTTTGAAACGCCGTCAACCGGAACCGGATGCAAACGACGGCACCGGCGATTCGAGTTCCGGTTCGGATAAGAAAGACGGACCGCCGCAATTAAAGAAACGAGGCGAAGCACAGCCGCCGCCGACTCCCGATAATTAATTTCGGATTATTAAAGTAAGAAGCCCGCACGAAGCAAGGATGGCGAGAATAAATCGCTCTCAAACTTCGTGCGGGCTTCTGAATTAAAACACAATTTGTTAATCAATCGTATTGCGCCACTTTCTGCCGTCATTCCTTAAAAGCTCATCCGCCTCTTCGGGTCCCCACGTTCCCGCTTCGTAATTTGGAAAATCACGCGCCGGAATCGCATTCCACACATCGAGAACCGGCGAGACGATGCGCCAGCTCGCTTCGACCATATCGGCGCGTTGAAACAGAGTCGCATCGCCGGTCATACAATCGAACAGCAGCCTTTCGTACCCGGTCGAAAGCTGTTCACCGAAGTGGTCAACGTAGTTAAAATCCATATCAACCGCGCCCATATTAACAATCGGACCCGGAATTTTCGCGCCGAAATGCAGCGTGATGCCTTCGTCGGGCTGAATATGGATGACGATCCGGTTGGTAGTCAGTTTTTCAACCGGCGTGTCGCGGAAAAGCATAAACGGGGCTTTTTTGAATTGGATGTTGATCGCCGTAAATTTTTCCGGCAAACTCTTGCCCGTGCGAATATAGAACGGCACATCCGCCCATCGCCAATTGTCAATCGAAATTTTCAGGGCGGCAAAAGTTTCCGTGTTGGAAGTCGGCGAAACATCCTGTTCGCTGCGATAAGCGGCGATTTTCTTATCCCCGATTGTTCCTGCCCCATACTGACCGCGCACCGCTTTGTACAAAACTTCTTCCGGCGTGAACGGTTGCATCGCGCACAAAATTTTCGCTTGTTCGTCGCGCACCGCGTCGGCTTCAAATGAAACCGGCGGTTCCATTGCGGTCAGCGTAATCAATTGAAAAATGTGATTCGGAATCATATCGCGCAACGCACCGGCAGTGTCATAGTAGCCGCCGCGCTGTTCGACACCGAGTTCTTCAGCCACCGTAATCTGAATGTGATCAATAAAATTTCGATTCCAAATCGGCTCGAAAATACTGTTGCCGAATCGAAATACTAAAATATTCTGCACGGTTTCTTTACCGAGATAATGATCAATCCGGTAAATTTGCGTTTCGTCGAGAAGTTTTGCCAATTCTTCGTTGAGTTTTTTCGCGCTTTCGAGATCGCGCCCGAACGGTTTCTCAAAAACGAATCTCCGCCAGCCGTTCTCTTCGCTGCACATCCCGATCTTACAAACCTGTTCGGTGACCGGCGCAAACAGCGATGGCGGCGTGGCGAGATAAAAGAAATAATTGCGCGGCGCGGCGTGATTAGCGGCGACTTCGGCGAGTACTTTTTGCAGATTTTTGAATGTGTTTTCATCGGCAAAATCACCGCCCGCATAATAGGTTCGCTCGACAAACCAGTCAACCAGTTCCCGGTCAATTGAACCGCCGATGAATTCCTGTAAATCACTTCTGATTTTCGTCCGAAATTCTTCGACCGAAAACTCTTGCCGCCCGACACCGACGACGGCAAAATTATCCGGCAAGAAATTACCTTTCGCCAAATTATAAAGTGCCGGAAAAAGTTTGCGCTTCGTCAAATCGCCGGTCGCGCCGAAAATGACCATTACGCAGGGGTCTGATATTTTTTGTGTGTGATTCATAATCTCGTCAATCTCATCGAAGATTTTTTTTTGATAATTTACTTTACGAAGTTAAAACAATCACGGCAAGCAGGAGAAATAAATTTAACAGTGGGAGCGTGAAAGTCTTATCAGTCAGTCGGAGCGCGGAAGTCTCGTCCGCGCTCCGACAGCGAGAGCGCATCGTTGAAAATCTCCGTACCAAAATATCGCTCTAATAATGCGAACAAGCAACAGCCGGAAGCCTAACAGTTTGTCGGCTTGTTGAGCGCAAATTAGACGCTACTTTTGAATTGCAGTTCGTTGTAAGTTAGTGTCGGGCAAGTGAGATCCGGCTTTTGCATTGCAGTTCGATGTAATAATTAGGAACAGCGCAACATTCGCTGCGCCGTGTTGGCGGATGAGACTTCCGCGCTCCAACTGACGGGACAATATTTCCGCGCTCCTATTTTATGCCTGCCGAATCCATTTCCAGACTTCGGGAATCGTTGCCCGTTTGCCGGTCATCAGCATTCCGACGCGATACACCCGCGCCGCCAGCCAGACGAGACCGGCGATGGCTAAACCGTTGAGCAGAATAGAAAGTCCGATCTGCCAGAACGGTGGTGTTTCCGCCATAATTCGCACCGGCATCGTGATCGGCGCGAAAAACGGCGCAATCGAAACCCAGAAGGAGAGCGACGAATTCGGATCACGAATCACGACGAAGCTCAAATAAAACCCGATGATCAGGCAAAATACGGGAAACATTGCAAACTGTCCGCCTTCCTGTACGGTTGTCACCATCGAACCGATCAGCGCGTAAATCGTCGCGTAAATAAAAAATCCTAACAGAAAAAAGATGAAAAAATAAACGATAATTAGCGGTGTGATGTCGGGAATCGAGATGTTAATGCCCGCCGCATTCATATTTGCCAGACCGATGCCGACCAACACCAGCGCGGAAATAATCCAGATGGCAAGCTGCGTCAATCCCGCTAGACAGACACCGACGAGTTTGCCCATCATCAGTTCAAATGGTTTTGCCGACGAGAATAAAATCTCGGCGATGCGCGTTTCCTTTTCTTCGACGACCGCCGCCAAAATCTGCTGTCCGTAGATAAGCAACGTGATATAAATCATCAGCCCGATGACGAATGCCGCTGCGAAAATGCCTTCTCCGCTTTTCTCGTCGCCTTTTTCGTTGATCGTCGTTTTGGTGAGATCAATGTTTTTGCTCAAATCCTTTAACTTATCTTCGCTGATGTCAGCATCGGCAAGCCGCTGTGAACGAACCGCGCCGTTAACTGCCCGTTCAAGCTGTGAATTGGTCACAATATCGCCCGCCTTGCGCGAGAAAAATTCAAATTTAACATCCGGCGCATCATATTTTGGCGGAATTATCAAATATGCGTCAATCTCTTTTCCGGTGATCTTTCCGGTCAGTTCACGCTTGATTTGTTCAATTGCTTTTCCGTCCGCCGAATATTCGATGAAAGTAAAAGCCGCGTCCAACTGTTCCGCCGCTTTGTTTATCTGTGCTTGGTTTGAAGCCGTCAAATCTTTCAGACTTGATTCTTCAGATTTATCAGTCTTTTCGGGATTCTTCTCACTTGAAAGATTGTCTCTGATGCGCTGTTTGATCTCCCCTGTCTGGTCAACGATAACCAGCCGCGTCGGTGCGCCCTTGATCGAGAAAAGCAGTGCCGGAACGACCGCAAAGCCAGCCGATAAGACGGGAAACAGCAGCGTTGCGAGTAAAAAAGACCATTTCAGAACGATTTTTTTGTATTCGTGTTTGACGACCGCTAAAAATTTTTTCATTAATTTTCTCTGACCTTTTCGATAAAAATGTCGTTAAGACTCGGTTCAATCTCCTCAAATTTAGAAATTATGGCACCGTTTTCGATTAATTTTGCGAGCAGAATTTGCGCGTTGACGTTTTCAGCAAGCTGAATTTCCATTTCGTCGGCGTGTTTAACAAGTTTTACGACCAGAGATTTATCTTCCAAAACTCCACTGCCGCCCGTCGCCCGCAGCGCAATCAAATTTTTACCGAAACTCGCTTTGACATCGCGCAGAGTTCCCGACACGACTTTACGCGATTTGTTGATTAAAAGTATATCCTGGCACAATCTTTCGGCGGTTTCCATCAGGTGTGTCGAGAAAATAATCGTTTTGTCCTGGGTCTTGAACTCGTCAATTACGTCCATCATAAACTCAACGTTGACCGGATCAAGACCGGAAAAAGGTTCGTCTAGAATCAGCAAATCGGGGTCGTGCAGGACGGTCGAAATAAACTGGATTTTCTGCTGCATTCCTTTTGACAAATCGGTTGTTTTCTTCGTTTTCCACTCGGCAAGTTTCATTCTGTCGAGCCAAAAATCAATTCGCCGGTCGGCTTCCGCCTGCGTGATGCCTTTCAAAGCGGCGAAATAGCGCAATTGGTCAACGATTTTCATTTTCTTATAAAGCCCGCGTTCTTCCGGCAGATACCCGATGCGGTTTTGCACATCGCCCGCTATTTTGCGCCCGAAAAGTTCGATTTTGCCCTCATCGGGAAAATTTATGCCGACAATCATTCGAATCGTCGTTGTTTTCCCCGCACCGTTCGGTCCTAAAAAACCGAAAACTCTGCCCGCGCTGACGGAGAAACTCAAATCTTGCACCGCCGTAAAATTATCGTAAGTTTTTGTGACGTTTTCGACGCGTAGTGTTATATTTTGTTCGCTCATAAATGGTGAATTGAAAAGTTGTCACAATTGCTTACGACGATTAGCTGCTTTTTGTTTGCAAAGTTTGTCAGAACACCGGTTAAAATTTAGCGATGGGCGATGAAAATAAAATTTTCAAATTTTAAAGATCAAAAGTCCGATGCGCTCTCCCCTTCGCATCGGACTTTTGTAATGGTCGTCAAACTATTTTCCGACAACCAAACTTGTATTAAATTTTAATAATCCCGAACCGGCAAAGTCACATCCTTAGTCAGTTCGATTTTAAACTTTTCGTCGGCTTTGATGCCGACTTCTTTACCTTTTCTCAAAAACGCAATCCCGGTTCCCGCCCCCGCGCCGATTCCCGCGCCGATCAATGTCCCGTTACTTGATTTTGAAACCGCGCCGAAAATTCCACCCAGTGCGGTGCCGCCGGCGATTGTCAATAAGTTGGCGGTTTGCGAAGATTCTGCTTCTATGTCTTTAACCAAAAAGCCTTTGATATTTCGCTTTTCTCCGCTGCCGAAGCGCATTGTTTCAAATGAAACCGTCAAAATCCCGTTTTGCCCACCACCCGCCGCCCGTTTAACTCTGGTGATGCGCCCTTCGATAACCGTGCCGATTGGCAGCACGACCGTTTCACGGATTTTCACGGGTTCGGCAATTGTCGCTGTAAAAGTATCGTCCACGCCGGAAACTTTGGAATTTATTTCATTATCCATCCGCGCCTGAATTACGGTTCCGGCGGAAAGCTGATAAACCGACTCCGACTCCGACTGTGCGGCAACCACACTAAAACTGACAAAGAGCAAAGAAAAATACGCAAAGACTTTGGTCGTTCTACGCCAAAAGTTCATATCCCATCCTCCATCTTTGCGGATTTTTTCAAACTACGACATCCGCAAAGTATAATGGCAATGACCGTGCCACTTTTTCTAATGTTTATTAAAACTCACTGTTAATAAGGTTTCCCGCGATTTTACACGGTTGCGTGACCAAATGTCCATCACCAGCAATTTACAAAATGGTTTAGCGTTTGCACCATATCGGGTATTGAGGAACGGGGTTCAAAGTTCAAGGTTTCAGATTCAAGATTGTGTGATTGTCTGCTCGTAAATTGTAATCTCGAACCTTGCCCTTTGAACCTGAAGCCTGAAACCTATTGCAGAATCGGGTGTCCTCCGCCCTTGCTGTGATCGGCTGTTTGTTCGTAAAGTTTGCGGTCGTTGTGATATAGAATCAAATGTTCTCCTTCAAAACGGACGACATTGGACACGCGCTGAAAATCTTTGGTGTGTTCCGCAATCACAAAAGCACACGGATTATAAGCCAAAACCATTCCTGCCGCATAGATAAAGCCGCCCTGGTCGTAAACCGATCCGGCATACTGCGCGGCTGAGACGGCGATGTCCGGCGAATACTGCCTATTTGCATTTTTGGTACGGTCGGATTTCGCAATAAAAATTGTGTAGTCGGAATAATTTGAACGCTTTCGATAATTGTTTTTTCGCGCCACAGCAAAAAGTTCCGTCAAGCCGTCGTCAATCGCCTGCAGCATTTTACTGTCCGGTTGATTGACGGAATAAACACGCGCTCCTTTGTCCGTTCGACTGAAATTGTCAAATTTATCGTTGGTGATTCGCCCTGCTTCATTAATTAAAATGCGATCAACCCGGCTTTGCGCCTGTATATTTTGAAAAAACACCAAACCCGCGATGAATATCGGGATAATTGTTGCGACTTTTATAGCTTTCATACGGTACTCCTTAATTTATATTGTTTTTCTAAATAACCAAATTTAACTGCGGCAAAACTTGTGCCAACAGATATTTCACCGAAAATTTGATTAGGATAGGGAACAATCTGTAACCCCCCTCATCATTCGACAATTGTTTTTCCCGGTGCTTAGGCTCGTCTGTTCGTTCGGCTTTTTAAAGTTTGATACACAGCCGCAGGGAAATTTCTCTCTTAAAGTTTGTAACCGTAACAAATAATTATTTTTCCTTTCAATTCCGATCTGCTAAGTTGTGTGAATAAAGCCGTCTTATTTAATTTTTAGCTTGACTAAAAATTGTCTTTTCAATTATATTTATTATTCCGAAAAAATTATTGAACTAAAAAATTTAATTTCAATAAAAACAGCGGTTTGTGACATTTATCGAAAAAATTTGAAATTTTCTTTGCTTTTTTTCAGAAAATCGTATATGTTTTACTTAATTTTCGGACGATGTATGTAGCCAAAAATTTTTTTGCTAGATTGTGGAACAATAACTCATATTTGATTGGGTTTTAGAATTCCACAGTTGTCTGTTGGTAGATTAAGTATGGATTTGTGGTAATAAATTTGATTTAATTTTCCTACCGAGCCATAAACATTTTATTAAATCTATCAATTCAATCAAAAATTAATTGTTTGTTCCGACCAATTTAATGTTTCAAATATTTTATTTTGGAATATTGCGTAAATTGGGAGTCTTGCACTAACAAGTGCATAGTATTGGACTAGCATATTGTGACCAGTAAATCAAAATAAATGAGGAAGGATTACCAAATGAAAAAGAATATTCAAAAGAATTTTCTGCAGCAAGTAAGCAGAAAAACTCTTTATCTCGCAACACTATTTGCCGTCGCGGCAGTAGCTGTTGCCGGATTTTTATTAGTGCCGAATTTTAATAACGGCACCGTATCGGCTCAAGACCGAGTCAACGCAGAAAAAGCGACTAACGAAATGCTCTCCATTTCATTAGACTTTAAGACGGCGACCGATTTTGCAATTTTGGCTGACAGAGGAATCTCTGATGCCGGAAATTCCAGAATTACGGGTAACGTCGGCGTTGCCGGTAAAGATGCTCAAATTGATCTCGCCCGCGCAAGTGTGCAGGGCAAATCGTTCGGCGCACAAGACGTTCAAGTTGATATGAACCGCGCCCAAAAAGATTTGGCAGGTGCATTTAACGCAATTAACCAACTGCCGTGTACAGATGTTGCCGAATCAGACCTCGGCGGACGTAAATTCACATCGGGCGTATATTGTGTTTCGTCAGCTCGTCTGGCAGGACAAATTACACTTGACGGTGAAAATGATCCGGCTGCCATCTTTGTTTTCAGAATCACCGGTTCGTTGAATACCAAAGACGGTTCGAGCATTTCATTGCTTAACGCCGCTCAAGCTCCGAATGTGTTTTTTGTGGCAAGCGATTCCATTAACATCGGCAAAAATTCCGATTTTAGAGGAAGCATCCTGGCACAAAATTCCATCAAAGTAGATACCGGCTCAACCGTCAGCGGTCGCGCATTATCACTCAAAGGTGATGTTTCGTTAGACGGTGCAACTGTTGTTTTAGCAGACGGTACATTGGAAATTTGTAAAGTCGTTGACGCAAATGCTCCGGGTGCTTTCAACTTGAATGGCAGAATTTTTCAGTTTACAGTCGGCGGTTTGACTATTGAAGCTCCGGCAAACGGTTGTTCAAATCCTTTCACCGTAACAGCTGGTCCGGTAGTCATTACCGAACAAAACACCAGCCGTGAGCCTAACTCGACTGTGATGAGAGTCGGAAACTTCCAGTTGACTGATGTCAGACAGATCAATCGTCAGGCAGGAGCCGCCAATGCCGTTACAGGATTTAATCTTCCTTTAAAGACGGCTAACGTCACCGTCCCGATGGGCGGAGTCGAATCACAAGTAACGGTTCAGTTTACCAATCAATTTGCTATTGTTGCTTTCATTGAAATTTGTAAACAAGCATTAGACGGCGATGTTGCCGGTTTCTTCCGTTACACAATTGACGGAGTTCCGCAGCAGACCAGTCTTCCTGCGGAACCGCTTCAAGTGTTCACGACACCTGCCGGTTCGTGCGTCGGACCAATTGCAGTGACTGTCCCGAGCGACGGTGCAGGAACTCCGCGTCAGGGCATTGTAACGGTTCGTGAGTTAGCTCAAGTCGGTTTCTTCTTCGTAACGGCGACAACTAACCCTGCTAACCGCTTGTTGACAGTTCAAGTTGTCAACAACACAACCACAGCAGGTATTGTTACTGCTAGAGTGTTTGAAGCTGATACTACTACAAACACATCCAACCAGACCACGATCAACTTCTTTAACCGTTCCAATCCGGGACGTATTAAGATTTGTAAAGTTGCCGGACCCGGCATTGTGGAAGGAACACCTTTCAACTTTACTGTAACTGGAACAGGTCCTGTGTTTGATCCTGCGACCGGTGCTTTCACCACTCAGGCAATAACCCGCACATTGACGGTTCAAGCCGGTCCTGCCAACGCTACCCAAAATGGTTTCTGCGCCTTCGTGCCGATTCCGGGTAATCCGCTGGTCGCCGAGCAGTTTGTTGTCGGCACCAATGCCACGATTACAGAAGACGGTCCGCTGGTTACTGCAAACGGTAATGAGATCCGAGTTGCAAGAATTACTTCGACATCAGGTTTTGTTACTCCGGCAATTGCCGGTAATGTTTACTTCCCGCCGAACGGCACCACCAGAACAGTGACGGTTCCTGTTCGTAGAGAAGTAGTCGAAGTCGAATATACGAACTTTGTGTTTTCTCCGGGACAATTGAAAATTTGTAAAGTTGCCGGAACAGGCGTGCCTATCGGAACAACTTTTAATTTCACCGTTACTTTCGACAGAAATCAGGGTGTGTTCCCGAATGCTCCTAACTTAGTTACGAGAAATCTGTCAATTCAAGCCGGTGCAGCAGCACAGGGCGGTATCTGCCAATTTGTTGATGGTGGTTTCACACCGGCAATCAATGCAAACAACGTTTTCAACGCTGGAACATTGGTGACGGTTACTGAAGTAGCTTCACCGAATACCACGGTGACAAGCATTAGAACCACCAGCGGCGGCGCATTGACAGCTAATATTCCTGGAAGATCAGGAACGTTACCTATTCTTGCCGGTCGGTTAAACAATGGCACATTCGATGCGGCAACTACCGAAATTGAATTCGTCAACTCTGCAGCAGTAGCTCCGATTGCACAGCCGAGAGAGAAAACAGCTTATGATTTCGATGGCGATAAGAAAGCTGATATTTCAGTATTCCGTGACGGAAACTGGTATATGAACCGTTCCAGAGATGGTTTCTTTGCAACCCAATTTGGTGCGACAACTGACAGACTCGTCTCCGCTGACTATGACGGCGACGGCAAAGCTGATGTTGCTGTATTCCGCGGCGATGCTAACAAAGCATACTTCTATGTTTTAGGCAGCACGACCGGATTCAAAGACAGCCAGTTTGGTATCGGCACTGATATTCCGGTTCCGGCTGACTTCGACGGCGACGGTAAAGCTGATTTAGCGGTCTATCGTAATGGAGCGACAGCAGGTGCTGCAAGCTACATTTTCTATCGTCCGTCAAGCGAACCGGGTGTTAACTTCCGCGCTATTCAATTGGGCGCGAAAGGCGACATTCCTGTTGTCGGCGACTATGACGGCGACGGCAAAGCTGATGCAGCCGTATATCGTCCTTCAGACGGTGTGTGGTATATGTTGAGATCACGCGACGGCTTCACGGCTGTTCAGTTCGGTATCTCAACCGATTTACCGGTTGTTGCTGACTATGACGGCGACGGCAAAGCTGATCCTGCTGTGTATCGTAATGGAACATGGTATTTGCTGAGATCAAAAGACGGCTTCACGGGCGTTCAGTTTGGTAATCCTACTGATATGCCTGTCCCGGCTGACTTAGATGCTGACGGCAAAGACGACATTGCGGTTTACAGATCAGGAACCTGGTTCTGGTTGGAAAGTCATAACAACGGGTTCAAATCAATGAACTTCGGTATCACTTCCGACGTGCCTGTTTTCTGTCCGCCTTCACATCAACAATAGTTTCGGTCTAAAACCGATTAGGATTGAATCCCGATTGCAGAAATGCAGTCGGGATTCTTTTTTTATGATTGGAGTGGTGATTTAAAGTTATACAAAGAGCAAAGCGCGACCAATCAAAAACACGGTAATCAAAAGTCGCAAATCTAAACATACTTCTACATTGTTGTCTTCGATACCAGCTTAAATTAAAAGCCCGATCCGCACTATGATGAGGACCGGGTTTATTAGATTGACTGCACACTAGCAAAGAGAGTGAGTCGGTATATGATGGATCATAATAGAATCCCGCACGAGTAGGGGCTAACTTCTTTTGCTGTCATCTGTTTATGATTGAAGGCAGAAACACGACCATCAGGGAGTGTATCAATCGCTCGACTAACAAAATAATCCCTGACGGTCGCGTCTCCGCATCGCATTTCAATAACCTAACACCAAAACAACATAGAAAGTTGTGCTAATCTTGAAAGATGCGAGTTGTTGATTATCAAACAGAAATAAGCGAAACAGAAACCGAGTTGCGAACTCTGGAAAAAAGACAATCCAATGCTAAGTTGTTGCTGCGGACGCAACTGCTCAGGCTTTTGAAAAGTGGGGAGTTTTCACAATTGAAAAAGGCGGTGGAGATATTGGGAATTACCGAGAAATACGGTTATGACTTGTGGAAGAGATACAAAAGCGAGGGTCTCGGCAGTTATTTACAGTTAAAGTATCGGGCGAACCGGGCAAAACTGGGCGAAAAGCAAAAAGCGAAGTTAGTTGAGCGGGCGGGTGAAGGATTTGAATCACAGGCAGAGGCGCGCGAATTTATTAAGAATCAATTTGGAGTCAGTTACACACAACAAGGAGTTTCATTGCTTTTTCAGCGATTGAAGATCAAGGCAAAAGTCGTGCGACCGTTTAATATCAAGGCTGACGAGAGTGAGCAGAGTTCATATAAAAAAACTTTGCGGTAAGACACTCAGGAGCAGATTTTTACTTTCACGCGCGAGTTGCGTATCGGAACACGCACCGATTTAGGCAGACGTTGGGCAGCGGCAGGAGTTAAGCCAATCGGCAATCAACACATCGGTTATGATTACGGCTATTTGTCGGTGGCGATCAATCCGGTGACGGGAGAAGTCAAAATGCTGATTTTGCCGAATATGACAGGTGAGAGTTTTCAGGTATTTCTCGATGAATTTGCCGACAGTTTGAAAGAAGAAGCAATCTTGATCACCGATGGGGCGACGGCACATCGGAGCAAGAAGTTGAAATTCGATAAAAAGATAGATTTGGAGCTATTGCCGGCATATTCGCCGCAACTGAATCCGGTCGAGAGATTTTTTCGAGAAGTCAGAAGAAGGCTGAAGAATCGAGTCTTTACTACTTATGAAGAAGTCGAGAAGGCAGTTATAGAAATAGCCAAATCATTTATGACAGCAGAAGAAGTAATCAAAAAACTGACTTGTTATGACTGGTTACTTAACACACCTTCTTAACTTGTTTTGGTATAAGTAATTCTGAACGATTACTTATCATCCAATGCTTCAACACCAGGAAGAACATCACCGGCTAAAAACTCCAGTGTCGCCCCGCCGCCGGTCGAAATATGTGAAATTTTGTCGGCGAGTCCGGCTTGGTTAATGGCTGATACAGAATCACCGCCGCCAACAATTGAAGTTGCTCCGTTTGCCGTGGCTTCCGCGACGGCTTCGGCAATGGCAATAGTACCCTCGTCAAACGGTTTTTCTTCAAACATTCCCATCGGACCGTTCCACACAATTGTTTTCGCACCCTCCAAAGCTCTTTTGAAAATGCCGACTGTCTCCGCGCCGATGTCTAAACCGACCAAACCAGTGTTAGTGAAATCAATCGGAATCGTTTTACACGAAGTCAGAGGTTCGTAAGAATCAACAACTTGATGGTCGGTCGGTAAAATTAATTCAACACCTTTATCTCTGGCTAATTGCTCAATTTCCAACGCCTTCGGCATCATCTCGTTTTCAACCAGCGATTTGCCGATTGTGTAACCGTTCGCTTTAAAAAATGTGTAAGCCATCGCGCCGCCGATCAACAATTTATCAACATTTCGCTCGATCAAAGATTCAATGACGGGAATTTTGTCGGAAACCTTTGCGCCGCCCAAGATTGCCACGAACGGACGTTCAGGATTATTTAGTGCTTTACCGAGAAAATTTAGTTCCTTCTCCATCAGCAACCCGGCAACTGCATCTTCAACATATTTCGTAATCCCGACGGTCGAAGCGTGGGCGCGATGTGCCGTTCCAAAAGCGTCATTGACATAAACATCGCAAAGTTCGGCGAGTTGTTCAGCAAAAACATCATCATTATCTTCTTCTTCGGCGTGAAGTCTGAGATTTTCGAGCAGTAAAACTTCGCCCTCGCGCAAACCTTCGACAGTGTTTTTTACTTCTTCACCAACGCAGTCATCGGCAAACTGCACATCTTTCTCAAGCAATTCGGCAAGTTTTTCGCTGACGGAAGCGAGCGAATACTTACTGGCATCATACGGCATTCCCTTTTCTTCAGCTTTCTTTTTATCTTTGATCGGTCTGCCGAGATGAGAAGCCAGAATAACTTTCGCGCCTTGTTCGATTGCGTATTTGATTGTCGGCAGTGCGCCTAAAATCCGCGTATCGTCTTCGATTCTGCCGTTTTTTATCGGCACGTTGAAGTCTACGCGAATAAAAACACGCTTTCCCTTAATATCAATATCTTTGATTGTTTTCTTGTTCATAAAAGCAAAATGGCGGGTTGCAACCCGCCTGTAAAAATCAAATAAAGAACTATAAACCTTTATCGGCAATAAATTTAACCAAATCACGAACACGGCACGAATAACCCCATTCATTGTCGTACCACGACAGAATTTTGACGCACGTTCCGCCGATTACTTTTGTGTTTTCCGCATCAATAATCGAAGAATTCGAATTGCCGCGAAAATCAATCGAAACGAGCGGTTCTTCGGAAAACGCGAGAATTCCCTTCAGCTCATTGTTTGCCGCGTCTTTCAAAACTTGATTGACTTCTTCTGTCGTCGTTTCTTTTTCGAGATTCATCACTACGTCAACGAGCGATACGTTCGGTGTCGGAACTCGAACGGAAATGCCGTCGAACTTCCCTTCCAGTTCGGGAATGACGAGCGCGACAGCTTTTGCCGCTCCGGTCGAAGTCGGAATCATCGAAAGAGCAGCGGCACGGGCGCGGCGCAAGTCTTTGTGCGGCAAATCTAAAAGCTGCTGGTCATTCGTGTAGGAATGAATCGTGTTCATCAGCGCATTTTTAATGCCGAATTTGTCGTGAATTACTTTGGCGACCGGCGCGAGACAATTCGTCGTACAGGAAGCATTTGAAATAATATGGTGTTTCGCCGGATCGTAAATTTCTTCGTTGACACCGAGAACAATTGTCACGTCTTCGCCTTTAGCGGGCGCGGAAATAATTACTTTTTTGACCGAACCGCGCAGATGTTTCGCTGCATCTTCCGCTTTGGTAAAGTGTCCGGTTGATTCGATGACTATTTCTGCGCCGACCGAATTCCAATCTATCAATGCCGGATCTTTCTCGCTGAACACTTTGAAGCTGTCACCCTCAACCCTGATCGTATCGCCGTCTGCCGTAATGTCGTGGTCGAGATTACCCATTATCGAATCGTATTTGAGCAAATGCGCCAGCGTTTTCGTATCGGTCAAATCGTTGACCGCGACAAAATCGAAATCCGCATTGCCGAGCGCAGTTCGCATCACATTGCGCCCGATTCGCCCGAAACCGTTAATTCCTACTTTAATTGCCATTTTGTTAGATTTCTCCTGAAATAAATTTGTGTAAATAAAAATGAGTAACGCGGTCGTCCCGACTGCCGTCTTGCGTACAATATCCGCTTCTGAGTCAAAAAAGATTTCAGACGTAAGCAAGGGACACCTTCACGACATCAGTCGGGACGACTGCGGTACAGTTTCTTGTGCTATTATAAACGATTGGTCGAAATTTGGTTAATCTCAGTCAAAACCAAATAAATGAAACAATCAAAATCTTTTCGACGTAGAAAAACATTGAGTTTATCATCTTTAATTCTATTTATTTCAAAAACTCGGAGCCATTTTAATGAAACTTACAAGGCGTTTTATTTTTTTATGTTGTTTTTCCGCACTGACATTTGGCTTTTGTGCGGCGGAAACTTCTGCCCAAACGGAAAGTTCCAACCCCCAGATCACCGAAAATAAAGTTCAAACAAAGAAAGATTCTTCGCAAAATGAAACCGAGAGTTCCGCCGTCGCCAGCCGGAAAGCCGCCGACACAAAAGCGAATAATTATTCAACCATCCTGAACAGAGCCGGTGTTCAAACATCACAGCCGATGCCGCTCTCTTTGAATGAAGCGATTCGCAAATCATTAGAAAACAATAACAGCATTGAGGTGGCGCGTGATGATGTCAGAATTCAGGAAACGCAGCTTCGTTCGCTGCTCGGCAGTTACGATCCGGTTGTTTCGGTTTCCCCGACATTTTCCCGGAGTTCGACGACCGGCTCATCCGCTTCCAACGATTTTCGGCTGAATACCGGACTCGACAAACTCATTCGTCCCGGCGGCGGAAGAATCAATTCGTTTTTTACAAACAGTCAAACCGGGCGCAACTCACAAAATAATACGACTTTCAACCAAACAGCATCGCTCGGGTCTTCGTCCAGCACAACGTATTTCAGCAATTTGGGGATTAATTATACCCAGCCGCTGTTTCGGAACTTCGCCGTTGACAATGCCCGGCGACAGATTAAAATTCAGAGCAAGCGACTTCAGCAGTCCGATGCTGATTTTCGCCGCCAGACGATTGATATTATTTCGCAGGTGCAGCGGGCTTATTGGGATTTAGTTTTTTCACTGCGCGATCAGCAAAATCGTCTCGCCAATTTGAATTTATCAAAGGAAAATCTGCGCCAAATTGAAGCGAAAATAGATGCCGGAGCCGCCGCGCCGCTGGCTCGTGCCGAAGTCGCCACCGAACTCGCCAATCGTGAAGGTGATTTACTGCTCGCCACACAGCAGGTTTCAATTACGGAAAACACCTTAAAAACATTGTTGCTGCGCGACCCAACCGCGCCGGAGTGGACACAATCGCTGGTTCCGACCGACAAACCGATTATCACCGACGAACCGATTGTCGTCGAAGACGCCATCAAAGATGCGATTGCCAATCGCCCGGAACTCAGCCGTCTGCGTTTGCAAAAAGAAATAAATACGATTGATGTCAACTATTTCAAAAACCAATCCAAACCGCAAATTGACCTCGTTTCTTCATTTTCACTCGGCGGTTTGGCATTATCCGGGGGAAATATAGCGAGCGGCACAGCGACACCTATAATCGTTGGGAATGAAAACTTCAGTTCCAGCGTTTTTCTATTTAACCGGCTCAATCAAACACGACAACAGCTTGGTTTACCGGCTTTTACGGATATTCCGACCGTAACCGCGACCGGCTCCCCCGGGTTTTTAAACGGCGGCACATTTCAATCATTGGGCAATTTGTTTCGTTCCGATGCGCCGAATTATTCGGTCGGCGTAACATTTTCATTTCCATTGGGAAATAACGTCGCCAAAGCGAATTTGGCGGGGGCGAGAATTCAGCAACAGCAAACCGATGCTTCGATGCGTTCGCAGGAACAAACCGTCGTGGCTGATGTCAGAAATGCCGTGCAAGCGGTCGAAACCGCCCGTCAGCGCGTTTTTACTGCTCGCCGCGCCCGTGAAAATGCGGAAATTCAACTGACGGGTG
Organism: Pyrinomonadales bacterium; assembly: GCA_038235165.1. Classification (GTDB taxonomy): domain Bacteria; phylum Acidobacteriota; class Blastocatellia; order Pyrinomonadales; family Pyrinomonadaceae. Next base: position 58,139 of record JBBSUG010000021.1, read on the forward strand.
AACAAAAATTGTTCGATGTCGGACGCTCGACGACATTTTTGCTTTTCCAGCGCGAAAACACTTTAACAAATGCCCGCAACGCGGAAATTCGCGCCGAAACCGATTACACTAAATCGCTTTCCGATTTACAGAGGGCAACTTCGACAACCTTCAGAATAAACAATATCGAAATTGATTCGCCAATAGACGATAAATAAAAGCAAAAGGATAAAGTTAAAAAGGTAAAAATGAAAGTTCTAACTATTTCGCCTTATTTATCTTTTTCTTAACCTTTTGACTTTATCCTTTTGTCTTTTGCCTTTCCTCAAAACGCCCACCAACCGCGAAAAAATTGAATCGTAAAAACGGCGAGAAAAAGCAGTGACCAACTCATAAACAGTATATTTGCCCACCAGTTTTTAACTGCCGCCAAACTCATCAAAATAAACAGCGGAAATAACGTCAGCGTATAGCGCGGAACGCTCAGAACAAAAGAAGTGCTGACGAAGAGAAGCCAATTACAAACCATCCACACGCGATATGAATTTTGCAGATAACGCCAACCGGCAACAGTTGCCGACAAACCGATAGCAGCAAAAAGAGATTCCTGAACGCCGGTCATCTGCGCGTCGGTTGCTTTATCGCCAAACATTTTCTTGAGCGTTTCCCAAATTCCTTCCCACGGCAATCTAAAATACCGATACCAGTGTTCGCGCTGATAAACCATAAACGTCGTCGGATTTCCCGTCACGTAATAATTTATCAGCAAATAAAGGCTGAAACCGAACGGAATAAATAATAACGCCAGCCATCGGCGGTTAAATGCTTTTGTTTCCCGGTATTCATTCCAAATTTCAAAAAGGAGTGCGGGAAACAAAATCAATCCGTTAATGCGCGTCAGACACGCCAAACTGCCTAAAACGCCAACTAAAACCCAACATCTCCGGCGGGCGGCGAGAAAACTGCCAATGCACAACGTCAAAAAAAGGCTCTCCGTATATGGAATGTGCAGAAAATAACTCGTCGGAAAAATGAACAAAAACAACACCGAAAGTTGCGCGATTTTCTCCGAATAATCAAGGCGCACGAGTTGTCTGAAAAGTAATCCGAGCGCGATTGTAGCGATACCGGACACAATGAACGCGCTGATTAAATAATCTCTGAAAACGATTTGAAATAGTGCGATCAACGCCGGATACAATGGAAAAAACACGATCAAAAATCGGTCGTCGCCCGTTGCCGCGTAGCCGTTTTGCGCGATGTTCAAGTAGTGAGAAGCATCCCACCGATTCCAATTAGCGAAGTAATCGTAGAAGCTGTTGATTGGCTGATCAGTAATAATTTGGTGACTTTGGACAGCAAAATAAAAAACTAAAATCTTTGTAATAATAACCGTCCCTAAAATTTTGCTATTAAACAAAGCAAACTTCTTATTTTCAACTTTTTTTTCAGTCATAACAATTTTTAAAAGAAAAGGCTGAAGAAAAATACTTCCTTCAGCCGTATTAATATTTTTTTTATGTTCATGGCACAACAGAAGAGGCTACTGGAATATCACCGATTGTTCCCCACTGCGACGATAATAAGTTACTATTAGAGCTTTGCAAAGCGTAAAAAGTTCCGTTGCTTTGCCTCCATACGGCAAAATCAACTTTATTATCATTATCATAATCGGCTGGCACAGGAATATCATTAATTGCCCCAAATTGTGCTTGGCGATAGCCCGAAGAGCTTCCTAGATATGCCCAAATGCCGCCATTTGGTCGCCAAATAGCAATATCTGCTTTTTTATCGCCATCATAATCAGCAGGTAATAATTTATCGTCCCCAAGACCGAATTGAGTTGCTGAAGTATTGATTTGTGGACTTACATAGTAATAGCTAAGATAATTGTTGTAAATATACCAGTTACTGTTGCTTGGACGGAAAACGGCAATATCTATTCTTTTGTCTCCATTATAATCAGCCGGAACTGGTCTGTCCTGATTACTTCCAAATTGGAAATATAAAACAGTGTGTGTCGCGCTCCTTTCGATATACCAAGTGCCGTTACTAGGTCGCCAAACTGCTATATCTGTCAGTCTATCCCCATCATAATCGGCGGCTACGGGTATATCGTTAGTTGCGCCGAATTGCTCGGCATACAAAGTATTATTCGAGCTTCGTAATATATACCAAGTTCCTGTGTTCTGCCGCCAAACCGCGACATCAGTTTTTCCGTCACCGTCGTAATCGCCCGGAACTATCTTATCATTGCCGGCTCCCCACTGAATGTGATTTTGGTTTCCGCCAGAGGTAAACAAAATGCTCCATACTCCGGTTGAAGGTCTCCAAACTGAAAAATCTGCTTTCCGGTCATTATCAAAATCAGCAAACTGCGGCGATCTAAGGTTTAAAGGAGAGAAGAAAACAGTATTTAATAAAGTCTGTTTATCTTGCGGCAAAAAGTATGTATTTGGATAATCACCATATCCAGCATACATAAGCGAGCTATAAGCATTTGTTCCACTGGTACAATTTCCTTGGTCACACCCCGGAGGATGCGGCAACCCCAAAGCGTGTCCTAATTCGTGTCCCAACCCGCCTATCCAACGATATTTACCACCTCTATCAGGCTGCTCCGTATCAGGACAGCGGGGAACATTTTGCTCTCCAGTCAGCCCCCTCGGATCGTTACCCGACAAAGTAGCGATTCCGCTAGTGCCACCTATGTATTGACCACATCCCGGATCTGCATCAATGAAATAAATCCAAATATTATTCGGATCATTAAATCTACCTCCACTCAAATTGAAGCCATCATTCAGCAAGTTCTCGTAAAACCAACCTGCTTGTTGGCTGCTCGGACTGCTGGGATGTGTCGAATACCAAGAAGCTGAATTAGGTGTCCGGTAAGCTTCAACAACGGGTGTATGAAGCGAATAAGCATAACTATTACCTAATTCTTTCTGATAAAAATCTTGTAAGTGTAAAGCCGCATCTGCAATTGCCGCCTTATAATCATCACGAACAGGTTTATCCGACGGGACAAGATAAATGAATCTTATCTGTTGTGTGTTACTTTCCTGTGATTGTAAGGAGGGAACATTAAAATTATAATCCCACTTACGCAAAAATTGCGGGTTAATATCATCCGGCTTTATTTCCCAAGAAAAAGGGTTGCGGTTCAAATTGTCGAATTTAATTTCCGAACTTCTTGAAGGCTGTGTTTGAGCGAAAGTATTCTTGAGAGCTACTGGTTGAGTTAACAATATAGTAAACAATGAAATCAAAAAGACAAGTCTCAAACTATGCTGGTTCGAATATTTATTTCTTCGATTTGTTAGTTGGATTTTGGAAACACAGTGCAAGTTATGTATTGTATTTTTTTTCATAGAAAACCTCCAGATTTTGAGAAACATCAAATTTTTCAGGTTAAACTAGAATTCTGCGCCGAAATTATCAAGCGTAGAGATGTTAAGAACAAGATACTTGACATTGTATTCTTTCTCTTTTATGTGTCAAGTTTTTAAACAATCTTATGATTTAATTTTTGCGAGATAATGGTAACCATATAATACATTTGTAACATCAGATTCTTATCTTTATGAAAATTTCCGCCGTCATTATCGCTTACAACGAAGAAAAAAATATTGTCGCGGCGATCAAGTCAGCGGCTTGGGCGGATGAAATTTTAGTCGTTGATTCGGAAAGCACCGACCGCACACGGGAAATTGCCGAATCGCTCGGCGCGATAGTAGTGATTAAAAATTGGGAAGGCTTCTCCAAACAAAAACAATTCGCCGCCGACAGTGCCGCACACGACCGAATTTTCAGTCTCGATGCCGACGAACGCGTTTCCGGCGAATTGAAAGCTGAAATCTTGGAGTTGAAAGCCAAGCCTGAAACTGAGATTGCCGACGGCTACAAAATCCCTCGTCTCTCTATTTATATGAACCGCCCGATCAGGCACAGCGGCTGGTACCCGGACTGGCAATTGAGGTTTTTTGATCGCCGAAAAGGAAAATGGAAGGAGGTTTTAGTTCACGAATCGGTGCAGATGGCGAAAGATTCGAGCGTCGCCAAATTGAAAAGCGATATTCTGCATTACAGCGTTGAAAACGCTTCGCACCATCACGAAATGATCGGCACGCGCTATGCCCCGCTCGCCGCCCGCCAAATGTTTAAAAACGGCAGACGAACCTCATTTCCTAAAATTTACACCGCCGGATTGACGACATTTCTGCAAACTTATATTTTAAAAGGCGGTTTTCTCGACGGTTTAGCTGGCTTTACAATCTCAAAATTTGCCGCACATCACGCATTTTTGAAGCATCTCCTGTTGTGGGAAATACAGGAAAACGAAGCACGAAAGTCAAAAAGCGAAAACTAAAAACTCTTTATCAAAGGAAATTGTCTGCCGACAGTTTGTCATCTTCCCTTTTTCACTTTTTACCTTTCGCTCATTGCAACTATTAGTTTTTTCCAAACATCGAACCTTTAGTTTCAGTTGGTTTTACGCTATATTTAGTCAGTCCGAAATCTTAATCAGGATGTCTTTTTTATGAAACACACAATTTTTTTACTTTCCACACTCATCATTTTCTCAACCGTCACGTTCGGACAAAAGGGTATTGACACCCAGACTGAAAGAATCAAAGAATCGGGTAACACCAACAACCAACAAACCAACAATCAAACGAATAATCCGACCAGCCGCAGTTTTGATTGGGGCAAAGGCAAAACGAAAGTTCGTCAGCCGCTGGCAAATCCGTATCGTCTGAATGCCCGCCGCGATGTTTTGGTTGGGAATATAGTTGACGTTTTGAAGGAAAAGAAAATTATTGTTGACGAAGCTGCTTCCAGAATAAAGGACGGCGTGATCGTCACCGCGCCTTATGTTTTCGCTAAGGGTTCGGTGATTACGCGCAACGAATTAAATCGCTATGCGGTGCTGCCCAATTCCGATACGTCGTGGAACCGGGGACGGTTTACGCTGACTATCGAAGTGCAGTCAATTGACGGTATTCAAAATAATGTTTCCGTGGTTGCCAAAGTCGAAGGACGTTCTGAAAACGGTTTGAGATCGGAATGGACGACGCTGCAAAGCTCCGGCACGGCGGAAGACGAGTTTTTAGTCAAGCTGGTTGAAATGATTACCGGCATTTCTCCTGATGCACAAATTGATAATTAGTAAGAATTTTTAACGTGTTATGCTTTTCCAGTTTTTTCGTTTAATTTTTATAGTATTTTTAGTGTCAACGGCAGCCGTTTGCGCCAATGCACAGTTTCCTGATGCCTCCGCCACCGGCAGAGATTCGGGAAGCAAAGAAGATTTGCCCAAAAATGTTAAGGAGACTCTTGCCAAAGGACGTATTGACCGCGAGAAAAAAGATTACGAAGAATTAGTCCAACGCGGCGAAGAAGCAGCTAAAATCAGCGCGGAACTGAGCAAATCTTTCACCAAACAAAATAAACTTTCTTCCGAAGATCAAAAGAAACTCGACCGTTTGGAAAAACTCGCCAAAAAGATTCGCAGTGAACTCGGCGGCGACGGAGACGATGATTCAGATGACGACAAACCTTCTTCAACATCTGCCGCTATCAAAATGCTCCAGGAAACGACGACCAGTTTGGTTGGTATGATTAAGGAAAACACCCGTTACAGCGTTTCCGTGGCGGCAATCGAAACCTCCAACGCGCTGTTAAAAGTCGTCCGGCTGCTTCGATTCGGCGGCAAATAAATTTTAATTACATTTATGCAGAAATTCGGTACAAAATCAGTTTTGTTTTTCATTCTGTTTTTGTGCTGCCCGACTGTAATCTTTGCTCAAGACAATGACGAAATCATCAACGTCGAATCCTCAATCGTCGTTTTGAACGCCGCCGTCAGCGACAATCAAGGTAAAGCCGTTTCAGGTTTAAAGCAAACTCAATTCAAAATTTTCGAGGACGGCAAAGAACAGAAAATTGATTTTTTTCAATCGGAAGAAACGCCGTTTGCCGCAATAATTCTGCTCGATACTTCCGGCAGTATGGAAGCGCGAGTTTCAATGGCGCGTTCCGCTGCGATTAACTTCTTGGACGGTTTGCGACCGAACGATGTCGCCGCAATTTATAATTTCGATTCAAAAGTTTCGCTCATACAGGATTTTTCCAACACCCGCGACATCGCCGAAAAAGTTTTCGATTTGAAAGCGGACGGCTACACCGTTTTGAATGACGCGGTGTATCAAGCTGCCGCAGAATTGGAAAAACGCCCCGAAAAACGGCGGGCGGTCATCATTCTCTCCGACGGCGCAGACACCAGAAGCGGACGTTCCGCCGACAAAGCGTTAAAAGCCGCGCTCGCCGCCAATGTGACAATTTATACGGTTGATATGTCGGCGGCAGACACAAACGGGCGCGAACGGTTATTGAGTCAGGGCGCGCTGAAAAACTTCGCCGAAAAAAGCGGCGGCTATTTCGTGGCGACTCCGGGCGGCGTGGCGATGCGCGACGCATTCAAAAGCATCGTCGAAGAACTCGGCGTTCAATATACATTGGGGTTCCAGCCGCTCAACACAAAAAAAGACGGTAAATGGCATTCACTCGAAATCAGAGTTGCCCGACCGAATTTAACCATCAGAACCCGCAAAGGCTACAACGCCTCAAAAGAAAAGTAACTCCTGCCGGAGCGCGGAAGTCTCGTCCGCTTCAACGCCAGCGCAGCGAGGCGTTGAATACGTTGGTCTGTGTAGAATTTGTTAAAAAGCAAGAGCCGTGGGAGGTTGAAAGCATTCGGTTATGTGCAATTTTGCTTGCGAACGCTCTCAACATCGCTATTGCTCGTGGGCGGACGAGCCGTCCGCGCTCCGGGTTTTTATCCATTTTCCGCCAACATTTCCTGAACCTGATTCACATCTTTATCGCCGCGCCCTGATAAATTGACGATAATAGTTTGCGACGGCGACATTTCCGGCGCGAGTTTCAGTAAATAAGCAATTGCGTGTGAACTTTCCAAAGCGGGAATAATACCTTCGGTTTGCGACAAAACTTGAAATGCTTTTAACGCTTCATCGTCTGTCGCCATCGCATACTCAACGCGCCCGATTGACTGCAAAAATGCGTGTTCCGGTCCAACCGAAGCGTAATCGAGTCCCGCCGAGATTGAATGCGTCAACGCAATTTGCCCGTCGTCGTCCTGTAACAAATAGCTTTTCGTTCCCTGCAACACGCCGATTTTGCCGCCGCCCGCTTTGTTGAATCGCGCCGCGTGTTCGCCTAAACTATTTCCCTTGCCGCCCGCTTCGACACCGATCATCCGCACCTTTTCGTCGTTCAAAAACGGGTGAAACAGACCAATCGAATTTGAACCGCCGCCGACGCAGGCAACCAAACATTCGGGCAGTTCGCCGGTTTGCTCCAAAATTTGTTCACGCGCTTCCCTGCCGATAACCGACTGAAAATCACGCACCATCAGCGGATACGGATGCGGACCGAGTGCCGAACCGAGCAAATAATATGTGTCACCGACATTCGTCACCCAATCGCGCAACGCTTCATTAATTGCATCTTTGAGCGTCTTTGCACCCGCATCAACGCCGCGCACTTCCGCGCCGAGAAGCTGCATCCGAAAAACATTGAGCGATTGTCGCCGCATATCTTCCGTCCCCATATAAACGACGCATTCCAGCCCGAACAACGCACAAACCGTCGCCGTCGCCACGCCGTGTTGCCCTGCACCTGTTTCGGCAATAATGCGCTTTTTGCCCATTTTGCGAGCGAGTAAAATCTGACCGAGCGCGTTGTTGATCTTATGCGAACCGGTATGCCCCAAATCTTCGCGCTTCAAATAAATCTGCGCTCCGCCGAGTTGTCCCGATAGTCTTTTCGCGTGAAAAAGAGGAGTCGGGCGACCGGAAAAATCTTGCAGCAATCGCAAAAACTCCGTCTGAAAATCAGCATCGTCGCGCACGGCGTAATATGCGTCCGTCAATTCTTCAATCGGCGACATCAGCGTTTCGGGGACAAACCGCCCGCCGAATTCGCCCCAATAGCCTAACTCGTTTGGTTCAGATTTCATAAATTTTTAGTGATCGTTCGGACTATCAACCGTTAAATCTTCGGCTTGCGCGGCAGTATTTAAATCATTTTCGGCAGAAATATTTGCCTCATCAAGAGATTGATCAAACTTGTGCAAATATTCATTACCCGCTTTATCCCGTTATTCTATTTTCGAAGTTAAATCTTCTTTTTCTAACTTAAATTCTTCTAAAAGCGCGAAGAAAAGATCAAATGCTTTTTCTTCATCGTTGTTACATTTTTGCAAAATCGCTCCAACCCAGCGATAAGGCGAACGCGGATTCCCGATTAATTTCTGCAAAGACCATCGCTCAAAATTTTGAAAAAAATTTCCTGTTTCAAAATTGGATTCACTCAAATCTAAAGCATATTCAAAACCAAGCAGAAAATTGTGTAAATCGGTAAATGGTTTTTTACCAAACCACATTCCGGGTTGCCTTTGAATTGATTTCAAAAGTGAGTCAAAACTTCTGGATTCTTTGATTGCCTTTCTTAGATTTGATATAAAAAGATTAAGACACTCAAAACTCTTCCTCCCTTTTTCGCTTTCAACTCCGCTACAAACATCAATCGCAAAAGGCTTTACTTCGAAGAATGCGTTGGCGACATTGTTTTGATCCAAACCGCCCGCGAGATACATTTTCGGAAAAATCTCCTGCACTTTTTTCGCAATTTCCCAATCAAAAGTTTCGCCAGTTCCGCCGTGTTCTTTTGGCGAATAAGCGTCGAGTAAAATCGCGTCCGTTTCATATTGCAAAACGTCTTCCGGCACAAATTCAGGCGAAACTCTAAATGCTTTGATGATTTCCAGATTCGTTTTTTGTTTTAATTCACTCGCAAATTCCGGCGATTCTTCGCCGTGCAGTTGAAGCGCTTCGAGTTTGGCGACTTTTGCAATTTCGACAATTTTGCTCAAATCTTCATTAACAAAAACGCCGACTTTCAAAATTTCTCGCGGCAGTTGTTCAATAATTTCACGCGCGTTTTCAGGCGAAATGTAACGCGGACTTTTCTCGTAGAAATTAAAGCCGAGCGCGTCCGCACCGAATTCCGCCGACAAACGCGCGTCTTCCAAATTTGTAATTCCGCAAATTTTAACTTTCGTCATATTTTTCTTAACCACGAACAAACACGAAAAAGACACGAAAATAAATCAAGAAAATTTTTGTATTACTTCGTGTTTGTTCGTGGCTAATTTCTTCAATTCTTTCTCTACATTCCCGCTTCGCATCAAAGTTTCGCCGATCAAAAAACCTGAAAAACCTAAGTTTCTCAATTCAAAAATTTCTTCTTTTGTCGAGATTCCGCTTTCCGTAATTATCAAGGCATCTTTCGGCGCGTGTTTTATCAGTTCACGCGAAACGTCGAGCGAAACTTTGAATGTGTGCAAATCCCGGTTATTCACCCCGATTATTTTTGCGTTTGTTTTTTTTACTCTCTCCAGTTCCTGCAAAGTATGCACTTCGACGAGCGCGTCGAGTCCCAAAATATTTTCGGCTAAATTGTGCAGTTGCATCAATTGTGCGTCGTCGAGCATTGCCGCAATAAGCAGAACAACGTCCGCGCCGCTGTCTGCCGCTTCGTAAATTTGGAATTCATCAAAGATAAAATCCTTTCGCAAAACCGGTAGTTTCACGGCGTTTCGCGCTGACTGCAAATCTTCTAAACTGCCGCTAAATCTATCTTCTTCGGTCAAAACCGAAATCGCACACGCACCGCCGCGTTCGTACTTTTGCGCGACTTCGGCGACATCAATTTTATCATTTATCATACCTTTCGACGGCGATGCGCGTTTGATTTCGGCGATGATATTTATCCGGTTTTTCTTCAAAGCGTTTTGCAGGCGATGTTTTTCCGCATTTTCACGCACAGCGATTGCAGATATTTTCAATTCTCCAAAATCTCGCTTTTGCTTGGCGATTTCCAGACGTTTTTTCTTTAGTTCAATTATTTCGTTCAAAAACATTTTTATAAAGGCGGAACGCGAACTTTTAGTTCGTTCGTGACCGGCAAACTAAATATCGCATTCCATTGTCATTTCAATTAAACTTTCTAATTTTCGCAAAGCATTTCCGCCGTCCAAACTTTCACCTGCAAGTTTTACAGCGTTTTCTAAACTCGAGGCTTTTCCGCCGACGAAAAGTGCCGCCGCCGCGTTTAATAAAACTAAATCACGCGCCGCATCTTTTCTTTCACTGGTCAAAATTTGCCTGATAATTTCGGCGTTTTGTTCGGCATCGCCGCCGCGTATATTTTCTAGTTTTTCCATTGCCACTCTTTCAAAACCAAGTTCTTCCGGCGCAATTTCGAAAATTTTCACGTCGCCGTTTTCGACTTCGGCGACTAATGTTTTATCGCTGACGGTAATTTCGTCCAAGCCGTCCAAACCATGAACGATCCACGCTTTTTTGGTGCCGAGCGCGGCGTGCGTTCGCGCAATCGGTTCGACCAGCTCTTTGTGCCACACGCCCATAATTTGAAAAGGTGCGTTTGCCGGGTTGGTCATCGGACCCAATAAATTAAATGTCGTATGAACGCCGAGTTCACGGCGGATTTTTGCCACCCGCGCCGTCGAAGCGTGGTAAAGCGGCGCGAACATAAAACAGATGCCGATGTCGTTCAAACATCTTTCCGAAGTTTCTTTGTCCGCGCTGACGTTCACGCCCAACGCCGCCAAAACATCTGCGCTGCCCGATTTTGAAGTCGCGGCGCGGCTGCCGTGTTTGGCGACCGGAAGACCCGCGCCCGCGATGACGAATGCGGCAGCCGTTGAGACATTAAAAGTTTTCACCCGGCTCGATCCGGTTCCCGCCGTGTCAATAAAATTCGCGTGTTTTGAATTGATTTTGACTGAATGTTCGCGCATCGCTTCCGCCATTCCTGCCAGTTCTTCGACCGTTTCGCCCTTGATCGCCAACGCTACGAGAGCGGCGGAAATCTGCGCGTCGGTCGCTTCGCCTTCCAATAATTGACCGAGTAGAAACGCCGCTTCCCGCCGATCTAAGTTTCTCCCCTGCATCAAATTCAGCAATAAACCGCGCACACCTGTCGCAGGCGGCTCATCACTTCGTTCCGGTGTCGGCAACAGCCAAACCGGACGTTTTTCATTATATCTTTCAGTTTCGCGCATAAACAATAAAAACCCGCTGCTAAATAACATTTTAACAGCAGGTTTCTTAAACTTTATTTTTCGCAGACAATTATTTACGTCCCGCAGCTTTAGAAATCCGGTACACTGCGCCGCCAATTCAAAGAAACTTTGTTAAATTGATGATCTTTGTTTTCCACAGTGCGATTGATTTTCACCTTTTGCATTAATGTATTTATAACTTACACAAACGACTTTGGCAAATTGAACGGTTTTCCTTAATCTGTCCAACATTTGTATGTTTGGTATTTGCTGTAAACAAATAAAAAAAGGCTAATCAAATAATGATTAGCCTTTTTTTTACTTACAATTGTAAATCTACGTGCTCAAACTGCGTCCGGTCGCCAGACGATAAATTGCTAACACGATGATCGCGCCGATCACGGCAAAAACCAATCCGATAATACTAAAAGTATCGTTACCGGCATTGGTATTAAACAAGGCTCTGCCGACAAATCCGCCGACAATCGCACCGACAATGCCTAAAATTGTCGTCAAAATAAAACCGCCGCCATCAGGACCCGGCATAATCAATTTCGCCAAATATCCTGCCACAAAACCCACTACTATCCACACAATTAATGAAATTAACATTTTTTCTTCTTTCTCCTTTTTAGTTTTCTATTGAAACTCGATAGATGTTTGCCGACATTTCCCTCGCTTCAGAACTTTACTGCCTTTCGATATTTATCAGTGCAAATGTTATGCCACTATTATACAGCGAATCGCAATATGTAAATCGCCTTGAAATCAACAGTTACAACTCAAAATCAATATTTCGTTTTACTTTCTTTGTATTAATCTAATACAAAAGTTTTACGGTTCAATTTTTGATTGTTTGATGTTGAATATGACCTAATTAATCCGATTCAACACTTTTTACGCTATGCCATTCGTGAGCGATGTCGTGCATATATAATGCGTGGTCGAACTCAATTGTTTTTTCGGGAAACATTGACTCATCATTGTAAAAACTCGAATAAACGGAGGAGATATCAAATGCTGAAACTTTCCAGTCGTCAATCTGTAACAAAATGCCGTCTAGTTGTTTTGTATTCTTAGCGTCTGAGAATCCCACTGAACCGGCTTCAAAAAATTTCGAAGATTCGGTCAATGATGAAAATATTGATGTTTTTGGGAAAGTGTCGGAAACTTTACCGGTAAAACCGACTGTAATTTTTTGATCTTCGGAAATCATTTTGAAATCAAGTTTGTTCTCAATCTCCTTAGCTACAAATTGCGCTTTATGATAAACACCCGAAAAAAGTTTACCGCCGACCGTCGTGTTTATTGAAGAATCGGTATCGCGGCGCGGCACATAAACACCTTCGCGCGTGATGCCGTTTTCGTCTTCCCACACAACAGCGATGCGGTGCGCGGCGTTTTCGCTGGTGAGACCTAAAAACCCCGGCACAAATTTCGGACGGGCGTGTTCCAAGCGAATCAAACATATCCCTGCAATTGCTTTATTTTTGAATATTTTCGGACGAAACGGCGCGGGCAAGATTTTTTGGACACTCTCCGGCTCGGCGCGATAATTTATCAAAATGCGGCGTTTGATAATGCCTTGAATCGTCGGGATTTTCATAATTTTGCCACGAAAACCGCGCCGCCGAAAGTTAAAAACAAAATTACGCTGACAAAGGCGTTGGTCGTAAAAAATGCTGCGTTCATCCGGCTTAAATCATTCGCTTTGACGAGCGTATGCTGATAAATCATTAATATGCCGACGGCGATTACGCCAATCAACGCCAGCCAGCCTAAATCGGTAAACAGGTACAGCAAAACCAGCACGATAAACGCCTGAAGATGAAAAAGCCGGGCAATATAAAGCGATTTCTTGATGCCGAACCGCGCCGGAATCGAACGCAGACCGGCTTTTACGTCGTATTCAAAATCCTGACACGCATACAGAACGTCAAAACCCGCTGTCCACATCATCACGAGCAGCGACAGCAGCAGCGGAATCTCGGAGTCCAGCGTTCCGCGCACGGCAATCCACGCCGCCGTCGGCGAAATTGCCAAACTCCAGCCCAGAATTAAATGGGCGAAACTCGTGTATCGTTTCGCGTAGGAATAACCGAGAACGCTGACCAGCGCAACCGGTGACAATATAAACGTCAGCCAGTTTAGTGAATACGCCGCGAGGGCAAACAGCACGACCGAGGCGGCGAAAAACGCCCACGCAAAATTAACCGACAACTTCCCGCTCGGCAATTCGCGCCCCGCCGTGCGCGGATTTTCCGCGTCGTAACGGCGGTCAATAATCCGGTTGAAAGTCATCGCTGCCGACCGTGCGCCGAACATTGCAGCAGTGATCCACAAAATTTGCCATAGAGTCGGCAACCCGTCCGCTGCCAAAATCGCGCCGAGAAAGGCAAACGGAAGTGCGAATAAAGTATGTTCGAACTTTATCATTTCAAGCGTCGTTTTAAGTTTTGTCCAAAAAGTGTTCATTTGGGATTCCAAAGTTCAAAGAAGCAAACTTGATGCCTCGAGAAAATTCTAGCAAAAATGGCGGTTGTTTTCAGTTATGTTTGGCAAATTGCAAATTTTTATTTACCAATGTCGCAAAATACTGCATAATATTTACGGTTAGTTTTCTCACCGGAGCAATCAGTCCAGAATCTAAAATCCAAAATTTAATTTATGCCGAGCGGTAAAACACACGATGCAGTCACATTTCTTTTTGTCGCGCCGACTTTTGCGGCAGCGTGGCAGGTGACGCGAAACTTTCCGCTCTCTATAATTGTCACGGCAGCGTTTTTATTCGGCGGTTTGATGTTCGGTCCCGATTTGGACACGCATTCCAAACAATATACGCGGTGGGGCGTTTTCTGCTATTTGTGGTATCCGTATCAAGCGTTTTTCAAACACCGTTCGCGCTGGTCGCACGGTTTGATTTTCGGCACATTCATCAGGATCGTATATTTTATGGGGGTGATGACGCTGCTGTCGTTTCTGCTGACTTTTATTATCGTTTTCTATACGGGCGGAGATTTGCCGAACTTGATGGAATTTACTAAGACGTGGATTAACGTCGGTGATTTCGCTCGCCAAAATTTCGGTGAATACGCTTTTCCGTCGCTGTTTATCGGATTGTGGCTCGGCGCGGCAAGTCACACACTGACTGATATGGCTGGCTCATTTATCAAACACGGGCGCATTATGGAGCCGTTCTGATTCAAGGTTCCAAATTCCAAATTCCAGATTCCAGAATCAAATTCCAGATTCAAAGTTATCTTTCTATTAAGATTTTCTTTTAATTTGGAATCTGGAATCTAAAATCTGGAATTATTTCCCCGCCCGTGTGTTGACCAATCTTAACGAGTGGCGGCGGACGGCATCGGGGATGTTGCGGTTTTTCGTCAGGGCGTTTAGATCTTTCATTTGCAGACGAACTAAAATGCTGATGACGTTGGCAATCGGGGTGCGCGGGTTTCGCGCCAGATTGTGCGCGGTGTTATAGTTTCGCGCCCATTTGCGGTTGATGGCAATTTGGCGCAGTACGTCTTCGGGAACGGAGCGCATCGCAGCGATTTTTTCGACTTCCTGATCGGTGATGCGCGGATTGTTGACGACGGCTTGCGAGACAACGCGGTTCGGGTCGCGGATGAGAATATTGCGGGCTTCACGGTCGCCTTTCATCGCCAATTTCACGCGGTCTTTCATTCCCATTCGCAAAATGCGGTTGATCATCGAAATGCGTTCGCCGGAGATTTCATCTTCCTCTTCGCTCAATTCGCCTAAAATTTTGTTGACGAGCATCTGACGTTCTTCTTCGGTTTCTTCGTAAAATTCCTGAATATATTCGAGCGACAGCCACGAATCGTCCGTTTCGCTGTCCGACACTTCGATATGTTCGGCGAGCAGAATCGCGTCTTCAAAACTCAAAATCGAAGCGGTCGAAGTCGGCTGCAACGTTGCACCGAACTCCGCCTGTTCAATAAATTCCGCCGCCGCCGTTTTGCCCTGCGCCCTCAGTTCATTGGCGATTTGCTGTGCGCCGCGCGATTTTTCAAAAAATTCACGCTTGACTTCCACCGCCCTTCTTTCGGCTTCCGCCGTCCGAAACGGATTAGCGATAATTGCGTCAATGATTTGCGGCGAACGAATCAAAAGCTGTTGATTAAACGAAACAAGTTCGAGCATTTCGCCCTTCTTCGTCTGCCGGACAAACTGAATAATCGCCGCGTTCGGCGTTTTCGCATTGGTTAAAATCGTTTCGTGAATCTCCGGCGGCAAATTCTCCTGTCCGGCAAAATAAGCCAGTACCTGCGGCGCGATGTCTTTTGATTTAACGGTGTTTCCAAGTTCGCCCAAATCCTGTGCGGCAAGCGTATTCTGTGCGGCTTCCGCCAGTTCCGCGTCGTCCTTTTGCGAAAGTGCGACCAATATTTCAAGCAAATCGCTTTGCGGCAGCGGCAAAATTCCGCGTGCCGCCGCAAGCTGGGCGGGGCGCGGCGCAGTTCCGCCAATAACGGCTTTGACCACCGGATTTGTCGAATTTATTTCAAAATCCATATTTATTGTGCGAAAATCGTCATATCGAAATAATTGGAAAACATCAAAAGTAAATTTAAGAGGAGATGTTAAGCTCGGATGGTTTTCGCCCACCCATTGTATCACAAAAATCGGTGATATAAATTGCATTCTTGACTATCTAACGGGCTTAACTTAGTCTAATAAATTGCAAGGAAACGCCTTGACAGTCAATCTATAAAACCTTCCTTGTAAAAAGAGTAAAATAACAAATAATTAACATCAAAATACTGAAATTATGATCAAAGAAGAGATAAAAAATCTTATTGCGGAAAAAACCGCGCAAATCGGCGTGATCGGACTCGGATATGTCGGATTGCCGCTGATTGTCGAATTTGCGCTGAAAGGCTTTCCGACCGTCGGTTTCGAAGTTGACGGCAAAAAAGTTGATGAACTGAACAAAGGAAATTCGCACATTGTTGACGTGCCTTCGGAAAATGTACACAAAATCATTGAAACGAAAAAGTTTGAAGCGACGACCGATTTTTCAAAGTTAAAAGACTGCGACGTGATTATCATCTGCGTCCCGACTCCGCTGCGGAAAACGAAAGACCCGGATATGTCGTATATTTTAGCGGCGGGCGAACAGATCAAAAAGTATGCTCGGCGCGGACAACTTGTTATTTTAGAATCAACCACATACCCGGGAACGACCGACGAAGTTTTGCAGCCGATGATCGAAGAAGCCGGATTAAAACTCGACGAAGATTTTCTGCTCGCCTTTTCACCGGAACGGGTTGATCCGGGCAATCCGCAGTTTCAAACGCACAACATCACCAAAGTCGTCGGCGGAGTCGGGGTAGATTCGACCGAAGTCGCCGCGCAGTTGTATGCCGAAATAGTCGGCGATGTCCACGCCGTATCTTCCGCGCGAGTCGCCGAAGCGTGCAAACTGTGGGAAAACACTTTTCGCGCCATCAATATCGGTATGGCGAACGAAATGGCAAAGGTTTGCAACGCATTAAATATTGACACTTGGGAGGTCGTGCGTGCGGCGGCAACCAAACCGTTCGGCTTTATGCCGTTTTATCCGGGACCCGGAATCGGCGGACACTGCATTCCGCTCGATCCGCATTATTTGAGTTGGAAGGCGCGTCAGCACGGTTTCGATTCACAATTCATCACCTTAGCCGAGCAGGTAAATTCGGGAATGCCAAAATACGTTGTCGAACTCGTCCGCGATGCTCTGAACGGCAATCAGAAGTCGGTCAACGGATCGAGAATTTTAATTCTCGGCGTGGCATACAAAAAAGACATTGACGATATGCGCGAATCGCCCGCACTTTCAGTGATTGACTTGCTTCGCGCACAGGGCGCGGAAGTCGTCTATCACGATTCGTTTGTGCCGGAGGTAACGTTTGATCACGCTTATACGATTGGCGATGGCGAACCGCTGTACAATCAGGATTTGAGCGATGAACTGCTCAAATCCGCCGATTGCGTCGTCATCTGCACCGAACATTCGGGCGTAGATTACAATCGCGTCTGTGAACTTTCCAAAGTCATTGTTGATACGCGCAACGCTTTAAAGGAAGACACGCGCAACGCAAGCAAGGCAAAAATTGTCAGATTGTAACGAGTAACAGAGGAACGTCTCGAAAGGTATCCTGAAAAAGTCAAAATTGGCTTAGACAGCGTTCAACATTACAAGACTCCGATGAAGATTGACGTACACAAAATCTTCATCGGAGTTTTGTTGTCGTTGTTCTCGAGGTGACTGGCAAATTGTTCGACAATTCGGTCTTGCGCCGCCGCCGCAATTGCCGGAAAATGTAATTCTTTGCGGATTCTTTTGTTACCCGTTTCCGAGAAAACCGGCAGTCGAATCAGTAAATTGTTCAGTGATGATTTTACTTAGCAAAATAAGCGCGACATCGAATTCGGTTTTAGCGGTGCCAACGCCGTGACGGCAGTATTTGAGCGGGAATAGTCTAAATCATATTGCTTTGACAGACAAGAACTACCTAATAAAAGCAAAAAGAGTGTGCGACCAGGAGGCGAAATTATTGAACATATTTTCCGATATTAGTCCAAATGCAGAGAGTCCGGTAAAAAAATGAATCGCCATCAGTCCGATATAGATTGCCAGAGTCAGCCCCAAACCATATTTTGCCAGACGCAGATTGCTCCATCGCCAGAACACAACGGCGGCAATCGCGCCAACGAAAATTTTTACCAGCAGGAACGGTAAATCACCCATATCAAGAAGTTTTGCCATCAGAGAATTGCCCTCCGAAGCGTAGCCGTTACGCACCCAGTAAAGCGTTAAAACGGCATCTAAAAGATTGAGTGCAAATAAAAATATCGCCTGTGGTAAAAGCTGCATAACAGAAATGTTCCCTGCAAAAACTTGTTAAACCTTTCTCTTTAAGCAACTTAACCCTAAATTCAAGATGAACTCAGGGTTAAGTCGGAAATCGAAAAAATTAAAATGTATCAACTGCTTTGAATATACGTCCAATAGATTAGAATTTCAAAATTTAGACAAAAAAAAACGATTTTTATTTTATCAGCGGGAAATGGTAATCTAAAAACAATTCTAATCGGCAGTTTGTGAATTTATAGCAACGATTAAAATCTAAGCAGCGTCCTAAAACAAGTAGTTGTTTAGTTTATTCGGTTTTATTTTATGAGCAAAGAATAGAGGAGAGGAGAAGAAATGAAAAGATTATTTAACTTTAAGGTTTTGACGACAATTTTGGTGGTGTTTTTCGTTTTCGGCACGTTTGATGCTTCGGCGCAGCGACGCAAACCGACGATTCAGCGCAGAGCGGCGACCAGAACATCGGCGAACTTATATACTGTTCAGCGCGGCGAAAGAATTCGCGTTCGGATGAACGAAACGCTCAGTTCAAAGACAGCGAGAGTCGGCGACACGTTCACAACCGATGTTACCGAACCGGTCTATTCGACAAATGGTGTTGTTGTCATTCCGGTTGGAAGCAAGATTGTCGGGCGTGTCAATTCAGTGACGCAGGCGAAAAAGGGCGGTGACCCGGGCAAGATTGACGTGAGATTTACAGAAGTTAAACTGCCTAACGGCACGCGCCGCTCAATCAACGGTTCGCTGACCGATTTAGATACAAAAAAAGCTAAAAGCGATAACGAAGGCGGAGCCTCCGGCGACGACCGCAAAAACGATAAATTAATTTTCATCGGCGGCGGTGCGGGCGGCGGCGCAATTTTGGGCGGTTTGATCGGCGGCGGAAAGGGCGCGGCAATCGGCGCGATTTTAGGCGGACTCGGCGGCTTTGCAGGCGAAAGACTGACCAAAGGCGAAGATGCCGAAGTCAAATCGGGAACAGAATTCGGTATTTATCTAAATCAATCGGCTTCTTTCCCCAAATTCGGCGCAACTGAAACATATTCAAACGAAACAGCCCCGAACAACGCAAACGGAACAACCGCCGGCGGACAAACTTATGTTGTTCAACCGGGCGATACTTTAGGCAAAATCAGTTCGAAATTTTACGGCACGAGCAGACGTTACAACGACATTTACAACGCCAACCGCAACGTGATGAGCAGCCCGAGTCAACTCGAAGTCGGACAGGAATTAATAATTCCTTAACTTTAACAAAAGGGAAAGGCGGAAAGAATATCAATGTCCCCGTCATTTAAATAACCAGACAGGGATTTTTCCCCCCGTAATGAAAATAAAACAGACTGTGAACGGTGTTCACAGTCTGTTTTATTTTTAAATTCCAGAAGCCTACAAAATAATAGATCCAGGATGATTTCCGAAAGTTTGGTGAAATTAATTCCCGTTTCCGTCTAATTCAAAATGCTCGCTTTATCGCAGATCAAACAGAACCCTTTAGTCAAACGACTGCCGATCTGCCGGTTTAATTCACGCTTTCGTGATGCTTTCGGAAGCATCTTTGTCACCGTCAGTCATTGAAAATCTCTTTTTCCATTTTTTATCATTTCATAATCGTTGGAAATAATATTCTCAGAAATAGAATATTCATACGCCGGTTTCTTTGTAATTTTCTCCCCAGCCGAGTCCGTTATCGCAAACGGTCACATCTCCTAAATTTTTCTTGCCTTGTTCTTTGTAAAAAAAGTTACTTACAAGCGTAAAACAACTGTCATAAGCAAAGCTTCAATTTCGGTTTCATACCACGAAGTTTTTACCCGGCAAGTAAAGAATAAAAGTGTTCATTGAATTTTTTGAAACTATTGTTTTAGAATGAAAAGGATTTAAATGTCACCTGAAAATAAGAAATAATTAATGTTAAAAATCTTAAACATCGTCGGCGCACGTCCGAATTTCATGAAAATCGCTCCGATTGTGCGCGAGATGAAACGCCGTTCCGATAAATTTCAACCGCTGATCGTTCACACCGGACAGCATTACGACGCGGCGATGTCCGATTCGTTTTTTACGGATTTGGACATCCCGAAACCGAACTTCCATCTCGAAATTGGTTCAGCTTCGCACGCAGTGCAGACGGCGAAAATAATGATCGCGTTCGAGCCGGTTGTGGTGGCGGAAAAACCGGATTGGGTGCTGGTCGTCGGCGATGTCAATTCGACGATTGCGTGTGCGCTGGTCTGCGCGAAACTCGGCGTAAAGGTCGCGCACGTCGAAGCCGGACTTCGTTCGGGCGATTTGACGATGCCGGAAGAAATCAATCGCCTGCTGACCGATAGAATTTCCGATTTGCTGCTGACACCTTCGACCGACGGCGACGACAATTTGTTAAAGGAAGGCATTGCGCCCGAAAAAATCGAATTTGTCGGCAATGTGATGATTGATTCGCTGTTTCACAGTTTGAAAATGGCGGAAAACTCAAAGGTGCGGGAAGACTTAAACTTAACTGAAAAGAATTATGCGGTGGTGACACTGCATCGCCCGTCAAATGTTGATGAAAAAGAAACTTTCGCCGGACTGTTGGACGCACTAACGGAAATCCGCGAAAAAATCCCGGTAATTTTCCCCGCGCACCCGCGCACGAAATCAAACATCGAAAAGTTCGGTTTTGCAGAAAAGATACAAAATTCAAATATCAAATTCATCGAACCGCTCGGCTATCTCGATTTCCTGCGTTTATACAGCGGCGCTAAACTCGTTTTAACCGATTCCGGCGGTTTGCAGGAGGAAACGACCGCACTTTCAATTCCCTGCCTGACGCTGCGCGAAAACACCGAACGCCCGATTACGATTGAGATGGGAACAAATAATTTAGTCGGCACTAATCCACAAAAAATCACACGCACCGCCTTTGAAATTTTGGACGGCAGAAACGAAACACAAAACGCAAAAATTCCGCCGCTTTGGGATGGCAAAACGGCGGAACGTATTTGTAAAGTTATAATCGAAAAATCATAGCGGAATTCAAGTCATAAAATAAATTTATTTTGCCGCTCAATCCCCATAAACAATGTGGCATTGATTGACCATCGATGCGGTTGCACTTCAGGTAAAAGCAACCTGAATTCTGAGTTTATTACCGTTCTGACACTTGGTTTACTCACCCTGATAAATTATATTGCAAACGATGCGCCCTAAAATTGCCGTTACGCGCCCGCCTGTTGGAGCTATTCACCGCTGCCGTCGGTGCGCCGTAATTATCATCGTTCCATCGGTAAAAGTCGGCTGTTCCGACGACGTGTCCGGGTCTATGCCTGATGCCCTGCCTCTGGATGGCAAATCGCCGAACTTAATTATCGTCGCCCCCGCCGGAGCCTTTGCCGCC
>JBBSUG010000022.1:0-73480 GCA_038235165.1 Pyrinomonadales bacterium
GTAACTGACTCCGACCAGTCGAGTAAATTGAGCAGGCTTTTTCATCTTGTATTTTTCATACACACTCATTCTTGCAAGTTTAGCAGAATGAATACTTATTTAGGAAAGTTGTCTATTAATTAAATTAACTTCAATGTTTCATCGTTTGAGTCGAATCAATTTATAACTCTTAAATTTAACCGACTTAATTTCACTTTTATAGACGCTTTTTTTGGTCGAAAAAGTTGCAGAGTTTATTTGAACGAACTGATCGCTGCAAATGAAAAAATATGCGGATAAAAACCTTCAACGAATAAATCATTTTAGCAACTGACGCTCGACTCAATATGAATTTGGCAATACAATTGAACGAATATGAGCATCTTTAAAATAGTCGGCATTGCAGTCGGTGCTGTCGCCATCGGTTTAGCCGGTTTATCAATAACGAATCCGGGCAATGTCGCGGAAACGTCCGCCGATGCACCGGATGCAAATTTTAGAACGCGGCATTATCAGGTAGATTTTGATACTTTTGTTAGTGAAACGAAAAAAATAGTTCCGACGCTGACCACTTATGGACAAAGCTGGAAATTGACCGGCAGTGGAAGCGACAATGACAGGGAAAAGCAGTCTAACTCTATGACGATAGGGATTGAAGTTCCGGTCGTTTTCTTTGTTGACGATGTAGAAATCAGCGCGGTGAAAGAATCAAATAAGGATGAAGTGCAGGTCAATGTGCGTTCAAATTCGCGCGTCGGCAAAAGTGATTTGGGCGAGAATAAACGGCACGTTCGGCAATTGCTGGACGCGCTTGATGAAAAGTTTGGACATCAATAAACTTTTTTCAACCCTTTGAAAAAAAACAACGTCCGCCGAAAAATGATCAGCGTGATATTTTTGTGAGCAGTAAATACAAAATAACCAACGCGCCGCTCGTCGGTGCTGTCATCAATGCCGTACTCGCCGCGATCAAAATTGCGGGCGGCGTGTTGGGCAGTTCCGGCGCGCTCATCGCCGACGGTATCGAATCGAGCGCGGATGTCGTCAGTTCGCTCGTCGTGTGGGGCGGTCTGCGAATTTCACTGAAACCCGCTGACGAAGATCATCCATACGGACACGGTAAAGCCGAACCTCTCGCGGCAGTCGCGGCGGCGGCGGCTCTCATCATCGCGGCGATAGTGATCGCGGTCGAAAGCATCAAACAAATTCTCACGCCGCACCAAATTCCGCGCTGGTACACGCTCGTTATTCTAGTCGGCGTAATTGTCGTCAAATTTTTTCTCTCAAAGTTCGTCGCGCACGTCGGGGAAGCGGTCGAAAGCACCGCCCTCAAAACCGATGCGGCGCACCATTTTTCCGATGCACTGACTTCCGCCGCCGCTTTTATCGGCATTTCAATTGCGCTGGTGGGCGGTGCGGGCTACGAAAGCGCGGACGATTGGGCAGCGCTCGCTGCCTGTGCCGTCATCGTTTACAACGGCATCAATCTGTTCAGAGACGGTGTAAACGAAATAATGGACATTGCCCCGACGCAGGAATATGAGGACAAAATAAGAACCGTTGCACAGAGCGTGGACGGCGTTTTGGAAATCGAAAAATGCCGCATTCGCAAAAGCGGTCTGCACCGCTGGATTGATATTCACGTCGAAGTTGACGGCGAAATGCCTGTCTGGAAAGGTCACGAGATAGGTCATCAAGTTAAAGATGCACTGCTCGCTTCTGAACACGGAGTCGCCGATGTTTTGGTTCACATCGAACCACATCATTTATCTAAAAACGCGGAAACTAAGAATTAGATCATTGAAAAATCAGAAGTAAAAAATGGTTACGACAAAAACACCTCGCCCTTCGGTTTTTCTTCACTCGTCAAAACCAACATTTCCGCCGTCGGTTTCAAAAACGGCAGATACCAAATTAAAATTGTCGAAATGATAATGGCGACAGCGCAGGCGATTCCGCCTTCGATTCCGTAATCGCCGCCGGTTATATTCGGTGTGCCGAATCCGGTCACGCGCAGAAGCGGTGCAGTCGTCAGTTCGGTGATGCCGCTGACCGGCAATCCGAGAAACGCGCCCTGCACCCAATTCCACATCAAATGCAACCCGAACACAAACCATAAATTGCGCGTTTTCAAATAAGCGACGCTGAACCAAATTCCCGCCAGTCCTGTGTTGATGACCGAAATATATGTCGCATTCGGGTTGCCGAGATGCGCCGAAGCAAAAAAGAGCGAAGTAAAAGCAATCGCCAGCCACGCCAGTTTCGCCCGCGCAAAGGTTTGCAACATATAACCGCGAAAAAACGCTTCTTCCGCCGCCGCGCCGAGAATAAAAACCAACAGCGAAATTCCCAGCGTCAACAAAATCGCCGACTGTCCGTTTTCATCATTTAACTGAAAACTCAACCCGCCGAAAACTATTCCGATGAAAGCCGCAAACAGAATCGAACCCGCGCCGAAAATAAGTCCGAAGCTCAAATCTTTCAGCCAATTTTTCGTGAACCAGCAGCCCAAAGCGCGAAACGGCAGATTTTCGAGAAATTTGCCGCACAGCCAGCCGACGAAAATAGCTGTCGCCAGCAAAATAAAATTCGGGTAGATGAAAGAGAGCAAACTGTTTTTGTCGTAGCCAATCGGCAGCCGGTAAAGCATTTCTCTGACTATCGTGCCGAATAATGATGCGACCAGTAAAACCGCCAACAAATAAATGGTAAATCGCAAACCGCTTCGCAAACGTCCGTATTTGTTGGTAAAAATTTCTTTTAGATTCATACTCTTTCCCGTCAGCAAAGCCGTTTTGCCAAAGTTTTATAAAGTTTACCATAAGACTTTCGTCAATTATGGGCAAATTTTAATGATTGAATTAAGGAAACACTTTGGTTAAACTTTTCATTACGAAAATATTAATTTCAGTTTCGAACGAAGTTTTTCAGGTGAGCGAAAAACTCGCCAAACAATCAAAGATTTCGCTCAGCAAAGTGTTTGCGATAGGTGTTGAAAAATTGGCGGAAGAATACGATGAAGAAGACATCATCGCCCGCATTAATGAAGTTTGCGAAGAAGTTGACACTTCACTCGATCCATTTTGGAAGGAGATGCAAAGTCGAACTTTGCCGAAAGACGAATGGTAATTGAACGCAGAGAAATTTGGTGGACTGGTTTGCCGGAGCCGACAATTTCAACGAATTAAATTTGAATACAAAGTTGCTTTGTGAGTCCGTTTTTCTCCTTCTCAAAGTGTTAAAATTTATTTCTTACCTAATCCTCAAAATTGAATATAGCCTTTTTCAATTAAAAGTTCCGCGTTCAAAATCGCCGAACCCGCCGCGCCGCGCACGGTGTTGTGGCTCATTCCGACGAAGCGGTAATCGAAAATATTATCGGGGAACAATCTGCCGACGGTAATCGTCATTCCGCCGCCGTTGTCGCGGTCGAGACGCGGCTGCGGGCGCGAAGGTTCGTCGCAAACTTTGATAAAAGGTTTCGGCGACGAATGAAGATTGAGCGAAGGGAAGTTTGACATCGCTTCCATCACGCCTTCGAGCGTCGAAACCTGCTTTAGTTTAACGCGCACCGAAGCCGTGTGTCCGTCGAGAACATTGACGCGAAAACATTGTGCGCTGACCGTAAAATCGGCTTTTTCAATCGTTTCGCCGTTAAATTCGCCGAGAACTTTCTGCGCTTCTGTTTCCACTTTCGGCTCTTCGCCGGCGATATACGGCATCACGTTGTCAATAATATCGAACGACGAAACGCCCGGATAACCGGCACCGGAAATCGCCTGCATCGTCGTCACGAACACCGATTCGACGCTGAATCGCCGGTGCAGCGCGGCGAGCGGCGGCGCAAAACTCATAATCGCGCAGTTCGGATTCGTCACGATGAAACCACGGTCGAAACCGCGCCGCTGTTTTTGAATTTCGATCAAACCGAGATGCGCGTGGTTAATTTCGGGAATCAGCAGCGGCACGTCTTCTTCCATCCGGTAAGACGACGAATTGCTAATGACCGGAAACCCCGCCCGCGCAAATGCTTCTTCGGTTTCACGCGCCACATTTGACGGCAGAGATGAAAAGATCAAATCACATTCGAGCGGCGGCGCAATCGGCTGAACGACGATTTCCCTCACATTTTCGGGTATTTCGCCCGCCAATTTCCAGGCACACGCTTCCGCATAAGTTTTCCCGACCGACCGATCAGACGCGGCAAGCGCAGTGATCTCAAGTTGCGGATGCTGTTCCAAAAGCTGCACGAACCGCTGCCCGACCGTTCCGGTGGCTCCTAAAATTCCGACGCGATATTTTCTGCTCATAATGTATGTAAATTTTGATTAGGAATATAAGAAAATCAAAAATCTTAGTCTAAATTAGCCGTGCCGCTTTTGTAAATTCCAAATTCCAGATTGCAAATTCCAAATCCCGGATTTCGGTAAAGACTTGTCAAAGCGGCAAAATGAATTTATAACTAATCCTTAGCGAACCGCTTCTTTTTCGATTGACGGTTGACGAATATAAAAATTATGAAACAATGTTCGGTTTGCAAAACCACATATACCGATGCAACCTTGAAATTTTGTTTGGCGGACGGCGCAAATCTGATTTCCGTGCCGGATGCGGAAAAAACGATGGCGATGTCATCTGGCAACAATCAAATGCGGGCGAATGTGCCTCCCGATTCCGTGCCGACCGTTTTTCCGGCAACGCGAATAAATCAACCGACTCGAAAAGGTGTCAGCCCGCTGATCGTGGCAATGTTGTGTCTGATTTTTCTGCTGGTCGCCGGCGGGTTGATCGGTTTTGCGTCTTACGTTTGGTTCAAACCGGGAACTGATAAAAATTTGACGGCGGCGAATTCTGCCGCGCTGACTCCGGCAGTTTCGCCGACGCTCGACAAAGAAAACGCCGAATTGAAACAAAAATTGGCAAATCTCGAAAAACAGGTCGCCGACCAAAAAAATCAGAGGAAAAATACTCCCGCCGAAACACTTTCGACACCAAACTCGTCATTGCCGACAACTGAGAGAACCGCCCGCGCCAATTCTCCCGGCGACGGTTTTCTGGCTTTGCGAAGCGAACCGAATTCCGAAACCGGCTATCGCATCGCCAAAATTCCGCACGGCGCGACGGTGACGGTTCTGAACTGTCCGAAACCTTCAAACATCGGGAAAATGGCGGGGCATTGGTGTCAGGTAAATTACAACGGGCAGGCTGGTTGGGCGTTCGACGTATTTTTAACTTTTTAATTTTTCGCGCAACTAAAACTCTTTTTCTGCAAATTCGATGCGGTAAAAAATATCGGTTAATTTCAAACGGCTTTCAATTGATTCGATTTCAAACTCACTTTCTAAACCGTCGTAAAAATAAAACTTCCAACTCTTATCGGTTTGCCGAATATAATGTTCGACGAGCGGTTTGTCCTGCGACACGAGAATATAATCGGTCAATGTCGGATTCCACAGTTGAAACCGGTGAAACTTTTCGCCGCGATCAAATTGCTCGGTCGAAGACGACAAAACTTCGATAATCACCTGCGGGTTGAGAACGACATCTGTAAATTCGTCGTGATATTCCGGTTCACCACAAATAATCACCAAATCAGGATACGAAATCATTCCTTTGACGAGCGGACGTTTGACGGGGAACATTCCGCTACGGACTTTTGTGTCTTTGATTCTTAAACGACAGGGAGTGTTTATTAATTGACTGCCGAGAGCAACCGTAAAATTTACGCAAATATCGCCGTGTTCACCGCTTTCGCCCGCCATCGCATAGATTTCGCCGTCGAGAAATTCGTAGCGTTCATCGGAATCGCGGTCAATTTCCAAATAATCTTCGACCGTGAAAACCGACTTTGTTTTGGCTAATCTCATAATCGTTTTATCATATCAAACTTTTCTCAAAAGCGAATCATAAAGTTTTTTGAGTTCGCGCAGATGCGCTTCAATGGTGAAATTATCTTTCGCAAAGCTCAATGCTCGGTTTGCCAAATCTTCACGCAAATTTTTATTTTGCAGCATCTTTATAATCTTTTCGCTCAACATTTCCGCATCTCCGACGGGGAAAACTTCCGCATATTTTCCGTTTTCGGACGCTTCCAAAAGCGGTTCGATGTCAGACACGATCAGCGGAACTTTCGCCAGCATCGCCTCGGTCATTGCCACCGGCAAACCTTCCTGCAAAGATGAAAAAACGAATAAGTCGAGCGCGGTTAAAACGTCGGGAATATCAGTTCTCGCACCGAGAAAATGAACTTTTTCGGCGATTCCGTGATTACCACAAAATGCAACACATTCTCGAAATTTGCCTTCTGCTCCCGGCTCTATTTTGCCTGCGAAAATGCAGTGTGCGTTTTTGATTTCGGCGAAAGCCTTTGGCAGCGAACGACACACGGTCATCTGATCTTTGCGCGGATCGCGGTAGAAATTGCCGATCATTCCCAGCAGAAGCGTGTTCTCGCTCAACCCTAATTCTTCTCTCAAATTTTTGCCCGTCGGCTGTAATCTTTTTTCGTCCGTTCCGTTATAAATGACGTGAGCGTTTCGTCTGACATCAAGTTTATCTTTTTCGGCAAGCCAACTTTGCAAACCCTTGCTGACAAAGATGTTCGCGTCCATTCGCGGAATTAAAAACCGTGAAGCCCGCCGGTTTTTCGCGTCGGCGATAAAGCCTTGAAATGTCAAAACTCTCTTCACCGGCAAGTTTATCGTCGCCAAAGAAAGATGCAGCGCGTCAACCGCCTGCTGCGCGTGAACTATTTTTATTTCGCGCTTTTTAATGATGTTTCTGAGTTGCCAAACGACGTTGAAATCCACCGGAAGTTTTCTGTGCAAGCGGATAAAATCCGCGCCCGACGCGCGAAAATCTTCTTCGAGTTCGCCGCCCTGCGTCGTGACGAAAGTCAGATCAATGCCAAAATCTTTCGCGTTGCGGCAAACGTCCAAAACGATTATTTCCGCGCCGCCGCGATTTACCGTATCTAAAAGATGCAGAACTTTCATCAAAAACAACTTGAGCCGACAAATGACTTTTACGGGCAAATATGGTCTTATTTTCTTTCGACTTGTAACCGATGAATTTCGCCGACACCAACCATCAACCGGAAGTTTTCGTCTTTGTGCCGTCGTATAATCACGCGCCGTTCGTCGAAAAATGTCTGAAATCCATTGTCAATCAAACTTTAGCACCAAAAAAACTGCTCGTCATTGACGACGGTTCAAAAGACGATTCGCCGAAAACAATCGAGAGAGTTTTGAACGACTGTCCGTTTGACGCGGAATTAATCGTGCGCGAAAATCGCGGATTATGCGCGACATTGAACGAGGGTTTCGCGAAGAGTTCAGGCGCGTATTTCGCCTATCTCGGTTCCGATGATCTGTGGCTGCCGGAATTTCTGGCGGCGCGTGTTGAACTTTTGAGCCGCCGCGAAAAAGCGGTTTTGGCTTACGGACACGCTTTTACGATTGACGCGGAAGAAAATATCATTGACTGTTCGACCGAATGGGCGGCGTTTCCCGACGGCGATCCGCGCCCGATGCTTTTCAGCGGTAGTGCGCCGTTTAGCCCGACGGTCGTTTATCGGCGCACTGCTCTCGAAAATTTGCACTGGAACGAAAAATCCGGTCTCGAAGACTACGATCTTTATCTGCGTCTCAGTAAAAAAGGTGAGTTTGCCTTTGACGAACAAATTCTCGCCGCGTGGCGGCAGCACGGCACAAATACCAGCGACAATTGGGAATTTATGCTTGACGAAATTCTCGCCGCGCAGCAGCGAAACGCTGACGAACTCGGTCTTGATAAAGCGAGTTTAGCGAGAATTCAATCCGCTGCTAAATTGACGCACACTGAAAATTTAGCTCGCTCCGGCAGAAAAAAACAAGCACTTTCCCTATTTCTAAAAAACGCGCCGGCTGCCGGTTCCGTCTCGTTTCTCGCCAAAAATGCTTTGCGAATTTTGCTTCCGATGCCGCTGCTGCGCCGACTTCGTAAATCTTCGCAACGCCGAATGACGGAAAAATACGGGAAGTTGAATATTTGAATTAACACATCGCCGTATCAATTGAAAAACAAGTTGCGAAAATTTTACGAATGCAGTAACGCAGTGCGCTGAAAATGTGTTTTTGCATCATTATTTTGTTTCGGCTTGAGCATTTTTCTTGAACCTTTTAACATTGCGCTCGATCCAATCTTCAGCTTCTGCAAAGTAAGCGAATTTTCGTTCGTCGCGCCGAAATTGAGGCGTGTGGTTGTAGCGTCTGCCGTCGCGGTACTGCGTCGGGTGAAAAATGTGCAGCATTTCGTGAAAAACGATAAATTCGACGACGTATTTCGGCGTTTTTGCGTCGTCTAGTGATTTGCTAATAACGATTGTTTCGTGCGCTGCGTCGTGGTGTCCCAAAATACGGAAAGTTTTTCGCGCCGACCAGGTGAGCGTCGGGGCGGGAATTTTCCCGTCGAAATAAATCTGGTTTAAATGGGCGAAAATTTCATTCAAATTGTAAAGTTCGCCCTGCGCCGTGGTAATGAATTTGCGACCTTTGGCGCGTTTATTGTCTAAAGCCTTTTCGCGCAATTCAGCGTTTTTGATAAATCCGCGATACTTTTCCGACACGGCGGGCGCAATCTTTTTGCGAAGAAGTTTAGAAACCAAAATAAACGCCAAAGCCTTTTGCACATCAAGCGGCATTTCGCGGCAGACTTCGGCGAGACGGACGAAAACTTTCTCGCCGCGAACGCGAATCGTGTGATTAATGCCGATATACGGGTAAAATTCTACGTTGATTTCAGGAATTTCGCTCTTTTTATTTAAATTTTGAAACGCCTCGCGGTAGAAAGTTTTTATCTGGTCGATTTTTTGATCCATAAGTGTTTAGTTTTTGGTTTTTAGGTTTCGTTTATATTCGCAGTGGATTTATCAGCTTCGACGAAATTCAGAAGCCAAAAACTAAAAACTCCTCACAAAAGTTGTTTATCAGAGTTTAACTGATAAATCTTGACAGACGACGGGCGAAAATGCTATCAATTTAAAAGTAGCATAACGTTTTCACGCGGTGTGCATCAAACCCGCAACAAAGTAAAAATGTCTGCCGCCGATATAAATCAAATAAACGAAAAAAGTTCTCACCTTCCCGATTCGCGCGGGCGGGTGATTTTGTCGGCGATTATTAACGAACACCTTGTGACGGGCGAACCAATCGGCTCGAAAATTATCGCGGAGAAATTTCCCAACGCGTCGGGACTGAGTTCGGCGACGATTCGCAATGTGATGAGCGAACTCGAAGATTTCGGGCTGCTCGAACAGCCGCACACTTCCGCCGGACGCATTCCAACGGATCGCGGCTACCGTTTTTTCGTTGACAATCTGCTCGGCGTGTTGAGTATTTCAAATGAAGATTTGCGAAAGATCAACGATGAATTCGGACTCGGCGAAACTCATTCGGCGGACGCGCCCGACCGGATAATGGAAAAAACCTCGCAGCTTTTATCCGCTCTTTCAAATAATGTTGGTATCGTTGTGTCGCCGTCGCTGGCGAAAGACCGTTTGCAGCACATCGAATTTGTCAATTTGTCGGACAAGCGCATTCTCGTCATTCTCGTTTCCGCGCCGAACATCGTTCACAATAAAATAATTAGGCTCAAAGAAACGCTGACGAACGAAGAACTCGAACGCACGGCGCGTTACCTGAACGTCGAATTCGGCGGCAAAAGTTTGGCGGAAATTCGGGCGGCAATTCTCAAATTGATGCACGAAGAAACATCGCTGTTTGATAAACTGTTGCAGACGGCGATGATTATCTGTTCGCAAAGCATTGAAAATGAACAGGATAATCTCGGCGATGTCTATGTTGACGGCACTTCCAATATGCTGATTAAACGCGATTTCGCCGATATGGAACGGCTGCGCCAGCTTCTGCGAACGATTGAGGAAAAATCGCGTCTTGTCCAGATTTTGACCGAATGTATCGCCCGCGACGCTTCGCTGACGGGCGATGTGCAGGTCGTCATCGGCAGCGAAAACACGACTTCTTCACTGCAAAACTGTACGCTCATCACCGCGCCCTACCGCACCGGCAACGGCGAAGCGATGGGAACTCTGAGCGTTTTAGGTCCGACCAGAATCGAATATGCCAGAATGATTTCGATTGTCAGTTACGTGGCAAAAATTCTCGAAAAGTTAGTGATGCGGGAAAACTCAAAAAATTAACCCGCCGGAGTCAAAACAAATACAATTAAAAGGGAAATTTAATCAGGATTCAAAGGATATGGAAGAATTTGAAGTGGATGATTCGCTCTCAATTGATGATTTCATCAAAGAGTTAGAAGCTAAAGAAAAAGATTTACATATTTTTTCCGAAGTAGTCATTGAAGTCGAAGACGACGGACTTGATGAGACGGATGCCGCCGCCGACTTTATTATGGCGGAAATTGCCGCTGCCGAAAAAACATCTCTGCCGCCGAAGGTCTCCGCGACGAATTCGGTAGAAATAAAAAAGTTGAAAACCGAAAACACCGATTTGAAAACTCAAATCTCCAAAATGGAAAACGAGCGGGTCGAACTTTTCGAACTCGCCCGTCGCCGCCAGACTGATTTTGAAAATTACAAAAACCGCACCGAACGTGAAAGAAGCGAAACTTTCCGCAATCAATTAAGCAATTTGGCGCAGCAAATGCTGCCCGTGCTTGATAATATGAGCCGCGCTCTTGATTCGACGGCACACATTTCAGACGAAAAAACGCAGGATTTGCAGCAGTTTTTTAACGGCATCGCGCTCGTCAACCAGCAAATGAACGAAGTTTTAGAGGAAATGGGCGTTCAGCCGATCAAATCGGTCGGGGAAGTTTTCGACCCGCATTTTCACGAAGCCGTCGCCACCGAAGAGACCAATGAATTTCCGCCGCACACCGTCACCGCCGAATTTCTGCGCGGCTACCGGATTGACAACAAAGTTATTCGTCCGGCGATGGTTAAAGTTTCCAAAAGTCAGAATTTGGGAGCCGAGCGGCGCGAGTCGGGAGCCGAAAGACGGGAATCAAACGGCGATAGGCGAACGGTTCAAATCGAAAGTGATGAGTCGGAACTTTTGACGCTCGATTAAAAACAACTCCCGTCACGGCTCACCATCCTCAAACCCCCCGATTTTAATTTCCCATATATTAAAAAAATTATGAGCAAAGTAATTGGCATAGATTTAGGCACGACAAACTGCTGCGTTTCGGTTTTGGAAGGCGGCACGGTGCAGATTATCTCGAATAAAGAAGGCGGCAGAACTACGCCTTCGGTCGTCGGTTTTACGGAAAAGGACGAACGGCTGGTCGGGCAGATTGCCAAACGGCAGGCGGTGACGAACGCGGCGAACACGCTCTACGCCGTCAAACGCTTGATCGGGCGCAAGTTCGACGCGCCGGAAATTGAAAAAATGCGTGAAACAGTGCCGTTTGAAATTGTCGAAGCTCCGAACGGCGACGCGCATATTCGCGTACTTGAACGGGTTTACAGCCCGCCGGAAATTTCGGCGATTGTTTTGCAGCGGCTGAAACTGGCGGCGGAAGAGTTTTTGGGCGACAAAATCACCGAAGCGATCATTACCGTTCCGGCTTATTTCGATGACGCGCAGCGGCAGGCGACGCGCGACGCGGGAAAAATCGCCGGTTTGGAAGTCGAACGCATCATCAACGAACCGACTGCCGCCGCGCTCGCTTACGGTTTCGGCAAAAATAAAAATGAAAAAGTCGTCGTTTACGATCTCGGCGGCGGCACGTTCGATATTTCAATTCTGGAAATAAACGACGGGGTTTTTGAAGTTCTCTCCACGTCCGGTAACACATTTTTGGGCGGCGAAGATTTTGACCAGCGCATCATCAACTGGCTCGTCGAAAAGTTTGCGACTGAAAACGGGATTGATCTGCGCGGCGACCGGCTCGCTTTGCAGCGTTTGAAAGAAGCGGCGGAACGCGCCAAATGCGAACTTTCTTCCGTTTCGGAGACGACCGTCAACCTGCCGTTTATCGCGGCGGATGCTTCCGGTCCGAAACACATCAACACGGTTTTGACCCGAACGCAGTTTGAAGAACTCGTTCTCGATTTGGTTGAATCTTCGGTCGAACCGTGCCAGAAAGCTCTCTGGGACGCGAAACTTCAGCCGTCGGACATCAATAAAGTAATTCTGGTCGGCGGACAGACCCGTTCGCCGATCATCCTTCGCACCGTCAAAGAAGTTTTCGGCAAAGAGCCGTCGTCCGAGATTAACCCGGATGAAGTAGTGGCGATGGGCGCAGCGATTCAGGGCGGCGTTTTGACCGGCGATATAAAAGATATTGTGCTGCTCGACGTTCTGCCGCTCAGTTTAGGACTGGAGACACGCGGCGGTTTGTTCGTCAAATTAATCTCGCGCAATTCAACGATTCCGCTCAAAAATACGATGACTTTCACGACTGTTGTTGACAATCAGCAAACGGTCGAAATCCATATTTTGCAGGGCGAACGCGAAATCACGAGCGGCAACCGCAGTTTGGCAAAATTCGAACTCGTCGGCATTCCGCCCGCCCCGCGCGGTGTTCCGCAGGTTGACGTTTCGTTTGAAGTTGACGCGAACGGCATCGTTAATGTTTCAGCGAAAGACAAAATGACCGGCTTTGAACAAGCGATGCAAATCACGCCGTCGTCGGGACTTGCGCCGGATGAAATTGATCTTCTGATTATGGAAGCCGAGACATCCGTCGAGAAAGACCGCGTTGCTAAAGACACCATTATGCAGCGCAACCGCCTCGATTCGCTTCTCAAAAACACTCACAAAGCGATGTCGGAATTCGGGAGATCGCTTATGCCCGAACAGCAACAGCAAATTAATCATACATTAAAAGAAGCCGATGCTTTTCTCGAAGCCGGTGATTATACGCAAATTCAGCCGATGATTGAAAAAATGGAAACTGCGGCGAATGAGTTGACCAACGCATTGATGGCGGCGGTTTAGCGTTCGATAATTAAAAAGAGAGATTTTCAATCTCTCCCCGATAAAAGTTCGCGCTTTAATCTGTATTCCCCTTGTTTTTGCCGGTGAATATAAAACAAAGCGCGAACTTTTTTATTGAGCAAAATGCATCAGCGGGATTGACAAAAATAAATTTTCAGATGCAAGGGAAAATCATTACTGAGCGGCACGGAAATCGTCGGCTTTTAACTTATTTAAGAAGCTGCCGCAAGGATGACAAAAATAAAAATCTTTTTTTGAGCGTTTTGAGCTGTTTGCGACAATTATTTATAGTGTCAAAAACTGTGCCGCTCAGTAATGAGTATTTTCACGCCCGGATGTTTTTTTTAATTTCCTGCGGGCAAGCCGTCGAAGTTGTTTTGGAAAGTTATTTACTGTGTTAAAATTACACTTTACAAAATGCTTTCATCGAGATCAGCCAAATTTTTAGTCATCTGCTTCTTACTTCCGACTTTTTTTTCAGCGTGTTTTCTCCGGCAGAATGCGTCGGGCGAAATGCCGTCGCCAACGCCGTTTGTCGTTGAAGAACTCAAAAGCAATGTGCCGTTTTCCAACAAAGAACCCGAAAATTTTCAAGCCGAATTCATTGTTTCGACCGGCGGCGCGGAAGATAAAACTTTTGCGGCGCGGCGCGGCGAAAAACAGATTTTTACATACAATTTCGGTAAAAAAAATCAATTTTCAGTTCTAAGATCGGGCGACGGAAAAAGCCTCCCGTTTATTAAAGATAAAAAAGTTTACGTCGAAAATTCCGCTGCCAATTTAGCTCTGGCGATGGAAAATCCGTTCGATTTTTTAACGACCGAATGGCTCAATCAGAAATCCGACGCGAAATTTGAACGGCTCGGCGAAGAAAACGGCTCGACGAAATATCGCGCGATTTTGGGCGAACGCAGCAAATCGGAAGTTTTAATTTGGATTGACGAAAAAATCAGTCTGCCTGTCAAACAGGAATTTTATAGTGTCAACGGAGACCAAAAAATGCTGACGGCGACTTTTGAAATGAAAAATTTCGCGCCGCAGGCGGATGACAATTTGTTTGAAATCCCAAAAGACTTTCGCAAAGTCACGATTGAAGAATTTCGCAAAATTTTGCACAGTGAAGAATGAGTGGATAATGTTTTCGGTTTTTGGTACTTGGTTTTTGGTTCTATTTTTGACGCATCCGATTTTATGCGAAAAGTTTGTTCAAGAATCATCAAGAAAAAACTGAAAACTAAACTCTAAAAACTAATTTATGAATGACGCAAACACAGAAATAACCGAACAGCACCGCCAACGCGCGACGGAAGCATTAAAAAATGTTCCGTTTGCGCGTCTGCTCGGGTTTGAATTAGTTGATTTGCAGATGCAGGAAGCGACGATAAAACTGCTGATGCGTGATGAACTGCGGCAGCCGTACGGCGTTTTGCACGGCGGCGCGACGGCTTCGCTGATTGATACGGCGATGGCTTTTGCAGTCAGAACCTGTGTGCCGGAAAATATTCAAACGACGACGATTGATTTGACCGTTCATTATCTGCGCCCGCATTCGGCAGGCGAAGCAGTCTGCACGGCAAAGGTAGTTCGTGCCGGTAAACGGATTTTGACCGTCGCGGCGGAAGTTTACAACGAAGAAAAAAAGTTGATCGCCACGGCTTTATCAACATACACAAAGATATTTTGAAACGTTAACCGTCAATTGAAATGGCAAAATTCGGTAACGATCAACGATTGACGATTGACGACCAAAAAATGGAAGAACTTAAAAAATTCGGAAAATATTTCAAACCTTACAAATGGCAGGTCGTTTTCGGCATTCTGTTTATCCTGTTTTCGATGGCGTTCGGGCTGCTGATTCCGTATCTCGTCGGCAGGGCGATTGACGATTTGAGCGCGGAGATAACGCGGAACAAAGTTATTTACTACCCATTGGTTATTTTGGCGGCAAATCTCATCAGCGGGATTTTTCTGTTCTGGCAGCGGCGGTTGTTGATTAACGCTTCGCGCCACATCGAATATGATATGCGCCGCGACTTTTACGCCGCGCTGGTTGACCAATCGCTCGAATATTTTCAAAATAACCGCGTCGGCGATTTGATGGCGCGGGCGACGAACGACTTGAGTGCGGTGCGGCAAATCGTCGGACCGATGATTTTATATTCGTTTCAGGCGATTTTCGCGCTCGCCATCGTTTTGCCGGTGATGCTCCACATCAACGTCAAGCTCACGTTGCTGTTGCTGATTCCGATGCCGTTTGTTTCCTTAACGGTCAAGTTTTTAGGTCAGCAGATTCACGTCCGTTTTGAAAAAATTCAAGAATTTTTCTCCGACATTACGGCACGGGCGCAGGAAAATCTGACCGGCGTGAGGGTCATTCGTGCCTACGCGCAGGAAGGCTCGGAAATCGAGAAGTTTCAGGAATTAAACAACGAATACGCGCGGCGCAACATCGCGCTCGTCAAATATGGCGCGGCGATGCGTCCGCTATTATTCTTTTTTATTGGTTTGGGCTTTGTCATCATCGTCGCGGTCGGCGTACCGATGGCGGTGCGCGGCGAAATCACGGCGGGCGAATTTACAGCTTTTATTTTGTACTTGCAGCGAATGATTTGGTATCTCATCGCACTCGGTTACGTTGTCAATCTATACCAGCGCGGGACGGCTTCGCTCAAACGATTCAACGCCATTTTGGAAACCGAACCGGCGATCAAAGATGAATCGGAAGCACGCGAACAGTCGAAAATCAAAGGCAAAATCGAATTCCGTAATCTGACTTTTGCCTATGGCAATAAGCCGGTTTTGAAAGATATAAATCTGATTATCGAACCTGGCAAAACCGTTGCGCTCGTCGGCAAAACCGGCAGCGGCAAATCAACGCTGGCGACGCTCATTCCGCGTCTGCTCGACGCGCCGGAAAATACGATTTTTATTGACGACATCCCGATTCGGCAGTTTCCTCTCGAACAATTACGAAAATCAATCGGTTTCGTACCGCAGGAAACATTTTTGTTCTCGAATTCGATTGCAGCCAATATCGCCTTCGGTGTGGATGAAAAATTATCGCCGCCGGTCAATTACGAATTGGCGGAAGCGGGCAACGGCAACAACAAGAACGGGAAAAAATACATTTCCGTCGAAAAAGCCGCCGAAGTCGCCGGTGTCGCCGATGACATCAAGGAATTTCCGTACAAATACGAACAGCGCGTCGGCGAACGCGGCATCACGCTGTCGGGCGGTCAGAAACAGCGCACGGCGATTGCCCGCGCCGTGATGCGAAACCCGCGCATTTTGATTTTGGATGATTCATTGTCGGCAGTTGATACCTACACGGAAGAGACGATTCTTCGCAATTTGCGGGATGTTCGCACCGACCGGACGACTTTAATAATTTCGCACCGCGTTTCGACGATTCGTGATGCCGATTTGATTTGTGTTCTGCACGACGGGCGCATCACCGAACGCGGCACTCACGATGAATTAGTTGCTAAAGGCGGCGAGTATGCCGATCTTTATCAACGCCAGCTCTTGGAAGAAGAACTCGACGCGACGGAATAAGTTGAACAGAAGGTGATAAGGAATTATTGATTAGTTTGAAGCCGCTCGGCACTCATATTTGAAGCGATGGAGCGCAGGCAGCCTTGCCTGCGTATCAAAACGAAAAGAAAATACGCAGGCAGGGTTGCCTGCGCTCCATCGGCGAAACATTTTAGCTGAAACATAATTTTGCGTGAATGTTTAAGCCTTACTTCTCATCACTAACCGCCGCTCATTTTGTTTTGAGAATGTCGCGGATTTCCGCCAGCAAAACTTCTTCGCCGGTCGGCGGGGTCGGCGCGGCAGCAAACCTATTAAATAATTTGACGGCATAACGAGCCAGCGCAAACATTACCAATGCAACAATTAAAAACGTGATGACATCGTTGATAAACTGCCCGTACATAATCAGCGGCTGTTTTGCCGCGACTGCCGCTTCAATTTCCTTACCGTTGGTGACCGGCATATCGCCCAAGTTTAAAACTTTGTCCTTGAAATCAATGCCGCCGGTAATAAATCCGATAACCGGCATAATAATTCCGTCGGTAAATGTTTTAACGATTGCGCCGAAAGCCGCACCCATAATTACGGCAATCGCCAGATCGAGAATGTTTCCGCGCGCAATAAATGCTTTGAAATCTTCTAACATAAATATATTTACATCCTTTAAATATTTATTTTGCAAAAAAGAAAGGCTGTCGAAATAGTAAATTTTCATACAGCCATTCAATCAAATTGTTATTTCTGTAAGACTTATACCATACAATATCTAAACAGGCAAAAACCCTTTTATTTCTCTAACTATTTTCTGAACGTCTTCGTGGTCTTCGAGCGAGAACATAAAAAAGTCGTAGCTCGTCTTGAAACACACCAATCCGTTGCCGAAAAACCAAACGCCTTCGAGCAATGGACTGCCGCCGGTGATCCAGTCAATCGGTGCGCCGGTGATCGTCTTCGGGTTGAAAATATTTGTCATCATCATCGCGCCCGAAGCGAACGAAAACGCGCCCAGCAACGGTGCGCCGACATATTTGGCGATGTCGCGTTCAAAATGCAATTTTTCAGCTTCGGCTTGCGAAAGTTCGCCGCCTTTGAAAAGTTCGTCCTGCGCTTCGAGATGGTTTTTGAATTGTTCAGCGGCTTTTTTAACCGCAAAAGTCGGCACGGTCGAATTAAGAAACCAATGCGAACTGATGCCGGTGAAAGCCACGCCTAACCCTGCGCCGACCGCTATCGAAGCACCGGTCGTCGCGGCTTGCAGCGGCTTTTCGACAATCCATTCGGACGTTTGCTGCACGGTTTTAATCGCCGAATCAATCGTTCGCGTCCAGCTTGCACCGAAATTAAACGCTTTTGAAATGCGCTCGGCGGTCGTGCCGAACGTCTGCCGCGCATCGGTGAAAACTTCGCCGGCGCGTTCGCCCGCCACGCTGAAAACTTCGCCCGCTTTCTGCCCGACGGTTTTCATAATGTCACCTGCGCTTTTGCCCGCCGCCGTGAACACTTCTTCGGCTCGCCCGCCCGCGTCTTCCGCCGCGTCGCGCAGCGGTTCGCTCGCTTCCCACGCTTTTTTCGCCGTTGCTTCGGCGGTTTTGACCGTCTCTTCCGCCACCCGCACGGCTTGTCTGCCGACTTCCGAGTTTTCGGCTTCGGTTCTGATTTTCCGTGCGCCTTCTTTGAATGTTTCTGCCGTTTCCTTGGCAACCTTTGCGCCTTCCGCCAATTTATCTTTCAGCCCGATTTGCTTATCTATATCGTCAAACCGATCTTTCGCTTCGCGCTGCCATTTTTCAAACCGCTCTTTGTAATCAGCCATAATGTTGTAAAACCTCGCTTGTTGTTAAATACGCCCGACTGCTATTTTAGTTCCAGACCGGTTTATTTTACACTACTCGTGCAAGTTTTCGGAAAAACGTGTGTTCCGAAATTATCCGTCAACCGAAAAAATATTATGAAGAACTATAAAACTTTAATTTTAATGATGGTAAGTTTGACGCTGTTTTTCTGCGTCGCCGCGCAGTCGGACTGTAATTCGAAAAATAAGCCGCAGACAAATAAACCGAACATCAAAAACCAAAATATGAACGCTAACCTTAAACCAGATGAACCAATCACAAAACCCGGCAGCGGCGGCGAGATTAAAATACTAGCCGAAGACTCATATTCAAAAATCGAAACGCCGTTTATTTTCGTCGCGCGAACAAACGAAACTTACACGCAGATGCAAAGTTTGGTCGAAAAACTGCCGCCCGCTTCTGAAATTAATTTCGATAAATTTGCCGTCGTCGGTGCGTTTGCCGGAACAAAAAACACGGGCGGTTACTCGGTGGCGATCAAACAAACCGCCGGTAAAATCTCGCTCGAAGTCGTGCCGCCGTCAAAAGATGCGATGACGACGCAGGCATTAACGATGCCTTTTCAAGTCGCGCTCATACCAATCGAAAAAGAAAATGCGTTGTCGCTCGATATTCCGGCAGAATGGCAAAACGCCGCACAAAATTACAAAGTAGTGTCGAGCAAATTTGAATTCTCCGGAGGAATCACCGGGCGCAGCGAAAACTTTTCTGCCGCCGGGACGATTAAACTTTTGAGTTTCGGTGAAAATGTGACGCTCATTTTCGATCTCTCCGGCGGCGCGAAAAACGCACGGCGTTTGACCGAAACGGCTTCGGGAAAAATTAACGACGGAAAAATTGGTATTGCGTGGCTTGATGCGGGCAGTTTTTCGGAGAATCCGAAACCGCCGCTCAAAATTTCGGGAACGCTCGCGGGCAAGAACTTGAACTTAGATTTTGAGCCGCTTCCGAGCAATATCGCTGACGGTTTTCAAGTGCGCGGGAAAATCGAAGCAGTCAAGCAATGATGAGTGATGAGTTAAAAGCCGATCAGCTTTTATAATCACAGTGAGCTGACAGCAGGCTGATTTTACTTAGCCTGCTGACTTTCACTTGTCTGCTTAATGTTGAGTGGACTGAACTTTCGAGCGTTCGGAGTCTAAGTTTCAGTTTGAACTCCGAACGAATGCGCGAAAATGAATTTATAGAGTATTTGATTATATTTGAACGATTCAGTTCTGTGGTGTTTTCTTTAATTTGAGGCGGGCAGCTGATTTTTACCGTGTTTCTGCACATACATCAGTTTATCCGCTTTGTTTACCAAGTCTTCAATCATCAGTTGGCTTTCAGGCAGGAAAAGCGCGGTGCCGCAACTCATTGACAGCTTGTACGGACGCTGATTGTTTTTGTTGAAATCGTCAATATCAGCTTGAAGACGTATTTCTATAGCCTCTGCGCCGCTTTCCGAACTATTCTGAATTAGAATGACGAATTCATCGCCGCCGAGACGGGCGATAATATCTGAATCTCTGAAAAAAGATCTGAATAAATTTGCTGTGTCCACAATCATCGCCGAACCCGTGTCGTGTCCGAAGGTGTCGTTGACTTTTTTCAACCCGTCAACATCGGCATAAATGAGCAGACAGTTTTGTTTCAGCCGTCGGGCGACTTTCAGTGCCTGTTCCGCCAGCGTGAAAAACCCGCGCCGGTTGTACAGTGCGGTCAAATCATCGGTTAATGACAAGCTGCTCAGTTCTTTCTGGGCTTTTTTGAGTTCGGTGATGTCCTGCGCGTAACCGATTACCTTCGTCGGCGTGTCTGCCTGTTCGTAAAGCGTATTGCTGTATTGCCAGACGAGTTCTTTTCCATATTTCGTGTTGATATACATTGAACCTTCGTCTTTAAAATTTTTCTTCACGCGCTTTAGATAATCATCGAAACAAGGCTGTGCCTGCCGCGTCAAAAAACTTTTCAAGTTGATCCCGACCATTTCCGCCTGCCTATAACCGAGAGTTTCGGCACCCGCCGGGTTGACCGACAGCAAAACGCCGTCTAAATCGTGGGTGCAAATTAATCCCTGACTGTATTCAAAAAGGTGCCGGTATCTTTTTTCGCTTTCGTTGAGCCGTTCTTCCGCCCGTTTCATATCTTCGATCTTTTGACGAAGCTCCATTTGATTCATCACCTGCCGCGACAGAACGCGCAAACCGAGTTTCTGCTGTTCGGTTAGTTGACGCGGTTTATCATCAATTACGCAAAGCGTTCCGAGAGCTTCGCCGTTTGGTGTGACCAGCGGCGCACCGGCATAAAATATGATGTTGGGTTCACTGTTGACCAACGGATTGTCAGCAAAACGGTCGTCAAGGCGAGCATCATTAACTACAAAAAGTTCTTCCGGCTCCAGAATGGCGTGAGCGCAAAAAGCAGAATCGCGGGGCGTTTCTGCGGTTTCGAGTCCGACTTTCGATTTGAACCACTGCCGCTCACTGTCAATCAAACTGACCATCGCAATCGGCGTGTCGCAGATTTGTGATGCCAAATTCGTGATGTCGTCGTAAACCTGTTCGGGCAGCGTGTCGAGAATTTGGTAACTCTTTAACGCACTAATTCTCTCGGTTTCGTTGTCGGGGATTCTCGCTTCCATAATCACATTTTAGCAGTCTTTCCGAATAAATTTCATCAATTTTTACTTGATTGAATTTTCAAGTTCGCGCAGCAGATCGTTCGGTGTCCATTCGTTGCCCGCAAAAACCTTTTGCACTTTGCCGTCCGGCGTGACGACAATAGTGCGGAGCGAATGATTGAACTGTGTTTTATCGTTCTGATCGGTTTCGTATCGAAGACCGAAAAAATCGGAGATGTTTTTTATTTGTTTGTCCGTTCCGGTTGCCAACTGCCACACAGTAAAATCGGGAGCCGCGCCTTTGCCGAGATAACCCTGCCCGTATTCCTTAAGTTTGGCGGGCGTATCGGTTTGCGGGTCGAACGAAATGCTCAACAGGCGAATTTTGTCTTTTAATTCGGCATCTTTTAACTGATTGGCGAGATCGCTAAAGTTTTTTGACATCAAAATACAGTAATTCGGCAGCGGGCATCTCGAATAAATAAAAGTAATCGCCAGGGCTTTGCCGCGAAAATCTTTCATCGAAATATTTTTGCCGTCCTGATTGGTCAAAGTAAAATTGGGAACCTGATTGCCGATTTGCGCGACATCTTCACGGGCAGGCAGCGCGGGCTGATTCGGGTTCGGCGCGGCGGTGATGGCGACGTTTTCAAGCCAGAAGGTTCCATTTGCATCGTCAACCACCAAATCGGCGCGAATGTCCGCGTCTTTCGTCAAATCGTCCCACACCCAATCGGCTCTGACAGGAAATTCCATCGTCATCGCGGGCATATAATCTTCGACATCATCGTGGGCAATCGTCGCCGTTTTTTTCGCCCGATCAGCAGTGACGACTTTGCCGCGCAGCGTAAATCGTTTGGCGGTCGGCGAAGCCGGCTGTATTTGGGGTTGTGTTTTTTGGCAGGATGTAAAAAGCAAAACGGAAAATAAAATCAAAAATAAGTAACGCATAAAATTTGTTTTCTTCAACATAAAATAATTTAAAGAGTAGGACAAAATCAGCGTGATTTCAATCGGCGGTGTTTTTTACTCAATCGGACGCGACAGGTTTTGAAAATCGCGGCTCTCAATAATGCAAAAGTGCGAGCAATCTTTTAGGCGGCGAGTTTCGGAATAAAAGACAGGTGCAGATCCTCCGCACCTGAATACAATTCGATAACTTTGGCGGAATCAAGCGGTTTCGCGTAAAAATAGCCCTGCCCGAAGTTGCACGCCATTTTTTTCAATACGTCAATTTGTTCCGTCGTTTCGATACCTTCGGCGATTATTTCGAGATTGAGCGATTGCGCGAGACTGACGATGGTCTGGACGATTTCCGTATTGCCTTCCGCCATTCGCATCACGAACGAACAGTCAATTTTCAGTGAACTGAGCGGCTTAAATCTGTCAAAATCCAGATACAACACCGCAAAATTACTGTCGAAATTTCTCTGCGCCCGCTTCAGCGCATTTTCCAAACGGTCGTGGAATAAAACACGGTTCGGCAGATTCGTCAGCGAATCGTGCAGCGCGTCGTGAACAAGCTGTTCCTCGGCGCGTTTGCGGTCGGAAATATCGTTTATTTGAAAAATGAAATGCGCCGAATCGCCGGTTTCGTCGTGAACGAGCGAAGAACTCCACACCGTCCAAATGATGTCTCCTTTTTTGTTGACGATGCGCTTTTCCATCTGCCGCGATTTGGCTTTTCCCGACAGCAATTGGGCGAGATGCTGATTGAATAAATCTTTGTCCTCCGGCGCAATATAATTGTGATACCGCGTGTTTGGAAGTTGCGTTTCGCTGTAACCGAAGATATTGCAGAACGAACGGTTCACCTTTTTGATTTCTCCCGATGTCGAAACCAGAGCCATTCCCGTCGCGGCGTAATCAAAGGCATTGCGAAATTGCTCTTCGCTTTTTTCAAGAATTTTGGCGGTTCGTTCCTGCTCGGCGATGTAGTGTGAAAGTTCCTCAACGTGGCGACGCGCCTGTTCCGCCTGTCCCTGCGAATTTTTCAAATTTTTATTAAAAAGATGATCGGCTAAAACACCTAAAATCAGCACGGGAATTATGAAAATTAACATTGA
Source organism: Pyrinomonadales bacterium (assembly GCA_038235165.1). Taxonomy (GTDB): domain Bacteria; phylum Acidobacteriota; class Blastocatellia; order Pyrinomonadales; family Pyrinomonadaceae. Next base: position 23,003 of record JBBSUG010000022.1, read on the forward strand.
TGTGCCGAATTCACAAAAGATAATAAAGATCGAAACGATCAAAATACCGATTGCTGCATATAATAATACTTTCCAGAACTGTTCTTTTGTCCACATACTTATAGGGGTTTTAATTTAAGTTTATTTTTCGGGATTATACTCGGCTGGTTTAGCCGGTGAGATTCACTGACAGTTTATTTTAACTCGGTTTAAACTTTTTTTGCAACTATTTTCTTTTTCTGCTAACATACCAGAGCGGAAAATGTTCGTTTTCGAAAACATTTCAACATTGAAACCCTTCATTTTTATTATTGCAATTCGATTGTGATACAAAAAAATTAGAAATGAAGATCGGACAAAAAGCACTCAATTTCGCGCTTTACGATACGCAAAACAAATCGTGGGATTTAGACGAAAAAGTCGGAAAGGTGATTACACTTTTATTTTATCCGGGCGATGAAACATTAGTCTGCACCAAACAATTATGTTCGGTACGGGACAATTGGGCGAAGTATTTGGAAACGGGCGCGGAAGTTGTCGCCGTCTCGCCCGGTTTACCGGAAGAACACAGTCAATTCGCTGATAATCATTCACTGCCGATGACAATTTTAGCGGATGCCGACCGAACAATCACGGCAGTTTACGCGTCGCACAAATGGATGCCGATCTGGGCGACGCGGGGCGTGATCGTCATTGACAGTAAAGGAATTGTTCGTTATCGAAATATAATGGTCAGAGCATTTCGTCCGAGCGACGACGAAGTTTTATCAGCGATTCATCTAGCAAAATATGACAAATTGGTGGATGTCAGAATAAAAAAGACGCATTAGTCGGCAATTGAGTTGAGAGTTGAGATTCAAACGGCTTGCGGTTCTCTCAACTCCCAACTTCCTGTTATTATTGCTTAATTAAAACTATCCAAATCGGTCAAATCTTCGTAAATCAAACCGCGCCGGTCGCGCTTGGCTTTGGTTGTCGCTTCAAAACCGCCCTCTTCGTTGCGCGAAATTTTGTTTTGCGCGTACAGACCTTCGAGAACGAATTCACACGCCGAAACGAGTTTTGCTTTGTCATTTCGACCGAAACCGAGCGGCACGAGCGTTGATTCGATCAGTTCGGGAACGCTGCCGAGCAACATCACGCATTCTTCCGCCGAAGCCGTTTCCGACAACAATAGTTTATTGCCCTCGTCAAACCAGCGAATCGTCGGCTCGAAATCAATACCGAGAAAAAATCCTTCGTAAATAATTCCTGCCGCGCGTTTAATCAACTCTTTCGCTAATTTTTGTGCGCCGATCTGCTCGCCTTCGTATTCGAGTTCCATTTTTCCGGTCATCGCCGGCAGAGCCGAGTAAATATCAGAGATGCGCGGAACAATTTCGCTTTCACCGGTGATAATCGCGCGTCTTTCGGCGTTTGAAACGGCAAATTCGGTGACGGTAATCGGAAATCGCTGCGACACGCCGCTGCGTTTGTCAATCCGCTGATCGTCACGCGCTTCAAACGCAATCTGTTCAATGGTTTCGGCGATAAAGTCGGGGATTTCGACCGTAAAATCTTCGAGATCGGCGCGGCGCGTCCACGCTTCCTGTTTAGTAATTTCAGTTCCTAAACCAATATCTCTCGGATAATGCGTCTGAATTTCCGCGCCGATGCGGTCTTTGAGCGGCGTGATAATTTTGCCGCGAGCCGTGTAATCTTCCGGGTTCGCCGAAAAAACGAGCATCACATCGAGCGGCAGACGCACCGGGAAACCTTTGATCTGTACGTCGCCTTCCTGCATTATATTGAACAATCCGACCTGAATTTTCCCGGCTAAATCAGGCAGTTCATTGATGGCGAAAATCCCGCGATTGGCTCGCGGCAGAAGTCCGTAAAAAATCGCCAGTTCGTCCGATAAAAGATGTCCGCCTTTAGCGGCTTTGATCGGGTCAATGTCGCCGATGATGTCGGCAATCGTCACATCCGGCGTGGCGAGTTTTTCGACGAACCGCGAATCGCGTTTGATCCAGTCAATTTTCGTTTCGTCGCCTGTTTCCGCAATTTGCTGTTTGCCGAAAGCCGAAAGGGGCTGAAACGGATTGTCATTAATTTCCGAACCGGCGATAATCGGGATTTCCTCGTCGAGCAAATCCGTTAATTGTCTGATAATTCTGCTTTTAGCTTGTCCGCGCAGACCGAGCAGAATGAGATTGTGTTTCGCCAGAACCGCATTGACGATTTGCGGCACGACCGTTTCGTCGTAACCGAGAACGCCCGGAAAAAGTTTCTCTCCGGTTCGCAATTTTTTGATCAAATTCGTTCGCATTTCGTCCTTGACCGAACGCGAACCATAACCGCTCGTTTTTAATTCACCCAGTGTTTGTGCTTTGTTCATAAATATTTATTACCGCTGAAGATGCAAAGATTTTGAAAATAACAGATGTAAACCTTCTGGCTTTTAGTTTTGCTCTTTGATTTATTCTACCTTTTCGGCAGGCAATTAAACAACCGCCTCATAATTTAAAAGTGTGTCAGCAACCCGACTGCGGATAAGAGATTGTAGGTGTCAGCAGCCCGACTATAAAGAAGGACTTTGTTCCTCAACTCTCAAGCCCTTCTTTATAGTCGGGCTAGTGACAAAATCAGACATTTTTTTACACTCGCAGGAAACTTGACAATGATACACTCAACTATTATACTCTTATTTGGCTCAGATAAAGCTAAGTTTTTTATAAAGTTTAAGCTCAGTAATTTACAATTTGGAGATTTTTAGAAATGGGTAAAATTATAGGAATTGATTTAGGAACTACAAATTCGGTTGTCGCCGTGATGGAAGGCGGCGAGCCGGTGGTTATTACGAATTCGGAAGGTGGACGCACAACCCCTTCAGTGGTGGCATTCACCAAAGACGGCAATCGTCTTGTCGGACAAGTCGCCAAACGTCAGGCGGTGACAAACCCGGAAAATACGCTGTATTCGATCAAGCGGTTTATGGGACGCAAATTTGACGAAGTTTCCGGCGAAATCAAGCAGGTACCTTATAAAGTCGAACGCACTTCAAACGGCGACGTTCGCATTAACGCCGACGGTAAACAATACAGTCCGCCGGAAATTGCGGCGATGGTTTTGCAGAAATTGAAGCAAGCCGCCGAAGATTATCTCGGGACAAGCGTTAGCCAGGCGGTTATTACCGTTCCGGCGTATTTTAACGACGCGCAAAGACAAGCGACAAAAGATGCGGGCAAAATCGCCGGTTTGGAAGTTCTGAGAATCGTCAACGAACCGACTGCCGCCGCTCTGGCTTACGGTTTGGACAAAAAGAAAGAAGAAACGATTGCCGTGTTCGACTTCGGTGGCGGAACATTTGATATTTCCGTGTTGGAAGTCGGCGAAGGTGTTGTCGAAGTAAAATCAACCAACGGCGACACGCATTTGGGCGGCGACGACGTTGACGAAATGCTGGTCAAATGGATTATTGACGAATTCAAGAAAGATCAGGGCATTGATTTGACCAACGATAAAATGGCGTTGCAGCGTCTGAAAGAAGCGGGCGAAAAAGCGAAGATCGAATTGTCGTCGGCGATGGAAACCGAAATCAATCTGCCGTTTATTACGGCTGACCAATCGGGACCGAAACATCTTGTGATGAAACTGACGCGCTCGAAATTCGAGCAGTTGGTTCAGCCGATTCTCGACCGTTTGATGCCGCCGGTTAAAAAGGCGATTGAAGATGCCGGATTAGAGGCGAAAAATATTGACGAAGTTGTCCTCGTCGGCGGTTCGACGCGCATTCCGAAAGTTCAGGAAATGGTCAAGGAATTTTTTGGCAAAGATTCCAACAAATCGGTTAATCCCGATGAAGTCGTCGGTCTCGGCGCAGCGGTTCAAGCCGGAGTTTTGGGCGGCGAAAAAACGGACATTCTGCTTTTGGACGTGACGCCTTTGAGTTTGGGCATCGAAACTTTGGGCGGCGTGATGACGCAGATGATTACCCGAAATACGACGATTCCGACCAGAAAATCGGAAATTTTCTCGACCGCTTCGGACAATCAAACGTCGGTCGAAGTGCACGTTATGCAGGGCGAACGCCCGCTGGCTTCGGACAACAAAACGCTCGGCAAATTTCACTTGGTCGGTATTCCGCCGGCTCCGCGCGGCGTTCCGCAGGTCGAAGTAACTTTCGATATTGACGCAAACGGCATCGTCAATGTTTCGGCAAAAGATGTCGGCACGGGACGCGAGCAGAAGATCACGATTACTTCGTCGTCGGGTTTGTCGAAAGACGAAATTGACAAAATGATGAAGGAAGCCGAATCACACGCGGGCGAAGACGAGAAGAAAAAAGCGGAAATCGAAGCCCGCAATCGTCTGGACGGTTTGGTTTATAATGTTGAAAAAACTTTCAGCGAAAATAAAGACAAACTCGATTCAGCCGCCGCCGGTGACATCGAAAACGCTTTATCGGAATCAAAAACCGCACTGGCGGGAACCGATGCCGACGCGATGAACAGCGCGTTTGAAACACTTCAAACCGCTTCGCACAAAATCGCGGAAGTTTTGTACAGTCAAGCCGGAACAACGCCGACAGGCGATGCCGGAGAAACGACTGAACAAGCATCTTCGGCAAGTGCCAGCGGCGATTCGACAGCTACGGCAGCGAGCGACGATAACGTCATTGATGCCGAGTATGTTGATGTTGACGAAGAAAAAAAATAAGCGACAAAAGGCAAAATAGAGACTTTTGTCTTTGTTTGAAGATCAGCCGTTGGATTGTAATTCGTTGCAGACAACGGCTGATTTTGCGATACTTCAAAGGCTATGAATATTACGATTGAACTCGACGAAAAATTGGTTTCACAAGTTGACGCGGCAGCCGAAAATTTGCATAAAAGTCGTCTTGAGTACATTAACGAAGCGTTGAGCAAATCGTTAAAAGATGATCTGAAGTAATGTAGAATTGACGAAAAAGAGCGAAAATTTATCGAAAGTTACACAAGATTTCCGCAGCAACCAGAAGAATACGAAATCTGGCAAGACGAACAAGTTTGGGAAAATCAATGATTCAGGGTGATGTCTATTTCTACAAATTTAAAGAACCGAACAAACGTCGCCCGGTTTTAATTTTGACGCGCTCAAACATTATCTCTGTTCTAAATGCAGTTACAGCAGCGGAAATTACAACTACTATCCGCGGAAATGATTCGGAGGTTTTGCTTGTCGAATCCGACGGAATGAGAGAAGAGTGCGTAATTAATTTGTCGAATATCCAAACAGTACCCAAAAATAAATTAAGCAGTCATATCACACATCTTTTTGATGAAAGAATGCAGGAAGTTTTTGAAGCGATTAAGTTCGCCTTTGAATTTAAAAAATAGATTCCAGAAATGGCAAAAAAAGATTACTACCAGATACTCGGCGTAAAAAAGGACGCGAAACCGGACGAAATCAAAAAAGCGTATCGCAAATTGGCGCGTAAATTTCACCCGGACGTAAATCCGAATGATAAAACGTCGGAAGAAAAATTTAAGGAGATTCAGGAAGCCAACGACGTACTTTCCGACGAGAAAAAGCGCAAGGTCTTTGACCGCTTCGGATATTACGCCGACAATCTGGATGTCAATTCGCCGTATGCGACGGGAGCGACGAGCAGTTCGGGCGGCGCAGGCGGTTTCGACTTTTCCGGTTTCGACTTTGAACCCGGCGGCAGCGGCAGTTCTTCATCGAGTTTTCGTGACATTTTCTCCGATCTTTTCAGCGGCGGCGCGGCGAAACAGCGCGAACCCGAACCACCGAAAGTGATGCCGAAGAAAGGCAAAGATATTGAAATGCCGCTGGCGTTAAGTTTTGAAGAAGCCGTCACTGGTTTAACGACCAACATTACGGTCAACCGTTCCGAACAGTGTTCGCGCTGCCAGGGCGCGGGCGACACGGGCGGTCCGGTTGTTGTTTGCTCGACCTGCAAAGGCACGGGACAAGTACAGAGGAGCGGCGGACGGCTGCAATTTTCGCAAACCTGTCCCGACTGCGAAGGTACGGGTCGCCGCCGACAGCCGTGCAGTTTGTGTAACGGCAAAGGTGTGACACCAAAAACCGAACAGGTCAAAATTCGCATTCCGGCTGGCGTTGATACGGGTTCGCGCGTACGGATTCCGAAAAAAGGCGAGGGCGGCAGACTCGGTGCGCCTCCGGGAGATTTATTTATTCTGACCAATGTCGGTAAGCATAAATTTTTCACGCGCAAAGGCGATAATATTTATGTGATCGTGCCGATCACCGTGCCGGAAGCCGCGTTGGGAGCCAAAATTGAAGTTCCGACGGTCGAAGGCAAAGCGCAGCTTAAAATTCCGGCGGGAACAGAATCGGGGCAGAAATTTCGTCTGCGGGAACGCGGTTTTCCTTCGCTGCGAAACCCGAATCTGCGCGGCGACCAGTTTATCGAAGTGAAAATTTCGCTTCCCCGTGTCATCAGCGAAGAAACAAAAGAGATTTTGAAAAATTTTGAAAAAGCTAACTCGGAAAACCCGCGCCGCGCAATGGGGTTGGAATAGTTTGCCGAGTTGACTGAGTTTTCTGAGCTGATTGAGTTAAAGAAGAGTCTTAGATTCGACAAACTCGACAAACTCAGCAAACCCAGTCAACTCGGTCAACTCAAACAAATGAAAAAGAAGATAAAAACATATACGATCAGCGCGGTGGCGGAACTCTTTGAGATTCATCCGCAAACGCTGCGGCTGTATGAGCGTGAAGGGCTGCTCAAACCTTCGCGTTCGGAAGGAAATACGCGGCTCTACGAAGATTCCGATATTGAGCGGCTGGAAATCATTTTATCTCTCACGCGGGATTTGGGTGTCAATCTCGCCGGCGTTGAAATAATTCTCAATATGCGCGAAAAAATGGATACGATGCAGCGCGAATTTGAACGATTTTTTGAATATCTGCGAACTCACGCGGACGAATTTTCCAATCAAAGCTCAATCTTTACCGACACGCAGGCACTCATTCCGATCTCCCGCGTGACCGTGAGAAAATCAGTTCACACTTACAGCGAAGAGGATTAATTTAATCCGGTTCCGGGTTATTTTCGATTTCGACTTTACAATTCCCCCCTTTTAAAGCAAAAATACTCCGCCCCAAAGTTCACAGCTCAATACTCTAAAGGAGAAAACAAATGAAAGTTTCTTACGAAAGGCGCGTGCTTTTAGCTGCCGCTTGCCTAATTTTACTCTTTTTCGTCACCACAAATTCTGCTCAAGACCTCGATGATGTGACAATTTCCGGTCTAATCCTTGATTCAAATAAAGCTCCGGTCGTCGGTGCGGCGATCACTGCGACGCAAATTGAAACCGGTTCCGAACGGACAGTCGTCGCTAACGAAGACGGACGCTACAGAATTATCGAACTGCCGCCCGGAAATTACAAAGTGAAAGCTGCCGCCAATGGTTTCGGCGCAAAAGAAAAAATCAATCTCGTGACGATTTCCGGTCAAAGCGTTCAACTCGATTTTTCGCTCGCTCCGGCGGATGTCGTCGCCGAACAAACCGTGACCATCGAAGAGGACGCGACCGCCGTTGACATTACGCGGACGATTGTCGGCGGAACGGTAACACAATTGGAAATTGAAGAGTTACCGAATAATTCGCGCAATCCGCTCGATCTCGTTTTGACGCTCGGCGGAACTTCGGAAGAGGCTCTTTCGACACGTAATTTGGCGGAAGACCGCAATGTCACCAACTCGACCGCGCCCGCCGAACAGGGAAATTTTTCGCTCTCCGGCGGCGTTTCTTATTCTAACAATATTACGATTGACGGACTCGACAACAACGACGATCGTTCGGCGAATGTGCGGTTTCAACCGTCGCTCGAATCCATCGCGGAAGTACAGGTCGTCACCAATCAGTTTTCCGCCGAATACGGGCGGGCTTCCGGCGGGCGCATCAACTTGCGGACGAAAAGCGGTTCCAACCGTTTGCGCGGTCGGGCGTTTATGTTTTTCCGCGACGACAATCTCAACGCGAACACCTGGTATAACAACAGCCGCAACTTTCCGCGTTTGCCGCTGACCGAATATAATCCCGGTTTTACCCTGAGCGGACCAATCGTTGTGCCGAAGATTTATGACGGACACAAACGCACATTTTTCTCGGTCGCGTATGAATACAATAATTTACAGGACATCACTTTTATCAATACTTTTGTGCCGCTGATTTCAAACCCGCGTTTCACGCTGCCGACTGGAAATACAAATTGTCCGGTCGCCGCGTGCGGCGATTTGGCGGCGTATCAGGTTCTTTACTCAACCCCGAACGTCAATCATATTTTTACCGCCAAAGTTGACCACCGGCTCTCTTCAAAAAACGATTTAACAATCGGTTATCAATTGGGGCGCAGAAAAAACCGCCGCACTTCAGGAGCTAACACGACGCGGTTAGACGACGCGCTGCAAGCAAAAACCACCGATTCCGACGCGATAAACTTCACCGATAATCACGTTTTTAACGCGAAGACCGTCAATCAGTTTCGATTTCAATATTCGATTTTAGAACCGAGTTTTCAAACCGACGCGCCCGACGCGCCGGTAATTTTAATCGGCTACACGAATCCCGAAACCGGCGGCAGTCAAACACTGACCGCCGGAAATTCGACCGCTTCAGGCGGCAACAGCGACACTTTTCCGCAAAATCGCCGCGAAACACGCTATCAATTTCAGGAAACTTTAACTTATATCGTTGGCTATCACACGCTCAAAGGCGGATTCGATTTTCAAACGATTCGCTCGAAAGCAAAGGAATTGAGCGATGCGACCGGCACATTCAGATTTACCAATGTCGGAACATTTCAACAAAATACTCTGTCGAGATTTCAACTGAATTTCGGCATCGGCTCGGATGTCGGCAACAAATATGGCGGGATTTTTATTAACGACGAATTCAAAGCCCGCCCGAATCTGACGGTTAATTTAGGTTTGAGATACGAGCGTGAAACGAGCGTTGACGACAAAAACAATTTCGGTCCGCGCGTCGGCATCGCGTGGAGTCCGTTTAAGAAACGCAAAACCGTCATTCGCCTCGGCAGCGGCATCTTCTACAACCGGACGCTGCTTCGCACCATCGCCGATTTTATTCAAAATGCGCGGGGAATAATACCGTTCGACACGAATTCCATTGGGACGAGTGCCGCCGACCCGCGCCGCACGGCGATTCTCGACGCTATCGCCCGCCAATTTCCAAATTCGTTCGCTTCCGAATCTGCCCTGCACACACTCGTCGGAAATGCCTGTGCGACGGCGACAACGAACTTAAACTGTAGCGATAACACCGGCTTCGTCATAAATCAGGGCAGCACGGGAAACCCGCTGCGGTCGGTTGACCCGATGCTGAAAATTCCCGAAAGCTATCAGTTTAACGTCGGTTTTGAACGCGAAATTTCCAAAGGCATCGTTTTTGAGGCGAATTACACCCGCAATAAAACGATTCGATTGTGGCGCGACCGCAACATTAACGCGCCGATTCTGCCGAACGGTTTCGCCGATTGGACGGCGTATCTGCTGGCGAATCCGTTTCAGCTTTCGCCGACCCGCAAATACACTTTTTATCTCGGTTCGACGAGCGACGGCAGCGGAATTGCGACGGCGATGAACGGCGCGGCGACGTGCGGCACGACGACGACAAATTGTTTTGTCAATTTGAATACGACCAGCACATCATCTACAACACCGCTCGTAGCGGCGGCGGGAAGCACCAATAATGCGACCGGCGGACCGATTGGCATTGCGCTGGCGGCAATCGCACGGTTTCGACCAAATCAAAATTTTGAGGAGCAGTCGCGCATCGGTTCGCTCGGCAAAGCGTTTTATCAAGGCTTGGTTCTCGAAATGCGCTCGCGTTTGCGAAAATTCAGCGGTGGTTTCAGCGGCAGTTTCCGCGTCGCTTATACGCTTTCGTCAACCGAAGACGACGGGCTGAACAACACGGCGAACGCCGAAATTAACGGCGACTTTGGACGTGAATACACCCGCAATCTGCAAGATCGCCGTCACCGCATTGCGTTTTCGGGGGGGTTCGATACGCCGCGCCAATTTGGAAAACTGCGCTTTTCGCCGCTTTTTCGCGCCGGAAGTTCCGCGCCGTTTAATCTCGGTAACGGCGGCAGAGATAGAAACCTCGACGATCTAAGCACCGACCGGCTCAATTTCAGCGGAAATTTAGACGACATTGTTTCACGCAAACCGGGTTCGCCGTTTCCCGAAGCACTGGCGGCGCAGTTTTCGCTTGCCCCGATTGGCGCGAAAAGCGGAAATCTACCGCGCAACAGCGGCACGGGACCATCCTTCTTCACCTTTGACCTCAACGTCACCCGTGAATTTCGTTTGTCCGAGAAAATGAAACTGCGCCCGACCGTCGAATTCGACAATATTCTCAACGCGGCGGTTTTCAATTACGGCGCGGCTTTTATTGATTTTAACGCGCTCGGTTCAAACGCTTCGGCAACCGCGATACAAAGTTTTCGTGATCGTTTTCTCGTTCCGACGCGCACTTATCGCCAACGGGAAATTCGGCTCGGAATGAGATTCGATTTCTGAAATTTTGCATTCACTGCATTGAGATAACGGGATTGCACGGCGGCATTCCCGTTTTTTTATTCACAAATGAAAAAAATGATGACTAACCGATGGCATTTATGATAATTTTAATGTGTTGAACAATTTTGTTCACCGTAAAGAATTATGAGTGAAGCTGCCGAACAAATAACCGCCGCACTGCCGTTCACCGAAGTCTCCATCGAATCGGTGCTGCTCGATGCCGACCTTTTTATCAAGTACCGCTCGCCTGAGAAAGCCTTTCGCCTGCTTCGTGAATCAATGGAACGCAGTCCGCGTTCGATTTCCCTGCGCGAAAAAATGCGCGAAATTTGCATTACTCAGAAGAATTTGAACGAAGCCGCGTCGCAGTGTCTGGCGTTGGTTAGTTTGTACATCGGGCGCGAAGATTTCGATTTGGCGTATGACCGGCTGCAGGAAGCGAAACTGCTCGACCCGCGCATTTCGGTCGCGCCCGGATTAGAAGCGATTCGCCGCGCCCGCCGCCCTGATTTTGCCGTCAACCGCGACAATTCTCCGCAAAAAGTCCGCGCCGATGTCACTTTCGCCGGCAATCTCGCTTTCGTCGGCATTTTCGATGCCGTGCAGGTGATCGAAAATTCCAGAATGACCGGCTTGTTAATCGTCAAATCAGATTTGCATCTCGCCAGCGTTTCTTTCAACGAAGGCAAAATTGTTGATGCCGAAGCCAACGAACACAACGGCGTGCGAGCCTTCCGCGAAATCATCGAAATTAACAGCGGTATCTTTGAATTTTCCGTTTCCGAAAACGAATTTCCCATCGTCATTAATGTTTCGAGCAACACAAATTTCCTACTTGATGTTCTGACCGCCCTCGACAACGAACGTGCTGAAAAACAAGGACTGCGAAATTTGAGCGACGAAGATTTTTAGCAATTCGTAATTATTCAAGTTTGACTTAAACCGGCAAAAACAACAAAATATAGTGCTAACTTTCCCCAAAAGCACTATACGATGTTCAAACTTCAGCGTCTCGAAATCACCGGCTTCAAATCATTTGCCGACTATACCGAAATAGTTTTCACGGGCAGCGGAATCACCGCCGTTGTCGGTCCGAACGGCTGCGGAAAATCAAATGTGAGCGATTCTATCGCCTGGGTTTTGGGCGAACAGCGTGCCAAATCGCTACGCGGCGAAGAGATGAAGGATGTCGTTTTTCAAGGCACGAGCAAACGCAAACCGTCAGGAATGGCAGAGGTCGTGCTGCATCTGGTCCGCGACGACGAAATGCTTTTTGAAACCGATGAAAATGAACTCGGCGATATTGACGCGGCACTCAGCGGCATTGACGAAAAAGCGGTTGACCTTAACGAATTCGAAGCGCAGGAAGAGGTCGGCGGCGAAGAACCTGAAACCTTAAGCCTTGAACCTGAAACCGCAAGGGCGGCGCAAGTCGGTTCGATTCAGACGGTTCAAACAAAAATCAAAACGAAAAGACACTGGAAACCGCGCAGTTTCGCGCTCGAATATGCGCCGGGTGAAGCCGTTTCCGTCACACGGCGGCTTTATCTTTCAGGCGAAAGCGAATATCAGCTTAACGGCAAAACGTGTCGTTTGCGCGACATTCAGGACTTATTTGCCGGAACAGGGCTGTCCGGCGGGCATTACGCGCTGATCGAACAGGGAAAAATCGGGCAGATTTTGTCTTCCAAACCTTCGGACCGGCGAAACTTAATCGAAGAAGCCGCCGGAATTTCAAAATTCCGCACCCGCCAACGCGCCGCCGAAGTTCGTCTCGAATCAGCTAAAGGAAATCTCAGCCGCATCTCGGACATCGTTTCGGAAATTGACAAACAGGCGAACAGTTTGCGCCGCCAAGCTGCGAAAACGAGCCGCTATAAAACTTTGCGCGAAGAATTTCGTGAACTTCTGCGCCAAACATTCACCGCCGAAGGCAGCCACTTATCCGATTTGACCGATGAACTGGAAACACGGCTCGATGCGGCAATCACGGCGGAACGCAAAGTTTTTGCCGCCGTCGCCGAAAAAGAGGAAGCGTTTCGTGAAGCGACCGGCAAAGCGCGTGAAACGGAAGAGAATCTGTCAACAATGCGCGCCGCTCATTCGGAAAATGTGTTACAGCGTGACCGCAATTTGCGTGAACAGCGGTATCAGCAAGAGCAGATTGACGCTTTAAACGTCCGTTCCGCCGCACTTACAAGCGAAATCGAAGCGGACGACGAGCGGCGCAAACTGTTGACATCGGAAATCGAGCGTTTGCAAAAAGATGAACGGTTGGAACGCGCCGAAGCCGAAAAAGCCGAAATTTCTCTGCGCGAAGTAGAAAGTGCGTATCAGAAAAACGTTGCCGGTCTGCGCGAAATCGAAAACGAACTCGAAGCCGAACGCCGCGAATTGACGGCGCACACGGCGGCGGTCGAACGGTTCGCCGAAATCCGGCGGCAGCTGGAAAATACGACTGAGCGTTTGCGCGAACGTCTCGAAGGCTTACAGCGGGAAGGTATTCGCGCCGCCGAAACGCAAGCCGAACACACCGGCGAGGCTGAAGTGTTACGGGAAAATCTCAACGCAGAACGCAGTAAATTAGCCGAACTGCACGCTGAAAAAAAGAATTTGTTATCTGCATCAGCCGAAGCCCGAACCGTTTTACAAAATTTAGAAAAAAAGCTGAAAAATGTGCGCGAAGAATTTTCCCGTACCAAACACCGGCTTGAAACATTGCGGGAACTCGAAGAAAAACGCACGATTTATGCGCCGTCGGTACAGAAAATTTTCGCCGCGCAGGACAAAATCGGCGTGAAATTTTCCGGCACATTAGCTGACAAATTTCGCGTCGAAGAAAAAGCGGAAAGAGCGATTGAAAGCCTTTTTGCCAATTTTTTGCAAACTGTTCTGGTCGAAAACGAGACGGACGCGCAAAAAACGGTTGAATTTTTGAGCAAAAACAACGTCGGAAGAATCGCCGTTTTGGTGATTCCGAAGTCCATTATCCAAAGCTCAAAATCCAAAGAGAACATTGTCGGGGAAGAACTTTTAATTGCAGACTCCATCGGCGTTTCAGGCGATTTTGCCAAAGTCTTGCGCGAGGTTTTTCCGCGAGAGATGGCGGCGAAAATTGTCGAGGATTTTGATTACAAAAAGGGCGACGAAACTTTTGCGACCTTTGACGGGGATTTGAACGTCGGCGGAAAACTTTTTATCAGCGGAAAAGCAAATGCCAACGAGAAAAACACTTCACTGCTGGCGTTCAAACGCGAACTGCGCGAACTCGAATCTACCAACGAAAAATTAAAGGCGGAAGTCGCCGCAGCGGAAACGGAAACCGACCGGGCGCGGGCGCATTTGTTCGAAAAAGAAAATCAAATCGTCGATTTACAGTCGCTGATCGTCAAAGTCGAGCGTGAATTGCTGTCATTGGAAATTCGCGAGAAAACAATGAAACAGGACATCGAACGCGCCGAACGCCACAAAAAAGTTGTCGCGGAAGAAACCGGGCAAATCGAACGCGAACTGACGGCGAACATCGAAAAACAAAAGGACGCGGCGACCAATGCTGATAAAGCGCAGTCGGCACGAAAACTTTCGACGGAAAAATCGGCGGACATCGCCCGAAAATTGAATGAAGCGCGAGCAAAAAATGATGCTGAAAACACGGTTCTTAATCAAAAACGAACCGCCGCCGCCACTTCCGGCGAACGCCGCCGCGCCGCACAGAATTCGCTTCGCCGGGTGGAAAACGATTTGAAGGAAGCCGCCGCCAGAATCGCCAAACAAAATCTGGAAATTTTGGAAACGAACGGCAGACAAAAGGTTTTGACCGAATCGCTGACGGAAATCCGGCGCAAAGTCGCCGCCGCCGAAAACGAACAAGAAAGTGAGCGGGACGAACTTAAGGCGGCGACCACGCATCTAAAATTTGCGCGTGAATCAGCGGACACAATGAGCGCGGAACTCGCGGAACTCAACAAAAAATCCGCCGAAGCCCGCAACGAACGCGCCGCCTTGGAAATAAGACAAGCCGAAACGATTACGAAACTGCGAAATTTGAACGAAAAATGTTCGCAGGATTTAAATTCGTCGCTGATTGAATTAATTGAAAAAACGAAAATTGATACTGATTTCGATTTTGAAAAAGCGCGAACAGAAGTCGAAGATTTGCGCGAAAAGCTCGACAATTTCGGTGCGATCAATATGCTCGCGCTCGAAGAATTGGCGGAAACCGAAGAGCGATTTTTATTTTTGACGACGCAGCGGCAGGACATCGTTGACAGCATCAATGCGGCGGAAGCGGCTCTGCGCGAAATAAAAGAGCGGTCGCGCGAAAGATTTAAAGATGCGTTTGCTAAGATAAATCACAATTTCACCGAGTTTTTTAGTGAACTTTTCGGCGGCGGACGCGGTGAAATGAGTTTGCTCGAATCCGCTGATGTACTGGAAGCCGGAATTGAAATCGTCGCCCAGCCGCCGGGTAAACGTCTGCAAAATTTAATGTTACTGTCGGGCGGCGAAAAAGCGATGACGGCGATTGCGCTCGTGTTGGCGATTTTTCGCTATCGTCCCGCGCCGTTTTGTTTGTTGGACGAAGTTGACGCACCGCTCGACGAAGCAAACGTCACAAGGTTTGTTGACAAAGTTGCGGAAATGTCTGAAAAGACACAGTTTATCGTCATCACGCACAACAAACGAACGATGGAAGCGGCGAAGGCTTTATACGGCGTGACGATGCAGGAAGCCGGAGTTTCAAAGGTGGTTTCGGTCAGATTTGAATAATTTTTTTGATAACGATTTATGGAAAATATCAGAATTACATTTTTTTTTACGATTCTAATTTCGGCATTAACAATGTCCGTTTTCGCCCAAACTAAAAAGCGGGATTCTGTCAAAAAGACACCAAAGCCGACCGCTACCGCGCAGCCGGATGAGAAAGAAGTTCAGCCCGATGTCATCAGCGAACCGAAAATTTCTGGCAAAAAGAATGAGCGACCGACCGGCGGCAATGATAAAAGCAGTATCACGGCTAAAAGTTCAGCAGAAAATACGCCGGTTTATATTTACGAATTTTCGCAGCCGAATTTTACGGTTTCAAACATTTCCATCGAACTCGACGAAAACGGGAAGGGCAACATCTCATTCACGAAGCAGAGTTTTAGCGACAGCGTTTCAGACCCGGTTAATCTTTCGGCGGAAAGTGCGGAAAAATTAAAAACACTTTGGCAAAATTTGAACTTTCTCGATTCCACCGAAAATTATCAGTATGAAAAAGATTATTCTCATCTCGGCAATATGAAGTTCACGATGAAAAAGGGCGGGCGTGAACGAACCGCCGCGTTTAATTGGACTGACAATAAAGATGCCAAAGCCTTGGCGGACGAATATCGCAAGATCGCCAATCAATATATTTGGCTGTTTGATTTTGGAGTGGCGCGTGAAAATCAGCCGCTGGAAACCCCGCGATTGATGGATTCGCTTGATTCTTTGATCAGACGTAATGAAATAAACGATGTTGGTCAGCTGATTCCTTACTTGAAAACGCTAGCCGACGACGAACGCATTCCGCTGATTTCCCGAAATCACGCGACCCGTCTGGTTCAGCAGTTTGAGAAACAAACGGCGAAAAAATTGTAACGCGGCATTTTGAAATATCAATAACATCTTTAAGTTGAGAGCTAAGAACGGGATTTATTGTTTAATTGATAGAAAAATTCACCGACCGAATGTGCTTTCGGTGAAATTGACTGCATCATAAAACCCGCCAACCCAAAAAATAAAGCGGCTAAGATTGCCGGAAGCAAAGTTTTTTTGACGGCAGTTTCCAACCAGTAGCGCGGTTCTATTTTTTTCACGCGGTTGTATAAACCCGTGATTAAAACCCCGTCAACCAAAATTTCCGCCAACAGAATCGGTGCAATCCAGATAACGTAAAAGGTAGCGAGCAGTCCGCCGATGACGGCAACGACGGCAAGAATAATTAATCCTATTTCTTCCAAGTCAAAATCAAAACCAACACCGTCTAAAAGAGAACTTCCGCCGGCATCTGAAGAAATGCCGGTTCCCCAACTTCCGCCGCTTCCCGCGCCGCTGAAATCACCACCGCCGCCGAATTCAAACGCTCCGCCGCCGTTATTTGTCGAAGAAGAGCCTTGAGCAGAATTGTTTGATGAGGGAATCGGTAAATCGCCTAAATCGAAGTTGTCAAAACTGCCGTCTGTTCTCGAATGTGGATTTTGCAGCCATAGCCAAAGGCGCAATAATAGCAGAAAAACGCAGTAAGCGGCGGCGATACAGACCGGATAGCGCAGTGCCATCGAAGAAAAGCCCGCGTGCAGCAATATAAACGATGTTAGAAAGCCGGTCAATAAGGTGAACAGAAGAATCGCCGAAATTTCCAAACGCGGAAAACTGTCACGCAGCAGTTGTTGTTTAATTTCTTCGACCCTTTGCTCTCTATTCTTAGCTAATTTTTTCATACAAAAGCATCTACGAACCGGTCTCGAAATTTGTTTGACGTAATTTTACTTTCGGCGAAGATTCTTAATACGTTTCAGCAATTGCGGCGCGAGTTTTGCAGTTTGGAGAAGCGAACCGGACGCGAAATATCTGGCGAAGCCTTTGAAAGTTTCGACTGCCTCCGCGCCGTAAGGCATCCACCACGCGTTCGGTAAAAGCGCGATTTTGTTGATGTGAATGTGCTGCGGCTGGACGAGTTCCATTAAACCTTCCACGCCGTGCGTTCTGCCATTTCCCGAATTTTTGAAGCCTCCCCACGGCGTTTGACCGATGCCGTGCGTGTATAAAACTTCGTTGACGCAGACCGTTCCGGCTTCGATTTGTTCGGCGACGCGCGTTCCTTTTTGCAAATCCCGCGTCCAGACGCTCGCCGTCAGACCGAATTCCGAATCATTCGCCAACTTTATCGCTTCTTCTTCGGTTTTGAAAGTGGCAATCGGAAGTGTCGGACCAAAAGTTTCCTCGCGCATCGCCCGCATCGAATTGTTTGCGCCGGAAATCACCGTCGGCTCGAAAAACAAGTTTTTTGAATTACCGCCGGTTAAAACTTTTGCACCGTCGTTTTCAAAACTTGCGACGTGATCGGCGACGATTTTCAGCTGCTTTTCCGAAGACATCGCGCCGATGTCGTTTGATTGATCGCTGCCTGCACCTTGTTTTAGTTTTCGGGTTTTCTCAACGATGCGGCGCGTTAATTCGGCGGCGACCGACTCTTCGACATACAATCTTTCGACTGACGAACACGACTGCCCGGAATTGCAGAACGCGCCCCACACCGCACCGTCCGCCGCGAGTTCGAGATTTGCATCTTTGAAAACGACCATCGCGTCTTTGCCGCCTAATTCCAACACGACCGACGTTAAATTTTTCGCAGCGGCGGCGGCAATTTTTTTGCCTGTCGCCACGCTGCCCGTGAACATTATTTTGTCAGGCGCGGCTTCGACGAGTGCCGCGCCGGTGCGTCCGTCGCCGGTGATTATTTGGACGACGTTTTCGGGAAGACCGGCTTTTTCAAAAATCTCACCGATTTTCAACCCGATCAGCGGCGTGAGTTCCGAAGGCTTCAAAACGACCGTATTTCCCGCCATCAAAGCCATTACGACTTCGCCCAAAGGAATCGAAAACGGATAATTCCACGCCGGAATAATCCCGACCGCGCCCAACGGCTGATAGACGATTTTCGACGTGCGCCCCAGCAATCCGTAAAGCCCGATGTTAATTTTGCGCGGCTTTAATAATTTTTCGGCGTTCTTGGCGAAATACTGCATCAAGTCTAAAACCGGCGCGATTTCCATCGAGAGCGATTCGGCAATCGGTTTGCCCGATTCGTTCGAGATCAAAAGCGCGATTTCGTCGAGTTCGTCCAAAATAATTTCACGCGCCTTCATTACAAACTTTTTGCGCGTCGCAAACGAAGTTTCGCGCCACTTCTTAAATGCCTGCCGCGAATTGGCGACGGCGATCTCGACCTCGGCGGCGGAAGTATTTTCGACTCTGCCGAACTCCGCGCCGGTCGCCGGATTATAGGAAATTATTTCGTTTTCAGTTTTTGGAAATGAAAGAACTGCACTCATATTTTTGCTCCTTTTTCAAAATCATAGCTTATCTGCCGCCTTTTTAATAAACGAAAAGGTTTCATCTCGCTTCAGCGAAACTATTTCACTCAACAGTGTGATTTTTACTTGACAGATGTTTTTCCGCATATTATTCTAATTTTGATTGAAATAAACGAATGATTGACGAAATTGATAAAAATATACTGAATATTATTCAGCAAGATGCGCGAATCAGCAACGCGGAAATTGCACGGAAAATTAATCTTGCGCCGTCGGCGACGCTCGAACGAATTCGCAAACTGGAAGAAAGTAAAGTAATTCGCGGTTATGCGGCGGAACTCGATGCGGCTCGGCTCGGTTTCGGATTGACGGCGTTTGTGGCGATTCGCACGAAGGATTGCAGTGACGAAGCCGACAAAGTTTTATCCGAAATCCCGGAAGTTCTGGAAGTTCACGACACCGCCGGCGACGACGATTATCTTTTAAAAGTCCGCGCGAAAGATGCCGAAGATTTAGCCAGAATACTGCGCGAAAAACTGAAAAGCGTGCCAAACGTAATTTCGACGCGCACGACCGTCGTTTTGAAAACGATCAAGGAAACAACCGCGCTGCCGATTGAACTAAAAGACAAGGCGGCAAAAATGAAAAAAAGTGCGAGAAAAAAATCTAAATGACAAGGGGTGAAATGATGAATTCGGAAGTTAAAAATCAAACGGGGAAAAGCGGTTTAATAATATTAGTTGCGGCGTTTGCGGCAGTTTATATTTTTTGGGGTTCGACGTATTTAGCGATCAAATACGCGATTGAAACTCTACCGACTTTTCTGATGGCAGGGATGCGTTTTTTCACGGCGGGCGCGATTTTGTTTGCGGCGGCACGATTTACAAAAGATTACGAAACGCCGAAAGCGGCACATTGGAAAACGAGTTTCATTGTCGGGACGTTGCTTTTACTAGGCGGCAATGGCGGCGTGGTTTTCGCCGAACATTACATTTCTTCGAGTTTTGCGGCTTTACTGGTCGCCACCGAACCGTTCTGGATTGTTTTACTGAGTTGGCTGTGGCTGAAAAAATCGCGTCCGAACTTAAAGGTTGTCGCCGGGTTGACTTTAGGATTTCTCGGCGTTTGCCTGCTTGTCAGCGGACAACCCACCGACGGCTCAGGTGCTGCGGGCGGTACGATGCAGTTGATCGGCACGATTGCCGTCGTCGCAGCGGCAATCTGCTGGGCGGTCGGTTCGATTTACGGACTGCGTTCGCCCGTGCCGAAATCGGCGATTTTGACTTCGGGAATGCAGATGCTCTGCGGCGGTTCGGTTTTGCTGGTCGCCAGTTTTGCGACGGGTGAAATGTCGAATTTTCATTTCGCCGAAGTTTCTCAAAATTCGTGGCTCGGTCTGGTTTATTTAATAATTTTCGGTTCGCTCATCGGCTTTACGGCTTACAGTTGGCTTCTGAAAAACGCCCAGCCCGCGATGGTTGCCACTTACGCCTACGTCAATCCGGTGATCGCCGTTCTGCTCGGCTGGCTGATTGCGAACGAGTCTTTCACTACGCCGATGCTCGTCGGCGCAGGCATCATCGTCGGTTCGGTCGCGCTGATTACGTCACGCGATAAAACGGAAAATAATGCGGAAGAAGAGTGCGAAATACACCGATCAAATACGCCGACGGGAAACCGCAAAACTGCAACGGCTTCGGCTTAATTCCCCCAATGCGGAAGCCCGCACGAAACAAGAGCTTGAGTATGCGCCCTTACTTCGTGCGGGCTTCTGCATTAACTTATCATTCTACTTATTTGCGCCTTTTGCCGAATCGTTAATCAAAATCAAATCATTGTTAGAAATGCCGCGCACGATGAAAATGTTTTTGCCGTCGTTTGACCACGCAAAATTGAGGATTCTGCCGGATTTAAAGTCGGTAATCGGCTGCATCGGCGAACCGTCGAGCGGCAGGCGAAAAAGGTTCGGCGCACCCTTTTGATTGCTTGAAATCGTCAAACTTTTACTGTCGGGCGACCATTCAACCAAATTCAGCAGATTATATTCCAAACTTTTTTCGATTTTCCTGAACGAATCGCCGTCGAGTGACGCGATGACGATGTGTTTTTCGACCGTGTTGATGTCATATTCGGTGAAAGCAAACATTTTGCCGTCGGGCGAGATTCGCGGTTGGCTCATACTCCATTTTTCGTTATCGAAAAATGGCGAAACCTGACCGCCTTCCATCGAAACTTTAAAAAACACGGAGCGGTCGTCCTTATTTACCCGCTGAAAAACAATGTTTCGCCCGTCCGCCGTGACCTGCGGGTTGAAATCAGAGTAAGTGGGATTTTCGTCGCTCAACTGCACCGCATTTTTGCCGTCGGCATCCATTCGCCAGATGCGCGGCGTTTTTGACATTTGCGAACTGAACACGATATAACGCCCGTCTGGTGTCAGTTCGGGGCTGTAAATCGCCTCCATATTGTTTGTAATGCTGCGCGGATTTTTGCCGTCGGCATCGGCAATTTGAAAATCAATTTTGCGTCCGTCGTATTTTGAATAAAATAATTTCCCGTCAGGCATCTGCGCCAAACCAAAAGTGCCTTCGAGGCTGCGGCTGTCGGAAGTCATCTGCGTCAATTCTTTAGCAGCGGGCGCAAATCGCCAGAGCGATGAAACCGATTCGCCTTTGATCGTCACCACTGTCTGACCGTCGGCGGAAAGTCCGAGAGCAGTGTAATTGTTGAAATCATTCGTGATCGGCTGTGCGTCGCCGCTTTGATAATCGTAACGCCAGATTTGCACCGGAGAATTTGCCGTTTCCTGCGCGGAAAATAAAAAGCCCGAACCGTCTTTGAACCAACAAAAATTGCTCGCATTATAAAAGTCGCGCGACGGCAGAATTTTGAGTTTTTTATCGGGGACGGAGATTTCAGCAATTTCGACCGCTTCATTGTAGTTGGTTTGACTTTTGCTCGCGCCGAGCAGAAGCTGCGTCCCGTCCGGCGACCAAGCTAAATCTTTAGAATAAACCTCAAAGCCGGTTTCTTTGCTCGAAATAAATTGCTGCGGATTCAAATCATTCGTGTCGGCGATGAAAATCAGGTCTTCACTGGTTTTGGAAGTGTGGCGCACAAAAGCGAACCGTTTGCCGTCCGGCGAAAATGACACCGGACTGTCCACATCTTCGATCAATTTTTTCGGTGTGCCGCCGAGCGTCGGAACTTGATAAAGCGTGTTGAGGCTGAAATCTTCCCGAATTTGCGTATAGTAAATGTAGTCTCCGGCGGGCGAAAAAGAGACGGCTCTGTATTCCAGATTGGTCGGCGGCACGACCGTAATCAAACTGTCGGTCGAGATTTGCCGCACGACTAAACTGCGATTTCCGGTTTCGCCGTTGACGTAAGCGACGTATTTCCCGTCGGGCGAAATCGCCGGCAGAGAAACTTTCCCGTCTGAATTGATGCGGGAAACCTGATTTTTCTCAAATGCGGCGGCGGCGGATTTGATCGCGCTCGTTTTGTAAAAACTATAAGCCCAACCGATTAAAATAAACGCGGTGAGTGCGGCGAACGCGAATTTCCACATTTTCCAACCGCGCTTTTTCGGCGTTTGATTTGATGCTTCTAAATCGGCGTTTGAAAGATTCGATATTTTTGTCGGATGATTTGCACTGTTCGTCCGATGAATCAGCGTCGGATGATCTGCCCCGTCCGTCGGGTGAATCATCGTCGCATTTTCGCTGATTTCCAGATTCGGCGAACTTGAATATTTTCTCTCTGCGCCGCTGCCTCTGCGCTCGATTTCGTGCAGCAAATCCTTTACGTCAAGCGCGAAATCTCTGATGTTTTGATAACGATCTTCGCGGTCTTTCTGCAAAGATTTGCGAATAATGCGACCGAGTTCGAGCGGCGCATCTTCGATAAAATTACCAAGCGGCACAGGTTCTTTATAAATCACAGCCGCAATCGTATCGCTGGTCGTCGCGCCGTCAAATGGGGCATTTCCCGTCAACATTTCGTAAAGTACAACGCCCAAACTCCAAATATCCGTGCGTTCGTCAACCGCCGACCCGCGAGCCTGTTCCGGCGACATATAACGCGCACTGCCCATAACGAGTCCGGGAATCGTATTGACCTGCTCATCATCCGCCTGATTCTTTTGAACGGTCGGTTTTGCCAGCCCGAAATCGAGAACTTTGACGATGCCGTCGCTTCGCCACATTATATTTTCCGGCTTAATATCGCGGTGAACGATGTGCGCCCGGTGCGCGGCAACGAGAGCCGTGGCGATCTGCTCGACGATGTGCAAAATCTGCACGACCGAAAGTGACTTTCGTTTGATAACTTCGCGCAGAGTTTCACCTTCAATAAATTCCGTCGCCAAAAAACTGCCGTGTTCGTTTTCGCCGATTTCGTAAATCGTAATAATATTCGGATGATTAAGCGCAGATGCAGCGCGGGCTTCCTGCCGAAAACGGCTTTTGCGGTCGGAATCGCCGGAAAAATCGAGCGGTAAAATTTTGACGGCAACATCGCGGTCGAGTTCCGCGTCATGAGCCAAGTAAACTTCGCCCATCCCGCCCGCGCCGATTTTTTCGCGTATTTCGTAGCGTCCGAATTGTTTTCCGATCAACATTTTTTAAATCAGAGTCCTCTATGAAGAAAACACCGCAACCCTAAACTTTATGACAATTTAATTAAAGGGGGACGATTATGACAACAGCAGAAACATTAGTTCAATTATACACGCTGCCGGTCAAAAACTAACCAAACTCAGGAAAATCATGTTACGCAAACAAGATTATTTTACTGCCGCACAGTATCTGATATGATCGTTTTCCGCTTTACAGCTTTACAATATGACATTTTCTTCTTAAAATTCCTCTAATTATAAAATTAATCCGTAGAGCAGTTTTAACCTAAATCCCAAATAATTTACAGGAGAAATTTTCAATGAAAAGACTATTGGCATTTTTTTGCCTTCTTAATTTTTGCGTATTGGCTGCATTTGCCGGCGACGATCAGAAAAAGAGCGGCGGTTTATGGCAGGAAATCGGCGATCAAAGTTCACGCCCGATGGGGTCGGATCAAAATCTGCCCGATGCTTACCGGATATTTTCGCTCAATCAGAAATCAATGAAAAATCTGCTTCGGCAGGCACCGGAAGAGTTCACAGACAAAGTGGTGAGCGAACCCTTAATTCTGACATTCCCGATGCCGGACGGCAGTTTGGCGCGTTTTCGCGTCGAACATTCATTAGTCGTCGAACCGGGACTGGCGGCAAAATATCCTGAACTCGGCGAAACATATCGCGGACAGGGAATTGACGATCCGAGCGCGACCGTACGATTTGACTTTTTGCCGAGCGGATTTCATTCAATGATTCGCGCCGCGTCCGGCACGATTCTGGTTGACCCGTACAGCAAGAGCGACACGGGAAATTATATTACGTATTTCAAACGCGATGCCCGTCAGACGGAAAATTTCGTTTGTGATTTGAAGGGCGACGATGTTGAATCAGTCTTATCTAATAATTCAGGTAAATTTGATTCGAGCGGTTATCTTCCCGATGCTCCCGCGATTGATGCGCCTGCCGTCACTTCCGGCACGACTTTGCGAACTTATCGTCTGGCACTGGCGGCAACAAATGAATACGCGGTAGCAGTCGGCGGCAACACCATCGCGGGAACTTTGGCGGCGCAGGTTTTAATTATGAATCGCGTCAACGGTGTTTATGAACGCGATCTGGCGATTCATATGAATATCATCGCCAACAACAATTTAATCGTTTATGCGGGTGACAATACTTGTGCCGCAGTAGCATGTACTGCCGCCAATGATCCTTATACGAACAATAACGGTTCAACGATGCTCGGTCAGAATACGACAAATTTGAATTTGGTCATCGGCACGGCAAATTATGACATCGGTCACGTTTTCAGCACCGGCGGCGGCGGCGTGGCAACTCTTAACGGACCGTGCGGAACGAGTAAAGCCCGCGGCGTAACCGGTTTAACGAATCCGGTCGGCGATGCGTTTGCGATTGATTACGTCGCGCACGAAATGGGACATCAATGGGGAGCAAACCATACATTTAGCGGCAATGTCGGCAATTGCTCAGGCGGCAATCGTAGTGCTGGCAGCGCATACGAACCTGGTAGCGGCGTGACTATTATGGCGTATGCCAGTATCTGCGGAAATCAGGATTTGGCGCGAAACAGTATTGATACATTTCACGTCAAAAGTCTGGAAGTAATCGTGGCCTACAGTCAAACCGGAAACGGAAATACCTGCGCTGTTGCAACGGCGACCGGAAACACCGCACCGACCATCACATCTGTTGGCGGAACTTCTTTTAACATTCCTAAACAAACTCCCTTCATCTTGACCGCCAGTGCGACCGACCCGAACGGCGACGCGATCACTTATGATTGGCAGGAATTTGATCTTGGCGCGGCAACGACCGCTGTTCCGAATACCGATTCAGACGGTGTTGCCAAACCTATCTTCAGACCGTATCTGCCGACCACCGACCCGTCGCGCACATTTCCTTCATTACAGTATATTTTGAATAATGCTAATGTGCCGCCGGCGACTAACGGTAGTTGTCCGTCATCATCCTGTTTGACCGGCGAACTACTTCCGGCGATTACCCGCGCAATGGTTTTTCAGGCGGTGGCGCGTGATAACCGAGCAAACGGCGGCGGCATCAATACCGTCACGGCGACGGTCAATGTTGACGGCAACAGCGGACCGTTTGCCGTTACTGCGCCGAATACAAATGTTTCTTGGAGCGAAGGATCAACGCAAATCGTCACTTGGGATATCGCCAACACGACGAGTGCGCCGGTCAGCGCGGCAAGAGTCAATATTTTACTTTCAACCGACGGCGGACAGACTTTTCCGACCGTGCTAGTTTCCGGCACTTCCAATGACGGTTCGGAACCCGTTTTAATTCCGACATCGCCCATCGCCGGTAACAGACCGTCGGCAACCACTCAGGCAAGAATTAAAGTAGAAGCCGCCAACGGCGGTATTTTCTTCGATATTTCGGACGCGAACTTTACCATCACCGCCGCACCGACCGCCGCCGGAGTAACCGTCAGCGGCAGGGTTTTAACAGCGACCGGCAGAGGCGTTTCCCGCGCCCGCGTCTCGATGACCGATTCACATGGCGAAACCGTGACGGCTTTAACCAATTCGTTCGGTTATTATAACTTTAACGATGTTCCGGCAGGCGCGAATTATATTTTCGCAGTCAGCGATAAACGATATAAATTCAACAGTGCGGTAATATCCCTGACGGATAATCTCGAAGGTTATAACTTTACGGCACTACCGTAATATCTAAAGGCGGAAACTCGCGCATGAGCAAGGGTGACTTCCTACGGCAGAAACCAGCGCGTCAGCAAGGGTGACTTCTTAAAAGCGAAAGGCTCAGGGATAAAGTTTACATTTACTTTATCTCTGAGCCTTTCGCCTTTTCACTTTGAGCTATGTCAGCATCTTTTCGATGACCTGATAACTCTCTGTCAGGGCGTCGTTTAATTTGCCCGCGTCCGTGCCGCCGCCTTCCGCCATATCGGGTTTGCCGCCGCCTTTCCCTCCGACAATGGGCGCGATTTCCTGCACGATTTTTCCGGCTTTTACTTTGTCGGTCAGATCGTCGGAAACACGCACGATAAACGAAACTTTACCTTCTTCCGTGCGAGCCAAAATCACCACGCCGGATTTTATTTTCGCCATCAAAGTGTCCGACAAATGCCGCATTCCGCCTTTGTCCAAGCCTTCGACGGTTTTGGCGATTACTTTGACACCGTTGATTTCGCGTCCTTCGTCGCCGTTTGATGCCGCGCCGCCGATTGCGCCGGTGGCAATTTTCATTTTCAAATCATCATTTTCACGCCGCGCTTTTTTCAATTCGTCCTGCAATTTTTCGATTGCGGACGGTAAATTGTCGCGCTGTGTCCGCAGTGCGCCGAGCGATTTTTCGATCAGATTTTCATCATCGCGGAAACGCGCAAATGCGTCGAGTCCAGTAATCGCGCGGATTCTGCGAACGCCGGAAGCGACCGCTTCGTCCGCCATAATTTTGAACGAACCGATGTTGCCCGTCGCCGAAACGTGCGTTCCGCCGCACAATTCGCGCGAAAATTCGCCGCCGCCGACTGACAAAACGCGCACCTGCGATCCGTATTTTTCACCGAACAAAGCCATCGCGCCGGTTCGCATCGCATCTTCGATTGACATTAAATCGGTGTTGACCGGATCGTTTCTCAAGATTTCACGATTGACTAAATCTTCTATTTCCCGCAGTTCCGCGTCGGAAATCGGCTGATAATGTGTAAAATCAAACCGCAGATACGACGGCGCGACGACCGAACCGGCTTGCTTGACGTGTGTCCCCAAAACCTCGCGCAACGCCGCGTGGACGAGATGCGTCGCCGTGTGATTGCGCCGTGTCGCATCGCGCTTTTCCACGTCAACCGTCGCCGTCATCTGATCGCCGACTTTGATGGAACCTTTTTCAACCTTTGATTTATGCAGCACAATTCCCGCAATCGGCGCGAATGTATCGAAAACTTTGGTCTGCGCGTTTGAGTTGAAAAGAATGCCCGTGTCGCCGACCTGTCCGCCGGATTCGGCGTAAAAAGGCGTTTCATCAAGAATAATCAAACCTTCATCGCCAAAATTTAGTTCGTCAACTTTTTGATCGTCTTTAACTAACGCGATGACTTTCGCATCCTCGACCTGCGTTTTTTCGTAGCCGTGAAAATTTGAACGTACAGAAGTTCGCTCCAAAGCAACATAAATCGGATTAATTTTGTCGGATTGTTTGGTTTTGCCGATTTCGGAAGATTGTTGAAGTTGTTTTAGTTCTTCGTCAATCAATTCTCTAAATTGTTCTTCGTCAATGAATTTAATTGATTTGTAGGCTAAAACATCATAACCGTCACTACTTTCATCCTCTTTATCAACAAAATAGCCAAGTGTTTCAACGACTGAAAATTTCTCTTTTGTTCCTTTATATTTTGATCCAACATTTCTTTCTAAAATCCAAAAACTAAAACTCTCCATTGGATCGAAATCAGGGCGCGTTGGATATTTTGACTTTAAAACGACATACATTAAATCAATCGGCAGTCCGAAAGTGTCATAAAGTTTTGCTAATTCACAAATCTGCACTGTGCCGGGAAGTCGCATTTCAGTATTTTGCGGATCAAAATCATAATCACCTTTATCTAAAAGTTCCGAAAGTTTTTTCAAACCAACCGTCATCGTCGTACCAAATCTCTCTTCCTCAAGCCGCACCATTTTGCCGATAAATTCGCGCTGAATTTCGAGTTCAGGATAAGCGTCGTGCATCTGTCCGACGACGAAATCGCAGACTTTGTAGAAAAACAAATCGGCGAAACCCAAATGTTCGCGCCCGTGATAAATGGCGCGGCGCATAATTTTCCGCAGCACATAATTTCTGCCTTCGTTACCCGGTAAAATACCGTCGGCAATCGCAAACGCCGTCGAACGCGCGTGATCGGCAATCACGCGGCAGGCAAATTGTTTCTGTTCATCAAAATTTTCGTAAACGCTCATAAAATAGTGCTGTTATTTTTTAACTTTTTGATCTTTAATCTTTTTTGCTTTTGATAATTTAATACCTAATTCCCAAAGTTGATTCATTAGTTTCAAACGGTTTGTGACGGCTTCGGGCGACATATCAATCTTCATTTTTCAACCTCTCAATATCCGCTAGATCCTGCAATCTTCCGCTGATTGTTTTCATGAAAATCAAGCCTTCCCGTGAAACGGAAAAAACTTTTCCGGCTTCCCACTCAAATTCTTCACGGGTTTGCCAGACTTCTTTTAACGCTTCGGTCACGAGCAGAAAATCAATCGTTATCAATGATTTCGTTGCTTTATCAATCTTGGAAATACGCCGAATTTCGATTTTTCCGTCGTGAAAATGAAGCGGCAGACCTTCGACATCGTAACCGAAACTTTGGGCAATTCTCCAAACTTCGTCCAAATCGTCGGAAAGAATCAACAAATCAATATCAATCGTCGCTCGCGGAAAACCCAAAATCGCCATCGCCCAACCGCCGCAAACTGCATACTCAATTCCGCGCTCGTTCAAAGTGTTCGTGAGATTCGTAAATTCTTCGAGCAAAGTCGCCATTGAATTCTATTTTCCAACTGATAATTGCGCCGTAAATTCGACAATCGGCAGCAACAAATCCGTTTCGTAATTCGTTTTCACGCCTTGCAAAACCGCCGCGACTCGCTCCAAACCCGCGCCTGTATCAACCGATGGCGCGGGCAGCGGTGTTAATTCGTAAACGCCTTTGGCAGTTTCGTTGCGCTCGAACTGCATAAAGACGAGATTCCAGATTTCCATCGTCGTGTCGCCTTCGCCGTTGACGTATTTCGGGTGATTTTTTTCCGGGTTGTCAGGTTCGTCGCCCATATAATAATGGATTTCCGAACACGGTCCGCACGGTCCGGTGTCGCCCATCTGCCAGAAATTATCTTTGCGCCCGAAGCCTAAAATGCGGTCGGGTTTCGCGCCGACTTGTTCCCACAACGCGCGCGCTTCATCATCTGCCGGAACTTCCGCGTCGCCTTCATAAACCGAAAACCACAAACGATTTTCTTCGAGTTTCAATTCATTGACGAGAAAATCCCACGCAAATTTGATCGCGTCGGATTTGAAATAATCGCCAAAACTGAAATTGCCGAGCATTTCAAAAAAGGTGTGATGCCGCGCAGTTTTGCCGACTTCATCCAAATCGTTGTGTTTGCCGCCCGCGCGAATGCACTTTTGTGAACTCGTCGCACGCGTATAATCGCGTTTTTCCTGCCCGGTAAAAACGTCTTTGAACTGGTTCATTCCCGCATTTGTAAATAAAAGTGTCGGGTCGTTGGCGGGTAGCAGCGGCGATGAATGGACGCTTTTGTGTCCGTGTTTTTCAAAATATTCCAAGAATTTACGTCTAATTTCGTTTCCGGTCATAATTAAGGAAATTTTATCACAAAGCCTGATCGAAAAGCAGTACACAGCCAAAAATGCCGAACGCTTTCGTAAAAAAACATTCGGCATTTCCAGTTCAAAAAGGAGATGAATTAGAGTAACAACCCTTCATCGCAGTATTTCAGCGATGTCGGCTGCGTGGTGAGAGGATTGTTCAATTATCAAAATAAGTCTAGATTTTTATCTGAAAAATTCTTGAATGCAAAATTTCAAATGTGCCCAGTAAATCTGCCTTACAATATATTATTCGGAGCGATATAGATTTCAGATTCAAATATTTATTTTTTTTCACAATAAAATTTGCAGACCGCCGCCCGCTCGTTTTCCAGCGCATTTTGTGTTTGCTGATAAAAAGCGAAGCTCCGTGCAGCAGAATCAACCGGCTTTTGATTGTAAAATAACTGTCTTTCGTGCATTAATAGTTGAAGAAGTCAGGCAGGGAACTGTTCAAATCTGAAAGCATCAATCGAAATATTTCCCGAAGGTCGCAAAAGTTTCCGAATGAACGATTCACAAAAAAAATTAATCGCCGCTTTGACGGCAAATCAACATTTTTTCGATATTTCTTTGAACGAAGACAATTTGATCGCGCTCGCCGATTACTACGCTTTTGTTCAAAAACACAATGAAATTCTGCATCTTGTCGCGCCGTGTGCGCCGGAAGAATTTGCTGTTCGGCATATTTTGGAATCGCTGACGCTTTTGAAATATCTTCCCGAAAATGCCAAGTTTGCCGATATCGGAGCCGGAGCCGGACTGCCGTCGCTGCCGTGTCTGATTGTCCGCGAAGATTTACGCAGTGTTTTAATCGAATCAAAATTAAAAAAAGTAACATTTTTGGAAGAAGTTTCAGCAGAATGCCGACTCGAAAGCCGCACTGAAATCATTAATCGTCAGTTTGAGGAATTAGCTAAACCTAGTGTTTCTCACATTACCTGCCGCGCACTCGATAAATTTACGCGGAAACTCCCCAAACTTCTCAAATGGTCGGGCAATGCCGATCTGCTTTTCTTCAGCGGAAATGCTCTCCGTCAGGAACTGCAAAAAAACAACGTAAAATTTGAAGAAAAACTAATGCCTTTGTCCGAACAGCGATTTCTTTTCATCCATCGGGCGGAAAGTCGTTAGACTCCAGATTCCAAGTTGAGAAATCTCGAACCTAAACCTTGAGCCTGAATCTTGAACACTCAACTATTTCTAGTTCGTTCGTTTTGCCTTGACGTTTCACCTTTGATACAATGTCTTATATGGCACACGACACAATTAAAGCGCAAACCAATCGAATCGTTCAGCCCAAACGGGGAAAGACCACAACGGTTATCAGCGAAAGTATCGAACAAAAATCTTCACCTACAAAGCCGAAAGCTGAAAAAACACCGGAGAAAAAAGAAAAAATTAAATCCGCCGGTAAGTCTGTGTCCAAGATCAATGAATCAGTTGCGGCATCTCAACCTAAAACAAATAAAACAGATAAAAAAGCTAAATCCGGCGTTTTAGTCCGCAGTCCCAAACAAGTTCCGGTCGAGCCGAAGGCTGCTTCCAAAACGAAAAAACCGGCAATACCTGAAAAAGCTAGTCCCGTTAAGGTTTCCAAATCTATTGTGAAACAGGTTAAAGAACCGGCGCTGCCGCCGCAAACTAAAAAATTAAAAACTGCCGCGCCGTCTGATAAATTAAAAACAACGGTTAAAACAACTAAAACTGCAATTGCCGAAAAAGCCGACAGCAAAACTAAAAAATCACCTGTATTGCCGTTCGCAGCTGAAAAAAAAGTGTCGGCTGCTAAAAGCGCACCAAAAAAGAACGAAGCGAAATTGCCGCCTCCGGCAGCAGTCGTCAAAAAAACCGAGAAAAAAATAAATGAAAAGACGGCGAAGGAAGTTAATCAAAAATCAAAGAAAATTGAGCCGCCGACAACTGTCGAAATTACGGCAACCAAAAGAAAAAAAGTCAGCAAAAAGATCGAGACAGAACAAACTAGGTTGATCGAAGAAATTATCGAACCGGAAACTTTGCTGCGTCCGATTAAACCTAAAAAGAAAAAAATCAAACCGATCGGTTCGGCGGTATTTCGTGGGAAAAAGAAACTTTACGATTTTGAAGTTTTTGATCTCGGCGAAATTTTCGAGCCTATTCCGGCAGTTTACGTCATTTCAAAACGCATCACCGACAAACGAAAAAAGGCACATCACACACTGGTCTGCATCGGCGAGACGGATTCCATCCCCGAAGAAATTAAAAAGCACCGCAAAAGCAAGTGTCTCAAAAAAAACCACGCGAACGTCATCAGCATCTTAAAAGAAGCAGACGCGCAAAAACGTCTCAACATCGAAACTGATCTGAAAGCCGCTCATTCAATTCAATGCCGCCTCGAATAAAAGGGAAAAGGTGAAAAGTCGTGATGCCGGGATGTAATAACCTTTCACTTCTTTCACCTTTTCTCCGTTGATTCTGTTAAGATATTTGTATTATGAAGCGCCCCGAAAAAACAGAATATGCCGAATTTTACGAACATTATGTTTCGCTAGTCACCGAAAACGAAATTGTTCCCGCTTTGGGAGATCAAGTTGGTGATTTGAAACATCTATTTTCCGGCATTAGCGAAGAAAAAGAAGATTACGCTTACGCCGAAGGCAAATGGACAATCAAAGAGGTTCTCGGACACATCATTGATGGCGAGCGGGTTTTCTCATATCGCGCCCTGCGATTTTCACGTAATGATGTCGCGCGGCTGGCAGGATTTGAAGAAAATAGTTACGTTGCCAACAGCAATTTCGGCAATCGCACACTCGCCGATCTGGTCGAAGAATTTTCGCTGTTGCGGCGGTCAAACGTCATATTTTTCAATAATCTCGCTGATTATGCGTGGCAGCGCACCGGCACGGCGAGCGACAATCCGATTTCCGTCAACGCGCTGGCATATATTTCGGTCGGTCACGTCCAGCATCATTTAAATATTCTGCGCGAACGATATTTGGTGTGATGCAATATGACGTAATTATCATCGGCGGCGGCGCGGCGGGACTTTTTTGCGCGATGACGGCGGGCAGACGCGGGCGCAAAGTCTTAGTCGTCGAACACAACGCGGAAGTCGGGCGCAAAATTATCGTCTCTGGCGGCGGACGCTGCAATTTTACCAATCGGGATGTCAAACCGGAAAACTTCATCTCAAAAAATCCGCACTTCTGCAAATCGGCTCTCGCCCGCTACACGCCGCCGGATTTTATCGAACTCGTTAAAAAACACCGTATCGAATTTTACGAGAAAAAACTCGGACAGCTTTTCTGCCGCGATTCTTCCAGACAAATCGTCGAAATGTTGGAGCGCGAATGTGAATGGGCAAAAGTTGAAGTTCGCACGAACTGCTTCATCAAATCAATCGCGCCGCCCGACAAACCCGGCGATGTTTTCACAGTCGAAACCAACCAGGGGATTTTCACCGGCGAAAGTTTAGTCGTCGCCACCGGCGGACTTTCTTTTCCGAAAATCGGCGCGACTGATTTCGGCTATAAAATCGCCAAACAATTCGGCTTGAAACTTGTGGTGACACAGCCTTCGTTAGTTCCTTTGGTTTTCGCCGACGGCAGGAATTTCAGCAAACTCGCCGGTATTTCGGTTGATGCAATGGTTTCGAGCGGCAAAGAATCTTTCCGCGAAAATATTTTGTTTACACATCGCGGCTTGAGCGGTCCGGCGATTCTACAAATCTCAAATTATTGGAGTAAGTCGGAACCGATTTCGATTGATTTGCTGCCGACAGAAAATGCGGCGGAAATCTTCGGGAAAAACGAAACGAGCAAACAGAATCTCGATAATTTTTTGAGCCGTTTTCTGCCGAACCGTTTCGCCGAAATCTTCGCGGCGGCTAATTTTCAAAACAAACCGCTCAATCAACTGAACAAAAAAGAAGTCGCCCAAATTGCTGAAACACTAAACGATTGGCAGGTAAAATTTGGCGAAACGGAAGGTTATCATAAAGCTGAAGTGACGCTCGGCGGAGTTTCGACCGCTGAACTGTCATCGCAAACAATGGAAAGCAAAAAGGTTAAAAATTTATACTTAATCGGTGAAGTCGTTGATGTCACCGGCTGGCTCGGCGGCTATAATTTTCAATGGGCGTGGTCGTCCGGGTTTGCCGCCGGACAAGCGGCGTAGAATTTGTAATGAAACTGGCGAAAAGTTCACATCAAAAACTCGAGTCTTTTTTTCGTGAATTTACGAACGATGAAAATTTCCGACTGCCCGTAATTCATTTTTACGTCGGAAAATTTACCCGCGTTTTCACGGCAGTCGTAAAAGTTCACGGCATCACTTTCGGTCGGCACATTTATATTATGCCGAGTTTTGTTGAGCTAAACCGCAGTAATCAATTGAAACTTCCCGAAAAACTCGTCGCCCACGAAATCACTCACACGCTGCAATACAGGCGCGAAGGTTTTCTTAAATTTTTTTACAAATACTTGACGAGTTTTTGGGGAAATCTGCGAAAACAACCCGACTGGAGCATTATGTCGCGGCAGGAAGCCTATCTCGATATTCCGTTTGAAATAGAAGCACGCAAAGTCGCCGAAAAATTTGTTGAATGGAATGCGGAAAAGATAAGAACGTGAAGTGGTTGGTTATTTAAATTGAACTTTTTACTTTGTACGATCTTCCGTATTACTTATGGATTGACAAATGTGTGAATACACGGGGTTTGAGCGACCTCGCGCAGTGAATCAATTTTTTTGGCGCGTTCATATTCGGCAAGTTTTGCCATCAAGAAAGTCTGCTCTTTCGCCGTCATCTGCATATATGCCATATCAAATGTCGCGCCCGTGCAGTGCGGCGGAGTTTGACCGGTATAGGCATTTCTGGTGGCTTTCGATAAATCGAATTGGTATTCGAGCGAGCGCGTCAGCGACGTGATCTTGAGCGGTCGCTTAAATTCGTCGTAATAAGTTTTGCCTAGTTCTTCTAAAAACGCCTTCGCCCGCGGATGAAACATTCGCAACAGCCGCCGCTTCATTTTCAGACGGTCGGCGGGGTTGGTCAAATCATATTTTTCGCCGTTGTAATTATTGGCGAGTGTTTTCAACACCGAATAATCGTCAGAATTTAACAGCAGCGGCGTTCTGGTGCGCGTCGCCGCTTCAAATGAATAAAAATCCGAACCGTCCGCGCTGGTTCCGATGTTGTCGAGATAATAATATTTCGTCGCCAACGGCAGTTCGACCAATTGATTTGCCATTCTCATTCTGGCGAGCGCGGCAAAATCTTTCGGCAATTTGTCGGGCGTGATGCCCAAATCCCTAAAAATCGATAATTGTTTACTAATGCCGCCGCCCATTTCTGCCGGAATCACCACACCGGAAACCAACCCGACCGGCGCATCACGTTTGCCCATCGCCAGATTGCGGGCGGCTTCCCACTCGGCAACCGGAACCGCCAATTCCGGTGCGCCGGTTGAGGTTGTCACTTCTTCCGCTTTCAAGTCAGCGGCGGTAAATTCTGCGTCCTGAACTTCCCACGCCTGCATCAAATCGTCAATTCCTTCCGGCTCTTCACCGCCGAGCGGATCAACGACGCGAATCGGAATCGGTGCAGAAGTGACGATGCGCGGAGCCATTTTGCCGCCGGAATTTTTGCCGCTGTCGTCAAAATGATTGGCAATCAAAATTCCGATGACCGCGAAAAAAAGAATCGCAAATGTCGAACCGGCGGCGGCAATCAATAAGATGGGAGGCTTATTTGATTTCGGGGTCTGGATTGGGGATTGGGGACGTGCCGGAACATCAACTGGCGATGGCTGAATTTTTGCATCTTGACTTCTGTAATCCGGCATTTGCCCTATTTCGAGCCGGATATGAGTTTCGGTGCCGATTTTTATGTTGTCGCCGTCGAAAATTCGCTGCGGCTGCCCGGAAATTTTTTCGCCGTTGACAAAAGTTCCGTTGAGCGAATTTTCATCAACGATAAACACCACATCGCCGTCGCGGAAAAACGTCGTGTTGAGCCGCGAAAGACCGACATCATCAAGCACGATTTGAGCGACACTTGTCCGCCCGATTGAAACTTCTTCTTCAATCTCGACGTTTTGCGCCGCGCCCGCCGTTTCAATGTAAAGTGTTATTTTTTTCACTCGATTTTAATGATGATGATCTTCTGCTTCGCGCACTTTGTCCAAATCTAAAAACTTTGAGAAATCGTCGAAATGAAACATCGTCTCGTCTTTACAGTGTTCGCAAAAAAACGTCACGTCTTCGCCCAAATACATATCTTTCAAATGATAAGCGATGAAACAACCGTAACACCGCTGAATGCGTTTGCGAACTTTTTCCAGCATCGCGGAAGATTTTTCCTGCATTTTGTCATTGTTGCCAAAGTTATGGAAAAGTGCAAGAGCGCATCGCTCATAAATCAGTCGGCGGACTTGCAAATTTTTAGCCGTTGTGTTGAAAATAGATGAAAGCGATGACGAAAAACTTTGCAAATGCAGTTCATCATTTCCATCATCGGCACGATAACAATCGCGCCGGCTAATCTTACTGTATCAAATGTAAAATTTGTTTATGTGCGTAAACTTTACCGAAGGTTTTTGCTTTTTTGTGTTTAAAATGAAAGAATTTAAATTAAAAATCGCCCTCCAAAAGTCCGGTCGCCTGAGTGACGAGTCGCTCGGACTGTTGAAAAACTGCGGCATCAATTTCAGCAACGGTTTAGGCAAACTTCGCAGCGAGGCGCGAAATTTCCCGCTCGAAATTTTCTTTTTGCGCGATGATGACATTCCGCAATATGTCGAAGACGGCGTGGCGGACATCGGCATCGTCGGCGAAAACGTATTGGCGGAAGACAACCGCGATGTCGAAACGGTCGAAAAACTCGGTTTCGGCAAATGCCGTCTGTCGCTCGCCGTGCCGAAAATGTTTGATTACAAAACGGTTAAAGATTTGGAGGGCAAACGCATCGCCACGACATATCCGCACATTTTGAGCGAATTTTTCGGCAGGCACGATGTCAATGTCGAAATTCACACGATCAGCGGTTCGGTTGAAATCGCTCCGTCAATCGGTTTGGCGGACGCGGTTTGCGATCTCGTCAGTTCGGGAAGCACGCTGTTCACCAACGGTCTGCGCGAGGTTGAAACCGTCTTAAATTCCGAAGCCGTTTTAATTGCGCGAAAAAATCTCGACGAACGCGAGCGAAAAATTTTGGAAAAAATGCTTTTCCGCATTCGCTCGGTCAACGCCGCAAACGAAAATAAGTATATTCTGCTCAATTCACCAAACGATAAACTAGACAAAATTATCGGGCTGTTGCCTGGAATCAAAAGCCCGACGGTGATGCCGCTCGCCGAGACCGGTTGGAGTTCGGTGCATTCCGTCATCAACGAAAACGATTTCTGGGAAGTCGTCGAAAGTCTGAAAAATGAAGGCGCGGAAGGTGTTTTAGTGCTTTCGATTGACCAAATGATTCAATAGCCGATGCCGATATTATTTGCGCGAAAAAAATAATAATTCACGCAAAGGCGCAAAGAACGCAAAGTGGAAAAAGTTGTCAGCGAAAATTCAATCAATGCTGAAAATGCTGAAAATTATGAAAGTTATTACTAATCCGAATAAAAAAATGTGGGGCGAAATTCTGGCGCGTCCGCGACTCGACGATACTTTTCTCGAACGGACGGTCGCCAATATTTTGAAGGATGTCCGGCAGCACGGCGACGAGGCGTTAAAATTTTGCTCACGTCATTTTGATAAAGTCGAACTCGACGAATTTCTCGTGACGGAAGAAGAATTTGCCGCCGCCGAAGCGCAGGTTTCGACCGAATTAAAGGAAGCGATTGCAATTGCCAAAGCGAATATCGAAAAGTTTCACGCCGCTCAAGCCGAAAAGCCGCAGATCATCGAAACAATGACCGGCGTCTTTTGCTGGCGCAAGTCGGTGGCGATTGAAAAAGTCGGACTGTATGTTCCGGCGGGAACCGCGCCGCTTTTTTCGACTGTCTTGATGTTGGCGATTCCGGCGAAAATCGCCGGATGCCGCGAAATCGTGATGTGTTCGCCGCCCGCCGCCGACGGCACGGTGAATTTTGCTACGCTTTACGCGGCACAAATTTGCGGCGTGACGAAAGTTTTCAAAATCGGCGGCGCACAAGCCGTCGGCGCGATGGCTTTCGGAACTGAAACAGTGCCGCAGGTTTACAAAATTTTCGGTCCCGGCAACCAATTTGTCACCGAAGCCAAACAGCAGGTCGTCAAACACGGCGCGGCGATTGATATGCCCGCCGGACCTTCGGAAGTGGCGGTTTTAGCCGACGAAACTTCGATTCCCGCCTTCGTCGCGGCAGATTTATTGTCGCAAGCCGAACACGGAGTTGACTCGCAGGTTTTGCTCGTTTCGACGAGCGCAAAAGTTATTGACGAAGCGAACGCGGAAATCGAAAAACAGCTTGAAGTTTTGCCGCGCAAAAGCATCGCCGCCGCCGCGCTTGAAAATTCCAAAGCGATTTTGGTCGAAAATACGGAAACGGCACTCGAACTGCTTAACGAATATGCCGCCGAACATCTTATTTTAGCAGTCGAAAATGCCGAAGAGATCGCCGAAAAAGTGATTAACGCCGGTTCGGTGTTCATCGGCAATTACTCGTGCGAATCGGCGGGCGATTACGCTTCGGGAACAAATCACACGCTGCCGACGAACGGTTACGCCCGCAGTTTCAGCGGCGTTTCGCTCGATTCGTTCGTTAAAAAAATCACGTTTCAAAAGTTGACCGAAGACGGTATCAAAAACCTCGGTCGCGCCATCGAATGTATGGCGGAAGCCGAGCAGTTACAGGCGCACAAAAACGCGATCACGGTTCGTTTGGATAAATTAGCCACGAACAAACACGAAAAGACACGAAAGGAATTGTAAAAACTTCAAAATCTACATATTAAAAATTTCGTGAAATGTGCGTGTTTGTTCGTGGTTAAAAATCTTATGAATTTAGAAAACATAGTTCGTGAAAATATCAAACGCTTAACGCCGTATTCGTCGGCGCGGAAAGAGTTTACCGGCGCGGCGCAGATTTTTCTCGATGCCAACGAAAACAGTTTCGGGTCGCCGCTGGAGAAAAATTACAATCGTTATCCCGACCCGCTGCAATGGGCAATAAAGGAGAAAATCGCCGCGATAAATGATGCTGCACCGTCTGAAATTTTTATCGGCAACGGCAGCGATGAAGCGATTGATTTGCTGTTTCGCATTTTTTGCGAACCGCGCACGGACAATATTTTAATTTGTCCGCCGACTTATGGAATGTATGAAGTTTCGGCGGAAATTAACGATGTTTCGATCAAAAAA
Source organism: Pyrinomonadales bacterium (assembly GCA_038235165.1). Lineage (GTDB taxonomy): Bacteria > Acidobacteriota > Blastocatellia > Pyrinomonadales > Pyrinomonadaceae. Next base: position 61,941 of record JBBSUG010000022.1, read on the forward strand.
GTTAATTTAACTGACAATTTTCAACTCGATTTGTCAGCGATAGAAAATGCGGTGGACGCGCAGACGAAGTTGCTTTTTGTTTGTTCACCGAATAATCCGACGGGGAATTCGTTTGCGCGGGAAGAAATTTTGAATTTAGCCAAAGATTTCGGCGGAATCGTCGTCGTTGACGAAGCGTATATTCATTTTTCCGATGCAAAGTCTTTGATGAGTGAAATCAACAATTTTCCGAATTTGGTCGTGCTGCAAACATTTTCGAAAGCGTGGGGTTTAGCCGGTTTGCGTGTGGGTTTGGCATTTGCCAATGCGGAAATTATTGAGCTTTTCAATAAAGTAAAGCCGCCGTATAATATTTCCGAAATCGCGCAGAATGCAGTTTTAGACGCTTTGCAAAATGCCGATGAGGTTAAAACGACGATTGAAAAAATCATCACTGAACGCGAAAAACTCGTTGCCGATTTGCGGGATTTCGATTTTGTTGAAAAGATTTACCCGACCGATGCAAATTTTGTGCTGGTGAGAACGACCGACGCGCTAAAAATTTATAATTTCCTGCTTGCCGAAAAAATCGTCGTCCGCAACCGGAACAATGTCGAACTGTGCGGCGGTTGTCTGCGAATCACGGTCGGTACGCCGGAGGAAAACGAGAATTTGATGCGGGCGTTGAGAAAAGTAGTTACTGTAAATAGTTAGTGCCAAAAATGTAATATAGACAGATGCCGCGAGTTATTTACAGCCACTGAAATTATAAAAACATCGGTCAAAAACGGACACGTTGTCACGGCGGTTGACGATTATCGCGCCGATATTTTAATTGAAGATGAACAACTTTCGCTGAGCGGCAAGGCATTCGAAATGGAATTTGTGAAACTACTTGTCAAAAGTGAGCGAATTGCAGCGATATTTGATGATTATCGAAAAAACATTTCAATTTAAAGCGGCAAATTTACCAGGGTCGGTCTAACCGAAACTTGACGTGCATTTGCTGATTTGTCACTGTGTCAATGAACCCTGACTTTGTAACCTGCTATGAAAATTTAATGTGATCCGAGCGTTAATATTTACCTTGTTTCTACTTGCTGCGACAGTGGCAGCGCAGTATCGGTTCGACAATTGGACGGCAGATGACGGGCTGCCGCAAAATTCGATTTATGACATCAAGCAAACGCCGGACGGTTATTTATGGATGGCGACGGTTGACGGGTTGGTCAGATTTGACGGTATGCGGTTCACTGTTTTTAATAAAAGCAATACGCCGGAAATTGTTAATAATCGGTTTATCAACCTATTCGTAGATTCAAGCGGAGATTTGTGGGCGGCGACCGAAGAAAGCGGTGTCGTGCGGCTTCACAACGGTCGGTTCAGCAGTTTCGGCGCAGCGGAAGGTGTTACAAGAGAAAACTCCTTTTTGTATGGTGACAGTGACGGCAACGCCTTATTGTTTGGGGACGATGATCGAACAATTCATTTTTCGGACGGGCAATTTTCCTCATTCGATTGGGCGGCGACTTATCCGCAGACGGCAAATATCGTTCACTCTAAAAATACGATTATAGCTTGCAAACCTATTGCCGAATTCATGGAATGTCGTGTTGATGGTCGGCAATTGAGATTTTCCATAGCTGATAATTTAAACGACAACAGATTGCTGGCGGCAGCGCAGGATACAAAGGGAATTATCTGGTTGGTGACTTTCAAAGGAAAATTGATTCGGGTTGAAAACGGAAAGATAGTTCGCAGTTATGATGCGGCGGATGGTTTGCCGAAATATCCGACGCAGTTTTTGTTAGGTGCAAAATTACGGTTGATTTCGCGGGATGAACAGGGTTCGCTCTGGCTGACTGATCTGGAAACAATACGGAATGAATTGATCTTCAGAAAATCCGCCGATAGTTCGCCGAAAACCGGAGGTATTATCACGTCAAATCAGGACGGCGCGGAAAACCTTTTCACGGCATATCAGGACGGCGAAGACAATTTTTGGTTCGGCACACTCCGCAACGGGTTATTTCGGGCGCGAAAAAAAGTCGTTACAACAATTTCGACTGCCGAGGGTTTGACTGACAATAACGTCTATCCGGTCTATGAAGACGGTGACGGGACAGTTTGGGTCGGAACGACAAAAGGACTTTTCACTTTGACCAACGGACGTTTTGCCCTTATTGAGTCAACCGAAAATTTTTACGTCAATGCCATCGGCAAAACTCCCGACGGGCGGATTCTCGTCAGCGATCACGGGGTTGTGTATGTGCGCGAAGCAAATCGTTTTGTTCGTTTTATGCCCGGACAACTGCCGACACAAACCGAGATTTATTTGATTTACAGTGACCGCGAAAACGCGCTTTGGATCGGCGGCAATTTTGGTTTAACCCGGCTCAAAGATGGCGTGATGACGACTTTTACGACGGCAAACGGACTTGCCGGAGATGACACGAAAGTAATTATCGAAGCAAATGGCGGCGGTCTTTGGATCGGCACTTACGGCGGGTTATCGCGCTATCGAAACGGGCAGATGACGAGTTGGACGGAAAGCGATGGTCTGCCGGGGCGCACCATTCGTGCGCTTTATGAAGACGCGGACGGCACACTTTGGATCGGCACTTACGACGGCGGGCTGGCACGATTCAAAGACGGTAAATTCACTCATTACGATTCGAGTATCGGACTTTATAATGACGGTGCGTTTCAGATTCTTGAAGATGATAAACGTAATTTTTGGATTTCATCAAATCGCGGAATTTACCGCGTCAACAAAGACGAGCTAAACGAATATGCCGACGGAACGCGCAAAACGATCACGTCGGTCGCTTACGGAAAATCGGACGGAATGCTCAACATCGAATGTAACGGCGGACGTTTCCCCGGCGGTGTCAAAACGCGCGACGGGCGGCTTTTGTTTCCGACGCAGGACGGCATTGCGATGATTGATCCGAAGGAAATAAAGATCAATAAACAGCCGCCGCCAGTCGTCATCGAAAGCGTCAAAGTTGATAATAAATTGCTGGCTGATTTAGATTTTGGAAATGCGGCGGAACCCGTGAACGGTAACGAAAAATCCAAAATCCAAATCGAACCGTCGCAGCAAAATTTCGAGATTCAATACACCGCTCTCTCGTTTATCAATTCGGAAAATGTCCGTTTCAAATACCGGCTCGAAGGTTTGGACGAAGATTGGGTTGACGCGGGAAACCGGCGGACGGCTTATTATTCGCACGCCGCGCCGGGAACATACCGTTTTCAGGTGATTGCCGCCAACAGCGACGGCGTTTGGAATATGGAAGGCAAGCGTTTGCAGATTATGGTTCTGCCGCCTTTTTACCGAACGTGGTGGTTTGCGGTGTTGGCGGCGGCGGCGGTGGCGGTTTTTCTTTTTTTGATCTATCGGCGGCGCATCAATCAATTGGAACGCGGCAAACGGGCGCAGGAAGAATTATCGCGGCGGCTGATCGAATCGCAGGAAAACGAACGCAAACGAATCGCCGGCGAACTGCACGACGGTCTCAGCCAAAATCTCGTCATCATCAAAAATCGGGCGTTGATAAGTTTGTCGGAACGCGAAAATGTCGAACACGCTTTTGATCAGATGGAAGAAATCGCCGAAGCCGCCGGGGAATCGCTCGCCGAAGTGCGCGAAATCGCCGGAAATCTGCGCCCGTTTCAAATTGACCGGCTCGGTTTGACCAAAGCAATCGAGGCGTTAGTTAGAAAAGCGAATTCGTCGAACTTAAAAGTCGTCACGAAGCCGGATAATATTGATAAAATTCTGCCGCCCGAAATGGAAATCAATCTCTACCGAATCTTGCAGGAATCGCTCAACAACATTATCAAACATTCGGGTGCGAGCGACGCGGCAATTGAAATCAAAAAGTCGGAAAAAATCATCAACGTCGAAATCCGCGATAACGGCACGGGTTTTAATCAATATGCCGTTGACGAAAGAAAATCCGGCGGTTTCGGACTGACCGGAATGAACGAACGGGCGCGTATTTTAGGTTCAATTTTAGAAATTATTTCGACAAAGGAAAACGGAACAATAATTCGTTTGAAAATAAACTGTAAAGTTTGAGACTTATGGAGACAAAAATATCAGCCATTATCGCCGACGATCATCCGGTTATGCGGCAGGGTTTGCGGCAGATTATCGAACGCGATGAGTTTTTCGAAGTTCTCGTCGAATGCGGCGACGGCGAAACGGCTTTGAACGAAACGCTGATGCGCCAGCCGGACGTGGTGATTCTCGATATTGATATGCCGCATAAAACCGGATTGGAAGTTTTGCAGGCTTTGCGCGAACAGTCTTTTGCGGGCAAAGTTATCTTAATGACGGTTCACGACGACGAAGAATTTTTCAACGAAGCCCTGCGCTGCGGCGCAAACGGCTACGTTTTAAAAGACAGCGCGACCGAAGATATTTTGAACGCCGTTCGTACCGTCGTCAGCGGTCAAAACTACGTCAGTCCGGCTCTCACGAATCTTCTTTTTCAACAAAAACAAAAACCGCCGGTCGAGTTATCAGGTTTAGAAAATCTCACCCCGACCGAACGGCAAATTCTCAAGTTAGTTTCCGAATATCAAACCAACAATCAAATCGCCGAAACACTTTTTATCAGTCCGGCGACCGTCAAAACCCATCGCCGAAACATCAATCTGAAACTCGCTCTCGAAGGCAATCACGCGCTGATGAAATTCGCCGTCGAACACAAATCCAAACTCTAAAAACGTCAATGTAAAATAAACGCGGAAGTCCGCACGGAGCAAGCGCACGAAGACACACTTCGGGCGAGTTTCTGCATTTTAAAAACATCAAACAGCACCAAAAACACCTACCAGTGATTAGATAAAATGCTCACTTGTGGCGATACTCAAACCCCTTTTTACCACGCATACTTGCCTGTAATAGAAATTCTTGCGAAAACACGAAGCGGTCGAGTTTGCCGAAGTTGCTCGGATCGGGCAATCAAGGTTTCCAAAAGAAAACGAAAAATAAGGAATAAAAAATAATGTTAAATCACAAAATAAACAGCGCAATACTAGCAGCAGTAATCGGAGTTTTATTATTAACGGCAAGCACACGGGCGGCGACTTACACGGTTGACACGACGGCAGACAACGCCACATCAACGCCCTGCACAGCGGCGGCGAATGACTGCACTTTGCGCGGTGCGATTAATCGAGCGAGCGACTCGGACACGATTATCTTCGATGCTAATGTCTTCGCTTCGGCGCAGACCATAACTTTGTCAAGAAACCAATTAAACATAAGTGTTAGTGGTTCAATAACAATCAGAGTCACAGGCGCGGCACCTGTAACTGTGTCGGGCAATAATATGAGCAGCGTGTTCGTCATTGCACAAACCGCAAACGTGACGATTGACGGGCTGAAAGTTACTGGCGGCACTTCAAACATCGGCGGCGGCGGCATTTACAATAGCGGCACATTGACGATCACTAATTCGACCGTCAGCAATAATTCCGATACCACTGCCGCAAATAGCGGCGGCGACGGCGGCGGCATTTACAACGGCGGCAGCCTGACCCTCTCTAACTCGACCGTCAGCAATAACTCGGCAAGTCAACAGGGTGGCGGTATTTACAATGCCGGCACATTGATAGTTACGAATTCGGCGATTAACAACAATAATTCAGCAAATACAATCGGCGGCGGCGGCGGCATTTTTAACTTACAGGGAAGAACCGTAAATATTACAAATTCGGTGATCCACGGCAATGTGTCCGCAGGCTACGGCGGCGGCATTGAGAATGCCGGGATATTGGCACTAACCAACTCGACTGTCAGCAGTAACTCGGCAGTTTTCGGCGGCGGCATTGATAACTTTCGGGGTACAGTAGATTGCACAAACTCGACTGTCAGCAAAAATTCTGCAAATCAGCAGGGTGGCGGCATTTATAACGAGCTAGGTACGATTAATGCACGTAACGCCATTATCGCGGGCAATGCCGCTCCGAGCAGTCCCGATTTCAACGGCACGCTCACTTCGCAGGGTTACAATCTGATCGACAACACGAGCGGCGCGACCATCAACGGCACGACGACCGGCAACATTCTCAATCAAAATGCTCAACTCGCGCCGCTCGGCTTCTACGGCGGCACGACGCTGACGCACGCGCTGCTTGCAACTTCGCCCGCCATCAACGCCGGAACTTCGAGCGGCGCACCGGCGACCGATCAGCGCAGCTCGATTCGCGTCGGAGCGGTGGACATCGGCGCGTTTGAAGTCAATGCCAATTTCGTCGCCCAACTTCTCGACGGTAGAGTGTCAACTTTCTACAACCAGACGATCACGCCCGACAACGGCGCGTTCACTTATTCGCTGGCAAGCGGCAGTTCTTTGCCGCCAGGACTGACTTTACAAACCAGCGCACCGACGCTCGCCGAAAAACCGAATTTCCAAACCGATGCCGCTTCCGCCATTGCCGTCGCCCGCGTTTCCGTGACCGGCACGCCGACGATTGCCGGAACCTTCCCGTTCACGCTGAATGTGACCGACGGCGCCAACTCGACGGCGATCAAATACTCGATTCTCGTGGCGGCGGGTCCGACCGCCGCTAATGCAGCGGTTTCCGGCAGAGTCCGAACGCCGAACGGCAGAGGTTTGCACAACGCATTTGTTACTTTGACCGACGCACAGGGCGTTCAGCGAACAGCAAGAACAAGCTCGTTCGGTTATTTCGCATTTAACGATGTTGCGGTCGGTGAAACCTACGTCGCTGATGTCCGATCGAAGCGGTTTCAGTTTTCATCGCAAGTCGTGTCGGTCGTGGACAACATCACCGACCTGAACTTTACGGCGATTGACGGCGACGGAGTTTCTCCTTAATTCGTAAACCCTTGAGCGGCGGGATTTTCCAATCCGGTCCCCGAAAAATTCCGCCGCTTTCTAACCGGTTATTCCCGAAAGTAAAAATATTCAAAAGCAAAAAAATGGAGATTATATGTTAAATCACAAAATAAACAGCGCAATATTAGCAGCAGTAATCGGAGTTTTATTATTAACGGCAAGCGCACGGGCGGCGACTTACACGGTTGACACGACAGTTGATAACGGCGCGTTGACGGCTTGCACGGCGGCGGCGGTGAACGATTGCAGTTTGCGCAGCGCGATTTTGACGGCGAACGGCACGACGGCTGACGACACCATCGTTTTCGATGCAACGGTTTTCGCCTCGGCGCAGACAATTACTTTGACGGGCGGGGCGAACGGCGAACTGCAAATTACGGGCGGCAGCGGCACCTTGACGATTACCGGGACAGGAGCAAATCTGCTGACGGTTTCGGGCAACAATCAAAGCACCATCTTCTTTGCTCTCGACGGTGCGACCGTCACGATCAGCAACTTAACCATCACCGGCGGCAGAGGCAAGAATTTCGGCGGTTCGCTCGGCACTATCGGCGGGGGGATCATCAATAGCGGTTCGTTGACGTTAAAGAATGCAGCCATCAGCGGTAACTCGGTTATCAACAGCGGGACCAACAGTGGCGGCGGTATCTATAACAACGGTGCAGTCACGCTGATTAATTCGACCGTCAGCAGTAATTTGTCAAACGGAAACGGAGGAGGGATTTGTAACTGCCAACGTGATACCGCAATGACGACATTAATTAACTCGACTGTCAGCGGCAATTCGTCACTCGGTTTCGGCGGCGGCATTTTCAATGGAGAGCCTGCATCAGGTAGCACGATAAATGTAACTAGCTCAACCATCAGCGGCAATTCGGCGGGTCTTGATGGCGGCGGCATTATCAATCGCGGCGACTTAAATCTGACGAATTCGACCGTCAGCGGTAATTCCACGTCCGGGGAAGGCGGCGGAATAAAAAATGTTACCGGCTCCGTCAATATGCGAAACACGATCATCGCGAGCAATTCGGCGGCGGGCAGTCCCGATTTTAATGGCACTTTGAATTCGCAGGGCTACAATCTGATCGGCAATACGAGCGGCACGACCATCACCGGCACGACGACCGGCAATATTCTCAATCAAAATGCTCAACTCGCACCTTTGGGCAACAACGGCGGGGCGACGCAGACGCATCAATTACTGGCGGGAAGTCCGGCAATTGACAAAGGTTCGGCAGTTTCCGGTATCACCACCGATCAGCGCGGCTTTATGCGTCCGTTTGACGATCCGGCAATTGCAAATGCGGCGGGCGGCAACGGCTCCGACATTGGCGCATTTGAAACCCTCGCGCCAACCGCCGCTGCCGTATCGGTGGCGGGCAGAGTTCTAGTCAGCGGCGGCAGAGGTTTGACCAACGCCATCGTCACCCTGACCGATGCCCGGGGCAATCGGCGCACGGCGCGGACAACGGCATTCGGCTACTTTCATTTCAGCGAGGTTGAAGCGGGACAAACGGTGATCGTCGCGGTCGCCTCGAAACGCTACAAATTTGCGCCGCAGGTGTTATCAATCAGCGACAACCTCGCCGATCTGACCTTCACGGCGATTGACGGCGGCTTTTGATGTCAGCGGCGGGAATTTTCCTCTTCTGTTAATGGAAAAATCCCGCCTCTCTGAGCAGCGCAGCGGGAAAATTATTTCCCCGACTAAATCTTTTGGAGAAAAAATATGAAAAATTTACTTTTGGCGACACTTTTCGCAACGGCGGTTTTCAGTTCGACGGCTTTCGCGTAGAGCAGCTTTTTAACACCGTATCTTGAGGAATATACGAACAATTTGAAGAATCAAACGGTTGAACTGGCGGACAAAACCTCCGACGTAATTCTTCGCAATCATTCGGCAAACCGGGCGCAGCTGGAAGAAGCGTATCTGGCGGCACAGCTTGACGCAAGCGCGGGAGTTTTTCAAAAAGTCGTAGGCGACCGCAACACGAATTCACCCGGGCTGAACGATGCCGTTTCTATGTTGAACGATGGCTGGGCGCATCCCGCTTTACAGTTCAAACCGCAATTTGTGGAGCAATGTGTCGAATTCCATCAAAAACATTAATGCCGAACTCGGTTTTAAAGGAAATGCTCGTTCGGGTGGCGGCAATGGTAATAAAAGTGAGACCGCCAACGCGCGAATTCTCGGACACGTTTACTGGCAGGGAACGGTTGACGACAAAATTCAAATCACCGTTCGCAAAAGGGATTTGAGCATTCAAACGCTCGGCGGCAAAGAATACACCGACGGAAAATTCAACTTTACAGCGGCACTGCCCAACAGCCGCGTAACGGTAGCGGTCTCGACGAAAAAAGGGCGCGGAAACGCCCGCGTTGTTCAGCAGCCTTCAAAGGAAAACGATTTTACGACCGTTATCGAAGTCTCCGATTCGGGCGGCGGTGCCAAGGAGTATGAATTGGATATTTTCTGGCAATAGATTGAGTTTCGAGTTCAAATGCGGAACGCCTCTTGCCCGTCCGCTGCGCTTCATCGGCGTATAATATGCCGCGAACTCAAAACTTTTACCAAACATCGGGAAAACCGCATTGACAGATGAACTCAATGGATTTGAGAAATAAACCCCCAATGAATATTTTAATCGTCGAAGACAACCGTCCAATCCGGCAAATGATCCGCACCCTGATCGCCCCGCTCGCCGAAGAGATTTACGAATGCAGCGACGGCGCGGCGGCTTTGGAATTGTACGTTCGTTTTCACCCCGACTGGGTTTTGATGGACATTGACCTGCCGCACGTTGACGGTTTAACCGCCGTCCGCCTCATCATCGCCGAATACCCGGACGCGAAGATTTTAATGGTCACCAACTACGACGACAAAGATATGCGGCAGGCGGCGGACGAAGCGGGCGCACGCGGTTTTATTTTGAAGGAAAATTTAATTGCCGTCCGTTCGTTCCTGAAAACACTCGACTGACCTGCCCTGCAAACAAATATTTCACATTAGCTTTCAATAACTTTGCCGCCGGACAAACTTGAACTAAAATGGCGTGACAATCCCTTTTCAACTAAGCGTTCGACAAATGCGCCGCTAAAATTGAAAAGGAAATTGTCGCGCCTTTTGCTTTCTGTGGAGAAAAAATTATGAAAACACTAATCAAAAATGGAACAATCGTCACGGCTGTTGACGATTATCGCGCTGATATTTTAATCGAAGACGAACAAGTTTCGGTCATAGGCAAAACGCTCAAATAATGCCGAAATGAGTGAAGTTTTTGTGGTGAGTTGGGAAAATTCAATATGATTAAATATAAGTTCACAAGAATAGTTTTACTCTTTGCCATATTCATTTCGAGTTTGTCTTGTTACCGCGAAAATGTTGAGAAAATTTCAAGTAATGTTGATGCGCCTTTTGACATTATCCAAGAAGAATATGCTGTTTATAAAACTCTCTTGAAAGATAAGAGAAAGAGCTTCATTGTATTATATGGTTCGCCCGATGAAGCATTTGGAGTTAATCGTGAATTCTTTGCAGAACAATTTTCTGAACTGCAAACTGATACTTTAGACGCTTACTTAAAAAGAAACCAAAATACACTTTCGATTGATAAACAGCCAGTTGATTTTGATTATCCTGTAATCGGCAAAATAGACTCCGAGAAAAAATTAGAAAAAGAATCTCAATACTACGAATTTTCGAGAGTTGGATTTAGCAAAAATGGTAAGCAAGCATTTGTTCATTTTTCAGATGTTTGCAAAGTATTATGCGGCAAAGGTGCATATTACTTGTTGAAAAAAGAAGAGAATCATTGGCAAGTTATAAAGGAAGTTATAAGTTGGAAATCGTAAAATAATATGAAAACACTAATCAAAAACGGACGAATTGTAACAGCGGTCGATGACTACAAAGCGGATATTTTAATCGAAGACGAACAAGTTTCGGTCATTGGCAAAACGCTCGAAATGGAAGCGGATAAAATTATTGACGCTTCCGGCAAACTTGTGATTCCGGGCGGAATTGATCCGCATACGCATATGGAGTTACCGTTCGGCGGGACGGAATCGAGCGATGATTTTTACACCGGAACTCGCGCGGCGGCGTTTGGCGGGACGACGACGATTATTGATTTCGCGGTGCAGAACAAGGGCGAATCAATGTTGCTCGGCGCGGACAAATGGCACGAAAAGGCGCAGGGCAAAGCCGTCATTGATTACGGTTTTCATTTGATTACTACCGATTTTGAAGACCACAACAAACCCGAAATGTTTAAATTGATTGACGAAGGCATCACGTCTTTCAAATTATTTATGGCATATCCGGGCGTGTTTTTATCTGATGACGCGACGATTTACCGCGCAATGTCTGCCGCCGGCGAACGCGGCGGCTTAGTGTGTATGCACGCCGAAAACGGCATCGTCATTAACGAAATTATCAAAAAGTTTTTGGCGGAAGGCAGAACCGCGCCGAAATATCACGCGCTGACTCGTCCGACGATTGCCGAAGCCGAAGGTGTGCATCGCGCCATCGCGCTCGCGGAAATGGCGGAAACGCCTGTTTATATCGTGCATTTAAGCTGCACCGACGCGCTCAACCAAGTCCGGCAAGCGCGTGATCGCGGCATTCCCGCGTTTGCCGAAACCTGTCCGCAATATCTTTTCCTTTCGATTGACGATTAC